>NZ_JAUEUL010000002.1:0-719696 GCF_032487575.1 Bradyrhizobium sp. SZCCHNRI1009 | reverse complement strand
TGCCGGGTGAAGGCCTCACCCATGGCCCGCCTGCGAAAAAAATGCAGGCGGCAGGTACCACAGGCAAAGCCGAACACGCCGGCATTCCCTGCGCGATGGGTCTAACGCTTATACGCAGTCTCCCTGGTGCGCCGGGCTTGTTGGCCACCATCACCGCGCGGCACTGAGGCCGACGCGACTTGATACCAGCGTCGGGGTATCAGGACGCTGCGACTTCACGTCCGCAAGCGATCGTTCGTCCGCGCCCTCGTAAGAAGACGCTGCGATCTCTCGCGGCCATCGCATCCCCACCTCGCGTGTCGTGACGATCGCGCGCAACGCCCCTCCGCAGTGAGGCGGGATGCAGAGAGAAAACCATGATTTCCGAAAAATAGCAAGTGATTTATTTTTTTCTGAATTCGCTCAGGTTCGGGATCGTCATCGATACGCCTCGTCGTGTTGGGCGACCTGCCGCCGCGACCAAGGTGCGCTCCCCTCCCCCTTGCGGGGAGGGGAGCGCCCCGTTGTCGGGGCGATTGCTCGAATACGACCAAGGAGTTTATCCGAACACGTCCTGCAGCACGCCCTCCTTGATCACGGCGACGCCGTCCAGCTCGATCGTGGTGCCCATCATCGGCAGGTCGAAATGGCCCGCCGTGTAGCGGCCGGCGAATTCGTTGGCGCCGGTGGAGAACAGGAAGTTGCCGGGGACGGCGCGCAGTTCGGTGCCGTTGGTGTCGCGCTGGTCGTACATGGTCAGCGCCTCGTAGCGCGCGCCGGGGTTCATGCCCCAGCCGACATGCGACACCGCATAGGCCTCGCGGTCGCCCCAGGAGGCGAGATAGGCACGCATCATCGCGGCGTCGGCGCCCTCGCCTGCCAGGTCGGTGATGTAGTCGTCGCGCAGCGTCATCGTGACAGGCGATGAGAGATAGCGCTTGAAGGTGAGGTTGATGTCGCCCGGCGCCATGACGATGGTGCCGTTGACCGATTTGCTCTTGGGAAAGCTGACGACGATGCCGCCCGGCCAATGCGCCAGCGTGCCGGGACGGTCGGTCCAGCCCCAAACGCCGACGGTCGAGGCGCCCTCCATGACGACGTCGAGATCGGTGCCGGCCTTCGACGTCACGCGCATGCGTTTCGTGCCGCGCAGCATCTTGGCGGCGGCCCGCACGCGCTTCTCCAGCGCCGAGTCAGGCCGCATGCGCTCGAGCGCTTCCGGATGCTCATTGGAGATGACGAGAATGCGCGCGCCGGCTTTGAGGATCTCCGGCGTCTCCACCGCGTGCATCAGGCCCTCGATGGTGCAGTCGACGACGAAGCCCGCTTGCTGCAAGGCCGTCACAACGGGGCCGAGCTTGCCGATCGCCTCCGACGCGCCGGTCGAGCGCACCGGCACCGGGTGGGGGTTGCGCGGGGTCGGCACCACGACGTGGAACGGACGCGCGCCCATGCGCAGCAGCGCCAGCTCGGCGATGTGCACGTTGAGCGGGCGCGACTGCGTCTCCGAGAGGATGGCGGCGGTATCGCCGGCCTTCACGGCACAGCGCTCGAAGATCTCGCAGAATGCGTCGATCCATTTCGCCTCGATGCGATCCGCCAGCATGGTCGTTCTCCCGATTGTTGTCGTTGTTTGTATCAGACCGAGGGGAAGCCGCGCAGCAGGTAAGCGCGCAGGCCCTGCAGCAGGGCGTTGAGAATGAGGCCCAGGAGCGAGATCGTGATCAGCGGCACGAACATGTCGACCGCCTGGAAGGTGCGCGCGGCGGTCACCAGCACATGGCCGAGCCCGTCGGTCGAGGTGATCATCTCGGCGAGGAACACGACGATGCAGGAGATCACGAGGCCGATGCGGCAGCCGGTTAGGATCGACGGCATCGCGGCCGGCAGCACCACCTTCCACAGCACGTCGCGCGGCGGCGTCCCGGCGGCGAGTGCCGACCAGATCAGCTTCTGCTCGACGGTGGTGGCGCCGTAATAGGTCGACAGCAGAATCGGAAACAGCGCATCCGCCGCCACCAGCATGATCTTGGATTCGTGGCCGAAGCCGAGCAGCAGCAGGAAGGCCGGATAGAGCGCGACCTTCGGCAGCGGCGCCAGCACGCGCACGATGGGCTTGACGGCGGCATTGACGGGCGGGCTCACCGCAGCGGCAATTCCCAGGGAAACACCGAGCACCACGGCGATCGCAAAGCCCGCGAACAGCCGGAACAGCGTCGCCACGATGTCCTGCTGGAAGGTGACGCTCGAGAGCTGCTGACCCATGCGCAGGAACACCTGCCCCGGCGGCGGCAGCAGGGTCGGCGGCGCGTAGCCGAACGACACCAGCCCCTGCCACAGCAGCAGGACCAGCACGATCGGCGCGGCGCCCAGCAGGATGTGGTTGGAGGTGCGCGTCATGAGAAGCTCAAGGGCATGTCGAACTGCGGCTCGGACCAGCGAACCAGCCAGCGCCTGACGACCTCGAACGCCGCATCGAGGCAGATGCCCATGGCGCCGATGATGATGATCATCGCGAACACCGTGTCGTACTGGCCCATGTCGAGCGCGTTGAACAGGATGTTGCCGGCGCCGGACTGCCGCGCGATCATCTCGCTGGTGACCATCGTGATCAGCGCCAGCACCAGGCCCGTGCGGCAGCCGGTAAGGATCTCCGGCAAGGCCGCAGGCAGGACGATGCGCAGCAGACGCTCGGCCGGCGACAGACCCATCGCCGCTCCCGACCACAGCATCTTCTCCTCGACCGCCTTGGCGCCCTCGAAGCTGTGGTAGATCACCGGAAGGCTGACGCCGAGGAAGATCACCAGCGTCTTGGAAATGTCGCCGACGCCGAGCCACAGCATGATGATCGGCATCAGCGCCGCCTTCGGCACCGGGTAGATCAGCATCAGCAGCGGATTGAAGAAGGCGGCGGTCGACCGGCTGCGCCCCATCAGCAACCCGAGCGGAATCGAGAAGGCGAGCGCCAGCGCGAAGCCGATCGCCATCCGCCGCAGCGAGGCCAGGATGTTGATCAGGGATTCCTTGTCGGTGAGGATCGGCGGAATCGCGCGCAGCGATTCCAGCGCGGTCGGGAAGCTGTCGTTCTTCAGCCCGAGCGAGGCGAGCTGCCAGGCCAGGAGCAGACCGCAGCAAGCCAGCACCGGCGCGAGCGGCTTCGACAGTCCATTCATGACGGCAGCTCGTTGTCACCGGAATCGTCGAACATGCGCTCGATGTCGACGATGTATTTCTGATAGCGCGGGTCCAGCAGCAGCTCCTCGCGGCGGCGCGGCCGGGGCAGATCGATGTCGATCACCTCGCGGATGCGGCCGGGCGAGCGCGACATCATCACGACCTTGTCGGACAGGAACACGGCTTCCTCGACCGAGTGGGTCACGAACAGCACCGTCTTGCGGTCGCGCTCCCAGATGTCGAGCAGGTCGTTCTGCAGCCGCGTGCGCGTGTGCGCGTCGAGTGCGCCGAACGGCTCGTCCATCAGCAGCACCTCCGGCCCGTAGGCCAGCGTGCGCGCCAGCGCGACGCGCTGCTTCATGCCGCCGGAGAGCTCCTTGGGATAGAATTTTTCGAAGCCGGTGAGGCCGACCATGGCGAGCAACGTCCGCGCGAGCGCCTCGGCCTTCGCCGGCTTCTTGCCCTGCTGCAGCGGACCATACATGACGTTGCCGAGCACGCTCTTCCAGGGGAACAGCGCGAACTCCTGGAACACCGGGCCGCGATCGGGGCCGGGACCGGTGATCGGCTTGCCCTTCATCTTCGCGGTGCCGCTGGTCGGGCTGACGAAGCCGCCGACGATGTAGAGCAAGGTCGACTTGCCGCAGCCGGAGGGCCCGAGGATCGAGACGAAGGCGCCCTCGCCCACCGTCAGCGAAATGTCCGACAGCGCGGTGTGGTCGCGGCGCGACGAGGTCTTGAACACCTGCGACACGTGATCGATCTCGATGATCGGCGTGGCCGCGCGGCGGCCGAGCGGCGTGCCCGCAAGCTGGCCGGGTCGGATCGGGGTCACGCCCATGTCGGCTTTTCTTTCCGATGCAGCACGCTCAAACGCTCCGTGAAATCAGGCAAGACGGACTGCCGCAGATTAGCAAGAAACCTGCCAATCGTCGCCACGCGCGGATCATTCCCGGTCCTGATCGAACCAGGGCCATTCGGCCGGCCCCTCGTGAGTCACGGCGCCGAGCGGTGCCTGCCCAACGAGTTTCGCGTATTTCGCCAGTGCTCCTGCCCTGTGCCGCGGCGGGCGCTGCGACCACGCGCTGCGACGCGCGGCGAGCTCGCGCTCATCGAGCAGCACGTCGAGCGTGCGCGCCTTCGCATCGATGCGGATCGGATCGCCATCCTGCACCAGCGCCAGCGGACCGCCGACGAAGGCTTCCGGGGAGACGTAGCCGATGCACAGGCCACGGGTGGCTCCGGAGAAGCGGCCATCGGTGATCAGCGCGACCTTCTCGCCCATGCCCTGACCATAGATCAGCGCGGTGACACCGAGCATCTCGCGCATGCCGGGACCGCCGACCGGTCCTTCGTTGCGGATGATCAGCACCTCGCCGGCTTGATAGTTGCGCGCGCGCACGGCCGCGACGCAGGTCTCTTCGTCTTCGAACACCCGTGCACGGCCCTCGAACACCAGGTTCTTGAGGCCGGCAACCTTGATGACGGCGCCATCGGGCGCGAGGTTGCCCTTGAGCACGGCGACGCCACCGTCGGCCATGATCGGCTTGGCTGGACTGAACACGATCTCGCCGTCCGGCACGTTGGCCGCGCCGTATTCCTCGGCCAGCGTGCGGCCCGTCACCGTGAGGCAGGAGCCGTCGATGTGGCCGCTCTCGATCAGCGCGCGGATCACCACGGCGGCGCCGCCGATGTCGTAGACGTCCTTGGCGGTGTACTTGCCGCCCGGCCTGAGATTGCCGATCAGCGGCGTGCGCGCGAACACCTCGCCGACATCGTCGAGCGTGAAGCGGATGCCGGCCTCGTTGGCGATCGCCGGCAGATGCAGCGCCGCGTTGGTGGAGCCGCCGGTCGCCGCGACGATCGCCGCGCCGTTCTCCAGCGCCTTCCGGGTCACGAGGTCGCGCGGCAGCGGGCCGCCACGCGCGAGCATCTGCATGATCAGGCGTCCGGCCTGCCGCGCCACGTGGGCGCGCTCGGCATAGACGCCGGGGATCATCGAGACGTTGGGCATCGACAGGCCCATTGCCTCCGACAGCATGCCCATGGTGTTGGCGGTAAATTGCCCGGCGCAGGCGCCGATCGTCGGCAGGCAGGACCGCTCGATGCCTTCGAGCGTCTGTGCATCGATCTCGCCGGTCATGTAGCTGCCGACCGCTTCATACGAATCGAGCACCGTCAGCGTCCTGCCCTGGTACTTGCCGGGCAGCGCGCTGCCGCCATAGATGAAGATCGAGGGCACGTTGCAGCGGACCATGCCCATCATCACGCCGGGCAAGGTCTTGTCGCAGCCGCCGAAGCCGATCAGCGCATCATAGGCGAGGCCGTGGACCACGGCCTCGATCGAATCGGCGATCAGCTCGCGCGAGAACAGAGAGAACTTCATTCCCTCGTGGTTCATGCTGATGCCGTCGGAGACCGAGACGGTGGCGAACTCGCGCGGCGTGCCGCCGGCCTCCGAGATGCCCGTCTTCGCCGCGTCGACCTGGAAGTCGTGCGTCATGTTGCAGGGCGTCTGCTCGCCCTTCTGGCTGACGACACCGATCATCGGCTTGGCGATGTCGGCGTCATCCAGCCCCATCGCGCGCATGAAGGCGCGGTGCGGGGCGCGGTCGAGCCCCTCCACCGTCACGCGCGAGCGCAGCTTCCTCATCGACACGAGCTCCGCGCCAGCCGCCTACTGGATCGGCGCGACGATCGTCGGATGCTTGAACTGGGCGACGTCGAGCTTCGGCAGCATGCCGGTCTCGGCGTAGATGTCGAGCATCTTCTGGATCGCCGGGAAGTTCGGCGCGGCGACCGGGTCGCGGCCGAAATCATTGTCTTTCAGCAGATAGGTATCGATCACGGCGACCGGCGCCTTCATGACCTCCGACACCACCTTCAAGGTCTCGTCGCGGTTGGCGAGCGCCTTCTTCATGCCGGCGGTGATGTCGCGGACATAGGCCTTCACCAGCTCAGGGTTCTTGTCGACGAAATCGGCGCGGCAGGCCTCGAGGATGTGGACGATGTTCGGCATCGCCTCGGACAGCGAGAACAGCTTACGGGTGCCGCCCTTGGCCTCGGCGCGCGCTGCAAAGGGCTGATTCATGTTGACGGCGTCGACACGGCCCTGGCGCAGCGCATCCTCCGACACCGCGAAACCGACCTCGACCAGCTTGATGTCCTTGGCGGGATCGAGCCCGGCCTTCTTCAAGAGCATGTTGAACGGCCCCTGCGTGCCGCCACCGATCACGGAGATGCCGACCGTCTTGCCCTTGAGATCGGCGATGGTCTTGATCGGCGAATCGTCCTTGACCGCCCAGTAGACCGAGAAGCCGCCCGGCTTCTCATAGACGTGCTGCGCGACGATGTAGGCCTTGAGGCCGCCGCCGACCACGCCGTTGGCGAGTGACAGCGGCGCCTGCGTCGCGCAGTCGAGCGCGCCGGCGGCGAGCGCCTGCGTCATCGGTGCCGTTCCTTGGAACTGGGTCCACTCGATGTTGTAGGTCTTGCCGATATCCGGAAATTCGGCGGGCCGCTTCATCATCCAGTATTTGGATTCTTCCGCCGGGATGGTCCAGCCGACGCGGATCGTCTGCTGTGCGAATGTCGGCCCCGCGCTCGTCACCAAAGTCATCGCCGCGAGTGCCGCCAGCATCAACCGTTTCCGCATCACGCCCCTCCGCCTCATCAAAAAAGGAACCTCGCGGAGAATGTTTCATGTCTCAAATATCCGTGCAAGCGCGGAAAACGCCCCATGCTTGCCTGCCCCATGGGCAACCCCGCTTTGCAGCGCGGTGAAGCGGCGTCATGCGGAAACGTCGCTGGCCGTGTGCTGCGGATATGCCGGCAACGCAAGGTCGTGTCGAGGCCTCATGGTTCGAGACGCGCCGCTAGCGGCGCTCCTCACCATGAGGAGATGCATCGTGCTGATGGACCGCGCCGCGAATTCCGGCCTCGTCCTGAGGAGCCCGCAAAGGCGGGCGTCTCGAAGGACGATGGAGGGCACATTGCCAGCCACGACGTTGTAAAAGGGGGCGGGAAAGAGGCTCGATTGCCACCCCTGCCCTGCCTCAGCCGACTGGCGTTGCCGCGCCGCACGCGCTAGGGAGAGGCCCCGAATTGACCTTTTGAGGAGTTCTTCGATGTCGATCCAGCGTTTCGAAATTGGCCCGCGCATGAGCCAGGTCGTCGTTCACGGCAATACCGTCTATCTCGCCGGAGTCGTCGCGCAAAAGACGGCCGGTGAAAGCGTGACCAAGCAGACCGAGGAGATTCTCTCGATCATCGACGGCCACCTCGCCAAGGCCGGCACCGACAAGTCGAAGCTGTTGTCGGCTACGATCTACCTCACCGACATCAAGACGTTCGGCGAAATGAACGCCGTGTGGGATGGCTGGGTCTCGGCCGGCAACACCCCGGCTCGCGCCACGGTCGAGGCCGGACTTGCGGCGCCGCAATACACCGTCGAGATCATGGTGATCGCGGCGAAGTAGACGCTGGGTCGCCGCGCCCTAGATCATGATGCGATTCCGCGGAATCGCATCATGATCTTATCCTTTTGTTTGAGCATGATCTTTTCGGAAAACCGGCTTCCACTTTTCCGGATCATGCCCTAGGCGGTGTCGCGGCGACCAGTGTTGCGATTGAGCGGATCACGCCGCTCGCGCCTGAGCCCTTCGGGAAGCACCGGCTCGGTGCCGGGCAAGGGCTCGGCCCGCACGTCGGCGCCCCACTGCTCCTGCTGGCGGGGCGTCGTTTCATCCTTGACCTGTTGCGGCTGCGGCAGACCGTCCTTGCTGACGGGGTCGTAGGCGCCGGAGCGCAGGTCGCGGGTGTCTCTGCCTGTCATGATGTTTCAACAAGCGTGCTGCGGCATTCGTTCCTGATCGCCGGCATGGAACGAGGCCTTCCTGCCTCAGGTGAGCGCAGTGGTCGGCGTCGACGGTGGCGATGCAGCCGCGGTCAGGACTGAGGCCGCGCCGGCGCGCCCTCGCGGATGCCGTCGACCTTGACGGCGAGCCGCTTGATCTTGTCGTAAAGCGTCTGCTTCGGAATGCTCAGCAGCGCGGCGGTCGCCGGCACGTCGCCGAGCTTGCGGCGCAACGCATCCTCGATGATCGAGCGCTCGATGTTCTCCAACTGCCGTGGCAGCGACAGCTCGGAGCCTGCGGCGCCCGAGCGGTCGAGGACCTTGCGGTCGAGCACACCGAGCACGAAGCGGTCGGCGACGTTGCGCAGCTCACGCACATTGCCCGGCCATGAGTAGCCGAGCAGCAGCGACATGGTCTGCTCGTTCACGATCGGCGCGTCGCGCTCGAACCGCTTGGCGGCCTCGAGGGTGAAGTGCTCGAACAGGATCGGGATGTCCTCGCGGCGTTCGCGCAACGGAGGCAGCTCGATGAAGGCGACGCCGAGACGATAATACAGGTCGGCGCGGAACAGCTTCTGCTCGCCGAGCTCGAACAGATTGGCCTTGCTGGCCGCCACCACGCGGCAATCCACCGCCACAGGCTTGTTGGAGCCGACGCGCTCGACCGAGCGGTCCTGCAACGCCCGCAGCAGCTTCACCTGCACGCTGAGCGGCATGCTCTCGATTTCGTCGAGGAACAGCGTGCCGCCATGGGCGTATTCGATCTTGCCGATCCGCTGCTTGGTCGCGCCGGTGAAGGCGCCGGCCTCGTGGCCGAACAATTCGCTCTCGACCAGCGACTCCGGCAGGCCGCCGCAATTCACCGCGACATAGTTGCCGCCGCGCCGGGCGCTGTGAGCGTGCAGGCAACGGGCGACGACGTCCTTGCCGGTGCCGGTCTCGCCATAGATCGTCACGTCGACATTGGTCGAGGCCAGATTGGCGACGAGGCGGCGTACCTCCTGGATCTGCGGCGAGCGCCCGAGCAGGCTCGCTTCGATGCCCTGGCGGTCGGCGAGCGCCGAGCGCAAGGTGCGGACTTCGAGCGTCAGGCGACGCTTGTCGAGCGCGCGGCGCACGACGGAGACGAGCTGCTCCGACGAACACGGCTTCTCGATGAAGTCGTAGGCGCCGTTGCGCATCGCGTCCACGGCCATCGAGATGTCGCCGTGGCCGGTGACCAGGATGACCGGCAGGTCGGGATCGAGCCGGCGCAGCTCGGACAGCCACTCGGTGCCGCTCTTGCCGCGCAGCCGCACGTCGGACACCACCACGAACGGCATGTCGGCGCGGACGATTGCGCCGGCGGCTTCGGCGGAGGCGAACGGCGTCACCGGGAGCCCGGCGAGCTGCAGCGCCTGGACGGCGCCGATGCGGACATCCTCGTCGTCCTCGACATAGATCACGCCGACCGGTTGCTCAGGAGTCATGCGGGGACCTCTTCAATCGGCGAGCGGCAGCAGCACGATGAACTCGGCGCCGGACGGCTCGAGATTCCGCGCCCGCAGCTCGCCGCCGAATGACCGTGCGATGTGGTTGGCGATGACGAGCCCAAGCCCGAGGCCCTTGCCGGCCGGCTTGGTCGTGACGAAGGGCTCGAACAGGTGCGGCAGGACATCGGCGGCGATCACCGGGCCGCTGTTGGCGATGGCGATACGGCACTGCCCCTCCTCACGCACGGCGTGGATGTGGATGGACTTCCGCGCGGCGCCCTCGACGGCATCGAGCGCGTTGGCGATGATGTTGCAGAGCAGTTGCTCGAGCCGGATCTGTTCGGCCCTGACATGAAGCTCGGGCGCGAGATCGATGGTCACGTCGACATGGCCGTCCTTCACCCGCGCGCCGAGGATCTTGAATGTCTCGGACAGCGCCTGCTCGACCGCGACGGCATCAAGCGGCGCGTTCGATTTGTAGGCGAACACGCGCAACTGGCCGGTCAGGCGCGCGAGACGGCGAACCAGCTCGCCGATGCGGATGAGATTGCCGCGGGCCTCGCCGATCATGCCGCGATCGACGAATTGCACCGCATTGTCGGAGGCGGTCTGCAGCGCCGCGAGCGGCTGGTTGATCTCGTGCACCATGCCCGCCGACATCTGGCCGAGCACGGCGAGCTTGCCGGCATGGACGAGTTCGTCCTGCGCGGCGCGCAATTCGGCGGTGCGCTCCTGCACCCGCATTTCCAGCCTGTCATTGGCGGCCTGCAGCGCGGCCTGGCTCGCCAGCCGCTGCCGGATCTCGCGGCGTCGCTGCGCCAGCAGGCCGAACGCCAGCAGCGCCACGATGCTGGCGAGACCCGAGAGCGTGCTGATGATCAAGGCCGTCCGCCGGATCGGCGCCTCGTCGTCGAGCAGCAGCAGCTGCCATTGCCGCCCGTTGAGCGGACGCTCGTCGACGCTGTAGACCGCGCCACGCTCGGTCGCGACCTGACCGCCGCGATCGGTCCTCTCCATGAAGGTCCAGCCGAGCGGCGCGAGGCTGGAACTGCCATAGGGCTTCGACGTCGCGATTTCCTCGAGCGCATCCACCGAGAGCGGCGTCAGCGGGCGGAAGCGCCATTCGTCGCGCGAGGCGAGAATGGTGACGCCGCGGGCGTCGACCAGAAGCATGTCGGCACCGCGGTTGCGCCATTCGCGCTCGAAGGCATCGAGATTGACCTTGACGACGGCGACGCCGATCGTCCGTCCCTGTTGCTTGACGGCATAGGACAGGTAATAGCCGGCGCGCGCGCTGGTGATGCCGATGCCGAAGAACGCGCCGCGGCCGGTCGCCAGCGCCTGGCGCATATAAGGCCGGTAGGACAGGTTGCTGCCGACCGGCGTGCCCGGCTGGTCGAAATCGGCGGCGGCGATCGCATCACCGGCGACGGTGAGGACATAGAGGTTGTCGGCGCCGGCCAGCAGATTGATCGACTTCAGATGCAGGCTGACGCTCTGCTGCAGCGCGCGATCGTCCGGCGTGCCGAGCAGCCGGAAGACATCGGGCGAGGTCTCCAGCAGCGACGGCAGATATTCGAAGCGCGAGAGGTAGCCGTCGAGCTGCGCGGCCTCGACCGCCAGCCGCTGCTGGGCCGTGGCGTGCCGCTGATCGAGCCCGCGGGAAAAGGCAATGGCATAGCCGAACCAGGCCGCCGTGCCGACCAGCGCAGCCGCCATCACTCCGCGAACGACCAAGCCCGCGCGCCTGCGGACCACCGCAGTGACGTCGGGATGTCGCTCGAGGCCGATCCGGAATGGAAGGTCCGTCATTCCCTTTTCCAGGCCCATCGCTCCCAGGCCCATGCACCGGGCCGCGCCTGCCGTATCCGCAATTGTTCTGCAAGTCTAAGGCCTTGCCGGGCCATAGGCGACAACAAAATCGGCCACGCCGGCGCCCTGGGCACCCTCGTCAGTGCAGCTTGACGTGCGGCTCGGTGCGGCGGGTGATCAGCCGCGCCAGCGTGTCCAGGGTCACCTTGGCGAAGCCGTGCAGCGCGTATTCGTGCATCTTGTAGAGCGACAGATACATCATCCGCGCGAACAGGCCTTCGAACACCAGATTGCCGCCGACCAGCGCGCCCATCATCGAGCCGACGGTGCTGAACTCGCCGAGCGACACCAGCGAGCCGAAATCGTGATAGCGGTAGTCCGCCAGCGGCTCGCCCCTGATGAAGCGCGGGATCTGCTTGTAGAGGTGCGAGGCCTGCTGATGCGCGGCCTGCGCCCGCGGCGGCACGTTGCCGCGCTCGCCCCAGGAGCAGGCCGAGCAGTCGCCGATCGCGAAGACGCGCTCGTCGCGCGTGGTCTGCAGGGTCTGCCTCACCACGAGCTGGTTGATGCGGTTGGTCTCCAGCCCCGCGATGTCCTTCAGGAAGTCGGGCGCCTTGACGCCCGCGGCCCAGACGATCAGCTCGGCCGGGATGACACGGCCGTCGGCGAGGCTCACTTTGTCGGGCCCGACCTCGGCGACCTTGGCGCCGACCAGCACCTCGACGCCGAGCTTTGCGAGCAGCTTCTCGGTCTCGCGCGAGACCCGCTCGGGCAAGGCCGGCAACACCCGGCCCGCGGCTTCGATCAGCGTGATCCGGATGTCCTTCTCGGCATCGACCTGGTCGAGACCATAGGCCACCACCTCGCGGGTCGTTCGATGCAGCTCGGCGGCCAGCTCGACGCCGGTCGCGCCGGCGCCGATGATCGCCACCTTGAGCTGGTGCGGGGCGATCGGCGACGACTGCGAGTGGGCGCGGATGCAGGCGTTGACCATGCGCTCGTGGAAACGCCGGGCGTCGTGCTGCGATTCCAGCTTGATCGCGTGGTCGACGACGCCGGGCGTGCCGAAATCATTGTTCTGGCTGCCGATGGCCATGACGAGCACGTCATAGGGGATGGTCCGCCGCGGCGTGACCTCGCGCCCCTCCGCATCGAGATAGGGCGCCACCAGCACCTCGCGCTTGTCGCGGTCGAGGCCGATCATGTCGCCGATGCGGTAGTGGAAGCCGTGCCAATAGGCCTGGGCGAGATAGTCAACCTCATGCGCCGAGAGGTCCATGCTGCCCGCGGCGATCTCGTGCAGCTTCGGCTTCCAGACATGGGTGCGGTTGCGCTCGACCAGGGTGACGTCGAGCTTCCCCTTGCGGCCGTATCCGTCTCCGAGCCGGGTCGCGAGCTCCAGGCCGCCGGCACCGCCGCCGACGATCACGATGCGAGGAACACCAGACTGCGCGACGGCCATCATCAACCTCCCCAAGGGTGACCGCGCCGCGACGGAGGGACTGCGATGTCACTCCGGTTGCGTCATCACGTCGGAATGCGCGGCCTTGCGGCACCAGGCGGGATGCCTCCACGGTGAGCCCCTGCCCGCTGCCACCCTAGCAGATTATCCGAGATGTTGGCGGCATCGCGATTGGGCTTGACCGACTGATGCGCCGGGCCCTGACGATGACGAAGCGGGCATGCCACATTTTGGCACGACGGCGCCACTGACGCTGGAATGCGACAGCAGCGCCACCCGCGACCGCAGGCCTATCCCGTCGTGACGGCGACCTCGACATCGGCCGGATCGATATCGCGATCGAGCGCGATGCGCAGCTTGTCGCGATCCAGCTCGCCTTCCCACCACGCCACGATCACGCAGGCGACGCCGTTGCCGCACAGGTTGGTCAGTGCGCGGCATTCGCTCATGAACTTGTCGATGCCGAGGACGATCGCCATGCCCGGAACGAGCTCCGGGCGCACGGCCGCCAGCGTTCCGGCCAGGGTGATGAAGCCTGCGCCGGTGATGCCCGAGGCGCCCTTCGAGGTCAGCATCGCAACCAGCAGGATCGTGATCTGCTCGCCGAAGGAGAGGTGGACGTTCATCGCCTGCGCAATGAACAGCGTCGCCAGCGTCATGTAGATGTTGGTGCCGTCGAGATTGAACGAGTAGCCGGTCGGAACCACCAGGCCGACGACCGGCTTGGAGCAGCCGAGCCGCTCCAGCTTCTCCATCATCTGCGGCAGCGCGCTCTCGGACGACGAGGTGCCGAGCACGATCAGCAGCTCGTCCTTGATGTATTTGAGGAACTTGAAGATCGAGAACCCGGCGATGCGGGCGATGATGCCGAGCACGATCACGACGAAAGCGATCGCCGTGAGATAGAAGGTCGCGATCAGGCCGGCGAGGTTGCCGAGCGCCTGCGGCCCATAGCGGCCGATGGTGAAGGCCATGGCGCCGAAGGCGCCGATCGGAGCGGCCTTCACCACGAGAGCGATGACGCCGAAGATCGCGTGCGCGGCGTCGTCGACGAAGGCGCGCATCGTGTGGCCGCGCTCGCCGAGCGCCATCAGCGAAATGCCGAACAGGATCGAGAACAGCAGCACCTGCAGGATCTCGCCTTGCGCGAACGCGCCGACCACCGTGTCCGGGATGATGTGGAGCACGAAGTCGACCGACTTCATCTCGCTCGCCTGCTTGGCGTAGTTGGCAACGGCGGCGGCATTGCTGCTCTGGCCCTGGAACCCTGCTCCCGGCTGAATGAAATTGCCGACGATGAGCCCGAGCGCGAGCGCGAAGGTCGAGACGATCTCGAAATAGATCAGCGCCTTGACGGCGACGCGGCCGACCTTCTTGACCTCGGAGACGTGTGCGATGCCCGACACCACGGTGCAGAAGATGACCGGCGCGATCACCATCTTGATCAGCTTGACGAAGCCGTCGCCCAGCGCCTTGATCCATTCGTTCTTGCCGAGCTCGGGCCAGAGCCAGCCGACGATGACACCGAGCACGATCGCGAACAGGACCTGCACATAGAGGATGCGGTAGAACGGCTTCTGCGGCGCCGCTGCCGCCGTGGTGGTTGCAGACATCGTATCTTCTCTCCCTGATCTCACTCGGTCTATCTCTCTGGTCCGCCTATGGCCCGCGTCCGCGCCGGCGCCGTTGCGTGCCGGGACAACGTCTCGCGTCCGGACGCGGGCAGCGCTGGGGCGGACCCGAGAAGCTCGCACAGGCGAGATCGCCTGTCGCCGGGTCTCAGGTCAGGAATGAGCTGTGGGCTGGCATCCGGACGTCCCCTCGCATCTGTTGTTCTGGAGCTGGCGCTCGTTTGGCGGCTCAGTAAGCAGCAATCGTGCCAGCCGAACGGTGCGGCGTGAGGCGTCTGCATGTCCTTCGGTTTGCTGCGATTTGTGAACCATCGCTGCCGCCGGGCCAGGGCCCTCGCGGCGCCGCGTCCGGACTTTCGGAATATGGCCCCGGCCGGCGCCCGAAGAACCGGACGGGCCGGCACGCCGCGGCCCGACCGGCCCCGCCGGTGATCACGAGCAGGCATCGCCCGTCGCGGACCCGGTGCCGGCTCGTTAGCTTTGGCGTCAGTCTCTCTGCGCGCTTGTCCGAGCGACCGTCAGATCCAAGGCCCGCGCTGGATCTTGATCCTGCCGGCCAGTATCCCGGCTGCTGTCCCTCGATCGCGAAACGGCTCCATCTCGCCACCGACTTGCAGCCAGTCGACGGCACCCGCGACATCATCTCGCTGTCCTCCGACTGCGCCCTACAGACCGAGACGTCCAGCCAGGCCGCAAGTCCGGCCAGGATCCGGTAACGTGCGGATGCAGTCGATCCGTCTTCGCGCGGGCCGGAGGGCGCTCGGTTGGTGTTTCCTTGTTGACCATGCCCATGGTGCTGGCTCCCCACCGTTGGTTTCCCCCTGACGTGAAACGCACTTCGCGACATCCGGTTGCCGTTTCAGTACCGGATGCGCCAGATGTGGCCACTGGACGCGCCGGCCGCCGCAACGATTCTGCGGAGTCGCCCCTCGCCGAGACGTCGGATCGACAGGGGGCTCGCCGCATGTCCGTCGTTCATCCCGCACACAACGCGTGGCCTGCCGCCGGCGATGGGGAGAGCACCGGCAGCAGGCTCCGTATCCGCGCTTCAGCCGATCGGGACCGCAACAAAATGGGTATTGGCGGCGGACTTGACCCGCATCAGCACGTCGCGCTTGCCGGCGGACCTTGCCTCCGACAATGCGTCGCGCAGTTCGGCGACGGTGCCGACGGTCCTGCCGCCGACATCGAGAATCACATCGCCGGACTGCACACCGTGCTCCGCCGCCGGGCCGTCGGGATCCACGGTGGTGACCACGACACCCTTGTTTCCGGCGCCCGCCACGTCCTCTGCGGGCGCGACTGACAGACCGAGATGTGGCACGCCGCGAGCCGAGCCGCTGCCGTGATCGTCGGAACTGGCCTGCTTCTCCTGCTGGTTCGGCATTGTCGCAAGCGTCACAGCGATGGTCCGGGACTCACCCTTGCGCAGGATGTCGAGCTTTGCCGAGCTTCCGGGGGCCATCGCCGAGATCCGGCCCGCCAGGGCGCGCGAGTCCTTGATGGCTTCACCGTTGACGGCCGTAACGACGTCGCCAGGTTCAATCCCGGCTTTCGCCGCCGGCGTATCCGGCTTTGCTTCGTCGACCAGCGCGCCGGCGGCGTTCTTCATGCCGAGGCCTTCTGCGATACCTGCCGTCACCGGCTGGACCTGCACGCCGAGCCAGCCCCGGGTGACCACGCCCTTGTCCTTGAGCTGGGCAACGATCATCTTGACCGTCGGCGCAGGTATATCGAAGCCGATGCCGACCGAGCCGCCTGTGGGCGAATAGATCGCGGTGTTGACGCCGATGACATTGCCGTTGGTATCGAAGGTGGGACCGCCCGAATTGCCCTTGTTGATCGGCGCGTCGATCTGGATGTAGTTGTCATAGGGGCTTGAGCTGAGCTCGCGGCCTTCCGCCGAGACGATGCCCGCCGTGACGGTCCCCCCGAGGCCGTAGGGATTGCCGACCGCCACGACCCAGTCACCGACGCGCGGCGTTTTGCTGTCCAGGTTGACATAGGTGAAGTCCGACTTGCCTTCGACCTTGATCAGCGCGACGTCGGTCTTCGGGTCCGTCCCGATGACCTTGGCGGTATAGGACTTGCCGTCGTCGGTGGTGACCTCCACCGACTTGGCGTGGTCCACGACGTGGTTGTTGGTCACCGCGTAGCCGTCGGCCGAAATGAAGAATCCCGAGCCAACTCCCGTAATCATCTGGTGGCGACGCATCTTGCCTTGCGGGCCGTCGGCGAATCCGTATTGGCGGAAGAACTTCTCGAACGGCGTTCCCTGCATGGACGGCTCCCCGTTCGGCCCCAGCATGTCGGTCTCGTCACCTTCGTCGACGCTGACGCGGACGGAGATCACCGCGGGCCTGACCTTGGCGACCAGATCGGCGAAGCCAGTGGGGCCCTGCTCGCCCTGGGAAGGCGCCGCCGCCCAGGCCTGATCGATCAGGCGGCCATAGCCAAGCGGCCCTGACAGCGCGATCGCCGAACCGATCACGGCAGCCGATCCGAGCAAAGTCAGGCGCCGCGCGGGCATGATCCTGCGGCGAGGTTGTTGATTGCTGTCCGACATGGATTGTCTCCCTCGAGATGTTGCGCCTCACGGCGTTGCACGAAGGAGTAACGCTCGTCAGATTACTACGTCCTGTCCGACGAATTAATTCATCCTTTCGGCGAGATGAATTCGTAGTAAGGCGGCATGGGCTGCCGAAGCACAGAAAGATGAACTGTTCGGCTGCGATCGCCCGGCGGACTGCGGCGTTCGGCATAGAAGGGCTCTTAGGTGAAATGGAGCGATCGATGGCCAAAGATGCAACATCGCCAACAGACGCCGCAGCTACGGCACTGACGCGGCGCAACTTTCTCTACGTCACCACCGGAGCATTCGCCGGTGTCGGCGCAATCGCATCGTTGGTGCCGATGGTGGCGCAGATGGACCCGGATGCCTCCACCCTCGCCGCAGGCGGGCCGGTCGAGTTTGACGCCTCCAAGCTGCAGCCGGGGCAGCAGGCGGTGGTGCGGTGGCGCTCAAGGCCCATCTTCATCGTCAACCGTCCGCCCGAGGCGCTCAGGACCTTGCAGGACGCGAACCTCGTCGCGCGCCTCTCGGATCCTGGGTCGAAGGCCATGCAGCAGCCGCCTTACGCGACCAATTGGCATCGCTCGATCGAACCCAGATACGGCGTTCTCGTCGGGATCTGTACGCATCTCGGCTGCATCCCGCTGTTCTATCCCGACCCAAGCACACAGATCCCGGTAGCGGGATGGAGCGGCGGATATTTCTGTCCGTGTCATGGTTCCAAATACGATCTGGCGGGACGCGTCTTTGCCGGCGTTCCCGCACCCTACAATCTTCCGGTGCCGCCCTATCGGCTCATCAACGACGGCACAATAAGGATCGGCGAGAACCCGCCCGATGTGAGCTGGGACTTCGACTCCGTTACGCAGGTCTAGTAGGCAGATCTAGAACGCCGCCGGCATTCGCATCTTTTGTCCGCGGCCTCGGGAGCGCCCCCACATTGCCCGCATACGCTGAACCCGCCTCCAGCTGGCGTCGGTTCGACTAATGGCAGCAGCCGGGGGGCATGACGGCATCGAATACCCTATTCGACGATGTCTTCTTCGCCGCCAGCGCCTGCCTGCAGATCAGTGAGCTCCGCAGCTCGTTCCGAGAGTCTCCTCAGCAGCATGTCCAATATCTGTGCGTGTTCATCGCTCAGACACGCTGCCAAGTCTCTGTTGTACGCCTTGGTTATCCGTTGCGCCTGCTCGTACAGGGCCTGTCCCGTGTCCGTCAGGGAAAGTGCCAAGAGTCGCTTATTTTTGGGGAGCCTTGTCTTCGCAACGATTCCGCTGCCCACGAGCCTACCGACCCCTCTACTTGCAAGCTCCAGCTCGATGTCGGCGACTTCGGCGAGTTCGCTCAGGCTCATGCCGGGACGTTGCGCGAGGTAAGCAAGAATGCGCCAGTCGCGCCGACCGATCCCCAACTCCCGCCGTAGCATGATGCCCGCGCCCCGCGCGGCGAGCTTTCCAAGATTGTAGATACGAAACGCGAGATACTCGTCAATGTTTGACGGATCCTTCAAGTTGCTCATGACGTTCCGGCTGAAGGTGGAGGATGGCGGACGAGGTGATTTTTTCTAAACATACCGTCGTTTGAAAAACTCCAACAGCAGCATTGTGCATCGCAAAACACATTTGATTTGGTCAAACGTTTGTCGACCATTGACGCTGAGCCGAAAGACACACATCAACGATCGAGCCGAGTCCCTGAATGGACCAAGCTGATCAAGGCGGCGACGGCCACAGGCAGCCCTGCTATCAGCAACCTCGAAGATGTTCGGTGTTCAGATGCAAGCAATCGAAACTGGCATAGTGAGACTAGTTGCCTCTACAATTGCGGCCTGTGTTCTGCTGTGGGGACATCCATCCGCGGCAGATGAGATGAAGGTGACTTTGCTCGGAACCGGCACACCGACCCCACGGATCGGAAGCTTCAGTGCGTCAACACTCGTCGAGGCCGGACCCGAGAAATTGCTGTTTGATATGGGGCGGGGCTCGACCATTCGCCTCTTCCAGAAGCGAATTCCGCTCGGCGCCATCACCGCTCATTTCATCACGCATCTCCACTCCGACCATATTGTCGGCTTGCCTGATATGTGGCTCAGCGGCTGGATCGGAACGCCCTGGGCCTCACGAAAATCACCGATGGTGATCTTCGGGCCGGCCGGAACCGTCGCAATGACGCAAAACCTGACCAAGGCGTTCTCGGAGGATATTCGCATTCGCGAGGATGACGAACATCTGCCGCCGGAAGGCGTGGCATTTAATGCGCACGACATTCAGCCCGGACTCGTCTATGAGAAGGGCAGCGTGAAGGTCACGGCGATCGAGGTCAACCACGGTGAGAAGATCAAGCCAGCCTTCGGCTACGTGATCGAGTATGGCGGCAAGAAAGTCGTTCTATCGGGTGACACCAAATATGACGAGCGAATCGTGAACGCCGCGAAAGGCGCCGATCTGCTGGTTCACGAGGTCGCAATCATCGAACCTGATCTCGTGAAGGATTATCCCTCTTATCGTGCTATCGAAGCCCATCACACTTCACCGGAGGAAGCCGGGCGGATCTTCTCGCTCGCAAAGCCGAAGCTGGCGGTCTATTCGCATGTCGTATTCGCGACGGTGAAGCCGGTGCAGGATGTGCCCGAGGAGGCGCTGCTTCGGCGCACCCGCGCGACGTACCAGGGTCCATTAGTCATCGGACACGACCTGATGTCCTTTTCCGTCGGAGACGGCGTGTCGTCCTATAGTCCAGATGGGGAGCCCATGAAGCCGTTGATGGGCGATGGCCAGCGCTGATAACCACACTTGGTGACGATCTGACTGTGAAATTGCTTGGGGAACTATCCTCCCTCTGAAACTCAGATGCGAGCGCTGCGCTCATGTCCCGTGGGCAAAGGCGCGTGTTATCGCCCGCTGCGCGTATTCTCATTGAACGGTGATCCCCGCCGACAAAGGCTCTGAATGTTGGCGTTCGGGACAAGCGCGAGCTGCACGAACTCGTTACGGGCCTCACTAGGCGTATTTGACTTCCGGGGCATGCCGCACCTCCATTTTTGGGGTGACAAGCTCGGCGGGTGAGCCAGGGGCTTCAATCAATCTGACCTTAGGCGGGCAACGCCTGGTCTATACCGGGCCTCAAGCAGCCGTCCTCGTTCACGACGCCTTGGTTCGATCTGCTCGCATAGGGCAGCGTTCCTTCCGCGCTGCGCTACGATGACCTTTTCGAGCTTGGCAAAAGGCGCGTTCCCCAACAAATGGCGGACGTCACCCAGTTCCTGCAACCTGCCTAGGGGCCGGCCGTCTTCGGAGAAGCGAGTAACGGCAGACTGTCGCACTTCGGCCACGCTCTCGGACCGCTCCCTGGCCTTTACGTACGCCTGGCAGGCTTCAAAGGAACCGGCCTCGGGAAGCCAATGCCAGTCGTCTCAGTTTCCTGGGCCCGCGCTGGGGCCTGTCACCTATAGTTTTCGGGATCGGAAGAACTGACGCCTCGTCGCGGCAGAAATCTCGGTTACATGCCTCGCGCTCTCTGCCGCGTCGACCTTCTCGCGTCGCTGCTCCGGGTGCGACTTTTATCAGGGCGTTCGTGCTAGCCCGACGCCAATTGCTTTTCCACCGCCTTGTGATCCTGCGCGAGGCCGGCGGCGATGCCCTTGGCCATGTCGCCGACATAGATGTCCTCCTCGCCGGTCTCGTAGCCGTCGAGAATTTCCTTGGCGGCCTCGGCCGGCGTCATCTTCGGGATCGGCAGGCCGGCCGTCATGCGCGTGTCGACGGCACCGGGCAGCGCGCCGGCGACGTGGACGCCCTTCGGCGTCAGTTCGCCGCGCAGTCCTTGCGTGAGGCTCAGCGCCGCGGCCTTCGAGGCGCAATAGGAGCCCATCAGCGGCAGGTTCACCCGCGCCAGGATGGTCAGGATGTTGAGCACGGCCCCCTGGTTCTTGATCAGCACCGGCGCGAAGGCGCGCGTCAGCCGCAACGGCGCGAGGTAGTTGATCTCGATCTCCTCCGTGGCGATGGCGAGATCGGGCGCGAGCATGAACGCAGTGTTGTGATTGACGCCGGCATTGTTGATCAGCAGCGTCGCGTCGGAAGCCTGTGCGGCGGCGGCTGCCGCGTCCCCATCGCTGGTGACGTCGAGCTTCAACGGCACGACCCTGTCGGACGCCGTGAGCGCGGAGACGTCGCGGGCGGCGGCATAGATCTTCGCAGCGCCCCGGGCGAGCAGCTCGGCGATGAGCGCCTTCGCGATGGCGCCGGTGGCGCCGGTGATGACGACGACGGAGTCCTTGATCGAAGCACTCATGCGGCTGATCCCTGCTGCTGGGGTTGCTCACGGGGCGAGGTGTCGTCGAGCCAGCCCGGCTCGACATCGGGGAGCGGAATGGCGGCCAGGAGCTGGCGCGTATAGGCGTGTTGCGGATGGGAGAAGATGCGGCCGACCGGGCCGTGCTCGACCACCTCGCCGCCCTTGAGAATGGCGACCTCGTCGCAGAGCACGCGGATCACTGAGAGATCATGGCTGATGAAGACCACGGTCAGCCCGAGCCTGGCGCGCAGCTCCTTCAACAGCATCAGGATGTGCGCTTGGGTCGAGACGTCGAGCCCGGAGACCATCTCGTCGGCGACGATGAAGTCCGGCTGCAGCGCCAGCGCGCGTGCGATGCCGGCGCGCTGGCGCTGGCCGCCGGAGAGCTCGTGCGGATAACGGTCGACGAAGGCTGTCGGCAGGCCGACGAGATCGAGCAGCGCGGCGGCGCGGTCGCGGCGATCGCGCCGGCCTTTCAACTGTCCATAGACCTCGAGCTGGCGCGTCAAGGTGACCGCGAGCGGCAGGCGCGGATTGAGCGAGGATTGCGGATCCTGGAAGATCATCTGGATGCGCGCGCGCAAGGGGCGCAGCGCGGCTTCCGACAAATGGCTGATCTCGATGCCGTCGAACTGGATGCCGCCCGACGTCGGCTCCAAGAGCCGCACCAGCAGCCGGCCCAGTGTGGTCTTGCCCGAACCGGATTCGCCGACGAGGCCGAGCACCGCGCCGCGCGGCACGGCGAGATCGACCGACTTGATGACGTCGCGCATGACCGGCTTGCCGAACAGCGATTTCGATCGCGCCGGATAGGCGAAGCCGAGCTGGCCGGCGCGCAGCAGGATCTCGCTCATGCCGGCCTCCCCGCCGCGAGCTGATCGAGCCTGTGCGCCTCGGCCCACAAGCTTTCGATCAGCGCCGGGGGCACCGGCTTTAAACTATCCGCGGGACGGTCGGCGCGCGGCGTTGCCGCCAGCAGCGCGCGCGTATAGGCGTGGTGCGGCTTCACCAGCACGTCCGAGGTCAATCCATCCTCGAGCACGCGGCCGGCATGCAGAACGGTCATGCTGCGGCAGACCTTGGCGACGACGCCGAGATCATGGGTGACGAACAGGATCGCGGCGCCGTGGCGCTGACGCATCCGCTCGACCAGCTGCAGCACCTGGCGCTGCACGGTGACGTCGAGCGCGGTGGTCGGCTCGTCGGCGATGACCAGCGACGGGTCACAGGCGAAGGCCATCGCGATCAGCACGCGCTGGCGCATGCCGCCGGACAGCTCGTGCGGATAGAGATGCAGCACACCGGCGGGATCGTGGATCGCGACCTCGGCAAGCAGCTCGGCGGCGCGATCGCGCGCGGCACGCTTCGACAGCTTCAGATGCAGCTGCAACACCGCGCATATCTGCGCGCCGATACGCCGGACCGGGTTGAGCGACGTCATCGGATCCTGCGGGATCAGCGCGATGCGCCGTCCCAGCAGGTCGCGGCGCTGCTTGTCCGGCATCGCCAGGAGGTCGCGACCCTCGAAGCTCACGCGGCCGGCCGTGATGGCGGCCTTCGCCGGCAGCAGGCCGAAGATGGTGCGGCCGACCATCGACTTGCCGGCACCGGATTCGCCGACGAGCCCGCGGACCTCGCCGGCCTCGACGCGCAAGGAGACGCCGCGCAGCACATTGGCGGCGCCGATCGCGACGTGGAGATTGTCGATGTCGAGCACGGCACTCATCGGCGCTGCACCGGATCGAGCGCGGCGCGCAGGCCGTCGCCGAGCAGGTTGAAGCCGATCACGCTGACGATGACGGCGCCGATCGGCAGCGCCATGATCCAGGGCGCCTGGTAGACGATCTGCCGTCCCTCGGTGATCATGCCGCCCCAGCTCGCGGTGTCGCCGGTGACGGAGATGCCGACGAAGGACAGGATGACCTCGACCAGGATAGCTATGCCCATCTCGACCGCCAGCAACGTGACGATCAGCGGCACGAGGTTGGGCAGGATCTCGAGCCGCAGCGCCTGCGCGCGGGTGAGGCCGAGCACCCGGGCCGCGGCGGCGTAGTCGCGCGCGAGCTGCGCCTGCGTTTCGGCTCTGGTGATGCGGGCGAAGCGGGTCCAGTCGACGACCACGATCGCAGCAATGACCGAGGTGAGGCCGGCGCCGATGACGGCGGCGAGCACGATCGACAGCAGCACCGGCGGGAACGCCATCCAGACGTCGATCAGCCGCGACACCAGCTGATCGATCCAGCCGCCGAAGGCGCCGGCAATCAGGCCGAGTGCGATGCCGATGACCGCAGCGAGCAGCGAGGCGATCAGCGCGACGGAGACCGCAGTACGCGCGGAATATATCAGGCGCGACAGCACGCAGCGGCCGAGGCTGTCGGTGCCCAACGGAAACGCCGCCTCGCCGCCGCGCATGAAGGCCGGCGGCAGCTGCGCCGACATCAGATCCTGCTCGGCCGGATCATGCGGCGCGATGACCGGGGCGAACAGCGCGATGAGCAGCAGCAGCGCCACAAGGCCGCCGCCGATCCACAGCCGCGCGCCGCCGCGTGAGAGAGCGCTGCGCCAGCGCGACGGCTGGGCCGTGATCGGGCCAGAAAGAACCAGGTCAACCATGGCGCAGCCTCGGATCGAGCAGCGCCACCAGCAGGTCGACGGCGAGATTGAGAGCGATGAACAGGACGGCGAAGGTCAGGATCAGCCCCTGGATCAGCGGGAAGTCGCGGTTGATGACGGCATCGATCGCCATGTTGCCGATGCCCTCGTAGGAGAAGATGCGCTCGACCAGCACGGTGCCGCCGAGCAGCAGGGTGACCTGCACGCCTGAGAGCGCGACCGTCGGGATCAGCGCGTTGGGGAACACCTCGCGCTGCAGGATCGTGGTGCGCGAAAATCCGCGGGTGCGGGCGATCTGGGCGTAGTCCTGGTCCTCGGCCTCTGCGAGCTGCGCCTTGAGGAGACGCGCGACCAGCGCGGCGAAGGGCAGCGCGAGCGCCAGCGACGGCAGCAACATATGGCGCAAGAGATCGGCGGCGACGTCGAGGCGCAGGGTGAGCAGGCTCTCGATCAGATAGAAGTGGGTGCGGAAGGCCACGGCAAGCTGCGGATCGAGCCGGCCGGAAATCGGCAGCAGCGGCAGCAGCACGCCGAAGCCGAGCAGCAGGATCAGGGCCCATAGGAAATCAGGAATGGCGAGAAAGAAGCCGTTGGCGGTGTCGAGCAGCCATTCGGCGCGGGTGCCGCGCGTGAGGCTGCCGACCAGCGCCACGGCTCCGCCCATCACGAGCGCCATGATCACCGAGAGCGCTGCGAGCTCAAGGGTCGCCGGCAGCCGCGCGCTGACCAATTCGAACACCTGCTGGCGCAGGCTGATCGAGCGGCCGAAATCGCCCGACGCGACTTGGCCAAGCCAGGTGATGAACTGCGACAGCAGCGGCTGATCGAGGCCGTAGAGCGCGCGCAGCCGCGCAATGTCGGCCGGCGAGGCGCCGGGCGGGATCATCATCGCGATGGGATCGCCGGGCACCACGCGCAGCAGCACGAACACGATGGCGCCGACGCCGAGCAGGGTCGGCGGGATCAGAGCGAGGCGCTTGAGAATGGCGCTCCAGCGCATCGCCCGACTCCGTCTCAGCCCTGGGTCACGAGCTGCGGCAGGATCATGCCGTTGGCCTGCGGCACCACCTTGAGGCCCTTCTTGTGCACGATCGGCTGGACGTATTGCAGCAGCGGGATCACCTCACCCTCCTCGGCGATGTATTTGTCGACCGCTTTCCAGCCGGCGATGCGCTTGGCCTCGTCCTTCTCGCCCCACAAGGGCCCGATGCGCTCGATCAGGTCCTTGCCCTTCCAGGCTGAATGTGGCGACGGGCCGAACATCGCAAAGCCGGTCGAGGTCGTGGGATCGCCGATCGCGTTGCCCCAATTGTAGAACGCCGCCGGCGCCAGCGCGTGGCGGGCGCGCAGCTCGAAATGCTGCGCGATCTCGTAGACCTCGATGTTGGCCTCGATGCCGACCTTGCGCCACATGCCGGCGATCGCCTGGACCATCTCATAGTCCTTCGGCTTGAAGCCGCGCGTGGTCTGGATGGTGAACTTGACCGGCTTAGCGGCCGAGTAGCCGCTCTGGGCGAGCAGGCTCTTGGCGAGCTCCGGATCATAGGCGACCTTGATCGAGGGATCGAAGGCGGCGTAGCCCGGAGCTTCCAAGGTATCGATCGGCACGCCATAGCCGCGCAGCAGCTTGTCGACGATCGCCTTCTTGTCGATGGCGTGGTTGGCGGCGAGCCTGATGTTGCGGTCGAGCATCGGATCGATGTCGGTGAGGAAGATCATTCCGATGTCGGAGATCGGCTGCGTCAGGCCTGCCAAATTCGGCTTGGCCCTGAGGCGGTCGAACTCTTCATAGGGAATCTCGAAGGTGATGTCGGAGCCACCGGACTCGATCTCGGCGACGCGGCTGGTCGGATCGGTGACGAACTTGAAGACGACGGTCTCGAACGCCGGCTTCGGCCCCCAATAGCCGGGATGCGCCTTCAGCCGCAGGAACGCGTTGCGCTCGAAGGCATCGACCTTGTACGGGCCGGAGCCGATCGGCGCCTTCTCAAAGCCCTCCGCGCCGACCTTCTCGTAATAGGCCTTGGGCAGCACGTAGCCGGTGAGGAACGCCATCCATTTGAACAGCACCGGCTCGAACTCGACCACGTCGGCCGTGATGGTCTGGCCGTCGATCTTGAAGTTGTTGATCTTCGACCAGACGAACTGGATCGGGTTGCCGCCCTTCGGATCGGCGGCGCGGGTCAGCGACCACACCACGTCCTCCGGCGTCACCTTGGAGCCGTCATGCCAGGTCGCGTCGGAGCGCAGCTCCATCGTGACCTTGGTGCGGTCCTCGTTCCAGCCCCACTTCGTCAAGAGGCCCGGCTTGAACGAGAGATCGGCGGCCTGGCCGATATAGGGATCGAAGATGGCCTGGTAGATCGACTGGATGGTCGGATTGACCGCCGAGACGCCGACGGTCGGATCGAACGACGGCAGGTTGACGTTGTAGGCGATGGTCAGCGTGCCCGGCGCGGCACTGGCGGGGCGCAGCGGCAGGCCGGTGGCGAGTGGCAACGCAGCTGCGCCTGCGAGCTGCAACATCGTACGACGAGAGATCTGATGGTCACGCATGGTGATGCAACTCCGCATGGACGAAGGACGATGAGCGAAGAGAAGCGACGTCCCTGCCGACGCCGCCGGACGAATTGATCAGTTCGGCGCGCTCTCGGCCCAGCGCTTCATCAGCGTGTTCGAGGGCAGGGATTCGTCGACCAGCTTCTTCGCCGTCTCGATGCCGGCGACCGGGAGCTTCGCCGGATCGAGCAGGCCGATCTGCACCAGCACCGAGGCCTGATCCCAGTAGATGTGCTCGTTGTAGAGCTTGTCGCCGCGGAAGCGGACGATCGCGACCAGCGGAATCTCGACATATTTGCCGGTCGGCGGGATGCCGGGCAGCATCCAGTCGATCTCGATGTCGTGGGTGAAGCAGAACAGCATCTCGTCGACGACGCGGTCGGCGCCGATGGTGCGCGAGATCGGCACCAGCTTGGTGTCCGCCGGCGTCTTCGGAATGAAATGGTTGGCGTAGAACCTCAAGAGATCCTTGTAGCCGACGCCGCCGGTCATGGTCGGGATGTGGTTGACGTAGGGCTCGGCGACCATCGTGCCCATCGTCGCCTCCGCCGAGCGGGTGGCGAATTCGAGCTCGGTGTGACGGTCCCACAGCGACGACAGATCGTAGTGCGGGCCGAGCACTTTCCGGAACAGCGCGATCGAGCGCGAATGCGCCATCAGGGTCGCCGGCTTATCGAAGCTGGCGCGCTCCGGCGCGGCGAAGGCGTGGTCGCAGCCCGGATAGAGATAGAACTCGGCATCGTCGCGGCCGGCAAAGCCGGCCTTGACCGCCTCGCGCGCCTCGGCGGGCGCGAACTTGTCGAGCTCGGCGAAGTGGAAGACGATCGGGCCCTTGATGTTCTTGGCCTCGGCGATATCGGCCTCGATGCCAACGCCATAATAGGAGACGGCGCAATCGACGTCGGTGCGGGCGGCGGTGAGATAAGCGAGCTTGCCGCCGAGGCAGAAGCCGAGCGCGCCGACCTTGCCCTTGCACTCGGGACGGGCGCGCAGCACCTTCAGCGCGTCGGCCGTGTCCTTGATCGCGAGATTGACGTCGAAGCGCTGGTAGTAGCCGAAGGCTTTACCGAAATCCGCCTCACCATAGCCGAGCTCGATGCCCGGCTCGAAGCGCCAGAACAGGTCCGGCGCCAGCACCACATACCCTTCCTCAGCATAATAGTCGGCGACCGCGCGCATCGAGGCGTTGACGCCGAAGATCTCCTGCAGGAGCACGATGCCGGGACCGGAGCCTGACGCGGGCACCGCGAGATAGCCCTTGAACGTGCCGCCATCGGCGGCGGCGATGTCGATCCACTGACCAGCCACTGTCGTGCTCCCCGGTTCTGCCGGCCGACGTCCACGGTGACGCCGCGCCTGATGTGTTTTCTTCATTGAATTTTTAATGTAAAAACGTTGGATGTAAACAGCAGAGATTGAGCATGCGCTGCACACGCGTTGTGCGGAGCGGCATCGGGAGACGGGCTATTGAAGAGGACGACGAGCGCTGGGGCGAGGCGCAAGACCGTGGCGGTGAAGGCGAGAGTGGCGGGCGGCAAGGCGCGGTCACGGTCAGAGGCGGCTCGCGATGAGGCCGAGAGCGGCAGCAAAGGCGACGCGAAGGGAGCGTGGCATCTTGCGCGCAGTGACACCGAGCGACGGCTGTCCGACTTCGAATTCGCGCTGGAGCGGCTGGCCCAGTCCTATTATCGCTGGAAGGCTTCCTGCCTCGCCGCCGTTTGCGAGGTGCCGCTGACCGGCGACGATGTCGCCGTCCTCAATGTCGTACGCATGGGCGACGAGCCGAAGCGGCTCGCCGAGGTTGGCCAACTGCTCAACCGCGTCGATGTGCCCAATCTGCAATATGCGACGCGCAAGCTGGTCCGCGCCGGGCTGATCGAGACCGAAGGCCGTTCCTCACGCAAGGAGACACGCTACCGCGCCACGACACGCGGCCGCGCCGTCACCGAGGATTATGCGGCCTTGCGCGCGGCAACCCTGCCGCCGATGTTCGACGGCCTACCCGGCTGGATCGACGGCTGCGCCGCGACAGCGGCTCAGCTTGACCAGATGGCGGGGCTGTACGGCCAGGCGACGCGCATCGCGATCACGAGGCGGCACCAGTCCTGATCCGCCTCAGCGCAATATTTCGACCTTGGACCGCTATGTCGCGACTGTGGACGCGCTGAGGCCGTTCATTTGAGCGCCCCATCTCTGGAGGCTAGATGGACGGAGAGAGAACAGGCCTTTGCCCGCAGCCTCCGGTCGTGTGTGGCACGACAGGGGCGAAAGGCCAGAAATAAGATCAATGGCTTATTCACCCCTCCTTCTATTGAGGCGCCTTGATCTCAAATGGGAAATTTTGGCGGCGCCCGCACCGTCCAATGGTTGGGCTGGGCTAGGACGACCCGCCAAAGCCACGGCCTCAGGATCACAACCGCGCCCAAGGGGGAGGCGCGGAACCATCTCTAATTCCGCGCCATTGATGCCAACAGGCAAACAAGCGCATCCCGCAAAACGAGAAAACGACCATGAGAGACGATCCATCGCTCCCGCCGTTCATCTATGAAGGGCTCTATCCTGCCGAGGACAAGAAGACCGCCTTTGGCTCCTTCGCTGGTCTCGTAAAGCAGGCTGCGAAGCAGGTGCGCAGCGCCGTGGAGTCCGGGCGCAAGCCAGGCATGCCGCTCAGCGTCCTAAGCAACGCCGCCCGCCGGGCCCCGCTTGCTTCTCTGCTGTTCGCGTTCCTTCTGGGCGCTTCGATAGCCCGCCGAAGGTGAATGCCACCAGCATGGGACGTAGCCCCTGCCCGTCCGCGCACGACTCTCCAACTGCCGGCAAGCGAAGCGCAACCAGACGACGATCTTGGCCCCGAGATCGTCCGGCTCTTCTGAGTTTCGCCTTGAACGCTATGCTTCCGCGCTGACGGACGCCCGAACGCCGAGGTGCAACGTGCCGGTGATCCGATATTGCAGGATCGCTGTTGCTGACCGTGCCGGTTCGCCAGCTATCTTTCCAAACGTCCTCTTTTAGAGAGGCGGCTTCAGCAGATCGGAAGGCTCAACACCCAGCGCGACAGCCAGGGCTTGGACCTTGTCGAGTTGCTGCCGATCTACCAGCTCTCAAGCGACCGTCGACATTGTTGACGCAGGTCAACGCTCTTGGCGATGGACATGTCAGCTTTTTACAACTTAAGGTTAATCGGGACCAAAACTTAGCGAGAAGGATGAGGAGACTTCCCATGCGGCTCGGCGGTCATACTGCAGCACTAGGCATGTTGCTTGGCGTCCTGGCCTTCCCCAGCGTCTGCCAGGCCGGCGGCACCGTCGAGGTGCTGCACTGGTGGACATCCGGTGGCGAAGCCAAGGCGATCGCCACGCTGAAGAGCGCCTTCGAAGCCCAAGGCGGCAAATGGATCGATTCTCCAGTCGCTGGCGGGGGTGGCGACGCCGCCATGACCGCCTTGCGAGCGCGCGTTGTTGCCGGCAATCCGCCGAGCGCGGTCCAACTCAAAGGACCGAATATCCAGGAATGGGCGCGCCAGGGCGTACTCACCGATATCGATGCGGTCGCTCGGGCGGAAAAGTGGGACGAGCTGCTGCCGCCGGTGCTTGCGTCGATCATGAAGTTCGACGGCAAATACGTGGCCGCCCCCGTCAACATCCATCGGGTCAACTGGATCTGGGCCAACCCGGCGGTGCTTGCCAAAGCGGGCGTCTTGCCGCCGACAACCTGGGACGAGTTCAACGCCGCAGCGGACAAGCTCAAAGCCGCGGGGATCACGCCGCTGGCGCATGGTGGCCAGCCGTGGCAGGACGCGACCTTGTTCGAGACGGTCGTGCTCGGGTTGGGTGGCGCGGATTTCTATCGCAAAGCGCTGGTCGAACTCGACGAAAAAGCGATCACCAGCAGCACGATGATCAAGGTGTTCGACCAGATGCGCAAGCTGCGTTCCTATGTCAGCCCGGATTTCTCCGGCCGCGACTGGAACCTCGCCACGGCCACCATCATGAACGGCCAGGCTGGCTTCCAGCTGATGGGAGATTGGGCGAAAGGCGAGTTCGTGGCGGCCGGAAAAGTGGCTGGCCAGGATTTCTTGTGCATTCCGGCGCCGGGCCTGCCGGGCTTCATCTTGAATTCGGACAGCATCGCGATGTTCAAGGTGAACGGTGTCGACAAGCTGGAGGGTCAGAAGGTGCTTGCCAGCCTGATCATGTCGGAGGGTTTCCAAGAGACGTTCAGCCTCAACAAGGGGTCGATCCCCGCACGGCTCGGCGTGCCGCGCGACAAGTTCGATTCCTGCGCGCGGAAATCGATGGACGATCTGGCTGCGGACACCAAGGCGAATACCCTGGTTCCAAGCATGGCGCATGAAATGGCGGTGTCGCGTTCGGTACGCGGCGAGATCCTGGACGTCGTGACCAACCATTTCAATTCGGACATGAGCTCGCAGGACGCTGTCAAACGATTGATGGAGGCGATCAGGCGCGCGAGGTCATAAGACGAACGGCGCTGCCGTCTGCAGCGCCTCATGTCCGTCGAGCAGTACCATCGCCATGCCCCACGCAGCGCTCCATCGACTCCTGCGACGTGTCGACACTTGGCTGCCGCGCCTGGTCATAAGTCCGTCCGGCGCGGCCGTGTTCGTGTTCGTGTATCTGTTCATTGCCTGGACGATCTACATCTCGTTCACCCGGTCCAGCGTCCTGCCCGATTACAGCTTTGCCGGGCTCGTCCAATACGCGCGGCTGTGGGCGACGCCGCGCTGGTATGTGGCGATCGCCAACCTGTTCATCTTCACCACCCTGTTCATGGGCGGCTGCACCGTTATCGGCATCATGCTGGCGATCCTGCTCGACCAGCGCATCCGCGTCGAAGGCGTGATCCGCACCATCTATCTCTACCCGATGGCATTGTCGTTCATTGTCACCGGCACCGCCTGGAAATGGATCCTCAACCCTGGTCTCGGACTGGAAAAGATGGTGCAGTCGCTCGGCGTCACGAGCTTTCGCTTCGACTGGCTGGTCAATCCGGACATGGCAATCTACACCGTCGTGATTGCCGGCATCTGGCAATCTTCCGGCTATGCCATGGCGCTATTTCTCGCGGGCCTGCGCTCGATCGACGACGATGTTCTCAAGGCCGCGGCGGTCGATGGTGCCGGTCCGTTCCGCCTCTATATCCAGCTCGTGCTGCCGATGCTGCGGCCGATCTTTCTGTCAGTATTTGTCGTGCTGAGCCATCTCGCGATCAAGAGCTTCGACCTCGTCATTGCATTGACGAACGGTGGGCCAGGCTATGCGACCGATATGCCTGCGACCTTCATGTACTCGTTCGCATTCCAGCGCAGCGAGCTCGGGACCGCGGCGGCGAGCGCAACCATGATGCTGGCGACCGTGGTGGCGATCATGGTGCCATATCTATGGTCCGAGCTGCGGACGGAGCGCCAATGATCCGCTCGCGCGCGCCCGGCATCGTCCGCCCGACCGGTATCCGAACCACGGCGCTGCGCGGCGTCCTGTTCGCGATCCTCGGCCTGTTCGTTCTCTACTACCTGCTGCCGTTGCTGGTGATGGTGGCGACATCATTGAAGTCGCTCGCGGAGATCCGTACCGGATCGCTGATCAGCCTTCCACGCGCCGTCACCTTCGAGGCGTGGCCGAAAGCCTGGGAATCCGCCTGTGTCGGGGTACGCTGCGCCGGTCTCAAGCCCTATCTCTGGAATTCGGTTCTGATGGTCGTTCCGTCGGTATGCCTCTCCACCATGCTTGGCGCCGTCAACGGCTATACCCTGGCGAAGTGGCGGTTTCCCGGCTCAGAGACGTTGTTCGGGTTGATCCTGTTCGGCGCCTTCATTCCCTTTCAGGTCGTTCTGTTGCCGATGGCGCGTACCCTCGGCATCCTCGATCTGGCCGGCACCATTCCCGGACTGGTGCTGGTCCACGTGATCTATGGAATTCCGTTCACGACGCTGTTCTTCCGCAACTTCTTCGTCACCGTCTCGGACGGCATCATGAATGCGGCCAAGATTGACGGCGCGGGCTTCTTCCGGATCTTCTTCCAGGTCGTGCTCCCGCTCGCGCCGTCGACCATCGTGGTGACCGTGATCTGGCAGTTCACCCAGATCTGGAACGACTATCTGTTTGGAGTGGCCTTCACGGCCGGCGACAGCAACCCGGTCACGGTTGCGCTGAACAATCTGGTCGCGACCTCGACGGGCGTCAAGGAATACAATGTCGACATGGCGGCGGCCATCATCGCTGCTCTGCCCACGCTGGCCGTCTATATCATCGCCGGAAACTATTTCTTGCGCGGGCTCTCCGCTGGTGCCGTGAAAGGTTGACCGTGGCTTCTGTATGTCTCGACAAGGTCTACAAGCAATTCGGCGCAACTGCGGTGCTCGACGGCATCGACCTCGAAATCGCCGATGGCGAATTCGTCGTGCTGGTCGGGCCTTCGGGCTGCGGCAAGTCGACCCTGCTCAACGTTGTGGCCGGGCTCGAGACATTGTCGGAAGGCCGGGTCCGGATCGGCGACCGGATCGTCGATGATGTACCGCCAAAGGATCGAAACATCGCAATGGTGTTTCAGTCCTATTCGCTCTATCCGACCAAGACCGTCCGCGACAACATCCTGTTCGGGATGGTGACGCGGCGAATCCCGGAGGTGCAGCAGCAGCAGGCTCTCGCGCGCGTGACCGAGCTGCTGCATATTGAGCAGCTACTGCAGCGCAAGCCCGGCCAGCTATCCGGCGGACAGCGCCAGCGCGTCGCCATGGGACGGGCGCTGGTGCGCGAGCCCGATGTTTTTCTGTTCGACGAGCCTTTGTCCAATCTCGATGCCAAGCTGCGGGTGGAGATGCGCACCGAGATCAAGAAGCTGCACGCCCGGCTCGGGCAGACCATCATCTATGTCACTCATGATCAGGTGGAGGCGATGACGCTGGCTTCACGCATCGCCGTGATGGACAATGGGCGGATCCGTCAGTTCGCCGCGCCGGAAACCGTCTATGAGCAGCCGGCGGACCTGTTCGTTGCAGGTTTCATGGGCTCGCCGGCGATGAACCTGGTGCCGGCACGCGTCGTTCAGGGTGATGGAATCTGGCTCGAAGTGGAAGACGCGCGCGGCAATGTGCGACTTGCCGTTCCGCCGGGAGCGTCAGCCTCGATTGGCGCTCATGTCGGGCGCCATCTGAAACTGGGACTCCGGCCGGAAATCATCACCCGTCAGGGCACCCAGAAGCCGAGCGGGTTGCTCTGCACGTTCCAACGTCCAGTCGATGTGGTCGAACCGACCGGACCCGATACCATGATCGTGTTCGATCTGGGCGGTGTAGAGATGATCGCGCGCGTCCACCCCGAGGACAAGGCGCCTGTCGGCAGCCTCTATTCTTTCGAGGTCAACATGGACAAGGCGAATCTGTTCGATCCCGACTCCGGCAAGCGGGTCTGACACCCCTCCGGCTGGATGCAGGACCAGCCTTGGTGTTGGAGCTTGATGGAAATCAACCTCCCCGCCTGCAAGATCGAAACAATAGCAGCCTGTCATCACGGTTGCTGCAAGTGCCTACGCTTTCTTTAGCGGCTCCGCTTTGCGGCACGCGGAGCTGTGGTCGAGAACTGCATCGGTCGGGCCGCAATGGTTTCACAGTCAGGATGCCGCATGCATAAACATATTCTAATCCCGACGGACGGCTCGACGTTGTCGCAGGCTGCGGTTGAGTACGGCATCGCCCTCGCCAAGTCGGCTAGCGCCACGGTCACGATATTGACCGTATCCACCCCCTTCCACACCTTTGCCGTTGAGCCGGCAATGGTCACGGACACGCCGGCGCAGTACGCGAAGCAGGTCGCGGCCCTTGCCACGAAGTACCTCGATGCGGCCAAGGAGGTCGCGTTGGCCGCTGGCGTCGGCTGCGAGGCCGTGCATGTCGAACATGATCATCCTTATCTGGCTATAGTCGACATGGCGAAAGCGAGGTCATGCGACCTGATCGTCATGGCATCGCACGGCAGGCGCGGGATCACCGCCATCATGCTCGGAAGCGAAACGAACAAAGTACTGACACACAGCAACGTGCCGGTGCTTGTCGTTCGCCCGCCGGACCGGCCGTTCGTCTCTGTCGAATCCTGAACTCGACCGCTTCTGCGGCCGAGGTATGACTGCTCGCGTCTCATGGATGCTGCGCCGGGCAATGCCGAAGCACCCCAGGATCTCGCCGAGACGGTCACCGTCTCAAGCTGACACCCGCCAAGGCAGACGGCCGGCGCTCACACCCTTGCCGAGCGCACTTTCGATGCCCACCGGCGTCCAATATCTTGCACGCCGGTTGACACACCTCGCCGCAGCCCAACCGTATCGCGGAGCGATCTGCTCGGCGCGCTTCGCTGAAATGTCGCAGGCTGCCTATCAGCACGCAGCCATTCAGGCCGCAGTTGGCGCCGCTCTTTCACGCTGCTCGGCCAGACTGCGCTGCAGGGCCTCCGCAAACATTACGACCTTCGCTTGGTACGTAGCCGATGCGACCTCACGTGCCGTGATTGCGAGACATCCGACTGGAGGCTTGCCCGCGAGTTCCTGCATCTGGCCGAAGGCTCTGTCAAGCGTGCAAAAGAACGCCACCGCAGGAAGTCTTGACCTGCTTGCCAGCAGGAAGGCGCGGACGGGCGACGAAAGTGACCAGGCCCACACCGGCGTGCCGACAACAACGAGATCATAGCTCGATGGATCCTTGGCTATCGTAGCAATGCGCGATGGGACCTGCCGTCGCGCTTCGATCACCGATCGTACATAATCACGCATCCCTCTCCGGCTTACGGCCTCGACGATCTCTTCGCTGTCACAGCTCAGCGCTGTCCAGGCCGGCGTAGCCCCAGTCGAGCACGTGGTTATTGGCCAGGACACAGCGGTCGATTCCTGCTGCGATGAGGCAGTCCGCGTTCTCTGGGCTCATGCGGTAGTTGATGCCCTTGTGAGCCCCGTCGTTACTGTGGGTCACGGCCGTTTCGAGATTGACGATCCGTGCATCCGGCTGCATGCGCGCGAGTTCGTCCAGGGCGGCGCCCCAGATGTAGGATGGTGCATTGCGCCGCGAAATGGGGCCGCTCGCCTGCTCGGCAAGGACCACATAATCCTCGGCCGACCGCGAGGCCTGCTGCTCAATGAGCTTCCGAGATGCGTCAGATGAAGCTGGACGGGTCGCAGTCATCGTCAGCGCGAAGGCGAAGGATCTTGGAGGGTCGAATTCGGGTCCGCTGCGACGGGCGGTTTCGCCCCGCTGTCTTCGGGGCCACGCGTACAAGGAAAGCTGAAGGCGCCGTCGTCGATGACGTGACGAGCATGCCGCGTCGATTGAGGCATCTCAATTTCAATAGATTGGACTTTGCCTAAGCTGGGGGTATCCGGGCTGGGACGACGACGATGACATTTCCCACGGGCTGGTGGATCCAAGGTGTCGCCATCATGGCGGCAGTCGCGCTGCTCGGCTCCTCTGCGCGCGCAGGATGCAGCTTCGAGGACGTTGCCAACGCGTTCTGCGGAACGCTCAAGGCAACATCGGACTGCAAGTCTGTTTGCGAGGATGACGCATCCTGCGCTGCCGCGGTCGCACTTGAAATAGCTCTTGCGGGGGTCGCCCTCGAAGGATCGGACACCGGAAAAGGACAAGGGCTGGTCGATCAATTCTGCGCGGAAGCCAAAGTGAAGGGAAAGGATATCGTCGGTGCGCTGAACACGATATTCGGCAATGCAATCGCGAAGGAAGTGCTCGGCGATTTGTCAACTGAGCTCGCAGCCGTGGGCTCAGCTGCCAAGGTTGTGCAGTGCGCCTGTGAAACGGAGCAGAGCACGAATTCGATCGGCGCCGATATCGGCGCGTGCATTCAAGATGCGTTGTGCGGGGGGCTGGGGATCGGCTGCAATTGCTCGCGGCCACCGCCTCAGATGGCTTATTGCGGATCGGTCGACGTCAAGCATTGCCAGACGGAAGGTCACTTCGATCAGATGAAGGACCCCGCCTGCGTTCCCTACAGCTCGATTGCGAACTGCAATGACAAGTGGCAGAAGTGCGGCTACGGCGACAATATCCCAACGGTGGAGAGGATTGAGTCGGCGGAGGGAACGCTGGCCGTTCAACTACCTCCCACGCAAGAGGATACGGGCTGTGACCCGGTCATATCTTGCTTTTGTCCCAAGCCGATGGTGCCGGCCTGGCACGAGATCTCCAATCCGAACAGCGACGTGCATCGCTGGCTATTCGCCTGCGATTGTCCATATGAGGCCAACAATCCGGATCATCAAACACACCCAGGCCCGATCCTACCGAGCGGCTTGTCTCAGTGCCTCTGCGACAATACGGGTAAGCCGGCGAACCTGGGTTTTGCGCCGTTCGGCATGTGTCCGCCGCCGGCGTGCCCCGCGGGACAGACGCGTATGGGCCTGACCGGTGCGTGTGTGACACCGTGCTCCGATCCAACCCAGGGCATGGCGTTTGATGGCAGTTGCTGTAATCCCGCGCAGATGACGTCCTGCGGGCAATGTTGTCCGGTGGGCACGATACCTGACCCGAACAGCGGCACCTGTGTGCCGAAGCAGGCGGTGAAATGAGATTGGCGTCGTGACGCCACGGCCGGCACGATCGGCCGTCTATCGATTGACGCATCTCAAATTCAATGGACGCGGGTTCGGTTATCTCTATCGGGCCAAGTCAGTGGCGGGCGATAGTCATGCAACTTCGAGGAAGTTGGTGGTTCCACGGCGCAGCGATCGCCGCCGCAATGCTGCTGTTAGCGTCGCCGGCGCGAGCAGGCTGCAACCCAAGCGACATATTCAATGCTGCCAAACAGACGGTGGGCGGACTGTCGAGTTGCGCGGATGCCTGTGCGGACGGAGCTGGGTGCGCTGCGGCGGCTGCAGCCACCGGGGTCCTCACCGAGGTCGCCGGCGCTGCGGGGCAAGGCGCGGTCAACTCGTTCTGCAGCAAAGTACAGGGAAACCTCACCCAGATCCTCGCCCAACTGCAGTCGGCGGGCGGCTCGAAGATTGGACAGGGCCTGCTCGGGGAGCTCGCCAATGTGCTGTCCGCCGTCGGTTCGCCCGCGAAGGTCATGCAATGCGCCTGCTCAACCGAGCAGGGGGCGGGTTCCCTTGGCTCGGACATCGGGCAATGCATGGAGGACGCGCTGTGCTGGCTTCAGGAAGAGATTGGTCTCGGCGCTTGCGATTGCACGCGACCACCGCCCCGTTTCGCCAATTGCGCTGCCATCGACCTGAAGAAGTGTGAAGGCAAGGACTTCCTCACCAGAATGCATGACCCTGCATGTGTTGCGCCCGGCTCGATCGGCCACTCCATCCCGAGCTGCCAAAGCACGGGGAGCTACATGGAGCCGTGGCAGCCGACATTGGCATGCACGACGAGTGCCGAGGGAACACTCATCGAGCAGTTGCCCCCTTCCGCTGAGGGTACAGGTTGCGAAGGAGTGCAGTATTGCTTCTGCCCGTCGCCGATGAAGGCTGACTGGCAGGAAGTCCCCAATCCTGATTCAGGCGATCATCGATACGCCTTCGCGTGCGAGTGCCCGGACGGCACGCATCCCGGCGCCATGATGCCGAGCGGGATCTCGTCATGTCTGTGTGACAACACGAACCAGCCCGCCAACTTGGGCTTTGCGCCGTTCGGCATGTGTCCGCCGCCGGCGTGCCCCACCGGACAGGTTCGCATCGGCGGCATCGGCGACTGCATCACGCCGTGCGCCGATCCGAGCCAAGGCATGGCGTTCGATGGGAGTTGCTGCAATCCGGCCCAGATGACCTCCTGCGGGCAATGCTGCCCGCTGGACACCATCCCCGACCCGAAGAGCGGCACCTGCGTTCCGCGACCTGAGCCCCCGAAATGAGGCGACAGAGCATCATGGAATATTGTCGTCATACCTCGTTGGCTATCGCCGCCCGTGCGATGCTGCGCATCGTCATCGTGTCGAGCTTGGCACTCGCGCTCGTCAGCACGGCATCGGCTCAGGCCCCCCGGAGCATCTACGCGCCGGGCCAGGCGGTCGTCACCGGCTTCTCCGGCGGTCTGCGTCCGTTCGAGATCGAGCCTGGCCAGGACCCCGATCTGAACTCCTTCATTAATCCAGACGGACCGTCGCTGCGCGTCGTTGATCTCAGCCGCATGGGCGGGCCGCCGGAAGCACAGGTGGTCGGCGCTCCGAAACCGTTCACGGTGAGCGCGAAGTGGATCGGACAGGTGTTCGGTGTTGCGCTGGACGACCAGTCGCCCCCCAACATCTATGTCGCGGCGACATCGGCCTATGGGCTGCCCATCGTCGCACCCGGATCGGATGGCAAGCCGCAGCACATCAGATCCGGGAGGACCGGTGCAGTCTTCATGCCGGCACAATGGGGCCCCGGAGGAGGCCCTGGGTCGATCTGGAAGATCAACGGCCTTACCGGCGAGGTGAAGCTATTTGCGAACGTCCTCACTGAGGGAAAGGCGAACTCGGGCGCAGCGCTCGGCGCGCTCGCGTATGATTCTGCCACGAAGTCGCTGTTCGTCGCCGACCGCGAGACCGGCCTGATCCATCGCCTCGACCCGAACGGCGCGGATCTCGGCGTCTACGATCACGGCACCGCCGGCACGGCCGCCGTCGGGCTTGCGCCGATGCCCGCTGCTGGCGGGGCCGGCATTAATCTCGCGAGCCCACAGTTTGATAGCGCCCGCCCCGAGACCTGGGGCTATGCCGCGACGGCACGGCGCGTGTTCGGTCTCGCGATACGCGATCGTCGTCTCTATTACGCTGTCGCCGACGGACTGCGCATCTGGTCGGTCGGCCTCAAGCCGGATGGTTCGTTCGGCTCGGACATCAGGATCGAGGTCGCAGTGCCACCCGCGGCCGGCCCGACCGAAATCTCGCGCATCACCTTCGATGATGCAGGGCGGATGTATCTTGCCGAGCGGCCGGCGCCGACTGGCGCGCAGGATTTCGAGGCGCTGTCGGCGCCATCGATCGGTCGCGCGCTGCGCTATACCATGATCGGCGTCACCGAGGCCCAACAGCCGATCTGGCAGGCCGTGCCGGACGAATATGCGGTGGGCTTCCCCGAGACCTTCCGCAACGACAATGGCGGCGTCGCCATCGGCTACAGCTACGATGAGCGCGGCAACATCAATCCCCGCTCCTGCGGCGGCTTCGTCTGGATCACCGGAGAACAGTTGCGCTACACGACCGACCCCAAGCTCTCCGCAGAGCTTGGTCATACAGACATGCTCGCAATCGACGGCCTGCAGGGAAATCCAGCTTGGCGCATCCGTCGTGGCGATGCGCCGCCGCGGATGAGCTATTTCATCGATTATGCCGATGCGCCGCCCGATCTGTCGGCCCGGGGGCATCTGGGAGACATTGCTATCCTGCGGATCTGCGCGGAGCAGCCGGCGGAGCTGCTCCCGGGCCCGCTCCCGGCCGGCGTGCCGCTGCCACCGCCGAGTTTCCGCGCCTGTCAGACGCATGTGTGCGGTCCCCCGGGTTTCCCGGTCTGTCCGATCAATCAGGTGTGGAGCAAGGGCGCTTGCGCGTCGAACTGCGCGCCGCCTGAAATCCTCCTGGGCGGCAGGTGCTGTTCACCTGCCGACCTCGGACCCGGCGGTGCCTGTTCGAGCGGCTCGATTCCATCGACTGACATTGCCAAACCGATGTGCGGGGTCACCCAGACGGCGATCGGCCCCAAGCAGGAGTGCTGCAACAACGATCACATCTATTCCGGTCCGGGTGGCGTTCAGGCTTGCTGCCTGAGCGCTCTCGTGAATGGCGTTTGCGAGCCCTCCATTCCGAAAATCCCAAACGGAAAGTGCCCGGATTGCTGTTCGCCCGGCTATGTGAAGATCGCGGGCAAATGCTGCCTGAAAAGCCAGGCGACTTCGAAAGGGGTTTGCTGTCCGATCGGACAGACGTCGAGCGCCGACGGGACACAGTGCCAGCCAACGTTCAAGATTCCCAAGATCTCGCTTTGCTGTGCCGCAGGCTACGTCCCGACCGCGGCGGGCAAGTGCTGCGCGACCGCAAACCTGACGACGAGCGGCGAGTGCTGTCCGGCCGCCGTCAATCCGAAGGATCGCTCGCGATGTGTTGCGCCAGCCCAGAAGAAGTCCGTTCCGCAAGAGCCCTGCGCCGCGGGCAAAGTTCGCGACGACGAGGGCGTTTGCGTGGCGCGAAAACCCTCGCCTGTGCCTGTCGTGCCCGGGCCGTCACCGCGACGTCCCTCGATACCCAAGGTTCCAGACAAGCGCGCGCCGTCTAACACAGGCCCGATCACCTGCCCGCCCGGCATGGTTCCCGGGCCACTCGGCAAGCGCTGCTGGCCGGCCGCACGTGGTCGCATTGCGCCGCTTGCGCCTCGCTGGACTGCACCACCGCCGCTCGAGAGAGGTCGCTAGGAGCTTTGTGTGGTGCCGATGATGATGCAGTGCTCGCTTGTCGTGGTGAAGAACACGAGTGGAAGGAACTGAGGGATGATTGGAGTAACTGACATGCCGAAGCTCTCGCGCATTCGTATTCGTGCCATCACAGCAGTCACGCTCGTTGCCGCGGCGATCGCCGTACCCAGGACAGCCCAGGCTGAGTGGCAGCGCGCGGACATCGACCAGGCGATCCAGCAATATCTCGCCGCGCACCCGGAAGCCCTGGGGCCGGCAATCGAGAAATACCTGGCTGATCACCCGGAGGCGGTGCGCACTGCCCTGATGGCGCTGATTGCCAAGCGCAACGCTGTCGCCCAGACCGCGCCCGCGGCTGCGGCGGCCAGCGTCAAGCAGGCGATCAGTGACAACGCCAAGGCGCTGTACAACGCGCCGTTGCAGACGACACTCGGCGCCGCTGACGGCACCAGGACGGTGGTCGAATTTTACGACTTCAACTGCGGCTATTGCCGCAAGGCGCTCGGCGACACCCTTGCGCTGATCGCCGACGAACCGAACGTGCGCATCGTGCTCAAAGAGCTTCCGATTCTCGGGCCGGACTCCGTCGAAGCCGCGAAGGTCGCGATCGCGCTGCAGATGCATCATCCCAGTGCCGGGGAATCCCTGGAGTTTCATCGCCGCCTGCTGGCGAAGAAGGGAAGGGTCGATCGTGCCGCGGCGCTTGAGGTGGCCGCAGATCTCGGCTTCAACGCAGGCGAGATCGAGAAGGATGCGGCGAGCGTCGAGGTGAACGAGGCCCTGCAGCAGAACACGCGCCTTGCCTCGGCGCTCGGCATCAATGGCACGCCGGGTTATGTCGTCGGCGACAGCATAGTCCCCGGGGCGGTCGGGGCCGCAGGGCTGAGGGCACACCTCTCGGCTGTGAAGGAACCATAGCGCGCGAGCGGCCGAGGCTTGGCACCAGCTCCGCCAAGTGCGTTCCGGTGACGTCCCCGCACAGGAACAGACGCACCTGACGCAATGCGTCGGTCATGGTGGCGACGCTGGTTGCGACATGGATGCGGCGGGCAACTGCTGGCGGTTGCCAGTGCCGCATCTGCGCATGGCCGAATTGACATTGCTCAATGGTCGCGTGAGCTATTCGAGCTACCTGATGTCATGGATGATTTTGCGCCAGGCACTCTCGAGCGTCGTCGCGCCTTGATCGCGCTCGTGAAGGATCTCGTCCACGAGCTTCATCCTCAGCGCGGCCGGTTCATGGAGGTCGAGCCTTCGAGTCGCATCGAGCGAGACCTCGGGATCGACAGCCTCGCGCGCACTGAATTGATCCTGCGCATCGAGCGGGCTTTCCACGTTCGCCTTCCGGCGCAGGCGGTTGGCGAGGCAGAAACCGTCGAGGATCTGGTCCGCGCGCTCGAACGGGCCGGCCCGACGCTGGACCGCCCGGTCTCAGTCGGGCACCCGGTTTCGGCGCTTCCGGCCGTACCGGCCGCAAGCGAGGCGCGCACCTTGATCGAGGTGCTGGACTGGCACGCCACGCGACACGCCGACCGGCTGCATTTGACAGTATTGCAGGACGAGGCGACGACGCTCGGGACGCTCAGCTATGGAGAACTTGCGGCGAAAGCCCGGCAGGTGGCCCGTGGTCTGATCGCACGAGACATCACGGCAGGAGACCGGATTGGATTGATGCTCCCAACCAGCATCGATTTTTTCGTCGCCTTCTTCGGCATTCTCTACGCCGGCGCGATACCGGTCCCGATCTACCCGCCGATGCGCCTGTCGCAGCTTGAGGACCATCTACGGCGCCAGACCATGATTTTGCGCAATGCCGGCACCCGGATGCTGATCACCATGCCGGAAGGACGGCGATTAGCCGGCCTGCTTCGCAGTCTGGTGCAAAGCCTGGTCAGCGTCGCCAGTGTCGCCGACATCGAAGCCTCCGCGGCGCCGGCGCCGCTACCCCATTTGAAGGATGCGAGTGCAACGGCCCTGATCCAGTATACGTCAGGCAGCACCGGTGACCCGAAAGGCGTGGTGCTCAGCCATGCGAAGCTGCTCGCCAACATCAGAGCGATGGGCACGGTGATGGAAGCCGGTTCCGCCGACGTCTTCGTCAGCTGGCTGCCGCTGTATCACGACATGGGGCTGATCGGCGCGTGGCTCGGCTGCATGCATTATGCAGCACCGCTCTACGTGATGTCGCCGTTGAGTTTTCTGATCCGACCGCAGAGCTGGCTGTGGGCGATGCATCGGTATCACGCAACGTTTTCAGCATCGCCCAATTTCGGTTTCGAGCTATGCCTTGCCAAGATCAGCGATGATGATCTCGAGGGACTCGATCTGGGCTCGCTGCGCATGGTCGCCAACGGCGCCGAACCGGTCAGCGTCCAGACTCTGCGCCAGTTTGCCGAGCGGTTCGGCCGTCACGGCTTTCCCGCAAAGGCGATGGCGCCGGTCTATGGCCTGGCCGAAAACTCCGTCGGCCTGGCTTTTCCGCCGCTCGGCCGCGGGCCGGTCATCGATCGCATCAATCGCGACGAACTGAGTATTCACGGCATCGCGAAGCCGGCACCGCCTGGCGATACAGCGGTCCTGGAGATTCCGGCGTGCGGCCAGCCGCTTCCCGGCCATGAAATCCGCGTGGTTGACGCGACCGGCCGCGAGCTGGGCGAACGGCGGGAAGGACGGATCGAGTTTCGCGGCCCATCGGCGACAAGCGGCTATTTCCGCAACGAGACGAAGACGCGCGAACTGTTCCATGGAGATTGGCTCGACACCGGCGACCGCGGCTACATGGTTGGGGGCGACATCTTCGTGACGGGACGAGTCAAGGACATCATCATACGAGCCGGCAGGCATCTCTATCCCCAAGAGATCGAGCAAGCAGTTGCCAATATCCCGGGCGTGCACAAAGGCGGCGTCGCGGTGTTCGGCGTACCCGATCGCGTCTCGGGGACGGAGCGCGTCGTCGTGCTGGTCGAAACCCGTGAGTCCGACCAACCTCGCCGCCTCGAGTTGCAGGCGCGCGCCCAGGAGGTTGTGACGGACGTCGCAGGCACGCCACCCGACGAGATCGTGTTGGCGCCGCCCCGCACAGTGCCGAAGACATCGAGCGGAAAGATTCGCCGCAGTGCGGCCCGGGAGCTATACCAAAAAGGCGATATCGATACGCACCAGGGCACACTTGGTTTGCAGTTGTTGCGTCTTGCCCTTGCCAGCGCGGCGACTCAGGCCGGTCGGCTTGGCCGACTGCTCTACGAGGACATCTATGCAGCATGGTGGTGGATCATGCTCGGCGGCGCCTTCGCTGCGGGATATCTTGCCGTGCTCATCCTTCCGACGCCGAGATCGCGCTGGTCGGCGCTCAGGCAGATCGGTCGCATTGCGCTCGCAGGGATGGGCGTTCCGCTTGCGATCAAGGGCCTGGAGAAAATTCCTGCGCAAGGGGCGGTACTCGTATTCAACCATTCCAGCTATATGGACGCCTTTGCTCTGGCTACGACACTCCCCGGGGAGCCAGCGATCGTCGCAAAGCGTGAATTGGCCGAGCAGCTTGTCGCAGGACCAATCCTGCGCCGGCTCGATATTCCCTTCGTCGAACGTTACGACGTCTCGGGCAGCCTGACGGATGCCGCGCGACTGGGTGCGCTAGCCCGCGACCGGCGGCTTCTCGTCTTCTTTCCAGAAGGAACGTTCACGCGCAGGGCCGGGTTGTCCGGCTTCTATCTCGGCGCCTTCAAGACCGCGGCAGAAGCCGATCTTCCCGTCCTGCCGGGCATCATCGCCGGCACACGGACAATGTTGCGCAGCGATCAGTGGTTCCCGCGCTACAGCGCAGTCAGCATCGAGATCGGCGATCCGATCCAACCCAGCGGCACCGATTTTCAATCCATCATTCGGCTGCGCGACCAAGTGCGACAATGGATGCTCGCTCGTTGCGGCGAGCCGGATCTGGAAGAACTCGTCAAGCCCGAGCCGATGTCCCCCGCAGCCTGAAGGAGAGAGCCATGAAGCTCGTTTCCAGCGCCTTTGCCGACGGAGCGGTCATTCCGCGGCACTTTACCTGTGACGGAGACAACGTTTCGCCTCCTCTACAATGGTCCGGTGCGCCAGCGGGAACGCGGAGCTTTGTGCTGCTCTGCGACGATCCCGACGCGCCCGCCGGCACTTGGCATCACTGGGCGGCCTACGACATTCCGCTCACGAAGACGGAGCTTGCCGAGAATGCCACGAATGTGATCATCAAGGAAGCGGTGAACGACTTCCACAAGACCGGCTATGGCGGGCCCTGCCCTCCACATGACCACGGGCCGCATCGTTATCATTTTCGGCTGCTCGCGCTTTCGACCGACCATGTCAGGGCCAAGGCAAACGCGTCCTGCCGGGATGTCGAGCGCGAGGCACGCAAATTTGCGCTCGCGGAAGCGGTTCTTGTCGGCCGCTATGAGAGATAGCGGTGCCAACCTGAGCGCACAGAAACATGACCCATTGTCAATCAGCGGTAAAGCGCGCGTGTCGGGCATCGGCAAGAAGCTCGCGAAACGCGCCCCCATTGATATGACTAGGGTGGCGTGATCGCGGCCCTCGAACTGGATCTCCGGCTCGCTCGCCTGGTGTCATCGACAATGACCGTCAGCTCATATGCGCCTCCAAACGCGGGCGCCGCACCTGCGTCGTCAGTGCAAACCCAACAGGACTCCAATTACGGCTGGATGAAACTTCGGGGACAGGTCACATGGTGCCAAACCGGCAGACCGCGGGGCTCACTGTTGACGCAGATCAACGAGCGTCCGCGCGCTCGGACCAAATTTTAGCTGGTACAGCGACGCGTCGGGCGCGTTCGCAATGAACCGGAGCCAATCATGACCACCACGGACGCGGCGAACTCCCGCGGCGGGAGTGAAGCTCAGACCGAGCAGCAATGGGAACGAATCCGCAAGCGCCCGCAAGACTACGTCGGCGCAAACCTGATCGATTATGATCAGGCCAGGCGGACCTTCTCATGGGCCGATGCGCGAGCCTTGCTCGACGGGCTTCCCGGCGGCGGTCTCAACATCGCCCATGAGGCCATCGACCGCCATATGAAGGCCGGTCGCGGCGACAAGCTTGCGCTGCGCTGGATCGGCCGCGACGACAGCACTCGCGATTTCACCTATGCCGCGCTCGGCGCCCAGGTGAACCGCTTCGCCAACACCCTGGCCCGGCACGAGATAAGGAAGGGCGACCGGGTCTTCTCGCTGCTCGGGCGGGTGCCGGAACTCTACATCGCAGCCCTCGGCACGTTGAAGAATGGCGGCGTGTTTTCACCCTTGTTCTCGGCGTTCGGACCCGAGCCCATCAAGGCGCGCATGACGATCGGCGGAGCCAAGGCGCTCATCACCACCGAAGCCTTCTATCGCCGCAAGATCGAGCCCTGGCGCAGGGAGCTCGCCAGCCTGGAAAGAGTGTTCCTGACTGAATGCTCGGCCACTTTGCCGCCCGATACGATCGACCTTGCTGCGGCGCTTGCGGAGGCCTCTGAAGTCTTCGAGACGGTGCGGACCCTCCCTGAGGATATGGCGCTGCTCCATTTCACCAGCGGCACGACCGGCACGCCCAAGGGAGCGGTGCATGTGCACGAGGCGGTCATCGCCCACAATGTGACCGGCAAGCTCGTGCTCGACTTTCATCCCGACGATATTTTCTGGTGCACCGCAGACCCGGGATGGGTCACCGGGACTTCTTACGGAATCATTTCGCCACTGACCAATGGCGTGACCATGGTCATCGACCAGGCCGAGTTCGACACCGAGCGCTGGTACCGCATTCTGCAGGATCAGAAAATCACGGTCTGGTACACCGCGCCGACCGCGATCCGCATGTTGATGAAAGCCGGCGCCGAATTTGCCAAGAAGTTCGACCTGTCGACGCTGCGCCTGCTTGCCAGCGTCGGCGAGCCGCTCAATCCGGAAGCCGTGATGTGGGGCATGGAGGCTTTCGGCAAGCCGTTCCACGATAATTGGTGGCAGACCGAGACCGGCGGCATCATGATCACGAATTTTCTGTCGATGGACGTGAAGCCGGGGTCGATGGGCCGACCACTACCCGGCATCGAGGCCGGCATCGTCGAACGATTGGAAGGCGGCGGGCTGCGCGAGATTGCCAAGCCGATGGCCATGGGCGAATTGGCCTTGCATCCGGGCTGGCCGTCGATGATGCGGGGCTATCTGAACGAGGAGGCGCGCTACAAGAAGTGCTTTGCAGGCGGCTGGTATCTCACCGGTGACCTCGCGATGCGCGACAGCGATGGCTATTACTGGTTCGTCGGCCGCGCCGACGACGTCATCAAGAGCTCCGGCCATCTGATCGGACCTTTCGAGGTGGAGAGCACCCTGATGGAGCACAAGGCCGTTGCGGAAGCCGGCGTGATTGGCATCCCGGAGCCCACTGCCGGCGAGGTGGTCAAGGCCTATGTGGCGCTCAACCCGGGCTTTGCGCCGAGCGACGCGCTGCGAAAGGAGCTCCTCGGCCACGCGCGGCAGCGGCTCGGACCGGCGGTCGCGCCAAAGGACATCGCGTTCCGCCAGAACCTGCCGAAGACTCGCAGCGGCAAGATCATGCGGCGCCTCCTCAAGGCCCGCGAACTCGGTCTGCCCGAAGGCGACCTCTCCACTCTCGAAAGCGAGGAACGATGACGGTTGCAGCCACAAAGCCGCATTTGTCGCGCGAGCACATGCTGGGTCTGCTCAAGCACATGATCCGCATCCGCCGCTTCGAGGAGAAATGTGCCGAATTGTACACTCAGGAGAAGATCCGCGGCTTCATGCATCTCTACGACGGCGAGGAAGCGGTCGCTGTCGGAGTGATAACCGCGCTGGAAAAACGCGATCGGATCGTGGCGACATATCGCGAGCACGGGCAGGCCCTGGTGCGCGGCGTGCCGATGACAACCGTGATGGCCGAGATGTACGGCAAGCAGGAAGGCTGCAGCCGCGGACGTGGCGGCTCGATGCACTTGTTCAACGCCGCGACCAATTTCTATGGCGGCAATGCCATTGTCGGTGGCGGCCTGCCGTTGGCGATCGGCCTTGCGCTCGCCTCCCATATGCAGGGCGATGATCTCGTCACGGCATGCTTCTTCGGAGACGGCGCGGTGGCCGAAGGCGAATTCCACGAAAGCCTGAATCTGGCGGAGCTTTGGCAGTTGCCGGTGTTGTTCGTGTGCGAAAACAATCTCTACGCCATGGGAACCGCGCTCGCCCTTTCGGAATCCGAAACTGACATCCAGCGCAAGGCGGCATGCTACCGCATCACTTCGGAAGCCGTCGATGGCATGGATGTGGTGGCGGTCGAGGCGGCGGCCCGCCGCGCGGTCCAGGCGGTGCGCAAAACGCGCATGCCCTATTTTCTTGAATGCCGCACCTATCGGCTGCGCGCGCATTCAATGTTCGATCCCCAGCTCTACCGCGACAAGGCCGAGGTCGAGTCGTGGCGTCCACGGGAGCCGATTGTGCGTTTCCAGGGATGGCTCGAGGCCAATCACATGGTCCATCCGGACGAGGTGTCCCGCATGACGGCCGAGATCGATGCCGAAATCGCTGAAGCAGTCGTTTTTGCTGAGGCCGGGACATGGGAGCCGACCGAGCAACTGAGCCGCTTTGTTTATGCAGACAGAGCGGTCCCCACCGGGATGTGAGGTTTCATGCAGCAGGTGGCACCCAGGACCAATGCAATCGAGATGACCTATCGCGAGGTGGTGCGTGCAGCGCTTCGGGACGCGCTCAGCCGCGACAACCGCGTCTTTCTGATGGGTGAGGACGTCGGTCGCTATGGCGGCTGCTACGCGGTGAGTCACGGACTGCTCGCCGAATTCGGGCCGCAGCGGATTCGCGATACGCCGCTCTCGGAGTCAGGCTTTACCGGCGCCGGCATTGGCGCAGCAATGGCTGGCATGCGGCCGATCGTCGAGCTGATGACGGTCAATTTCAGCCTGCTCGCGCTCGATCAGATCCTCAACAATGCAGCGACGGTGCGCCACATGTCGGGCAATCAGTTCGGCGTGCCGCTTGTGATCCGCATGGCCACCGGTGCCGGCCGCCAGCTGGCAGCCCAACATTCCCACAGCCTTGAAGGCTGGTACGCACATATTCCCGGCATCAAGGTGCTCGCGCCGGCAACCTTGGAAGATGCCCGCGGCATGCTGTGGACCGCCCTACAGGAACCCGACCCGGTGCTGATCTTCGAGAACGTCATGCTCTACAACATGTCGGGCAAGCTCGCGTCCGGTGCCGGAGCCGTCAATATCGACAAGGCTGCCGTGCGCCGCCAGGGCCGCGATATTTCTCTCATCACCTATGGCGGGTCGCTCTGGAAGACGCTCGAGGCTGCGACCGCGCTCGCAACCGATGGCATCGATGCCGAGGTGATCGATCTGCGCAGTCTGCGGCCGCTCGACGACGCCACGATCATGACTTCGGTGGCCAAGACCCGGCGTGCCGTCATCGTCGACGAAGGCTGGCGCTCCGGGAGCCTGGCGGCAGAGATCGGCATGCGCATCGTCGAACAAGCCTTCTGGTCGCTCGACGCGCCGATCGGGCGGGTTTGCAGCGAGGAGGTGCCGATCCCCTACCCTCACCACCTCGAAAACGCGGCACTGCCACAGACAGCGAAGATCGTGACCGCTGCGAAAACGGCGCTCGGCCGGACGTGAGGCGGGCCGTGGCCGAATTCCTCATGCCCTCTCTCGGCGCCGATATGGAAGCCGGCACGCTGGTGGAATGGCTGGTGAAGCCGGGAGACCGGGTCAAACGCGGCGATATTGTTGCGGTGGTCGAGACACAGAAGGGTGCGATCGAGATCGAAACCTTCCTGGCCGGCGAAATCGAAAAATTCCTCGTCAATCTTCACAGCAAGGTGCCAGTCGGAACGCCGCTAGCACTGATCCGTACCGACGGTGAAGAAAGAGCCGCCGTCACAGCGCCGGTGCCACCGCCGTTACCTCTGCCAACCGCGCATCCCCCGATTGCGGTGCCCTCCCAACCACCGCCCACGCCGATCGGCGCGCCAATGCCGCCACCGCTTGCGGCTGCTGTCGTGGGACGGCTTCCCGCTTCGCCTGCCGCACGACGGCTCGCCGCAGAACGCGGCGTCGATCTCTCCACCATCACCGGCAGCGGACCGGGCGGAGCAATCGTCTACGTCGACGTGGAGCGACAGTCCGGCGCAACCCCGCCACCAACCGAAAAGAGGCGCGCGGGCTGGCTTGATCTCGCGGCGATGCGGACAGCCATCGCGGCCGCAATGGCCCGGTCGAAGCGGGAGATCCCACACTATTATCTTGAACATCAGATCGACGTCACGCCATGCGAACACTGGCTGGCCGACCAAAACGTGGCGCTTCCGCCCGACAGCCGCCTTTTGATCGGCGCGCTTGCGCTGAAGGCGGTCGCGCTGGCGATTCGTCGCTTTCCAGCCTTCAACGGCTTCTACCGCGACAACAAATTCGAGCCGTCAAAGGCGGTGCATGTCGGGGTTGCCATTGCGATCCGCGGCGGCGGCTTGGCGGCGCCGGCTCTGCATGACGCGGACCGACTGCCGCTCCACGACTTGATGAGCAGCTTACGCGACCTGGTGCAACGAACGCGCTCGGGGCGGATTCGCAGTTCGGAACTGTCAGATCCGACGATCACAGTATCCAGCCTAGGCGAGCGCGGAGTCGAAGCTCTCTATGCCATCATCTATCCACCCCAGGTCGCGATCGTTGGCTTTGGTAAGGTCGTTACGCGTCCCTGGATCATCGATGGCGTGATCGGCCCCCGTTCCGTGGTGACCATGACGCTGGCAGGTGATCATCGCGTGACCGATGGACACGCCGGCGCCTTGTTTCTGGCCGAGATCGGCAGACTTTTGCAGGAGCCTGAAAAGCTATGACCGAGATCGAGATTCGCAGAACCATGCAGGGGGAGCTCAGCGAAATCGTCAAGCAGGAGCTTAACAACATCGCGCCAGAAGTCGATCTGGCAAACATTGATCCAGCAGCTGATTTGCGCGAGACCGTCGATATTGACTCGATAGACTTCCTGAACCTCGTGACCGCCCTGCATCACCGGACGGGCATCGATATTCCGGAGATCGACTATCCCAAACTCGTTACTCTCTCCGGAATGATCGCCTATCTCAGAGCCAAACTGGAATCGGCCAAGGAGTAAGTTGGTTGCGCCCGCGGGAATTGCGAGTTCTGAGCCTTGCCCGGCAACTTCAATCGCCGGCCGCTTGAATCAGGATGCAACGGGCGGCGGCGCGCGCCCCCCGGTCGGAGCGATGCTGGGCTCTGTCTAAGGACGAGAAGTCCTGTTTCTGCTAGGCAGTCGGCACGCGATAGCGTGCCCACAGCAACGCGATTGCACAAGATCCGAGTCTCGCCAGTGATTTGTCGGCCCGGCTCGTCAGAATGATGGGAACGCGAGCACCGATCACAACGCCCGCAACGTCCGCGCCGGCGAGATATTCGAGTTGCTTTGCCAGCATGTTACCCGCCTCGATGTCGGGCACAACAAAGATATCGGCCCGCCCGGCAACCGGAGAGACGATGCCTTTGCTCGTCGCCGCCTCCCTGGAAACGGCATTATCGAAGGCGAGTGGCCCGTCGATGACGGCTCCAGTGATCTGACCGCGATCCGCCATCTTGCAGAGTGCCGCCGCATCGATCGTGGAGCGAATCTTCTCGGTAACAGTTTCGATTGCCGAGAGAATCGCGACGTTAGGCGACGGATTGCCAAGCGCATGCGCAAGGTCAACTGCGTTTTGCACAATATCCCTTTTGTCGGAGAGATTTGGATAGATGTTGATGGCTGCGTCGGTCACGAAAAGCGGCCGCGGATAGAGCGGGGTGTCGATGACAAATATGTGGCTCATCCTGCGCTCGGTCCGCAGCTTCTCCTCAGCCAGGATCGGCATCATGAATTCATCTGTATGCAGGCTGCCCTTCATCAGCGCTTCCACCCTGCGGTCGCGGGCGAGGGCGGCCGCCTGTACAGCGGCCGCATGGCTGTGCTCAGCCGGAACGAGTTCGTAAGGGGTCAAATCGAGCTTGGCCTGCTCGGCCGCCGCCCGTATCTTCGCCTCGGGCCCGACCATCACGGGCAGAATCAAGCCCGCTCGCGCTGCTTCGATGGCACCGCTGAGAGACAGGGCATCAACTGGATGGACGACGGCCGTGCGGAGGGGCTGCAGGCCTTCCGCTTGCTCAATGATCCTCTGATAGTGACGGCCCTTCGCTTCGGGGCGGACAGACGCGCCTCCTTGCTGGACTGTGATGGTTCCGCTGTCCATAGGATTCATCCGACATGACTCCGCTCGGAGATGCTTGTCATATCCAGCCCCATGGATAGACGGGTGCCATGAGGTAAATCAAAGGTCTGACGACCAAGCAGGCGGCTTGAGAGAAACGTCAATCCAGCCACGGAGGTTGCGAGGCTGGAGCGGATCGGCGATATCCAGCATTGCTTCAAACTGCCTTTCTGCGCAGGGCTGGTCATGACACGTCGCGTGCCTGCATCGTTGTTACTTGGCAGCGAATTGCAGAAGCTCGTCAGCCTTGCGCCCAGCGTCGTGATCGTTGTGCCGTCACGGACTGGCTGTTCACGTTCGGCTGAGGCAGGTCGCATGTGGCCGGAGACGAAAACGATCCATCTCGTCTCCAATCGGCCCTCGAACAGCCCTACGATCCCTTGCGCTCGTTTTCGGTCCCGATACCGGGCGCCGACTTCTCCGAGCCAGCCCCGAGATAATGTTCGAACCAGCGAGCAGCATGCTCAATAACCGCCTCCAGCGCTCCCGGCTCGGGAAACAGGTGGCTGGCACCCGGAATGATTTCCAAGGCCTTCAAACCCTGCAGCCGTGCCAACGCCTCCTCGTTGAGTTCGATCACGCCGACATCCGCTCCTCCCACAACAAGGAGGGTGGGGGCCCGAACTTCATCAAGGAAGTCACCAGCAAGGTCCGGACGGCCGCCCCGCGATACGACAGCCCTCACGCGGCGGGGAAATTTCGCGGCCGCAACGAGTGCAGCCGCAGCTCCAGTGCTGGCCCCAAACAGGCCCAAGGGAAGCCTTGCGAGAGACGGCTGTGCATCCAGCCAGCTGACAACGCCAGCGAGCCGGTCCGCTAGCAGCGAGATATCGAAGACGTTGGCCCGATCATCCTCTTCATCGTCGGTGAGAAGATCGAATAGAAGCGTCGCCATACCCCGGGTGTTCAATGCGTCTGCGACCGCCCGGTTTCGCGGACTCAACCGACTTGAACCACTCCCATGTACGAAGGCGACAATTGCATAGGCATCTCCCGGGACATGCAACACTCCTGCAAGACCAATCGGCGGGATCCGGATGTCGTGGGTGTCACTTCTTACCTGTGCCATCGATAAAGCGGCTCCTCGGTAGAGGCCACAACCTTGTCCTCTCGATAGGCTTCGTTTCTTGACACAGATCAATGAGTGTCCGGTTCTCCGGTGACGATCTTACAATCACCAATTGTCACGGAGAGCGGAAAATGGCGCTCTTCGAGCGAGATTGGGTGTGATCTACGCGAAAGCTTCTATAGCGCGCGTCGGGTCGCTTGACTGGCTTTTCCGCGAATATAAGCAGACGAAGGCGTATCTTGAGAAGGTCTCGAAGCGGTCGTGGCCAAGCTATGAGCACAGCATGCAAGCCGTCTGCGATCTGCGAAACAAAAAAGGTGAGCGCATCGGATCGCTGCCGATCAAGAGTATCACCCCGCGCGCCGCGAATAGCGCGGGCGAAAGTGTCCTCTTTCGGCGCGGCGAAAAATTCGTCGGCCTATGCCGCAAGGCATGGCGCGTAGTTCACCGACTATACCCGGCCGAATTCGCCGTCGAGTGTGAACGTGAGGGGCAGACCAATTTCCTTCCGCATCCGTTGAACGATCTTCTGCATGCCGGAGAACGAGTAGGGCTTGCTGACAGTCTTGGCGCCTGCCGGCATGGCGGGATGACCGAACTTGAGGAAGCCGAACTTGCCGAGGGACAGGGCCGCGCCCTCTCGGCACCCTGCACAAGGGAAAGTTACGCCGGCTATGCCAAGCGCACAGCTTCGCGCCTGGCGGCCACACGCAAACGACGAGCTCACATCTTGGCGAGCACAACGCAAACGGAGTTTCAGAATGCGGTCTCTGGCGAGTTTCAGAACAACAAAATCGTGAAAATGTAAGATACTGACCGGGCAGCAGAAATCTGGCTGGGGCGGGAGGGATCGAACCTCCGAATGGCGGAATCAAAATCCGCTGCCTTACCGCTTGGCTACGCCCCATCAGGCTCGGCGGATCGGCGTAGCGTGGAGACGCCCGGCGATTCCGGATCGGCGTCCGTGGTCTACAGAGCGCGCCCGCCCATTTCAACCGCCGGGCGGCAGGAATTTTACGGCGCGCCCAAGTGATCCGGGGCTGCCGCCAATTCGTCAATTTGGACAAGCTCTTATCCCGCCCGTCCCGAGCCGCCGCGGCGGCCTGCCGCAACGACTTGCGAAAAAGTTGAGACCCGGCCGGTTTCATGGGATGACGGCGGCCAAACCGGCAAATTTCGACCCCCGAGGACACGCCATGACCTATCGCGCCCCGCTCAACGACATGCTGCTCGCCCTCAACCACGGCGCCGGGCTGAAGGCGGCGGTCGAGGCCGGCCATTACGGCGATTTCGACCCCGACATCACCGCCGCCGTGCTCGAGGAAGCCGGCAAGTTCGCCACCGACGTGCTCGCCCCGCTCAACACGATCGGCGACAGGAACGGCGTCAAGCTCGCCGACAAGAAGGTGACGACCGCGCCGGGCTGGCCCGATGCCTACAAGCGCTGGACCGAGGCCGGCTGGAACGCGGTGTCCGGCCCCGAGGCGCATGGCGGCCAGGGCCTGCCGCTCGCCATCAACGCCGCCTGCACCGAGATCTGGAGCGCCTCGAACGTCGCCTTCGGCCTGTGTCCGCTGCTGACACTCTCCGCCATCGAGGCGCTCGACGCGCATGGCAGCGACGAGCTGAAGGACATCTATCTCGGCAAGCTGATCTCCGGTGAGTGGACCGGCACCATGCAGCTGACCGAGCCGCAGGCCGGCTCCGATGTCGGCGCCTTGCGCACCCGCGCCGAGCGCGCCGCCGACGGCACCTACCGCATCACCGGCTCGAAGATCTTCATCACCTATGGCGATCACGACATGACCGACAACATCGTGCATTTCGTGCTCGCGCGGCTGCCGGACGCGCCGGCCGGCACCAAGGGCATCTCGCTCTTCCTCATCCCCAAATTCCTCGTCAACGCCGACGGCTCGCTCGGCGCCCGCAACGACATCTATGCCAGCGGCATCGAGCACAAGCTCGGCATGCACGCCTCGCCGACCTGCACCATGACGATGGGCGATCATGGCGGCGCCATCGGCTATCTCGTCGGCGAAGAGAATGCCGGCATGCGCTGCATGTTCACGATGATGAACCAGGCGCGGCTCGGCGTCGGCCTCGAGGGCGTCGGCGTCGCCGATCGCGCCTATCAGCAGGCGCTGGCCTATGCGCAGGAGCGCAAACAGGGCCGCGCCGTCGGCAGCAAAGGCACCGGCTCCGATGCGATCATCGCCCATCCCGACGTCAAGCGCATGCTGATGCAGATGCGCTCGCTGACCGCCGCCTCGCGCTCGATCTGCTACGCCACCGCCGTCGCGCTCGATGTCGCCGTGCGCGCCAAGGATCCGGCCGTCCGTGCCGAGGCCGCCGCGCGCGGCGCGCTGCTGACGCCGATCGCGAAGGCCTTCTCCACCGACATCGGCAACGAGGTCGCCTATCTCGGCGTGCAGATCCATGGCGGCATGGGCTTCATCGAGGAGACCGGCGCCGCACAGCACTATCGCGACGCCCGCATCACCGCGATCTACGAGGGCACCAACGGCATCCAGGCGATCGACCTGGTGACGCGCAAGCTCGGCGCCAATGGCGGCGCCTCCGTCTTCAAGCTGCTCGACGAGCTCACCGAGATCGTCCGCCGCGTCGAGGCCTCGAACGATCCGGCCTTCGGCACCACCGGCGCCAAGCTGCGCGACGCGCTGGGCGCGCTCGACCGCTCCAGCCGCTGGCTGCTGGACAAGCTCGGCACCGCGCCGAACGACGCGCTCGCCGGCGCCACGCCTTACCTGCGCCTGTTCGGCTCCGCGCTCGGCGGCTGCATGCTCGCCAACGAGGCGCTGGCCGCGCGCAGCGAGAACGAGACCGACGGCGCCCGCCACGTCGCGCTGGCCCGCTTCTTCGCCGAGACGTTCGCGGTGCAGGCGCCGTCGCTGGAAAAGACCGTCACCGACGGCGCCGACGCCGTGCTCGCCGCGGAGGCCGTGCTGGTGGCGTGAGGACTCGAGCCACACAATGTGCTGGTGGCGCGACATGCGCCACACAAAAGGTGTCGTCCCGGCCTTGAGCCGGGACCCAGACTCACCGGCGGTCATGGCTTGGCCCAATCGCTCCTCCATCGTGCCCCGCACTCCTCCCTGGGGTTATGGGTCCCGGCTCAAGGCCGGGACGACAGTTGAGGTTGTGGCCGCGCCCTGCCCCGCACTACGTCCTTGCAAACTTTGTGGCGATGAAGGTCGTTTCTTGCGCAGGCCGTCTACTCGGAATTCCGTCATCGCGAGCGCAGCGAAGCGATCCAGGGTCGAGCAAGGACTCTGGATTGCTTCGCTGCGCTCGCAATGACGCCAGGCGCACAGTCCCGATCCACACTGCCATACAAAATGCCGCATCAGATGAGCTCGTGATGAGATGAGCATTCGCGGTCTCGCGACGCCTGCCGCGCCCGAGTGATGCCCAGAAGTCCCGCCCTCTCCAGATGGAGGGCGCGAGGAAGGCCGGACCTCGGCTGAGGCCCGTGGCCCGCCTGCAGAAAAAAAGCAGGCGGCAGTCACCACAGGTACAGCCGGACAGACCCGGCCTTCCCCGCGCGATGGTTTTAACGGGCTATAGCGCGCTCTTCCTGGTGCACCGGGCTTTCTGGCCACCATGTCGCGACGACGCGCTCTCGCGCATCGCGCTGGATACTAGCATCGGAGTATCAGAACCACACGCCTTCACCGTCCGCGAGCCTGACGTTCGTCCGTGCTATCAGCACGCCGCCCGCCCGCGTCCACCGCATCCCGCTGCAAACGTCCGTGACGACCGCGAACCGTCCCCTACCGTGCAACGGGATGCGCGGACCATAATGCTGATTTGGGGAAGCCGCCAAGCGATTTATGTTTTTCGGAATCCATTGACACCACGGCTTCGGATCGAGGTGAGTTGCCCGACGGGCGCATCGGATCGCCGCACCCAACCGCCGCATCCTTGACTTCTGAGCGCGCTCCGGCCAGTGCTACCACTGCCGCTCGCCGCGACCGGGACCACGTCTTTCAGCTCGGTCTGCGAAGGGATTGGTAACGCTCTGCATAGTTCATTGTTTTCATCATATCCGTTTGGAGACGCCCCATGAAATCGCTCGTCGCTCCTCTGTTCACCGCGGCCGCTCTGCTGTCCCCTGCTCCGGCCTCCGCCGTCGTGCTCGATCTCTCGACCATGAGCTGCAAGCAGTTCGTCGAAAGCGGCGACGACACCATCAAGATGGTGCTGATCTGGCTGGACGGCTGGTACAAGGGCGACCAGGACGAAGCGCTGTTCGACACCGAGGAGTTCGTCGCCAACGCCAAGAAGTTCGGCACCTATTGCGCCGAGCATCCCTCGGTCAGCATTGTGACGGCCGCGGAGAAGATTCTCGGCAAGTAACAGGCCATCGACGAATTGCTGAAGCAGGCGGCGTAGGGCGGGTTAGCGACAGCGTAATCCGCCGTCTCGCCGCTCCTCGAACGGCGGATGACGCTGCGCTTATGCCCCTGCTCCGTCGGGACGGCTCATACGCCCAACCAGATCAGCCCGCCCGGCAACTCGTCCGCCGTAAAGTCGACCTGCAGCACGCGACGATGTCCGGGCTGCACGGACGGCTCCGACGCGTGCAGGATCGGTGTCGCATACAGCCAGATGTCGCCCGCGTGGCCGGACAAGGCCGCGATAAGTCCGCGCGACGCCGACGCATCGAGCGACGCCGGCAAATGCACCGCACCGGCGTCAGCAAAGCGGGACTTCTGGAGAGAGGAGAACTCGACGGTCATACGCGCGTGAGATTAGAGCGCACCCAAGGCGTTTGGCAATCGCCAGTTCGGCGACAGCGCAGCGGGGCACGGACACAATCAGACGCAACTCGTCGCGCCAGCTCCGCGCTCTCGTTGCGTTGAAGAAGCAAACCGCGCGGCTCGCGCGGTTGGTCCCTCTTCACGCGAGAGTCCCATGTCGATCAGCTCCGTCAGTTCTCCTCTCTCCACGGTCTCGGCCCAGGCCACCACCGCCCCATCGTCCACCACAGCAACTTCGTCGACGACCGCCACGGCCTCGTCATCGGCCACGAGCCCGGCCGACGGCGCATCGCAAAGTTCCTCCCGCAGCGGTGGCTCGTCTTCGAGCAAGGCAGTGGTCAGCGAGGTGTCGATCACGCTCGATGGCGTCACCACGACAACCATCACCTATTCCGACGGATCGACCGAGGTGACCAAGACCGCAGCCGCATCGGACAGCAGCAGCAAGGGCGCGGAGGGTTACAATGCGCAAGGCTACAATGCACAAGGCGCTTCCGGAAACGGCACGAGCGGCGGCACCGGCACGTCAAGCCAGAGCATGACGGTGTGAGCCGTCGTGCATCCGCGATGGCCTGACTAACAGTTCCCGCGCGGAACTGTGGCGTATCGGCAGTCGGCCGTGACACTGCGGTGACGCCGCCAAGCAACACTGCGCGTCAGATTTCGCGATCGGGCGATTGTTAATTTGCGCCGCCGGCACGATTCACTGCTGTTAGCAAACAAGGCAATCAGGGGGGATGTCGATGTTGCGGGGCGTGATGGCTGGGGGGCTGCTGATCCTGGCGATGGGATCGGAGCTTCAGGCGGCGGGCGAGTCGGGTGCGGAGACGCGGATGTCGTGCTCAGATGTCCGTTACTACGTCGAGAAGTACACGGCCGAGGTCGCCGAGATGTATGCGCGCAGCCGCGGCGCCACCGACGCGCAGATCAACCGTGCCCGGCGCTGCCTGACGCCGGTGCATGCCCGGCGCGCGGAGCGGTGGCGGACGTCCGCAGAATAAGTCGAGCCGCTGCGGCACGCGATCGCAGCGTTGGTTACTCCGTCATGCCCGGGCTTGTCCCGGGCATCCACGCGGTTCTCAGCGCGCGGTATGACGTGGATGGCCGGGACAAGCCCGGCCATGACGACGTGGAGGGAGACGAGCACATAGCTGCGATGTTCGACGCGAGCCTTGCCTCCAGGGAGGTCGGCCGCTGCGTAGAAAATAGGGCGGGTTAGCCGAAGACGTAACCCGCCATCTTCGCGGAAAAACGGCGGATGACGCTTGCTCATCCGCCCTACTCCCAATCACGCCTGCTCGATCGCGGCAGGCATCTTGGCGACGGACATCAGCGAGCGGGCGACCTGGTTGAGGAGCTGATCGGCGTTCTCCTCCTCAGCCAGCGACTTCGACAGCACGGCGACGACGGCGCTGTGGCGGAGCTGCTGGGCGAGATTGCGCGCGGTGGTGTAGCCGGACATCTCGTAATGCTCGACGCGCTGGGCGGCGCCGATCAGCGCCAGATCGGCGGCGGCATCCTCCTTGTCCTCGCCTTGCGCGATGATCTCCTGGCCTTCCTCGACCAGGCCCATCATGCCCTTGCAGGGTTTTGCCCGCGGCGTCTTGCCGAGCAGCTCGAAGCATTCGTTGATGCGCTCGATCTGCGCCTCGGTCTCGGCCAGGTGCTGCTCGAACAGTTCGCGGAGCTGATCGAAGCGCGCGGCCTCCGCCATCTTCGGCAGCGCCTTGGTGAGCTGCTTCTCGGCGTGGAGGATGTCGCGCAGCTCCTCGATCAGGAGATCGCCGAGGCCGGCCTCGTCGGCCGGCGGCGAGCTCTCGGTGACGATCGCATTGGCCGCGCCGTTCTCGGCCTGGATCGCCGGCGATTCCGTGAACACCCAGTCGCCGCCCTCGTTCCAGGGACCGCGGGTGTCGATCTCGCCGTGGTCGCCGGTGCCGGTGGAATCGTTGAAGAACTGATCGACCAGGCCCGGCGTCGGCGCGATGCGGCCGATGCTGAAGGCCGGCTTGTTCATGCTCTCCAACGCCAGCGCGAACGCCTTCATGTGGGTGATCTCGCGCGTCATCAGGAACTGCAGCGCGTCCTTGGTGCCGGCATCGTCGGTGAAATTGATCAGCCGCTCGTAGACGATCTTGGCGCGGGCTTCGGCGGCGATGTTGCTGCGCAGGTCGACGTCGAGCTCGCCGGTGATCTTGAGATAGTCCGCGGTCCAGGCGCTGCCCTGCGAGTTGAACAGGTTGACGCCGCCACCGCCGGCGATCGCGATCAGCGGATCGGCCTCGGCCGCCTCGCGGTCGAACTTGGCGGGCTTGAGATGCATGCGGGCGAGCGTGCCGACGACCTCGAGATGGCTCAGCTCCTCGGTGCCGATGTCCATCAACAGGTCCTTGCGATCGGGGTCCTCGCAATTGAGGCCCTGGATCGAGTACTGCATGGCGGCGGCGAGCTCGCCATTGGCGCCGCCGAACTGCTCCAGCAGCATGTTGCCGAAGCGCGGATCGGGCTCGTCGACACGGACGGTGAACATCAGCTTCTTGACGTGGTGATACATGGAAGGCCTCGGACGTTTGCGGGGACGGCAAGCAAGGTCCGAACGGCCGGGCATCACGGTTGTTCCTTACCTCCGACTGATGGCCTTGCGCGTTCCTGCCGGCCGCGCGGCCCGGCAGACCGGCCACGGCACGAAGGGTCGGGGGGCCACGTCAAACCAGCTCCCCCGCCGGCCAGGTCCATATGCACGCCGGAACGCACTTCACACCTGGGTTGCCGGCGTCATCGGCGCTTCGCGCGTTCGTGCCAGGGATCCGCAAGAGGAACCTGCCGGGGGTCAGCGCATGCGCCGCCGGGCGCCGGCTACTGCGCGACATCCTGTTGGCAGCTGAACGATGGCCTCTTGCTAAGGTTTTCCCTGCTCGCCTAAGCTGTTCCGCTGGAGAGTGACATGTTGATGCGAACACCGGCCAGGGAGAAGCCAGGTCTCGGCGAGCGAGTCCGCCGGGTCATCGAGCGACTCCGCGACCACGCATCGTCGTTTACGCTATCATCGCCCGCGAATGGGGCGACAGTGCGGAAGCCCTCCTACGTCGTCGAAGAGGAGCCTGACGACAGCAACATGGATGTCGCGCTGGCGGCGCTGATCGACCAGATCGAACGTCCCGCGCGGACGCCGCCGCCGCGATTTCCAGGTCTGGCACGCATCACCTCATCGCGTCAGGCGCCGCACATCCCGGTCTACGAGCGGCCGCCTTATTTCGACGTCGCGCCACGCCCCGTCGAGGTCGAGCCGCGGCGGATGCCCTATGATGAGCCAGCCGAGCGGATCGTGCCGGAGGACGAGCTGTCGGAGCTGCGCAAGGATCTGATGAGCGCGATCTCGGCGCGACTCGGATCGCCGGAGGATCATCTGGCGACGATCAGGAACCTGCTGAGGTCGGTGAAGTAGGATGTGGGGCCGCAGCAACATCGGCAAGACGGTCGAGGAGCTGACCGATCATCTGCGGCTGGTCGATCACGTGCGCGCGCTGCAGGACGGCCAGAAGGAGATCGCCGAGGCGATCCGGGCGGTGAACCAGCGCCTGACCTCGATCGAGGCCGAGTTCAGGGTGCTCAAGGCCGAGACCCAGCGCGACGCACTGCGCGAAGTGCAGCACGCCGTGCAGGGCGTTCAGGGCTCGGTCCATGACGAACTGACGCGCATGGCGACGCGGCTGGTGGTGCTGGAGCAGGCCCTGCGGCGCGAGGCCGTGCGGCAGCAGGCTCCGGCCGCTGCCTCGCGCGCAGCGCCCGTCCCCCGGTCCGACGGCGCCAAATAGGCGGCAGAGGCGGATCGATCGCGTGCGGCCGGTCGCGCCACGACGGGGCAGCCCGACGCCCGCGGGCCCTGCGGCGCGCCCATACGCCGCGAGGCGCGTTGAGACATTGTTAACCCGGCGGCGCGAGCCTCGCGGCGGACCTCACGCACGAGGCCAAAGGCGACGACAGTCCCGTCGCAGGGTGCGGACGTCAGCACCGGATCCGCAGCCCGCATCGGCCTCACATCCGAGCGAGGCGAGCCATGCCCATCAATGCCATCGGCTCCGTCACCACGACGTCAGCAGCCCCGGCGGCGACCGCCCTGGCGCGAACGGGATCGCGCTCCGCGGTCAGCACGGCCGGCGTCCCGACGGCGAGCAGGATCGTGATCAGCAAGGTCTCGATCACGGTCGCCGGCGAGATCATCACCACGACCACCTATTCGGACGGCACAACCGGGGTGACGGTCTCCACAGCGCCGCCGAGCACGGGGCTGCAGACCTACACCGCCCGGGGAACGCTCAGCGGCGGCCGCATCGCCGCGTGAGACGGTGCGCTTGGCGTCGCCGTCGGCCCTCAGCGCAGCCTGGCCGCGCGGCTCGCGATGTCGATGACAACGCTGCCGGTCTTGGCGTAACCCTGCGGCACCGAGCCCTCGCCCGCCGCGGGCTCGCGCATGTCTTCCGCATCCTTCGGCTTCGGAAAGCCTTTGCCACAGGCTGTCTCGATCGTCTCGCGGTCGGCGTAGCTCACGTCCGCAACGACCGTTCCGGGGCTCGGCCCGGCCGCGAGCTTCGACAGATCGAAATATTTGAGCTGCTCCGAACAGGTAACGATGTTGGTCAGGTAGGCTCCCGTCGTGTCCTCGGCCTGCAGCAGAAAATCATAGGACATCTCGATGGGCCCGCCGCTGGCATTGGCGAAGCCGACGCGCGCCACGCCCGTCTCGACCACCCCCTGCCCCATATGCCCGGTCAGGCAGACGAGCACGTCCTGCGCTTCGTCCCTGGTGGTGGAGATGACGCATTCATCCACCTGCATGCCCGGCTGGAAGCCGCGAAATTTGTAGGCGCCGCCGACCTGCTCGAACACGACCGCGCCGCCGAAATCGGTCGCGTGCGGCTCGCAGCCGCTGCCATAGCTCACGAGCAGCAGCGGATTGCTGGAGGCCAGGAAACGTCCCTGCTGCCGCTCCGGCTTCAGGGTGACGTCACAGCGGCGCCCCTCGGAGTCGGGATAGGATCTGGCGCGCTTGCAGGTGGTGCCGGCGATCGCGCCGGGCGCGCAGAACAGCGACAGCAGCGCGCGGTCGGTGGCGGCAGCCTCAGCGATCCCCGGGAAGACCTGACAGAGCAGCGGCAGCGACAGCAGTACTGAAAAGAGCTTGGTCATCGAATTGCCTTGCAAAACATCGCAGTTCTGCGCGGGACGATAGCGGACGCCGATACTGTTGCAAACCAGTCGTAAACCACGGCGAGACTCATGGCGTACGCTCGCCTGCGGTCACGCCCGCATTCCCTTCGCGACCAATGACCGCTTCAGCCCTTGGCGCGACCAGCGGATGATGTAGGCTGCGGTGAGATGCAGGACTGGACAAATGGCCGGCGGCAACGCAGCGGCCGGCGCACACGCATGAGGGGCCCATGACCGACCATCTGATCGTCACCGACGAGGGCGAGACCCGGACGATCAAGCTCCGGCGGCCGGAGAAGAAGAACGCCATCACCCAGGCCATGTATCTCGGCATGAGCGATGCGATCGACACCGCGCAGAACAACCCGCTGGTGCGATGCATCATCATCACCGGCGGCTCCGGCGTGTTCACGGCCGGCAATGATCTGGAGGATTTCCTGCATGCCGGCAATGCCGGCAGCGACGCCGCGCGCACGTCGGCGGCGACCAAGTTCCTGTATTCGCTGGCGCATAACGTCAAGCCGATCATCGCCGCGGTCGACGGCGTCGCGATCGGCATCGGCACGACGATGCTGTTCCATTGCGACTACGTGCTGGCGTCGACCACGGCGACGTTCTCGACGCCCTTCATCCATCTCGGCCTGGTGCCGGAGGGCGCCTCGAGCCTGCTGATGCCGCAGACCATGGGCTATCAGCGCGCGTTCGCGATGCTGGTCATGGGGCGCACCATGACCGCGGAGGATGCGCAGATCGCGGGCTTCGTCAATACGGTGGTGGCGCCGGGCCATACCGAGGTCGAGGCGCACAAGGTGGCGCGCGACATCTGCCGGCTGCCGGCCGAGGCGGTCGCGATCGGGCGCAGGCTGATCCGCACCGCGCCGGACGAGCTGACCCGCCGCATCGACCAGGAGGCCTATCTGTTCGCCGAGCGCATGACCTCCGAGGAGGCGGTCGGCGCCTTCAAGGCGTTCCTGTCGCGCAAGAAGAAGAAATGAGCGGAGCCGCGGCGGGCGCGCATGGCGCAGTTTGATGTCATCGTGATCGGCTGCGGCGCCGTCGGCAGCGCCGCATTGCTGCATCTCGCCAAGGCGGGCAAGCGCGTGCTCGGCATCGACCGCTTCCAGCCGCCGCACAAATTCGGCTCGACCCATGGGGAGACCCGCATCACCCGCGCGGCGATCGGCGAAGGCGTCGACTACACGCCGCTGGCGCAGCGCTCGCACGTGCTGTGGCGGGAGCTGGAGCGCGAGACCGGCGCACGGCTGTTCGAACAATGCGGCTGCCTGTTCATCCCGAGCCAGGATGGCGGCGAGGTCCACGGCGTCAGCAGCGCGCAGTTCTTCGCCAACATCGAAACCGCGGCGCGGCTGCACGGCGTCGACGGCGAGACGCTGTCGTCAGAGCAGTTGCGCGCCGCCTTTCCGGCGTTTGCCACCGCGGCGAACGACCGCGCCTTCCTCGATCGCGAGGGCGGCTATCTCATGGTCGAGGACTGCGTGCGCGCCGAGCTTGCGGTGGCCGCGCGCCATGGCGCGGAGCTCGTGACCGGCCGGCGCGTGACGGCGTTTCGCCGTGCCGCGGGCGCCCTCGTCGTGACCCTGGACGGCGCGACGGCCTCGGCGGACACATTGATCGTCACCACCGGGCCGTGGATCACCGAGCTGATCGCGCCGCTGCGCCGCCGCGTCAATGTCACCCGCCAGGTGCTGTACTGGTTCGAGGTGCTGTCCCATCCGGAGCGCTTCGGTCCGGATGCGCCGGTCTTCATCTGGGACGTCACCGGCCGCGACCGCGCGGCCTCCGACATCTACGGCTTCCCGTGGCTGGGCTCGCCTGACAATGGCGTCAAGATCGCCAACGAAGTGCTGACCGGCGAGACCGATCCGGACGACGTCGCGCGCGAGGTCACGCCGGACGAAATCGCCGCGACCTATGAGACCTATGTCCGCCCCTTCGTGCCGGATCTCGGCCCGCGCTGCCTGCGCAGCGAGGTCTGCCTCTATACCAACGCGCCGGGCGGCCGCTTTATCATCGACCGCGATCCCGGCGATGCGGACGTGATCTACGCCTCGGCCTGCTCCGGCCATGGCTTCAAGCATTCGCCGGCGGTCGGCGAGGCGCTCGCCGCGATGGCCCGGGGCGAGACACCGAGGGTCGATCTCTCCGGCTTCACGCTGGACCGGCTGGCCGCCGCCGATCCGGCCTGACTACTTGCCGGACTGCAGCGCCGCCGTCTGCTTGGCCAGCCCCTCGTTGAACTGCGTCTCCAGCTTGTCGAGATAGGCGTTGAACTCGCCCGGCTTGACGAACGGGTTGGCCGCGCCTTCCGCGATCTTCGCCCGCTTGCCGGCCATGTCGTACATCTCCGGATGGGGCGCCAGCAGGATGTCGGGATGCGCCGTCTTGGCCCAGGCGAAGGTCTTCTTGTAGTCGTCGACGATGCCCGGATAGGTGGGACGGCCGACCAGCCGGTTCAGCGCCACGGTGGCGCTGCAGAAGAAGATCAGGCTGCGGGTGGCGTCGCCGTCCTTCACGTCGGTCGTCCAGCTGGTGCAGCCCGGCGAATGGCCCGGCGTCTCGTGCGCCGTCAACGTCACGCCGCCGAGCGTGACGGTGTCGCCCTCGCGCACGGCGCGGTCGACCTTGACCGGCGGGAAGCCGAGATAGCGCTCCTCCTCGCGGCCCGGATAGAAGCCGCCTTCGAGCAGCGGCACGTCCTTGGCGCCCGCCACCATCTGCGCCCCGGTCTCCTGCTTGATCTGCGCCAGCCCGCCGGTGTGGTCGATATGGGCGTGGGTGTTGAGGATGTATTTGATGTCGGCGACCTTGAAGCCGAGCTTGCCGATGCTGGCCTCGATCTGCGCGGTCGATTCCGGCATCACGGTATCGATCAGGATGTGGCCCTGCGGTGTCGTGATCAGGTAGGAGGCGAGCCCGTTGGTGCCGACGTAGTAGACGTTGTCGATTACCTTGAACGGCTCGGTCGGCTTATTCCACGCCGCGATCATCTGCTTCATGAAGTCCGGCAGCGATTGCGCTGCAGCGGAGCCGGCGGCCAGCGACAATGTCGCCGCGAGCAGCATCATTCTTTTCATCCCGGACTCCCGATGTATTGTTGTTATAGAATCTTTTTATGTCATTGCGACCGCGGCGGGGCAATCTCGCTTCGGCCGTCGGATCTGCACCACACGTGACCCTGCCATGAGCCGTCTCTCCCGATTTGCGCTTGCCTGCCTGCTGACCGGCGCCGCCGTTGCAAGCATCGCCGGCCCGCCCGCCTCGGCCGAGGACGAGCCGGTCGCGTTGCGCATCCTCGCCATCAACGACTTCCACGGCAATCTGAAGCCGCCCTCCTCCGGCATCCGCGTCGCCGATCCCGCCGACCCGACCAAGAGCACCGTCGTTCCGGCCGGCGGCGCCGAGCACATGGCGAGCCTCGTCAAGCTGCTCGCCGACGGCCAGCCCAACACGATCTTCGTCGCCGCCGGCGACCTGATCGGCGCGAGCCCGTTTTTGTCGGCGATGTTCCACGACGAGCCGACCATCGAATCGATGTCGCAGATGGGGCTCGCGCTGTCGGCGGTCGGCAACCACGAGTTCGACGAAGGCAAGGCCGAGCTGCTGCGGATGCAGAACGGCGGCTGTCATCCGACCGACGGCTGCCGCGGGCCGCAGCCGTTCACCGGCGCCAAATTCCATTATCTCGCGGCGTCGACGTTCCTCGCCGGCACCGACAAGACGGTGTTTCCGCCCTACGAGATCCGCACCTTCGAGGACATCCCGGTCGCCTTCATCGGGCTGACGTTGAAGGGGACCGCGGGCATCATCTCGCCGGCGAGCGCGGCCGGCCTCGACTTCCGCAACGAGGCCGAGAGCGTCAACGCGCTGATCCCGGAATTGAAGGCCAAGGGCGTGCAGGCGATCGTCGTGCTGATCCACGAGGGCGGCTGGCCGTCCGGCGGCATGAACGAATGTCCCGGGCTGTCGGGGCCGATCGTCGACATCGTCAAGGACCTCGACAGCGCGGTCGACATCGTGATCTCCGGCCACACCCACCAGGCCTATGTCTGCACCATCGACAAGCGGCTCGTCACCTCGGGCGACAAGTTCGGCACGCTGGTGACCGCGATCGACGTCAAGCTCGACCGCACCACGCGCGACGTGATCAGCGCGACCGCCACCAACATCGTCGTCGACACCACGCTGCCGAAGGATCCGGCACAGACCGCGCTGATCGACGCCTATGAGAAGCTCGCCGCGCCCTACGCCAACCGGCCCGCCGGCGTGCTCAGCGCAACGCTGTCGCGGATGCCCGATGCGTCCGGCGAGAGCGTGCTGGGCGACGTCGTCGCCGATGCCCAGCTCGCGGCGACGCGGGCGGCCGACAAGGGCGCCGCGGTGATCGCGATGACCAATCCCGGCGGCATCCGCACCGATCTCGTCCGCCGCGACGACGGCGCGGTGACCTATGCCGACGTGTTCGCGAGCCAGCCGTTTCGCAACCAGCTGATGACGGTCACCCTGACCGGCGCCGAGATCAAGGCCGCGCTGGAGCAGCAATGGCTCGACCCGGCGCGGCCGCGCATCCTGCAGGTCTCCAGCGGCTTCTCCTATGCCTTCGATGCCGAACAATCCGCCGGCGCGCGGATCGATGCCGCCAGCATGATGCTCGACGGCAAGGCCATCGATCCCGCCGCGTCCTACCGGGTCACCATCAACAACTACCTCGCGCTCGGCGGCGACGGCTTCACCGCGTTCAAGAGCGGCCGCGATCCGATCACCGGCCCCTATGACGACGAGGCGCTGTTCGCCTATCTCAAGGCCAACGGCCCGCTGGCGCCGCCACCGCGCGGCCGCATCGTCAACAAGGCCTCGTGACGCCCCGCACGCCTGGCGGAAAGCCGGTCATATCGCCCGCGGGGCTCTTTCCGAGGCTGCGTTCAGCGCATAGATTGGGCACTCCCGCAACGCGCGAGTGGCAGAGCCCTGATGTCGACGCTGTATCTCTCTCATGAAGCCTGCCTCGATCACGCCACGCCGTCCGGCCACCCCGAGCGCGCCGACCGGCTGCGCGCCGTCGAGGAGGCGCTGACCGAGGAGCGCTTCGCCCTGCTCGATCGCGACGAGGCCCCGGAGGCGGACATCGAGCTCGCCCTGCTCTGCCACAACGAGCACTACGTCACCGAGCTGCGCCATATGGCCCCGACCTCGGGGATCATCTATCTCGACGGCGATACCTCGATGTCGCCGGGCACCTGGGAAGCGGTGATGCGCGGCGTCGGCGGCGCGGTCGCGGCGACCGAGTCGGTGATGTCCGGCCGCCACCGCAACGCCTTCGTCGCGGTGCGCCCGCCCGGGCACCATGCCGAGATCGCCAAGCCGATGGGCTTCTGCTTCTTCGACAATGTCGCGATCGCCGCGCGCTACGCCCAGCGCACCTTCGGCATCGCGCGCGCCGCCATCGTCGATTTCGACGTCCACCATGGCAACGGCACCCAGGACATCTTCTGGGCCGACAAGAGCGTGATGTACTGCTCGACCCACCAGATGCCGCTGTTCCCGGGCACCGGCGCCCGCGGCGAGCGCGGCGAGCACGACACCATCGTCAACGCGCCGCTGGCCTCCGAGGACGGCAGCCTCGAGTTCCGCTCCGCCTTCGAGAACCTGATCCTGCCGCAGCTCACTAAGTTCAGCCCGGAGCTCGTGATCATCTCGGCCGGCTTCGACGCCCACTATCGCGATCCGCTGGCGTCGCTCAACCTGCGGGCCGAGGATTTCGGCTGGGTCACCCGCAAGCTGATGGATCTGGCTGACAAGACCGCCGGCGGCCGCGTCGTCTCGGTCCTGGAGGGCGGCTATGACCTTCAGGGGCTTAAGGAATCCGTCGCGGCCCACGTCGCGGCGCTGACCGGGGCGTAATCCCCAGGTTCCGGCCGATCCACCCCGGCAGGGCCTGACAGGGCCGCGAGCGGGGTGTAAAAGCACGGCCCCGGAGTTGAGTGAGCTGCAGGGAACCCGCATGGCGGACAACACCGTAACCGACGTCAAGAAGCTGTCGTTCGAGCGCGCGATCGAGGAGCTGGAAACGATCGTGAAGCGGCTCGAGGACGGCAAGGTGCCGCTCGAGGAGTCGGTGACGATCTATGAGCGCGGCGAGGCGCTGAAGCGGCGCTGCGAGGAACTGCTGCGCCAGGCCGAGGCCCGGGTCGAGAAGATCACGACCGACGCCAGCGGCCATGCGGCGGGAACCGTACCGCTCGACGTGCAATAGCGGCTAGCGGCGGGCCTCTCCGGGCAACAGTCCGGATTTATTTCGCTGCCGTCCGGCGCGACTTTCACGCGCGGTCGGAGCGCCTCTCAATCGTGCAATTCGGCCGCACATCGGAGCAGCTGCATTGTCGACGGGCTTGGCCGCCAAGTGCCCCCTGGCGAAGTCTCTGCCCCGCGTTCACCGATCGAGAGCCGCCGCTACGTGCTTCGTTTACCATGCGACACGATTGGATCCTGGCAGTTCGACCATGGCGTCCCCGATCCCATGAGCGCGCCGGTCCACGGCTGCAAGCGTCCGGGCCCGATCATGACAACGTGCTGCGCTCATAGGCCTTCCGCGTCCGCTTCGTGACGGCCCACGAAAGGCCGCACGCCGGCGACTTCTTCATGATCGTCCGCGGACCGATCCCCTTACGCGAACGCATGGCTCACCGCGCCGCGGCGCGCGCAATCGCCGCATCGGCGGATTCTGGGCCGCGGGAAAAAGCCTGGACCGAGCTCGCGTCCCCGGTCTATTGCGGAGCGCTGGCTGCCGTCGATTTGAGCAGCGCACTGGAACCTCCGGCACGCCGCCGCGGTTGAGACGTGGCGCAAAGGTACCGTTTGCGGGCTTGCCAACGCCCGCCGGGTTGGCTTTAAGACGCACTTTGGTGTAAAGCTTCTCGCAACTGCGGGTTTTTGGAAGTGTCCATCCTCTCCAGAGAGAGGAATCTAAGCGCTTGCAAGAGCTAGCAAAACTCACTTGGCTGAACGACTTGGCGATCTTGGGCGACTAACGAGGACGGCAAGGCCACCAAGAGTGACTTACATCACATAGATCGATCCCAAACCCGGCTAGTCTTCGGACTGCGGCTTCGATCCGCGCGGATGTGACCTTCAAGACCTCAGGTTTCGCCGCCCGTTACGATGAACCTCTCAGATGTCGGCCCTTGAACCCGACCTGCAAAATTGGAATGTCACCGTGACCACATTTAGTAAGACGCCGCTTCTCGACACCATCAAGACCCCGGAAGATCTGCGCCGGCTGAAGGTCGAGCAGGTCCGGCAGGTCGCCGACGAATTGCGCCAGGAGACCATCGACGCGGTCTCGGTGACCGGCGGCCATTTCGGCGCGGGTCTCGGCGTGGTCGAGCTGACCACGGCCATCCATTACGTATTCGACACCCCGCGTGACCGCCTGATCTGGGACGTCGGCCACCAGGCCTATCCGCACAAGATCCTGACCGGACGCCGCGACCGCATCCGCACCTTGCGCACCGGCGGCGGCCTGTCCGGGTTCACCAAGCGCGCCGAGAGCGACTACGATCCGTTTGGCGCTGCGCACTCGTCGACCTCGATTTCCGCCGGCCTCGGCATGGCCGTGGCGCGCGACCTGTCGGGCGGCAAGAACAACGTGATCGCCGTGATCGGCGACGGTGCGATGTCCGCCGGCATGGCCTATGAGGCGATGAACAATGCCGGCGCGATGAACTCCCGCCTGATCGTGATCCTCAACGACAACGACATGTCGATCGCGCCGCCGGTCGGCGCGATGTCGGCCTATCTGTCCCGCCTCTACTCGGGCAAGACCTACCGTACCCTGCGCGATGCCGCCAAGCAGCTCGGCCAGCATCTGCCCAAGGTGATTGCCAACCGCGCCAGCCGCGTCGAGGAATATTCGCGCGGCTTCATGATGGACGGCGGCACGCTGTTCGAGGAGCTCGGCTTCTACTACGTCGGCCCGATCGACGGCCACAACCTCGACCATCTGCTCCCCGTGCTGAAGAACGTCCGCGACATGGAGACCGGCCCGATCCTGGTCCACGTCGTGACCCAGAAGGGCAAGGGCTACTCGCCCGCGGAAGCGGCAGCCGACAAATATCACGCGGTCGCCAAGTTCGACATCGCCACCGGCACCCAGGCCAAGGCCAAGCCGAACGCGCCGGCCTATCAGAACGTGTTCGGCCAGAGCCTGGTCAAGGAAGCCGAGAAGGACGACAAGATCGTCGGCATCACGGCCGCGATGCCCTCGGGCACCGGCATTGACATCTTCGCCAAGGCGTTCCCGAAGCGCACCTTCGACGTCGGCATCGCCGAGCAGCATGCGGTGACCTTCGCCGCCGGCCTCGCGGCGGAAGGCTACAAGCCGTTCTGCGCGATCTACTCGACCTTCCTGCAGCGCGGCTACGACCAGATCGTCCACGACGTCTGCATCCAGAGCCTGCCGGTGCGCTTCGCGATCGACCGCGCCGGCCTGGTCGGCGCCGACGGCGCGACCCATGCCGGTTCGTTCGACAACGCCTATCTCGGCTGCCTGCCGAACATGGTGATCATGGCGGCCTCCGACGAGGCCGAGCTGGTGCACATGGTGGCGACCCAGGTCGCGATCAACGACCGGCCGAGCTCGGTGCGCTATCCGCGCGGCGAAGGCCGCGGCGTGGAAATGCCCGAGGTTGGCGTTCCCTTGCCGATCGGCAAGGGCCGCATGATCCGCCAGGGCAAGCAGGTCGCCCTGCTCTCGTTCGGCACCCGGTTGGCCGAGTGCGAGAAGGCGGCCGACGAGCTCGCCGCCCATGGCCTGTCCGCCTCGATCGCCGATGCGCGCTTCATGAAGCCGCTCGACGAGGAGCTGGTGATGAAGCTCGCCCGCGAGCACGACATCCTGATCACGATCGAGGAAGGCTCGATCGGCGGCTTCGGCTCGCACGTGATGCAGTATCTGTCCGACCAGGGCATGCTGGACGGCGGCCTGAAGATGCGTTCGATGGTGCTGCCCGACGAGTTCCAGGACCACGACACGCCGGCGGCGATGTACGCCCGCGCCGGGCTGGACGCCAAGGGCATCGTCCGCAAGGTGTTCGAGGCGCTCGGCAAGGACTACGCGACCGAGTCGGTCAAGCTCGCCTGAGGGCGGGCTTGCGTCCCGCAGTGGTGAGCCATGAAGATCTATCTGGCAGGTCCCGACGTGTTCCTGCCGGATGCCATTGAAATCGGCCGGCGGAAGGCCGCGATCTGCGACCGCCACGGCCTGATCGGCCTCTACCCCCTCGACAACAGCATCGACCTCGCCTCCTCCGACGCCTCGCGCCAGATCTTCCATGGCAACGAGGCCATGATGGACGACGCCGATGCCATCATCGCCAATCTCACGCCGTTCCGCGGCCCCGGCGCCGATGCCGGCACGGTCTATGAGTTCGGCTACATGGCCGGATCCGGCAAGCTGTGTCTCGGCTACTGCAACGACCCGGCCATCTACGCCGATCGAGCCCGGCGCTTCACGGCGGTGACGGAGCAGGACGGCCGCCTGGTCGATGGCGAAGGCCTGACGGTCGAGGATTTCGGCCTGCCCGACAATCTCATGATGATCCACGCGCTCGAGCTGCGCGGCCATCCACTGGTGCTGCCGCGCGAGCGGCCGGCGAATGTCTGGAACGATCTCTCGGCGTTCGAGCTGTGCGTGAAGCTAGCGGCGGAGCGGCTGGCCACGGTCTCGTAGAGTGGGCAAAGCGGCGCCGCCAGGTGCAGCGTGCCCACCGTCCATCCACGCTCTGCAATCGAGATGGTGGGCACGGCGCGTCAATTGCGATACGAGCTTGCGGAAACACCGATGCACGCGCCTTTGCCCACCCTACGAGTCTCGCGTGGTGGCACGATCGATGACACGAACTCCCATGTCGTCCCTGCGAAAGCCGGGACCCATAACCACAGGACGGTGTGTTGGGCAGACACGTAGTTGCCATCTTCCTACAAACTACGTCCTGTGGTTATGGGTCCCGGGTCGGCGCACCGACGCGCGATGCGCGCCAGTGCTTGCCCGGGACGACACCGGAATGGTTGCGCGACCTCCACAACTCATGACCACTCCACAACTCATGACCATTCATCAAACCGCCCATGACCCCTGCCCGCAAACGCGCTGACATCCTCCTCGTCGAACGCGGCCTGTTCGAGAGCCGCGCGCGGGCGCAGGCGGCGATCGAGGCGGGGCTCGTGTTCGCCAACGACAAGCAGGTCGGCAAAGCCTCGGAGAGCATTCCCGCCGACGCCGTCCTGCAGGCCGAGCCGGCGCATCCCTGGGTGTCGCGTGGCGGCGTCAAGCTGGCGGCGGCGCTGGAGCATTACGGCATCGAGGTCGAGGACCATGTCTGCCTCGATGTCGGCGCCTCCACCGGCGGCTTCACCGAGGTGCTGCTGGCGAATGGCGCGGCGCTCGTGTTCGCGGTCGACGTCGGCCGCGACCAGTTGCACCCGTCATTGCGCAATCACCCGAAGATCATCTCGATGGAGCAGACCGACATCCGCAGCTACGACGGCAAGCGGCTGGCGCAGCGCCCCGACATCGTCGTGATCGACTGCAGCTTCATCTCGCTCAAGGCGGTGCTGCCGGCCGCGCTATCGCTCGCCGCCTCGCCGATGAGCCTGCTGGCGCTGATCAAGCCGCAATTCGAGGCGCAGGGAAAACACGGCAAGGGCGGCATCATCAAGGATGCAGCCGTCCATCAAGCCGTGTGCGACGACATCGCCGCCTTCGCCGCCTCGCTCGGCTGCAGCGACATCGCGATCTTTCCGTCATCGATCAAGGGCGGCGACGGCAACGCCGAATTCTTCCTGGGAGCGCGCCGCCATGGTTGAACGTCTCGTCATCGACCAGGTCGGCCATCGCGGCGATGGCGTGTCGCTGTCATCGGGCGAGGCGCTGTACGTGCCCTACACGCTGGCCGGCGAGACCGTGGAGACGGCCGTCGTGCCCGGCCATCCCGATCGCCGCAAGCTGCTCGCGGTGGAGACGGCGAGTCCCGAGCGGATCGCGCCGTTCTGCGCGCATTTCGGCGTGTGCGGCGGCTGCGCCATCCAGCACTGGATGCCCGGGCCGTATCAGCAATGGAAGCGCAACATCATCGTCGAGACGCTACGGGCCGCCAAGGTCGACTGCGACGTGGCCGATCTGATCGATGCCCACGGCGCCGGCCGGCGCCGCGCCACCTTCCACGCCCGGATGGGCACGCACGACGTTCTAAGGGTCGGATTCTCGGCCGCGAACAGCCACGATATCGTGCCGATCGACCGCTGCCCGATCCTCGATCCTGCTCTGGACGGTGCGCTGGAAGCCGCATGGGCCCTGGCTGAGGCGCTGAAGCCGACCGGCAAGCCGCTCGACATCCAGGCGACCGCGACCAGCAACGGCCTCGACATCGACATCCGCGGCTCCGGCCCGCTGCCGCCGCCGCGCATCGCGGCCCTGTCCCGCCTCGCTGAACAGCACCGGCTGGCGCGGCTGACGCGCCATGGCGAGCTGGTGCTGATGCGCAATGCGCCCGTGGTCACGATGGGCACGGCACAGGTGACGCTGCCGCCGGGCTCGTTCCTGCAGGCCACCGTGCAAGGCGAGGAGACGCTGGCGCAGCTCGTGATGGAGCGCACGGCCAAGGCCAGGCACGTCGCCGACCTGTTCTGCGGCGTCGGCCCGTTCGCGCTGCGGCTCGCGACGCGGGCGCGCGTCACCGCCATGGACAATGATGCCGGCGCGATCGCGGCGCTGCAGAAGGCGGCCGGGACGCCCGGCCTCAAGCCGATCAAGGCCGAGGCGCGCGACCTGTTCCGCCGCCCGCTGATGCCGCCGGAATTGCGCGACATCGATGCCGTCGTGTTCGACCCGCCGCGCCAGGGCGCGCAGGCCCAGGCCAGGCAGCTCGCGGCCAGCAAGGCGCCGGTGATCGTCGCGGTGTCCTGCAACGTCACCACCTTCGCCCGCGACGTCCGCATGCTGATCGACGGCGGCTACAAGCTCGAGACGGTCGTCCCCGTCGACCAGTTCCGCCACACGCCGCATGTGGAGTTGGTGGCGCGGCTGGTGCGGTGAGGCGGTGATGCGGGATGCCTATTAGTTGAGCGCAGAGCTTGCTCGGCACGAACGGTGCGCACCCTCTCCCCGTTCTTACGGGGGCGCGACGAGCTTCGCTCGCGCTGAGAGGGTTGGGGTGAGAGGCAGCCGTACGGGAAGTGTCAGCAGGGGCAAACGCACCGGGTGTGTGCGTGGATAGACCTGTCCCCCTCACCCGGATTGCATCTTCGATGCAATCCGACCTCTCAGCGCGAGCGAAGCTCGTCGCGGCCCCGCAAGCGGGGCGAGGTGCACTGCCGCCGCTGCGAGATCCCGGCCACTCAAGAAACACGAGAGGTCAAGCAGCGGCGCTGCCGTGTCTATGACTGCTACCGCACCACGCTGACCTTCACCGGGGCGACGCCGGTGTGGATCATGCCGAGCGCCTGGGCGGCGGAGTAGGACACATCCACCACCCGGCCCTGCACGAACGGTCCACGGTCGTTGACACGCACCACCACCGAGCGGCCGGTCTTGACGTTGGTGACCTGCAAACGGGTGCCGAACGGCAGGCTGCGATGGGCGGCCGTCAGCTCGGAGGGATCGAAGCGTTCGCCGCTCGCGGTCTTGCGGCCTTCCGAGTAGTAGCTGGCGAGGCCCGACGAGGTGGCGTGGGCTGGAGGCGGGCTGAGCTCGGCCTGCTGGACGCGCACCACCGACTCCGGCGCCGTCTCCGCACGCTGCACCTGCGGCCGGAATTCGGCGGCAGCTTGCTTCGTCGGCGCCGCCCAGCGCGCCTGCCGGACCGCCGACGATTGCGCGCAGGCGGCGAGCGAAGCCGCCGCCGCACACAGCAGCGCTGGCCTCAGAAGTTGGGATGCGAGCCCTGCACCCGGGCCATGGACGACTGACGAGGGACCTGCTGTCCGGTCGATGATACGCATGTTCTGTGCGCCTCCGCCTCAACCCGCTCATGGTCGCGGCCCAATCGCGGCGGCACAGTGGCAAAGAGAATTTTGGCGCCATGCAACCCCTGGTTTTCAGATCATGTGTGGCTGTGAGGTCACAGATTCGCCGGATCGGCAACAGGACGGGGTTTTTCCACACGAGATCGGGATACCAATCCTTGCACCCGACACGCGTCCGATGGGTGCGCAGTGCACGCCTCCGACCAGGACAGGCGGTGTGAAGCGCTGCGCGCCGGTCGATGGCGGATCAGGGGCGCCGGTGTGGCGCAGCCCGGGTCACCGGCCCCAGCGATCCTGCCAGATCTTCTCGCCGATCGTGCAGGACACGCGCGGCTCCTTGTCGGCGTCATCGGCGACCGGCACGATGCGCGGCGGCGGTGCCCGTCCGGCGACCTCCATCAGCAGCTTGGTGCGGATGGCCTCCTTGAACTCCTCGCGGCTCTTGATCGTGACCACGAACGAGCCGTGGCCGCCGGTGACGCAATCCTTGTAGTAGAGATCGAGGTTCTCGATATCCATGGTCGAGTAGGACGGCTCCTTGACCATGATCGGCAGGCCGTTGATCGTGATGCCCTTGTTGACGGCCTCGTCGCGCGCGATCGTCACCGGCGAGGGACCGTTGTTGTTGGGCCCGTCGCCGGAGATGTCGATGACGCGGCGCAGCCCGCGATAGGGGTTCTCATCGAACAACGGCATGGCGAAGTAGATCGCGCCCGAGATCGAGGTGCGCGACGCCCGGCGGATCGGCGTCTTCATGATCTCGGCGGCGACGGCGTCGGCACTTTCCGGTCCGTCGATCAGGCGCCATGGAATGATGATCTTCTGGTCGCTCGAGGCCGCCCATTCGAAATAGGTCACGGCGATGCGGCCGTGCACGCCGTTCTTCAGCGCCTGCAGGAACTCGCGCGAGCTGAGCGCCTGGGCGTAGCCTTCGCGCTGGATCGCCAGCTCGTCCAGATCCATCGAGTAGGACACGTCGACGGCGAGGATGAGCTCAACGTCGACGGAGGCTTCCTTCTCGCTCAGTTGCTGCGCCGGCTGGGTCCTCGGCGCGGCCACGACGCTGGCGACGTCGCCGCCAGCCAAGGCGCCCGCCAGACACGCCACCCCGATCGAGATCCACCAGCGCATGAGCTGCCCTCCAATCGCGTCTGATGATGGTGACATGCAATCCGCAGAGCGCAAAGCGGGAACGCACACATCCATTCACATTCCGGTTAGTCCCCTGGATTGCCCGGATGTCAGGCAGCCGCGTGCGCCCATCGCGCAAGGCATGCAGCCCGTGGTTTCCCGGAGCGTTCGAAGCCTGTATCGTGGCGTGACTGCCGCATCAGGAACACAGGCGCGCCCTTCAAATGAACGATGCCGTCACCAAGCCCAAGACGAAGGTACGCACCAAGACCGAGCGTCCGCGGCTCTACAAGGTGATCCTCGTCAACGACGATTTCACGCCGCGCGATTTCGTGGTGATGATCCTGAAGGCGGAATTCCGCATGACCGAGGACCAGGCCTACAAGGTCATGATCACGGCCCATAAGCTCGGCGTCTGCGTGGTGGCGGTGTTCACAAAGGACGTCGCCGAGACCAAGGCGACGCGCGCGACCGATGCCGGCCGCGCCAAGGGATATCCGCTGCTGTTCACCACCGAGCCGGAGACCTGAGCCGGCGAACTAATTCCCTTCCTCGCGCAGCCCGAACACGCGTTGCGCGGTCGCGAGGCCAGCGATCGGAAATTCGCCGAGATCGGTCCAGAGATCGGTCAGCGGCTCGGGACAGGCGCCGGCAAAGGCCTCGGACGCGACCACCGTGCGCTTCAGCTGCGCGGCCATCTTCTCCAGCCTTGCGGCGAGATTGACGGCGGGGCCGATGCAGGTGAAGTCGAGCCGGTTGCCGCCGCCGATATTGCCATAGAGCAACCGTCCGACATGCAGCGCCACGCCGAAACGAAACCGCTCCCCGATGTCGCCGACCGCATATTCCAGCGCGTCGACGCGGGCGCGCGACGCCCGCGCCGCTGTGAGCACGCGGCCGCAGACCTCGCTCGGATCGCCGCCCTGCGCGCGAATGGGGAACACCGCGAGCAGGCCGTCGCCCATGAACTTGAGCACCTCGCCGCCCTGCTCGCGGATCGGATCCACCTGGCAGTCGAAGTACTGGTTGAGGATGTCGACGACGTTCTCGGCCGGCAGCCGGTCCGACAGCGGCGTGAAGCCGCGCAGATCCGACAACCAGATCGCCGCATCGAGCGTATCGGTGTGGCCGCGGCGGATCTGGCCGCCGAGGATGCGCTCGCCGGCGCTGTTGCCGACATAGGTGTCGAGCAGCATCGAGGCGGTCCGGCGCAGCGTGACGATCTCGGTGTAGCGTGCGAGCGCAGGCATCAGCGACCGGATCGCGTTCAGCTGCGCGTCGGTGAAGCCTCTTGGAGATTTGGTGGTCCAGCTCGAGGCATGGACCGCGCGATCGATGAAGGTCATCGGCAAGGCGAGATAGTCGGTCACGCCCTCGGCACGCAGATCCATCAGGATCGGAAAACGCTCCGCCTGCGGATGGCGAGGATCGGCCCCGAACTCCCTGCCATGCTCGAACACGAGCGCGAGCGGACTGTCCGTGTAGGCCGGGGTGCTCTCGAAACCGAAATCGACCGTGCCCATCTCGACCTCGGCGCCCTGGCGCCAGATGAAGCTGCGGCCGGCGATATCGGGATGAAGGGTGCGGACGAACACGCCGACGCGCCACAACGGGATGCCGAGCCCGACCAGGCGCTCGCAGCATTCGGACATCATCTGGCTCGGCGTCGCCGCGGAGCGCGCACCATCGACCAGCCAGTCCTTGATGTCCCGCAGCTTGGAAGTGTCCATGGGCTGAGATTAAGCGACGGACGTGACAACAGTAAACAGGTACTCCGTGCGCGACCAACCGACCTGGCCGCGATGGCGCAGCAGATGATCGGCGAGCACGCAGGCCATCATCGCCTCGCCCACCGGGCCCGTGCGGATTGCCGACGCAGGGGTCGTGATGGCCCTTGGTGAGGCTCTTCGTGACAGCTCATCGAGACAGCGAGACGCACGCGGCGTGGCGGCAATTTTAGCCATTTGCGAGGAAGGCCGTTCAGCTCCGCGCGGTATCCTGACACGATGAGAGAGACCCTCCGCAGCGTATCATCCACCATTGTTCCTCAGACCTCGTTCGGACCGTTGCGGCTACTGCCGGCGCTGCCATGGCTCATCCTCGCCGCGGCAATGCGGGTGATCGCGTTTGCCGGCGGACCGGCCAGCCTGCCCGCTCTGGTCGTGGCCGCGGTCGCCGTGCTGCACGCCTTCATCGTCACGGCGCAGCGCTGTATCGAGGCAAGCGGCGGCCAGACGAACCTCGGCGAGCTGAGCGTCACCGACCAGCTTCGATTGTCCCTGGCCGTGCTATGGCGGATCGCCTTGCTGATGATCGCGGCTGCGCTAGCCCTGGTGTTCACGCCCTATGCGGGACAGAGCCCCCATCTGATGGCCGGACTGGATGGCATGGCCTTCGACCAGTTCACGCATCTCGGCCGGTTCTGGAGCGCATTCATCGCAGCGCTGGTGCTGCTGATGATCCTGCAGGCCGAGCGTAACAATGGCCGGACCGCGTTCTTCCCCGCACTCGGTGAGTTCGCTCGGCGCGGGCTATGGCTCGGGACCGCCGTGCTGGTGCTGGGCCTGGTCAACATAGGACTGGGCTACGGCCAGAATGCCGTCCGTAGCCTGATCTGGACGTTCGGGCAGACCGAGGCCAGTCAGTTCGCCAAGAACCTGGTGTTCTTCGTGTTCATCTTCTCGTTCGCGATGCTGCGGCTGTGGGTCACGCTCTCGATCGTGACCTTCGGGCTGAAGGCGTCGTATGTGTACGGCGAGAACGACTAAGCTACCCCACCTGGCCGCGATGGCGCAGCAGGTGATCGGCGAGCACGCAAGCCATCATCGCCTCGCCGACGGGAACCGCGCGGATGCCGACGCAGGGGTCGTGACGGCCCTTGGTCAGGATCTCGGTCTCCTGGCCTGAGCGGTCGACGGTCTGGCGCGGGGTGAGGATCGACGAGGTCGGCTTGACCGCGAAGCGCAGCACGATCGGCTGTCCCGTGGCGATGCCGCCGAGAATGCCGCCGGCATTGTTGGAGAGGAAGCGCGTGCCGTCATTGGCCGAGCGCATCTCGTCGGCATTCTCCTCGCCGGTCAGCTCGGCCGCACCGAAGCCGGCGCCGATCTCGACGCCCTTCACGGCGTTGATGCTCATCATCGCCGCGGCGAGATCGGCATCCAGCTTGCCGTAGAGCGGCGCGCCAAGTCCCGCCGGCACGCCCTCGGCGACGATCTCGAGCACGGCGCCGATCGACGAGCCGGACTTCCTGATGCCGTCGAGATAGTCCTCGAAGAACGCCGCCTTGTCCTTGTCGGGGCAGAAGAAGGGATTGCGCGCGACCTCGTCCCAGTCCCAGTTGCCGCGGTCGATCTTGTGCGGCCCCATCTGCACCAGCGCGCCGCGCACCTTCACGTCGGGCAGGACCTTGCGCGCGATCGCGCCGGCCGCAACGCGCGTCGCGGTCTCGCGCGCCGAGGACCGGCCGCCGCCGCGATAGTCGCGCAGGCCGTATTTGGCCTCGTAGGTGAAGTCGGCATGGCCGGGACGAAACTTGTCCTTGATCTCGGAATAGTCCTTGGAGCGCTGATCAGTGTTCTCGATCAGGAGCGCGATCGGCGTGCCGGTGGTGACCTGCGCTCCCGTGTCTGGATCGGCCATCACGCCGGACAGGATCTTCACCTGGTCCGGCTCCTGGCGCTGGGTGGTGAAGCGCGACTGGCCGGGACGGCGGCGGTCGAGATCACGCTGGATCTCCTCCGCTTGCAGCGGGATCCGCGGCGGACAGCCGTCGACCACGCAGCCGATGGCCACGCCATGGCTCTCGCCGAAGGTGGTGACGCGGAACATGTGGCCGAAGGTGTTGAAGGACATGAGCTGATCACCCAATCGGAAAAACCGTCATTCCGGGACGGTCCGAAGGACCAGACCCGGACTCTCGAGATTCCGGTTTCGCCTCTCACGACGCGCCCCGGAATGACGGGGACAAACTAACTGTACTTCTCGAAGCCGTTCTCGCCGAACACATAGACCGCGCCCTGCTGGATCGGCAGGTCGACGGCGCCGTGCGGCGTCTCGAAGCCCAGCGCGACCATCAGCGCCCGCGCCGTGCCGCCATGGGCGACCGCCACGATATCGCCAGACAGCCCATCGTACCAGTCGCGCACGCGGCGCTCGACGTCGGCATAGGTCTCGCCGCCCTCGGGCGCCAGCGACCATTTGTCGGTCAGCCGCCGGGCATAGAAGGCGGGATCGGCCGCCTGCATTTCCGGCAGCGTCGCCCCTTCCCATTTGCCGTAGCCGATCTCGCGCAGCCGGGCATCGAGCGCATAGCCCTCGGCTGGCAGCCCCAGGGTCTCACGCACCAGCTCCATGGTCGCGCGGGCGCGGCTGAGCGGGCTCGCGACGTAGGGCAGGCGCGCCGCATCATGGCCGTTGCGCGCAGCAAGCTCGGCCAGGAGGTTGCCGGCCTGCACCGCCTGCACCCGCCCGAGCGCGTTCAGCGGAATGTCCTGCGTGCCCTGCAGCCGGCCGAGCGCATTCCATTCCGTCTCGCCGTGGCGGATGTAGTAGATCGTGGGCCGTGGCATCGCGTGTTGACGTTAGTCCTTGGCGCCGACGGAGTTGCTGAGCGAGATGTCGGGCGCCTCGGGCCGCTTCATGCCGACGACATGATAGCCGGAATCGACGTGATGCACCTCGCCGGTGACACCACGCGACAGGTCGGACAAGAGATAAAGCGCGCTGTCGCCGACCTCGTCGATGGTCACGGTCCGGCGCAGCGGCGCGTTGTATTCGTTCCACTTCAGGATATAGCGGAAGTCGCCGATGCCCGACGCGGCCAGCGTCTTGATCGGGCCGGCCGAGATCGCGTTGACGCGGATGCTCTTCTCGCCGAGATCGGCGGCGAGATAGCGAACGCTGGCTTCCAGCGCGGCCTTGGCGACGCCCATCACGTTGTAGTGCGGCATCCACTTCTCTGCACCATAATAGGTCAGGGTGATGATCGAGCCGCCGTCGGTCATCAGCTTCTCGGCGCGCTGCGCGATCGCGGTCAGCGAGTAGCAGCTGATCAGCATGCTCTTGGAGAAATTGTCCTGCGTGGTCTCGATGTAGCGGCCGTCGAGCTGGTCCTTGTCGGAGAAGGCGATGGCGTGCACGACGAAATCGATCTTGCCCCACTTCTCCTTGAGCACGTCGAACACGGCATCGATGGTCGATGGATCGGTGACGTCGCAATGGCCGAGCACGAGGCCGCCGAGCTCAGCCGCCAGCGGCTCGACCCGCTTCTTCAGCGCGTCGCCCTGGTAGGTCAACGCGATCTCCGCGCCGGCCGCGCGCGCGGCCTTGGCAATGCCCCAGGCGATCGAGCGGTTGTTGGCCACGCCGAGGACCACCCCGCGCTTGCCCTGCATCAAACCTGAAATCTGCGCCATGCGGCTTCCCATCGAACTGATTATGAGAGCATGATCCGGAAAAGTGGAAACCGGTTTTCCGAAAGATCATGCTCAAACAAGGAGATGAGCATCATGCGTTTCCGTGGAAGCGCATCATGCTCTGAGGACTGGACGTACACCACCGGTCTGGCCCGGTACAGCCCCATTCCGCCCGCTCTGTGGCAAACGCCCAGCCAGCTTGCCCGGCTGGAATAGGCCTGAGATCGCGGGGTTATGATCTTTGCAAGGCGCCGGCTGCGGCCTGCGCCCTTGTCATCGCAGCGAACAGCCGCAGGGCAGTCCATGAACGCGTTCCGCCAGAGCGTCGAGACCATGATTCCGGCACTGCGCCGTTATGCCCGGGCGTTGGCGCGCGACATGGACGCGGCCGACGAGCTGGTCCAGGACACGCTGGTGCGGGCGCTGCGCTCGGAACGGCTGTTCCTGGGCGGCGACATCAGGAGCTGGCTGTACACGATCCTGACCAATCTGAACAAGAACCGCCGGCGCTCCCTGGCACGGCGACCTCACTTCATGCCGCTCCATGACGACAATGCCGACGCCAGCGGCACTGAGGCCGAGGGCCGGGACATCGAGCGCGCGCTGGCGACCCTGGTGGAGGAGCAGCGCGCGGCGCTTCTCCTCGTCGTGCTCGAAGGCATGAGCTACCGCGAGGTCGCCGACATCCAGGGTGTCCCGATCGGCACCGTGATGTCCCGCCTCGCCCGCGCCCGCGCCCATGTCCGTGCCGTGCTCGAGGGCGAGCGGCCGGCGCTGCGGAGGGTGAAATGACCACTGCACAAAAGCCGCCCTGCCATGTTCGGCTGCCCAAGCCTGCAGCGACCGCGCATCGCCGCAGCCGCTCGATTGCAACGAGATCCCGATGATGACCGAGCCGACCATTCCCGTCACCGAAGACGAGCTGCACGCCTACGTCGACAACGAGCTGCCGGCCGAGCGCCGCAGCGACGTCGAGCGCTGGCTGGCCGCGCATCCGGCGGACGCCGAGCGCGTGCAATTCTGGCGCAGCATGGCTGAGGCGCTCCATACCCGCTACGATTCCATCGTCAACGAGCCGGTGCCGCCGCGGCTCGACCTCGACGGTCTGGAGCGCCGGCCGCGGCGCTGGATCGTCGCAGCCATGGCGGCAAGCGTGGCGGCCTTCGCGGCCGGCGGCGCGGTCGGCTGGGTCGCGCGTGGCGCTGCGTCCTCGCCGTCGCCGCTGCAGGCCCTCGCCGGCGAGGCGCTCGATGCGCACCGACTCTACGTCGTGGAGGTGCGCCATCCGGTCGAGGTCCCCGGCGACGAGAAGGCCCATCTGCAGCAATGGCTGACGCGGCGCTGCGGCCGCACCGTGCAGGCGCCGGAGCTGGAAACCACCGGACTGAAGCTCGTCGGCGGCCGGCTGCTGCCGGGGCCGACCGGTCCGGCGTCCTTCCTGATGTACGAGAGCACCTCCGGCGAGCGCTTCACAGTGTATGCGACCAAGGTCGGGATCGAGGCGGCCGAGATGCGCTATACGGCGCAGGGCAACACCGCTGCACTGTCCTGGGCGGAGCGCGGCGTCAGCTACGTCGTCAGTGGCAGCAGCGACCGGACGCGTCTCACCCAGGTCGCGCGCCTTGTTTATGACCAGTCCGAACGGGCGGGCGGCTAGCGGCGGACCATTGCCCGATTTCGCGAGGTGCCGGCCTCGGCGCGATTACGGCCGTGATCAGAAGCGTTTGCAGGATGGCCGCAAACGCTGCGCGAGACGGTACTGATCCCCGCCTCGCCCAGGCGGGAGACACGCCAAGGTCGGCGCCGCAATTCGGTCACCGGAAATCTGGAATCAGGTCACCGGCACGTCTCAATATAGCGCCAAATGTTCACGAAAAAATGAGGAGTGTTCGATCCGCCGATCGACACGGAAGCGGCCTCGATCGGGGTTTTGTACCGCGCTGGTCCCCCTTTCGAGGCCGCACTTTTTCTCTCAGCTTTCCAGCTCGCCCCCTCAACTTTAAGCCGAGTGGCCTACAACGCGCAACCTCAGGAGAGGTTGCTGCGCGGATTGTAGGGATGGCGGTCGCGCCATTTGGTCATCAGGGCTTCGAGCTCGGCATCGTTGCCGTCGGGCAGCACGATCCGGGTGGTGACGAACAGATCGCCGACCGAGCCATCGCTCTTGGGCAGGCCCTTGCCCTTGAGCCGGAAGGTGCGGCCGCTGGAGGTGTTCTTCGGGATCGACAGCTCGACCGCGCTGCCGAGCGTCGGCGCCCTCACCTTGGCGCCCAGGACCGCCTCGTAAAGCGTGATCGGCAGATCGAGCCTGAGGTCGCTGCCCTCGACCTTGAAGAACGGATGCGGCGCGATCTGGATCGTGATCAGGAGATCACCTGGCCGGTGTCCGGGCGCGCTCTCGCCCTGCCCCTTCAGCCTGATCTGCTGGCCGGCGGTGACGCCAGCGGGGACCTTGACGTTGAGCTCCTTGCCCGACGGCAGCCGAACGCGCTTCTCGCCGCCCTTCACGGACTCCTCGAGCGAGACCGACATCGCAACCTTCAGATCGAGGTCGAGGCCGACGCCGCCGGTGTCGAACTCGAACGAGCCGCCGCCGCCACGTGCACCGCGCGGGCCAGCGCCGCCGAACATGCTGTTCAGGATGTCCTCGAATCCGCCACCGCCAAAGCCGCCACCCGGCCCGCCGCCGCTGCGGAAGGTATAATTCTCGAATCCGCCCCCCGGCCCGCCGCGGCCGGCGCCGCCGCCAGGGAAGCCCTGGAAGCGCGGCTTGCCTTCGGCGTCGATCTCCCCGCGATCGAACTGCTTGCGCTTCTCCTCGTCGCCCAGGATCTCGTTGGCCGAATTGATCTCGGCAAACCGCGCCGATGCCTTCGGATCATCCTTGTTGCTGTCGGGATGGTGCTTCTTGGCGAGCTTGCGATAGGCGCTCTTGATGGCCGCAGCGCTGGCGCTTCGCGGCACCCCCAAGACCTCATAGGGGTCGCGCATCCGTCACGTCTCCTTACAGAAAGTCAGATACTAACCTATGGGCTCCCCGCCCGCTTCGCATTTCATCTGGGGAGTCCGTTGTATTTTTGCAACGGGTTCCTGATGGTCCCGGCTAGCTTTGCTGCCAGGGTTTGAGCGTCTGGATGTCCCAGCGCCCACGCTCGATACGGCACGCCGAGCCCTGCAGCCAGCGCTCCGTCTTGCCGTTGACGTAGCTCGCGAGGAAATCGCGGCACGTGCGGCCGTTGTCGGCCGTGTAGGACTTGGCGATCGGCGTCACCGAGCCGCGAGCGCCGGTCTGCGGATTCTGCCAGGGCTGGCTGGAATCCTTGCTCCCCCTGGTCAGCACGTCCGACGCGGCGTTGCGGGCAAAAGCGAGATCGGCTTCGGTCGGCTCGCGCTCGGGCGGCGGGCTGACCGCGCCGGTGATCTCCGCATCGTCCATCTTGGCAAAGGCCGTTTCAGGGCGAGACAGGCTGCAGCCGCCGCCGGACAGGCCGATTAGAATGAGTGTCAAAGCGGTGCCGGCATGACCGATCGCGGATAGGCCAAGTCGGACCGATGCCCTATATAGGACCGGACCCGGATGGACTTGCGCGCGCTTGGCCGCGGGTGAACGCAAAACTCGGACTCCCCAAAGACATGACCGACCCCACGAGCATCAAACACCAGACAACCTTAACATCCGGTACATCGGCCGATTTTACCCAGGCCGGCGAGCCGTTTGCGCTGTTTGCGGCGTGGTTTGCCGAAGCCGGCAAGAGCGAGCCGAACGATCCGAATGCGATGGCGCTGGCAACGGTCGACGAGAGCGGGCTGCCTGACGTGCGCATGGTGCTGATGAAGGGCTATGACGAGGACGGCTTCGTCTTCTACAGCCACAAGGCCAGCCAGAAGGGCCGCGAGCTCGCCGCCAATCCGAAGGCCGCGCTGCTGTTTCACTGGAAGTCGCTGCGCCGCCAGGTCCGCATCCGCGGCCTCGTGACGCCGGTGACCGACGAAGAGGCCGACGCCTATTTCGCGACCCGGCCGAAGCAGGCGCAGCTGGGCGCCTGGGCCAGCAAGCAGTCGCAGCCGCTGGAGAGCCGCTTCGCGTTCGAGCAGGCGATCGCCAAGGTCGCCGCGCAATACATCATCGGCGAGGTGCCGCGCCCGCCAGGATGGAGCGGCTGGCGCATCACACCCGTCAGCATGGAGTTCTGGCACGACCGGCCGTTCCGCCTGCACGACCGCATCGAATTCCGCCGCGACGCCGCCGACCAGCCGTGGACCAAGGTGCGGATGTATCCGTGAGACATCGCCGAGCGCGCCAGCGCCCGGCTGCCGGCGTCTGATGCCTTGTCGGACGAATCGCCCGCGCGTGCGTGAATCGAGCGTCGCACCTGCAACCATTGTGGTAAGTTGATCCGTCCGGGATCGTGAGAGACCCAGTTCATGCCGACTCCTTCGAACCAGCCGCGGCGCACGATGCTGCTGACCGGCGCCAGCCGCGGCATCGGTCATGCCACCGTCATCCGATTCTCCTCCGCCGGCTGGCGCGTCATCACCTGCTCGCGGCATCCCTTCCCCGAGGAATGTCCGTGGGGCGCAGGTCCCGAAGACCACATCCAGGTCGACCTTGCCGATCCCGAGGACACGCTGCGGGCGATCGAGGAGGTCAAACAGCGCATGGACAGTGGCGAGCTGCATGCGCTGGTGAACAACGCCGCGATCTCGCCGAAGGGCGCCGGCGGCGCCCGGCTCGGCACCGTCGACACCGACCTCGACACCTGGAATCACGTCTTCCGCGTCAACTTCTTCGCGCCGATCATGATGGCGCGCGGCCTGATCAAGGAGCTGAAGGCGGCCAAGGGCTCCGTCGTCAACGTCACCTCGATCGCCGGCTCGCGCGTGCATCCCTTCGCCGGCGCGGCCTACGCGACCTCCAAGGCGGCGCTGGCCGCGCTGACCCGCGAGATGGCGTCGGATTTCGGCCGCGTCGGCGTCCGCGTCAACTCGATCGCGCCGGGCGAGATCGACACCTCGATCCTGTCGCCGGGCACCGAGAAGATCGTGCAGGAGCAGATCCCGATGCAGCGCCTCGGCACCCCCGACGAGGTCGCCAAGATCATCTATGTGCTGTGCACGGAGACCAGCTCCTACGTGAACGGCGCCGAGATCCACATCAACGGCGGCCAGCACGTCTGAGACCGTCGCCGCGGAGGGGCCTGCCCGTCTCCGGTTTGGTTCACGGCGGATTGCCGCGCGCGGCAAGTTCCAGATGGCCGTGCGAAGCGGCGATTAACACCGTTTCCGAAGATCGATTCGGCCGCCACAAACAAAACAGCGCTCCCGGAGGGAGCGCTGTTCAAGGGATGACATCGGCTGCTGAATTTCCGATCGTGGACTTTCGGGCGGCATTGCCGGGATACCGCTCGGCCGAGAACAGTCGTTCAGCCTTCGCACACCAGGCCACGAAGGATCTGCGCGGCGCGCCAGCGCAGGCGGTCGGACTCGACGTTGAGGGCGCTGGAGCAATCATCCTCGCGCTCGTCGTCATCGAGCTCGGCGCCGCAATAGCGGCAGGTGCGCGGCGACAGCGCATGGGCCACGACGATGTCGGCGCGGCTGCGTTGATAGTTGGCCAGCTCGATCACGTTGTTCGATGCCGTTATGCGTTTCTCAACCATTGCCGCCTCTTGGATAAGGCGCGATGAACGCGCCCTCGAGCTCTGCCTTGCATGCCACGCGCCGAGACGCTCGTAGTCGGTCATGCTCACGAGCAGATTTATCGCAGAGAAGTTTCGATCAAACGTTCAGGGTTCCCGTCAAATTTTACCTGAGGAATTGGGGCGGCTTTGCAGCGGCGTTGCGGCTGGCCTAACAAGTATTTCTGTTATGCGTTGCACGTTGCCGCTTGTGACACTTGCAGTGCATAGCGACTATCAGTCGGCGGCACGCGACCAACGAACATGTCGCCCACGCAGCTAACAACGGGGCACGAATGAGGCGCTGCGGATGGCGCTTTGCCGCAGCCTTCGCGCGGGCGAGCGGCCTGGGGCGGCCGGCGATTCCAGCTCGGCTGCGCTACAGCCACTTCTTCAATTTGAAGATGTAGTACGGCACGATCGCACAGATCAGCATCAGCACCAACGCCATCGGATAGCCGTGCACCCATTCGAGCTCCGGCATCATCTTGAAGTTCATGCCGTAGATCGATGCGATCAAGGTCGGCGGCATCAGGACCACCGCCATCACCGAGAACAGCTTGATGATGTTGTTCTGCTCGAGGTTGACGACGCCGAGCATCGCATCCAGCACGAAGGTGATCTTGCTCGCGAGGTAGGACGCGTGGTCGGTCAGCGAGGCGACGTCGCGCTGCATGGTCTTGAGCTGCTCGCGCATGTCCTTCGACCACTTCACGCCTTCGACCACCGCAGACAGGAAGGTGACGAGGCGGCCGATCGACACCAGGCTCTCACGCACCTTCGAGGTCAGGTCGCCCTTGCGCCCGATCGCGATCAGAATCTGCGAATATTGCTTGGCGTGTCCGTGACGCTCATTGTTCGGCTCGAAGATCTCGTGGCTGACCTGATCGATATCAGCCCCGACCTTCTCGAGAATGTCGGCGCAGCGGTCGATCACGGCGTCGAGCAGCTCCATCAGCACCATCTCGCCGGTGATCCCGGGCGCACAGTTGCGGGCGAGCTTGGCCTCCACCACCGCGAACGGGCGCGGCTGGTCGTAACGCACCGTCACCAGGCGGTGGCCCGCCAGGATGAAGGTGACTGCCGTGGTCCTCGGCATATCGGAGTCCGAGTGACACATCAGCGTGGCCGTCATGTAGCGGGCCCCGTTCTCGATGTAGAGACGGCTCGAGATCTCGATCTCCTGCATGTCCTCGCGGGTCGGCACCGCGATCCCGGCCAGCTTTTCCACGGCCCGGTCCTCGGCGCTGCTCGGGTTCACGAGGTCGACCCAGACCGCATTGTCGGGCAGAGCCGCGGGATCGGTGATCGCCAGCTTCTTCAGCGCGGCTTCGGACGGAACGAACACCGAGAACATGGACAAAACTCCGAATCGCGAAACGTGAATTTTCGGGGACGTAGCGGCGGGATGCTGCCGCCTTGTGACGCAGCTTGCCGGCCCGGTCCATGGGCTTTCTCGCGAAGGCCATGGTCTCAAGGGCAACGCCCCGGGAGAGAGACGATCGTGCCATTCGGAGCACAGCTGTGGATGACTGCCCGCATTTTTGCGGCAAAAAAGCAACAATCGCGGCGCTGCAGCGTGACCTGTGCGTGTATCGGCTGGAATTGAGAACGATTTTGACGATAATGGGACATGTGGAATCGCGCTGCAGTGGCGCGGCCGTACCATTGCAACGTCAGCTGTCAATTGGAATTGGTGACATGTCGCTGAAGGTGAAACTCGGACTCCTGGCCGCCGGCCTGATGCTGTCGGGCTGCATGCAGGCCACGACGTACGAGGCGACCAACACGCAGGCCTTCAAGCCGAAGGACAAGGAGCTTCTCGCGAAGATCCGCTACACCAACACGCCGGTGGCCGAGCCCTATCGGCGCGCGATCGTCGAGTATCACCGCAAGGAAGCCCCGGGCTCGATCGTCGTCGATTCCGACAGCCACTACCTCTATTACGTCCTCGATGGCGGCAAGGCGATTCGCTACGGCATCACCGTCGGCGAAGAGGCGATGGCGTGGTCGGGCATCGCGAAGGTCGGCGCCATGACCGAATGGCCGGCCTGGCATCCGACCAAGGGCGAGATCGAGCGCCTGGGCGTTCCGACCTTCGTCGCTCCGGGTCCCGACAATCCGATGGGCTCGCGCGCGATGTACCTCTATGCCAACGGCAAGGACACGCTGTTCCGCATCCACGGCACCAACCAGCCGGAATATATCGGCGCCTCGATCTCCTCGGGCTGCATTCGCCTGACGAACGAGGACGCGATCGATCTCTATAACCGCGTGAAGGTCGGCACCATCGTCGTGGTGCTGGATCCGAAGAAGGGTGATTCGCCCTACAAGCCGCAGATGGCGCTGCAGGGCGGCGGCACCTTCGCTGCGATGCAGTGAGCCCCGGCTGAAGCCGGTACGATATTCAAAAGCCGAGAAGCGCGTTTAGCAGCCTTTCCAAGGCGCCGGTCACCCGGCGCCTTTTTGTTTGGGGCTAGAACAATCCGCGGAACGGATCCCAGCCACGCCGGCCGTGATGGCGCTTCCGTGGAGCCGGCTTCGATGGCGAAGCCCGTTCCCCACTTGAGCTGTTCAGGGCGCGCTGGTCCCGCCCGGCTGTATTCCGTGCCTTGTCGGACGCTACGGTCGGCGCGCGCGTCTCTGCGGCGACGCGTCCGGACTTTTGCTGTTCAGGCGCAGACTTCGACGCGGTCTGCCGATTGCGGACCGTTCCGGCGGGCTTTGCGGCCGGAGGCTGCGCTTCCGTATCGGCCCGTCCGGAGCGGTCGTCAGCAGAAGGGCTCTGCGCGGTGGCCGGCGGCTCGGCCTTCTCGTCGGTACCGGCGCGACCGCTGCTGTTGTGTTCGGCGTCGGTGCTCGCGGTCTTCCGGACATTTTCGGTGCCAGCCTGCGCGGTCTCGCGTGACGGCGCGTCGTCGGGCCTGGCGGCGGGCATCAGGGGCGCGACCTTCGGCAGCGGGTCGAGCACGTCCCATTGGCAGATGCGGTAGTTGTTGCGGCGTTCGATCAGGTCGAGATGAATGTGGTCCTCGTGGTACCAATCCGAATCGGGGCCGAGCACCGTGGAGAAATGAGTGCAGACCGCGTGCAGCACGGACTCGCGCAAATCGCGCGGCTGATTTCGGTCGGTGAGATCGATCATGCGGCCGTCGGCCAGCTTGAAGCCGTGGACGTCCAGCGCATTGGCACGGCCGTGCTCCGATAGCTGCGCGCCGCTGACATTGTTGCGGCCGCGGCACTGATAGGAATCGAAATTGTCGAGCGCAGTGACCGCGCTGCCGAGCCGTTCGGCCAGCGGCGCCACATCGTTGCGCACCCAGTTGACGACCGCGGTCGCCATCGGACAACGCATGGTCGCCGCGGGCGTCAGCGCCACCCTGCGCTTGTCAGGCAGCACCACCGCCTCCAGCCGCACCAGGTCCTCGCCGCCGCAGCCCCCGGGCCCCTTGATCGGCGGAATCGATGGCGCGATCGCGACCTCTTCGGTCAGGGCCAGCCTGCAGGCCGAAGGCGGCGGCGGGGCTTGGGCATCCACCTTTGGACCGGCGCTGGCCGCGTCGCGCGGAGCGGCATCCTCCCCCTTGGCCGCTGCCCGCGCCGGCGCATCGGCAGGCCGCGGCTGCGGAAGCGGCACCTTGGCAACACCGTCGGCCAGCTTCGCTGCGGCCTCGGCGGCCGTGGGCAGGCTGCGATGCGCCGATTTCGCGGCCGCCGCCGGCGCCGCCATGAGCCAGCTCAATGCGATCGCCACGGCCACAGCGCTAACCATCACGCCCGGCGCGACGTCGTGGCCATCACAAGCCCATTTGCGTCGGGTGCGGCGCGCGCTAAAATTGACCAAAGAGACCAAAAGACCCTCGCTGCAAGCGAATACCGGAGGAACGACCTGATGCTTGGTTTGATGCAAGACTGGCCCCTGCTTTGTCACCGGATCATCGAGCATGCGGCGACAATCCACGGCTCCCAGGAGGTCGTGACCCGCTCGGTCGAGGGCCCCATCGTTCGCACCACCTATCGGCAAATCCACGACCGCGCTCTCAAGGTCTCGCAGAAGCTGACGCGCGACGGCATCAAGCTGGGCGACCGCGTCGCCACCATCGCCTGGAATACCGGCCGTCATCTCGAGGTCTGGTACGGCATCATGGGAGTCGGCGCGATCTGTCACACGGTCAATCCGCGCCTGTTTCCCGAGCAGATCGGCTGGATCATCAACCATGCCCAGGACCGCATCGTCATCACCGATCTGACGTTCGTGCCAATCCTCGAGAAGCTCGCCGACAAGCTGCCGAGCGTCGAGCGCTACATCGTGCTGACCGACGCCGCGCACATGCCGCAGACGACGCTCAAGAACGCCGTCGCCTACGAATCGTGGATCGGCGAGGCCGACGGCGATTTCGCCTGGGGCACCTTCGACGAGAACACCGCAGCCGCGATGTGCTACACGTCCGGCACCACGGGCGATCCGAAAGGTGTGCTGTATTCGCATCGATCCAACGTGCTGCATGCGTTGATGGCCAATAGCCGGGATTCACTCGGTACGTCCGCAGCAGACACAATGCTTCCGGTGGTTCCGCTGTTCCATGCCAACAGCTGGGGCATTGCCTTCTCCGCTCCCTCGATGGGCACCAAGCTGGTGATGCCCGGCCCCAAGCTCGACGGCGCGTCCGTCTACGAGCTGCTCGACACCGAGAAGGTGACCTACACCGCCGGCGTGCCGACGGTGTGGCTGATGCTGCTGCAGCACATGCAGGCGCATAACCTCAAACTGCCGCATCTGAAGATGGTGGTGTGCGGCGGCTCGGCGATGCCGCGCTCGATGATCCAGGCCTTCCTCGACATGGGTATCGGCGTGCGCCATGCCTGGGGCATGACCGAGATGAGCCCGATCGGCACGCTCGCTACCCTGAAGCCGCCGTTCCTCGCCGCCGACGGCGACGCCAAGCTCGACGTGCTGCAGACCCAGGGCTTCCCGCCGTTCGGCGTCGAGATGAAGATCACCGACGATGCCGGCACCGAGTTGCCGTGGGACGGCAAGACCTTCGGCCGGCTCAAGGTGTCCGGGCCCGCGGTGTCGAAGGCCTACTACAAGGTCGACAGCAACATCCTCGACGATGAAGGCTTCTTCGACACCGGCGACGTCGCAACCGTCGACGAGCATGGCTACATGCGCATCACCGACCGCTCCAAGGACGTCATCAAGTCCGGCGGCGAATGGATCTCCTCGATCGACCTGGAGAATCTCGCGGTCGGCCATCCCGCGGTCGCCGAGGCTGCCGTCATCGGCGTCTATCATCCGAAATGGGATGAGCGCCCGCTGCTGATCGTGCAATTGAAGCCCGGCCAGACGACGACGCGCGAGGACATCCTGAAATACATGGAGGGCAAGATCGCCAAATGGTGGATGCCCGATGACGTCGCCTTCGTCGACGGCATTCCGCACACGGCAACGGGCAAGATCCTGAAGACCGCGCTGCGCGACCAGTTCAAGAGCTACCGCTTCCCCAACGCCGCAGCTTAGCAACAACTCCCGTTCCGCGCGAGACTCACGGCCCCTGCGCCCCCGCGGGGGCCGTTTGCGTTCCGCGCAAAAAGTTCCATCGCCCTCGCCTCGACCAAAGGCGAATAGGAAGCCCATGGGCGGGTTCCTAAGGTCCGGCACCATAAAAAACGAGGGAACGCCACCATGCGAAAATCAATCCGCCTGCTGCCCTGGCTGCTGGGAGCATCACTGGTCGCCACGGCCGCTCATGCCGCCGGCAACAAGGTCGTGATCGGCGACATCGACGACATGTCCGGGCTCTATGCCGACGTGATCGGGCCGGGCGGCGTCGAGGCTGCAAAGATGGCGATCGAGGATTTCGGCGGCAGCGTGCTCGGCAACAAGATCGAGTTCATGGAGAGCGATCATCAGAACAAGCCGGACGTCGGCGCCCAGAAATTGCGCGAGTGGGCCGATCGCGACGGCGTCACCATGATCCTCGGCGGCTCCAACACGGGGGTCAGCCTCGCGATGGCCACCGCCGCCAAGGAGAAGAAAATACCGTTCATCGCGATCGGTGCCGCCGGCGCCTCGCTGACGGGCAAGGACTGCACGCCCTACACCGTCCACTACGCCTACGATACGACGTCGCTCGCCAACGGCACCGCCAAGACCATGGTCAGCCAGGGCGGCAAGAGCTGGTTCTTCCTGACCGCCGACTACGCCTTCGGCACCCAGTTGCAGGAAGCCGCGTCCAAGGTGGTCGAGGCCAATGGCGGCAAGGTGGTCGGAGCGGTCCGCGTGCCGCTCTCGACCTCGGACTTCTCCAGCTATCTGCTGCAGGCGCAGGGCTCGGGCGCGCAGGTTCTGGGCCTCGCCAATGCCGGCAACGACTTCACGAACTCGATCAAGGCCGCGGATGAATTCGGCATCGCCAAGACGATGAAGCCGGCGGCGCTGCTCGCCTTCATCAGCGACATCCACAGTCTCGGCCTGAAGACCGCGCAAGGTCTCTATCTCACCACCGGCTGGTATTGGGATCTCAACGACAAGACCCGCGCCTTCGCCAAGCGCTACTTCGAAAAGACCAAGCGCGAGCCGACCATGAACCAGGCCGCCTACTACTCGGCGACGACGACCTATCTCAACGCCGTGAAGGCGGCCGGCACCACCGACTCCGACAAGGTCATGGACCAGCTGCGCAAGATGAAGATCGACGACATGTTCACGTCGAACGGCAAGATCCGCGCCGACGGCCTGATGGAGCACGAGATGTACATCATGCAGGTCAAGAAGCCGGAGGAGTCGAAGTACCCCTGGGACTACTACAAGCTGATCCAGACGATGTCGGGCGAGGAGGCGTTCGGCAAGCTCGCCGACTCGGCCTGCCCGCTGGTGCATGGGCACTGAGCATCCGGCGCAGCCTGACCAAGGAAGCCGCGGCCCCTCCCTTTCGGCGGGGCCGTGGCGCTTGTGCCGCTGCGGCTTTGACGTGGCGCAAGATGGCAGTCTCGGCCGCATCTAGAAGATGGGCATGGGTTCAAGAGCGCGCGTCCCGGCTTCCACGACATGGCGCGACGTACCGTCGACGGTGCTGACGCTCGGGCTGGTGTCGCTGCTGATGGACATCTCCTCGGAGCTGATCCACGCGCTGCTGCCGGTCTTCCTCGCCACCGTGGTCGGCGCCTCCACGGTGACCATTGGCCTGATCGAAGGCGTGTCCGAGGCTACCGCCGCAATCACCAAGGTGTTCTCCGGCGCACTGTCCGACCGCATCGGCAAGCGCAAGCTGCTGGTCGCAATCGGCTATGGGCTGGCGGCATTGACCAAGCCGGTGTTTCCGCTCGCCGGCACATCCTGGCAGATCCTCGCCGCGCGCTTCGTCGACCGCATCGGCAAGGGCATCCGCGAGGCGCCGCGCGACGCACTGATCGCCGACGTCACGCCGGAAGGCATCCGCGGCGCGAGCTACGGCCTGCGCCAGGCGCTCGACACGATCGGCGCCTTTGCCGGCCCCCTCCTCGCAGTGGCGCTGATGGCGCTCTATGCCAACGACTTCCGGGCGGTGTTCTGGTGGTCGGCGCTGCCGGCCACGCTTGCCGTGCTGCTGATCCTGTTCGGCGTGCGCGAGCCGGTGGAGACAGCGCCTGCGCCGCACCCCGGCTGGCCGGTCCATGCGCGCGAGCTGCGCCGGCTGCCATCAGCCTACTGGATCGTGGTCGCCATCGGCGCGGTGTTCGCGTTGGCCCGCTTCAGCGAGGCGTTCCTGGTGCTCAAGGCGCAGGCCGACGGCCTCGCTCTCTCCCTCATCCCGTTGGTCTACGTGCTGATGAACCTGATCTATGCCGGCGTCGCCATGCCCGCCGGCATCCTCTCCGACCGCATCGGCCGCAACAACGTGCTGACCTGCGGCCTCGTGGTGCTGACAGCCGCCGACCTGACGCTGGCCTTCGTGCCCGGCCTGATCGGCACCGCGATCGGCGTCGCGCTGTGGGGCCTCTACCTCGGGCTGTCGCAGGGGCTGTTGTCGGCGATGGTCGCCGATACCGCCCCGCCGGACCTGCGCGGCACCGCGTTCGGCCTGTTCAACCTTGTGACCGGCGCTGCGCTGCTGGTCGCGAGCCTGCTGGCGGGATGGCTGTGGCAAGCCTATGGGTCGCAGGCGACGTTCGCGACCGGCGCGGCATTCTCCGTTGCAACCATCCTGTTGATGCTGACGGCCTTGCGCGCCCGCCCCATCCCAAGCGCCTGACGCAGTCAACGGATCAACCGCCCTCTCCGGGCCAGACCCCTCTTGAATTTAGCCCCTCCGCGTGGTCTCACACGGATGACCCGGCCGCCCGGCGCAACGCAGGCAGCGGCCCAACCCGGCAGTTCCTGACACGATGGCACGCAGGTTTCACGCCCCCTATCTGTCGGAGCCCATCTCCAGCCTCGCGACCTGGACCCGCAATCTGGCGGTGTTCTCGGTCGTCGCCGTGCTGGTCTCGATCCTGATCCTGCGCTTCGATTTTCTGGAGATGAAGCCGGCGCTGGCGACGTTCTTCGGAGCGCTGGGGCTTGCCGTCCTGTCGATCCTGCTCGGGCTCGCGGCCTTCGTCGCGATCTGGCGCAACGGCAGCCGCGGCATGAGCCGGATCCTGCTCGCCTTCATGATCGATGCCGTGGTGCTGGCCTATCCGGCCTACCTCGCGCTCCAGTACCGCAAGCTGCCGAAGATCTACGACATCACCACCGACCCGATCGATCCGCCGCGCTTCGAGGCCTTGGCGCCGCTGCGCAACGGCGACGGCACCAACACGGCCGTGTATGCCGGGCTGTATTCAGCCGAGCAGCAGCAGAAATTCTATCCGGACATCGAGCCGGTGCAGATCGAGCTGCCGCCCGATCGTGCCTATGCGATCGCGCTGAAGCTGGTCAACCGGCGCAAATGGTTCGTGGTCGACGAGCGCGCGCCGCAGCCGCCGCGCCGCGTCGGCCGCATCGAGGCGGTCGCACGCACGCCGATCATGGGCTTTCGCGAGGACATCTCGATCCGGATCCAGCCCGACGGCGAGGATTCCCGCGTCGACGTCCGCTCCGCCTCGCGCTATTTCGAGTCAGATATCGGCAGCAACGCCGCGCGCGTGACCAAGCTGATCGAGGATCTCTCCAGCGCCGGCGAGGCCGAGGCGCAGAAGCCGGTGAAGAAGGTGACGCCGCCGCCCATGGCAGCGAAGGGGAATGCGAAGACGGTGAAGAAGTGAGAGGCGAATAGGGATTACCGAACAGGGAGAACGTCGAGCACGACCGTGCTTCCTTGCCTCCTCCCTACTCCCTCTTCGCCTATTCGCTACACCAGCCGATACGTCCCGCCGATCACCGGATCACCTTCCGTCGCGACCACGCCGCGGGCGACGAGGTCTTCCAGATGCGCCAGCACGGAATAGCCGGCCGCCGTGGTGAGCCGCGGATCGATGCCGATATAGATCGCGCGCACCATGGTCGGGATGTCGGCCTCGCCCTTGGCGAGGCGATGCAGGATCGAGGCTTCGCGCGCCTGGCGATGGCGCATCAGGAAGCGCGTGTAGCGCGGTCCCTCCGGAATTTCCGGTCCGTGGCCTGAGAAATACAGCTCCTCGGGCCGCGCGGCGAGCCGCTCCAGCGAAGCCATGTAGTCGACCATCGAACCGTCGGGCGGCGCCACGATCGAGGTGGCCCAGCCCATCACGTGATCGCCGACGAAGGTGGTGCTACGCGCGCCCCAGGCGAAGGCGAGATGGTTGGCGGTATGACCGGGTGTCGCCAGCGCCTCGAGCTGCCAGCCCTGCCCCTCGATCACGTCACCATCGGCAACGGTGACATCGGGCGCGAAGTCCCGATCGACGCCGGATTCCGGGCTGTGCTTCTCGCTCTCGTAGCGCGGCCGCGACGCGCGATGCGGGCCCTCGGCATAGACGGTGGCGCCGGTCGCGGCCTTGAGCCGGCCGGTGTTCGGCGAGTGATCGCGGTGGGTGTGCGTCACCAGGATGTGCGTGACGGTCTCGCCTCTGACGGCATCGAGCAGCGCCTGCGCATGGGCCTCGTTGTCCGGACCCGGATCGATGATCGCGACGTTACCGGTGCCCACGATGTAGCTGACGGTACCGGTGAAGGTGAACGGGCTCGGATTGTTGCAGAGGACGCGGCGAATGCCCGGACGCACCTCCTCGACGACTCCAGCTGCAAGCGGGAAGTTGCGGTTGAATGGGACGTCTTCCTCGGCCATCTGCTGCCCTTAACTCTGCGCGGGCGCTTGAATGGCCCGCTTCCTCCGGCGTCATGCCCCGCGCAGGCGGGGCATCCGGTACGCCCTGGCATATCGGCTGATCACTCTCGTCTCGGCATACTGGATCGTCCGCTTGCGCGGACGATGACAGTCGAGGACTCAGGGCCCGTCCCCAAGATCGACCAGGCGAATTAGAAGAACGCCTGGATGCCGGTGATGGCGCGGCCGAGGATCAGCGCGTGGACGTCGTGCGTGCCCTCGTAGGTATTGACCGTCTCGAGGTTGGCGACGTGGCGCATCACCTGATACTCGATCGAAATGCCGTTGCCGCCGTGCATGTCGCGGGCGACGCGGGCGATGTCGAGCGCCTTGCCGCAATTGTTGCGCTTGACGATCGAGATCATCTCAGGCGCCATCTTGCCCTCGTCCATCAGCCGGCCGACGCGCAAGCTTGCCTGCAGGCCAAGCGCGATCTCCGTCTCCATGTCCGCAAGCTTCTTCTGCACCAGTTGCGTGGCGGCCAGCGGACGGCCGAACTGCTTGCGGTCGAGCGTGTACTGGCGGGCGCGATGCATGCAGTCCTCGGCGGCGCCGAGCACGCCCCAGGAGATGCCGTAGCGGGCGCGATTGAGGCAGCCGAACGGCCCCTTCAGGCCGGACACGTTCGGCAGCAGCGCGCTCTCCGGCACCACCACGCCGTCCATCACCACCTCGCCGGTGATCGAGGCACGCAACGAGAGCTTGCCGCCGATCTTCGGCGCCGACAGCCCCTTCATGCCCTTCTCGAGGATGAAGCCACGGATCTGGTTGTCATGCGCGGCCGACTTCGCCCACACCACGAACACGTCGGCGATCGGCGCGTTCGAGATCCACATCTTGCTGCCGGTCAGGCGGTAGCCGTCGGCGACCTTCTCGGCGCGGGTCTTCATGCCGGCCGGATCGGAGCCGGCATCCGGCTCGGTGAGGCCGAAACAGCCGACCCATTCGCCGCTGGCGAGCTTCGGCAGGTACTTCTTGCGCTGGCTCTCGTCGCCATAGGCGTAGATCGGATACATCACCAGCGAGGACTGCACCGAGTTCATCGAGCGGTAGCCGGAATCGACGCGCTCGATCTCGCGTGCCACGAGGCCATAGGCGACGTAGCTCGCATTGGCGCAGCCATATTCCTCCGGCAAGGTGATGCCGATCAGGCCGAGCTCGCCCATCTCGTTGAAGATCTCGCGATCGGTCTTCTCGTCGAGATAGGCCTTGGTCACGCGCGGCAGCAGCTTGTCCTGGGCATAGGCGCGCGCGGTGTCACGCACCATGCGCTCGTCCTCGGTCAACTGCTCGTCCAGCAGGAAGGGATCGTCCCACTGGAAGCTCGACTGGGCCGGCTTGTCCTTTGCCTGAGGGCGCGCGCTCATGAATGGTCCTTTCGCGTCTCGCTGCGCACGGGTCGCAGCAGTCTAGAGGTTAAATCCTGGAAGTTCAGCCTTCAAGCCGCTCGTTGGCGACGATCTCGATGCCGAAACCCGACAGGCCCTTGTAGTCATGCGCTGACGACGTCAGGTTCCGGATCGAGGTCACGCCGAGATCACGCAGGATCTGCGCACCGACGCCGACCTCGCGCCACTGCCGATGGCGATCGGCCTCCGCGGTATGCGGCTCTTCGACCGGCTCGACGGGAACGCCGGCCGCGCCGTCGCGCAGATAGATCAGCACGCCGCGACCGGCCTGCTTGAAGTGCTGCAGCACCGCCTGGATACGCTGCGGGCCTGCGATCAGATCCTTCACGATGTTGGGCTTGTGCAGCCGCGTCAGCACGTTCCTGCCGTCGCCGATGCCGTTGTAGACGAACGCGGCGTGGGTGATCGGATCGAACGGCGAGCGGTAGGCGAAGCCCTGCAGCGGCCCGATCGGGCTGTCGGTCGTGAACGTCGACACCCGCTCGATCAGCTTCTCGCGCGCCTGCCGGTAGGAGATGAGATCGGCGATGGTGACATGCTTGAGATTGTGGGCCGCGGCGAAACGAACGACCTGCTCGCCCTTCATGACCGTGCCGTCATCGTTCATCAACTCGGAGATGACGCCGACCGGCGGCAGCCCCGAGAGCTTGCAGAGATCGACCGCCGCCTCGGTGTGGCCCGAGCGCAGCAGCACGCCGCCGTCGCGCGCGATCAGCGGGAAGATATGGCCTGGCCGCGCAAAATCATTGGCGCCGGCATTGGGATTGGCGAGCGCGCGACAGCAGGAGGCACGCTCCTCGGCCGAGATTCCGGTGCCACCGTCCGGCTTGTAGTCGATCGAGACGGTGAACGCCGTGGTGTGATTGGAATCATTGTGCGCGACCATCGGGTCGAGCCGTAGCCGCCGCGCGTCGTCGGCCGTGATCGGCGCGCAGACGATGCCGGAGGTATGGCGAATGATGAACGCCATCTTGTCGGGCGTGCAGAGCGAGGCGGCGACAATGAGATCGCCCTCGCCCTCGCGGTCGTCGTCATCGGTCACGACGACCATCTCGCCCTTGGCGAAGGCGTACAGAACTTCCTGGATCGAGTCGGCCATTGCAAGTCTCGCTGCTTTTCCGGGCTGCTTTAGCCGGGATCGCAGGCGCGCGCCAGAGCGGCGGAACCGCCGCGCGAAGGTCGCCTTCCCCGGGAAAAGGACCTGCCCTGCCAGGACAAGCGCCCTGGTATCTGTTTAAAGTCGCCTCAAATCGAGAACAAGGGAGCCGCGCCTCATGGCCGCATTCGATTTTGCACCCCTCCTCAGCCCCGGCCTGCCCGCGCCGGCCGCGCGCTGGACGGGACTCGCAAAATACAGCTTCGTCGGTGGCAACAACGACGCCGACGCCGTGCCCGTGGAGGGCTTGCGCGCGGCTGCCGACGCCGTGCTCGCCCGCGAGGGACGCGCGCTCGCCACCTACGGCCTCGCGCACGGGCCTCAAGGCTACCGGCCGCTGCGGGACTTTCTTGCCGCCAAGCTGACGCGCGACGCGGGCATGTCGGCGCGCGCCGACGACATCATGATCCTGTCCGGCTCGCTGCAGGGCCTCGACCTCGTCAACCAGGCGCTGCTGACGCGCGGCGACACCGTGCTGGTCGAGCAGGACAATTACCAGGGCACGCTGGCGCGGCTGGCGCGACTGGGCGTCAAGGTCATCGGCATCCCGCTCGACCAGGACGGCATGCGAACCGATGCGCTGGCGACGGTGCTGGCCGATCTGAAGGATCGCGGCATCCGGCCGAAATACATCTATACCATTCCGACGGTGCAGAACCCGACCGGCACCATCATGCCGGAAAGCCGCCGTGCCGAGCTGCTGTGGCTGTCGCGCGCCTATGGCGTGCCGGTGTTCGAGGACGACTGCTACGCCGACCTGATCTGGGAGGGCAAACGGCCCCGTGCGATCCACGGCATGTCCGATCATGGCGGCGTGATCCACCTCGGCTCGTTCTCGAAATCGGTCGCGCCCGCGCTGCGGGTCGGCTTCCTGGTCGCGCCCTGGGAGATCATGTCGGTGCTGCTGGCCCTCAAGACCGATGCCGGCTCGGGCGCGCTGGAACAGATGGTGCTAGCGGAATATTGCAGGCCGCATTTCGCGACCCACGTGCCGCAGTTGGTGCGGGGCCTGCGCGCCAAGCTGGACACCCTGATCGAGGCGCTCAACGCGGAGTTCGGCACCTCCGCCGAGTTCGCGCCACCCAAGGGCGGGATCTTCCTCTGGGTCAAGCTGCCGGACCAGGTTGACGCGATGAAGCTGTCACAGGCAGCGCTCAAACGCGGCGTCTCGATCAATCCGGGACCGGAATGGTCCACCGACGCCGCGCATGCGCGGAGCCGCCTGCGGCTGTGCTTCGCCAGCCCCTCGCATCAGGAGATCCGCGAGGGCATCGCAGTGCTCGCCGATGTCTGCCGGGAGGAGTTCGGCGTGCCGCTCCGCTCGTCCAATGTGGAGCGGACGCGCGCGATCGAGTGATTTGCGCGCCGCTCACCGCACCGAAAAGGGCGACTGATAGGGCCGCCCGAACGGCACGCCATTGATCACCGTCTGCACCGGCTTGAGCTGCAGCTTGCCGTCGCGCTTGTTGCCGCGGGTATCGACGAAGCTGACGGGACCCTCGACCAGGTCCATGATTGCAACGTCGGCCGGCGCGCCGACCTGCAACGTGCCGATCTTCGGCGCACGGTTGATGATCTTGGCCGGCACAGAGGTGGCCATGCTCACCACCTGCTCCAACGAAAATCCCATCGCGATGAATTTCGCCATCACGTTGGGCAGGAACGGCATGCCCGGACTGTTGCCGGAGAACACATGGATGTCGGAGGAGATGGTGTCCGGGCCGCAGCCGCCGGGGATTGCGACTTCGGCCACGGTGAAATCGAAGCTGCCGCCGCCGTGGCCGACATCGAACAGCACGCCGCGCTGCTTGGCGGCGAGCGCCGCGGGCAGCAGCTTGCCGTCCTGGACGATGTTGGTGAAGGCGCCGCCCATATTCGGCGCGCCGGAATAGGCATGGGTCAGGATGTCGCCGGGGCGCAGCAGGTCAAGGATCTGTGACATCAGCTCGCCGGTCTCGACGCCGCCGATATGCACCATCATCCGCGCCGGCCAGCCGCACAGCTCGCACGCCTTGATAGCGCGCTTCAACGGCTCGAGCCCGTGCTTGAAGATCACGTTCTCCGACATCCGCACCTTGACCCCGAGCAGGAAGTCCGGGTTCTCGGCCAGCGCCATGGCACAGGCGTCGACCTGGGCGTTGTCGATGTTGTAGAGCTCGGCCACAGGGAACGCCGACAGGCCGTTGTTGGCGATGTGGACGAAGGCGTAGATGCGGGCGCGCGACTGGGCGGCGATGAAGCGGCGCAACGCCGCAAGATTGTTGACGCCGGCGTCGCCGGCCGAGACGACCGTCGTGGTGCCCTGGAATTGCACCAGTTCGTCCGGGGGAATCCCGATCGCCGAACCATAGGGGTAGACGTGACTGTGGAGGTCGATCAGGCCCGGCGTCACCAGCCGGCCGTTGGCGTCGATCGACCGCAGCGTCCGCTCGGCCGGTATCTCGGGCTCGACCGCTTCGACGACGCCCCAGCGGATCCCGATGTCGCGCCTGCCTCGGAGCGACTGGCTGGGATCGATCACGTCGCCGCCCTTGATCACCAGATCGAACTTGTCGGCCGGCCCCATCGCGGCGCCGGCGGGACCCGATAGCGCGGCCATGGCGGCCGCTCCGGACGACAGCAGGAATTTGCGGCGCGACAGCGCAGACATGGTCAGCCTCCCCACGCTTGTTTGTAGTTGCGGGGAGCATGCGCCTTGTCCCCCTCGCCATCAAGGTCGGCCCGGAAAGAATGAGACTTTGTGCCAACGATCTCGGCGCAGGTCTGTCGTTGCGCCGTTGACGCAGTGCATTAAGATGTCACGGCAGTCATCCCCGCGAGACCGCATGATTTCGATCTCCCGCCCTCTCATCGCAATCGTCCTCTGCGCATCATCAGCGTCTGCCGCCCGGGCCGACGACACCGTCGAGGTCGCCCGGACCTGGGGCCTGATCGGAACCTGGGCCGCCGACTGCAGCGCACCGCCGGTCAAGGGCCGCGGCGCCATCATCTCCTACGAAGTCACTGACGATCGTCACCTGATCTATCGTCGTGACCACGATCCGTCCGACGTCAACCAGGTGGCGAGCGCACGCGTCGAGGCGGACCAGACGCTGGTGCTCTCGATCGTGCTGCCCAAAGCGCGCCAGACGCGAGAGAACGGGATCACCCGGACCGCCGACGGCAACATCCGCTCCGTGTTCAATCGCGGCGAGGACGACAGCTACACCATTCGTGACGGCCGCTTCGTTGCCAACGGCAAGCCGACGCCAGCGCTCAGGAAATGCGACTGACGCGGCGGGCTCGAGGGGGCGCCGCGATTCGCCCGCGAGCTTGAAGACCAAATCTGAACGTGCATTCAGCAACTTCGTGGAAGTTCCTGCGGAACGTTCTTTCACACTTCAAGTTGATCCCGCACTTTCATTCTGGAGGACAACATGAAGAAAATCGCTCTCGCGCTCGCTTCCCTGGCGGTCGTCGCGCTCGCGGCACCGTCGATCGCCAATGCCGAGACCGTGGTCATCAAGCGTGGCGGCCATCACTACCACCACGGCTGGGATCGGTCCCGCGCCGAATACCGCATGCATCGTGAGTACCGGCCTCACCGTTATGTCCGGCCCTTCCACCGCCATCACGATCGCACCGTGATCATCCGGCGCGACTGATCTGCAACTTCGGCACAGCAATGGCCCCGCAAGGGGCCATTTTCTGTGGCGTTCGTTCTGACGCCCGTTCTTGCAGGGCTTCGCGTGGTCGTCAGCGGTCCCAGTCCGGCGCAAAGGCCGGATTGACGAAGCGCTTGTCCTTCGGGAGGGACGCGATGGTGGCGCGATCCTCATCGTCGAGTTGAAGCTTCATCGCATCCCAGTTCGCACGCTGACTTTCCGGGCGCGCTGCCTTGGGGATCGCCGCCACCCCATCCTGGTCCAACAGCCATTTCAGCGCGACCTGGGCGGCGCTGGCGCCATGCTTCCTGCCGATGGCCCCAAGCGTCTCGTCGGCGGCGGCCCGTCCCTGCGCCAGCGGGCAATAGGCCACCAGGGGAATCGAGCGGCCCGCCATGTAGGCCATCAGCTTCGACTGGTCGAGCATCACATGATATTCGACCTGATTGCAGGCGACAGGTGCCTGGATCTCCTCGACCGCCTGCTTCAGCAGCGCGACGGTGAAGTTGGCGACGCCGATCGCGCGCGTGCGCCCCTCCTCCTTCAGCTTCAGCAGCGTCTCCAGGGCGGCGGGCAGGTTCATCCCCTTGGCCGGCCAGTGGATGAGATAGAGATCGACGAACTCCAGCCGGAGCTTCTTGAGGCTCGTGTCGAAGGCACGGCGGATCGCATCCGGCGCGAGGTTCTCCGGCCAGACCTTGGTGGTGACATGCAATTCGGCGCGCGGCAGATTGGTCGCCGCAAGTGCAGCACCGATCGCGTCCTCGTTGGCGTACATCTCGGCGGTGTCGATGTGGCGGTACCCGAGCGCAAGCGCGCTCTCGACGGCCTCGCGGCAGACGGTGCCCTGCATGCGAAAGGTGCCGAGCCCGAGCTTGGGCAGGCGGATACCCTGGGTGTCGATGGCGTTCATGAAATCTCCTGGAATCGCGCGAGCCGCTCGCCAGCGAGCGCCGGCGGCAGCCTCGAAACATCAAGACCTTGGCGGGAAGTGCTCAGCTTGCCTTCGCTCCGCTTGCGAGTTCAAGCAAGCCGGCATCCACCTCGATCAAGATGTCGGGAGCGAGGTTCCTGGACGCAACAGGCGCGCGGGTAGACCGGCCGATCAGCGCCAGTTGCAGATGCCGCCGCTGCCAGGCCGGCACGGCCAGGTCTGAATGCGCGTATCCATCGCCTGCGCGTCGAGCGGATTGCCGCGCCGATGGACGAGCTTGGTGCGGGCGGCGCCGCGGGGCCGCTCGGCCGTCCTCGTACCATGAGGCCGCCGGGTGGCGACGGCGCGCGGGATTCCGGAACTGACGTCGGGGTCAACAGCAGAACGGACGGCGACCGCAGGTCGATCTGTTTTGGCTTCGATGGGCACGGGTTCGAAATGCGCCTCGGGGCCGAGCGGCTCCGGCGACAACACGGCCTTCGATAAATCGAGCTTGAGGAAGTCACCCGGCTGATAGGCCCCTGCCACAGCATCGGTCGCTGCGAGCAACACGGCGCATGTAATCGCGCCGACAACAGCTCTCAACACCATCCCATCCTCCCGTTCCCCCGCGTAACGCCACTTACGCGCGCCCCTGCCATGAGATCTCCGCGCGCCCGCTGACGGCAAAGGCGCACGGCTGCAAGAACCGGCTGCGAGCGCCTGAGTTCGCGCCACGCATCATGTTCGATAATCGACCGTTATCAGTTCGGAGAAAGCGCCCGCCAACCGCCGGTCGTTCGACGCATCATAGCCAAAGTTCCGCGCTCGTCTCTCATGTAGGTCACGGCGCCGTCATTTCCAGGCCCAAAACTGCTGATCACGGTTACCGCTGTGCACGCAAACGGGCGCTCGCGAGATAAGTCATACTAATTCGAGGAATCGATTCTGATGCGGCAGCGTAGCCTCTCGGCGACGCCCGGCGCGATATGCATGACGCCGGGCTTGGCCGCGAACTCGCCGTCGAAATTGAGCGGACTAGCGAAACCGCGCCACGGCTCGATGCACAGGAACGGCACGCCGCCGGGCTTCGACCAGATTCCAAGCTGACGAAAATTATCCCAGGCTAACTCAAGCGCCGGTCCCCTGGTTCCGACGAGGCGAACCGAACGGCTGGCCGGCTGATCGAGGATCACGGCATCATCGTCGAACAGGCGTTCGCTCAACGGGAGAACGCGCCCCTCGATCGGTGAGGGCTCCGGCCGCTCGCGCAGCAAACCGCCGGTCAGACGGCGGATCGGCGCCAGCTCAGGCTCTGCAAAAATCAGCCGATAGCTCTCCTTCGGCTGGCCGGGGAGCAGCGGCCAGTTGAAGGCGGGATGGCCGCCGAACGAGGCGGGCAGCATCTCCGCACCGGGGTTGGCGATCTCGACCGCCACGTCCAGCGCGTCAACGGCGATCCGGTAGCTCACCGTGAGACGGAAGGCGAACGGATAGCGCACCCGCGTCGTCTCGTCGTCGGTCAGTTGCAACACGCACGACTCGGCCCCGCGCTCCAGCCAGGTGAAACGCAGGTCGCGGGCGAAGCCGTGCTGGGCCATCGGATAGGTCTGGCCGCGGTGGTGGAGCTGGTCATTCTTGAGTCGGCCGACGATTGGAAACAGCCATGGCGCATGGCGCGGCCAGACGGCTCCGGCCTGCCAGAGCAACTCCAGGCCCCCGGCCGTCTTCAGCGAGCACAGCTCGGCGCCATCAGCCTTGACCGAGGCGGTGACGCCGCCCGCGCCGATCGTGTGAAGGTCGTCGCTCATCTGCCGTCACCCTCGTCGCAAAGAGATCACACGAGGTGATGCCGGATCGCGGCAGCAACGTCCAGGGTGCGGTTCATCACCAGCGCGGAGACCACCGCCACAAGCACTGGGGACGGGGATGTCGAACACGCGGCCGAAGCCGAGGATATCGCCGCGTTCATAGGGCCCGCGCGGTGTCCGAAGGGTAGGCAACCCGCGCCAAATCTTCGTGCAGGCCGCCGCTTGCCGGACCTGATCATTCGTGTACGAATGACCGAAACCGGCTTGATGCTGCGCCGCGTGCAGGCGCAAACTGCCGCAAATGCTTTGCCAGGAGAGAAGGATATCCCGATGGCCCATGACGCGCCGCAAGCAACCGGTCCCAGCAAGCTGGTCATTCGCAACATCGGCCTCATGCTGTCCGGCGCCCTGGAACGGCCCATCCTGGATGCTGACACGATCGTCGCCGAGAACGGCAAGATCACGGGAATCGGCCGCTTCAAAGACGTCGACACCGAAGGCGCGACGACCATCGTCGATGCCCATGGCACGACGGTGGCGCCGGGCCTGATCGACAGCCATGTTCATCCGGTCGCCGGCGACTGGACGCCGCGGCAGAACCAGAGCAACTGGATCGATTCCTATCTGCATGGTGGCGTCACCACGATGATCTCCGCCGGCGAGGTGCACATGCCCGGCCGGCCGCGCGACGTCGTCGGCCTGAAGGCGATGGCGATCTTCGCGCAGCGCGCATTCTGGACGCTCCGTCCCGGCGGCGTGAAGGTGCATGCCGGCGCGCCGGTGATCGAATGCGAGATGGTCGAGGACGACTTCAAGGAGCTCGCCGCCGCCGGCGTCAAGCTGCTCGGCGAGGTCGGCCTCGGCGGCGTCAAGGACGGCCCGACCGCGCGCAAGATGGTCGGCTGGGCGCGCAAATACGGCATCCAAAGCACCATTCACACCGGCGGTCCGTCGATCCCCGGCTCCGGCCTGATCGACAAGGACGTCGTGCTGGAGGCCGGCACCGACGTCATCGGACACATCAATGGCGGTCACACCGCGCTGCCCGACGATCAGATCCGCTGCATCTGCGAGGGCTGCAAGGCGGGGCTCGAGCTGGTGCACAACGGCAACGAGCGCTCGGCGCTGTTCACCTTGCGCACCGCGCGCGAGATGAACGATCTCCACCGCGTCATCCTCGGCACCGACGCGCCGGCCGGCTCCGGCGTGCAGCCGCTCGGGATCCTGCGCATGGTCTCGCTCTTGTCCTCGCTCGGCGATGTCCCGGCCGAGATCGCGTTCTGCTTCGCCACCGGCAACACCGCGCGGATGCGCGAGCTCGATTGCGGCCTGATCGAGGTCGGCCGCTCCGCCGACTTCGTCATCATGGACAAGGCGCAGCACTCGCCGGCCAAGACCCTGCTCGACAGCGTCCAGCTCGGCGACCTCCCCGGCATCGGGATGACCATCATCGACGGCATCGTCCGCACCCAGCGCAGCCGCAACACGCCGCCGGCGACGAAAATTCCGGAGATCGTGGCGAAGTAGTTGCCACAAGCTTCGTCATTGCGAGCGCAGTGCTCGTGAATGCGCCCTCTCCCCTTGCGGGAGAGGGCATGGAGGACGGAGCAGAAATCTCGGTCGGGTGAGGGGTATCTCTCCGCGAGTCTCGCTCGCCGAGAGATACCCCTCACCCAATCGCGAATGTGGATGGACCGGAGATGCCCTCTCCCACAAGGGGAGAGGGTGCTGTATCGGGCTGCGCTCATAGCGACTGAGCAAACAAGTAGGGTGGGCAAAGCGACGCCGCCAGGCGGCGCGTGCCCATCATGTGCAGATGCGCTCTCTGTGAGAATGGTGGGCACGCTTCGCTTTGCCCACCCTACGCGGGCGGTTTGCAACAGCTATTTCAGCCGGCTCAGCAGCGACAGCAAGCTCTCGCGCTCTCTCGCATCCAGCGGCGCCAAGGTCTCTTTGGAGATCGCGAGCGCCAGCGGCGCGGTCTTCTCCGCGAGCTGCTGACCCGCGCGGGTCAGGCTCACCAGTAGCCGGCGGCCATCCTGCGGATCCGAGCTGGTCTCGGTGAGACCGCGTGCGGTCAGCCGGTCGATCACGCCCTTGATCGTCGCGACGTCCATCGCCGTGAACCGTCCCAGCTGGTTCTGCGAGCACGGTCCGGTCTCGACCAGCTTCGACATGGCCGCCCATTGCGTCGGCGTCAGGTTGCTGCCGATGTCGCGGGCGAAGATCATGGTGTGGCGCTGCCAGACCTGGCGCAGGATGAAGCCGATCTGATCGTCGAGCACGTAGTTTGATTTCGCCGCCTTGGCCGTGGCCTTCGCAGCGGGCTTTGCCTGCGGCCTCGGCGCAGTCTTCGTCGTGGCTTTCGCCGATCGCTTCGGCGGGGGACTCTTGGCCATATCTTCCCTCGCCTCAGATCGACAGATGCGCGTCGCGGATGTCGGGCCGCGCGTCGAGCTCGGTCATGGTGCCGGAGAAGCAGATGCGGCCGCGCTCGATGATGTAGGCGCGGTCCGAGATCAGCTTGGCGAAATGCAGGTTCTGCTCGGAGACGACCAGCGAGACGCCTTCCTTCTTCATGGTCAGGATCGCATCGACCATCTGCTCGACGATCTTCGGCGACAGGCCTTCCGAGGGCTCGTCGAGCAGCACCAGCGACGGATTGCCCATCAGTGTACGGGCGATGGTGAGCATCTGCTGTTCGCCGCCGCTCATGCGGCCGCCCGGGCGGTTCTTCATCTCGCCGAGATTGGGAAACAACTGATAGAGTTTCTCACGCGTCCATTGCGGCGCATTCGGCCGCGGCTTCTGCCGCCCGACCTCCAGGTTTTCCTCCACCGTCAGCTCGGTGAAGATGCGGCGCTCCTCCGGAACGTAGCCGAGGCCGGCGCGGACGATCTCATGGGTGGGCGCCGACGAGATGTCCTGCCCCTCGAACATGATCTGGCCCTCGCGCAGCTCGACCAGGCCGACGATCGACCGGAAGGTCGTCGACTTGCCGGCGCCGTTGCGCCCGAGCAGCGCCACCACCTCGCCCTCGCCGACCTCGAGGCCGATGTCGAACAGGATATGCGCCGGACCATAGTGGCTGTTGAGATTGGCGACGGACAGCTTCATGCCGGCGCTCCCTCGCGACGATCGGCATCATAGAGCAGGCCTTCGCCGAGATAGATCGCCTGCACCTCCCGGTTGGCGCGCACCTCGGCTGGCGATCCCTCGGCGATCAGGCTGCCGCGATTGAGCACGAGAATGCGGTCCGCATGCTCGAACACCACGTCCATGTCGTGCTCCGTGAAAAGGACGCCGATCGACTGCTCGCGCGCGATTCCAGCCGTCAGCCGCATCAGCTCGACACGCTCGCGCGGCGCCATGCCGGCGGTCGGCTCGTCCATCAGCAGGAGCTTCGGCTGGTTGGCCAGCGCGATCGCGAGCTCCAGCCGCTTGAGGTCGCCATAGGCGAGCTCGCCGCACGGCCGCTCGGCATAGCCGGCCATGCCGACGAGATCGAGCAGGCGATCGGCCTCGCCGCGCTCGATTGAAATCATCGGGCTCCAGAAATCGAACAGACGGTAATGATGCGAGACCAGGGCGACCTGGATGTTCTCGCGCACGGTCATGGTCGGATAGGTCGCGGTGATCTGGAAGGTGCGGCCGACCCCGAGCCGCCAGACCTCGCGCGGCCTGTGCCCCGTGGTCTCCTGCCCCATCACCGTGATGCGGCCGCTGTCCGGCACGTTCTGGCCGTTGAGCATGTCGAAGCAGGTGCTTTTCCCCGCGCCGTTCGGGCCGATCAGCGCCAGGATCTCGCCGGCCCGCAGCGTGAACGACACGTTGCGGACGGCGTGAATACCGCCATAGGATTTCGACAGGCCTTCGACCGAGAGCAGCGACACGCCTGGGCTCATTGCGCGCCCTCCATCTTGGCCGACAGCGAAGCGCCCTTGGGGGCCGGTGCGCGACGCCGATGCATGACGGTTTCGACCACACCCACGATACCTTTCGGGAACACCACCACGATCAGCACGATGAAGATGCCGAGCACGAGCTTCGACCAGTCGGTCTGGCTGACCAGCCAGATGTTGAGCGCCTTGTAGACGATGGCGCCGAAGATCGCGCCGGGCACCGTCTCCACGCCGCCCAGCAGCACCATGACCAGCGCATCGACCGAGAGCGAGATGCCCATGTTGTCCGGAAACACGCTGCCCTTGAGATAGGCGAACAGGGCGCCGCCGATGCCGGCCGTGGTGCCGGCGATGATGAAGGCCGTCCACTGGATGCGCTTGCCGTTGATGCCGATGGACTCGCTGCGCAGCGGCGAGTCCCGCATGCCGCGCAGGGCATAGCCGAACGGCGAGAAGGTGATCAGGCGCAGCACGCCGACGACGAAGGCCGAGACGCCAAGCGCGAGCCAGTAGAAATGCGACGGCGACGCCGCCCATTTCTCCGGCCAGAGCCCGAGAATGCCATTGTCACCTCCGGTCACCGCGACCCATTGGAACGCGATCGACCACACAATTTGCGCTAAGGCCAAGGTGAGCATCGCGAAGTACACGCCGGAGAGCTGCACGGCGAAGGCCCCGAACACGGCCGCACCGAGCGCGCCGAGCAGCGGCCCGAGCAGCAGGCAGACAATCATCGGCAATCCCGCAAGCTTGGCGAGGAACGCGACGCCGTAAGCGCCCAGGCCGAAATAGGCGGCGTGGCCGAACGAAGCGAGGCCGCCGACCGCCATCAGGAAATGCAGGGACGCCGCGAAGATCACGAAGATCGCGATCTCGGCGCCGACGGTCAGCGTGTAGTTGCCGGCGATGAAGGGCAGCATCGCCGCCAGCGCCAGCGCGACGAGAGAGGCCAGCCGCTCGACCGAGCTCAGCGGGCGCCACGGAATGACGGTCAGGCCCGGCGTGCGGCGCGCCGGCGCCTCCTTCTTGCCGAACAGGCCCCAGGGCCGCACGACCAGCACGACGGCCATCACCAGGAACACGAGGATCAGCGAGATCGTGGGGAAGATGAGAATGCCGAAGGCATTGAGCTCCGACACCAGCACGGCGGCAACGAACGCGCCGAGGATGCTGCCGAGGCCGCCGATCACGACGACCACGAACACCTCGACGATGATGCGCAGGTCCATCGCGTGATGGACCGCGTCGCGCGGGATCTGCAGCGCGCCGCCGAGCGCGGCGAGGAAGACGCCGACCGCGAACACCGAGGTGAACAGCCATTTCTGATTGACGCCGAGCGCCGCGACCATGTCGCGGTCCTGCGTCGCCGCGCGCACCAGAATGCCCCAGCGGGTGCGCTGGAACAGCAGCCACAGCACCCCGAGCACGATCGGACCGAGCGCGATCAGGAACAGGTCGTAGCTCGGGATGTTCTGACCGAAGAAGTCGACCGCCCCCTTGAGGCCAGGTGCACGGCGGCCGACCAGATCGTCCGGTCCCCAGATCAGCACCACGAGATCTTCGACCATCAGGGTCAGGCCGAAGGTCGCGAGCAGCTGGAACAGCTCCGGCGCGTGATAGATCCGGCGCAGCAGCACGATCTCGACGAGGACGCCGATGGCCGCGACCGCGAGCGCCGCCACGACGATGCCGCCCCAGAAGCCGAGCGAGCCAGACAGCCGCTCCGTGAGCGAGAACGCCACATAGGCGCCGAGCATGTAGAACGCGCCATGGGCGAAATTGACGATGCGGGTCACGCCGAAGATGATCGACAGTCCCGACGCCACCAGGAACAGCGAGGCTGCGCTGGCAAGGCCGGTCAGGAACTGGACGAAATAGAAGGCCATGGGCGGTCCGCGTCAGGAGATCGTCTGTATCGAATGAGCCGCGTTCGAGCTCGTGTGCCCTGTCAATGAGCCGGCGAGCAAGCGTGGGGTGAGGGATCTCGGCCTGAACCTGTAGATCAGGCGTCGCGCGCCCTCACCCCGCCCGCTCTCCTCCGCGGGAGGAGGAGGCAGGAAGACCTCACTCAGTCCTTCGGACGGAGCTTGGAAACTTCGGCATCATCAGGCAGATAGTCCGAGCCCTTGCGATAGACGGTGTCGACCATGATGCCCTTGCCGTCCTTCAGCGCGGTCTTGCCAACATAAGCGCCGAGCGTCGACTGGTGGTCGATCTTGCGGAAGGTGATCTCGCCGAAGGGCGACGGAACGGACAGTCCCTCGGCCGCGGCGATCAGCTTGTCGGTATCGGTCGAGCCGGCCTTGGCGAGGATGGCGGCCGCCGACTTGATGGTCTGGTAGCCGACGATCGAGCCGAGCCGCGGATAGTCGTTGTACTTGGCCTGGTAGGCCTTCAGGAACGCGTCGTGCTCGGGCGTCTTGATCGAATACCAGGGATAGCCGGTGACGATCCAGCCCTCGGGCGTCTCCTCCTTGAGCGGATCGAGATATTCCGGCTCGCCCGTCAGGAAGCTGACGACCTTGCGGTCCTTGAACAGGCCGCGGGTGTTGCCTTCGCGGACCAGCTTGACGAGATCGGCACCGAAGGTGACGTTGAGGATCGCCTCCGGGTTGGCGGCGGCGACGGCCTGCACCACCGGACCGGCGTCGATCTTGCCCTGCGGCGGCCACTGCTCGTCGACCCACTGGATGTCCGGGCGCTTCGCTGAAAGCAGCTTCTTGAACACGGCGACGGCCGACTGGCCGTATTCGTAGTTCGGTGCGATCGTGGCCCAGCGCTTGGCGGGAAGCTTCGCGGCCTCCTCCACCAGCATTGCCGCCTGCATGTAGTTCGACGGACGAAGGCGGAAGGTGTATTTGTTGCCCTTCGCCCAGGTGATGGCGTCGGTCAGCGGCTCGGCCGCCAGGAAGAACACCTTCTTCTGGTTGGCGAAGTCGCTGACGGCCAGACCGATGTTCGACAGGAAGGTGCCGGCGAGCATCGCCACGTTCTCGCTCGACACCAGCTCGTTGGCCGCGGTCTGCGCGTCGGCCGGCTTGCCGCTGTCGTCCTTGGAAACGACGACGAGCTTCTTGCCGTTGATGCCGCCGGCCGCATTGACCTCCTCGACCGCGAGCTGCCAGCCCTTGCGATAGGGCTCGGTGAACGCCGGCAGCAGCGAGTAGCTGTTGATCTCGCCGATCTTGATGACGTCCTCGGCGCGCGCCGTGCCCGCCAATCCCGCGACGGCAAGGCCCAGGCCTGCCGCAAGCATCGTTCTCCGTCGCATCCCTTCAGCCTCCAATGTTGATTTGTATTACCGTAGACCGTCGTCGCCCTTGATCTCGGCGACCGTGAGCCCGCCGACCCTTGGCAAGGGACGCCCGCTGTCGGTGACCGCGAGCGCGACCATGATCTCGTTGGCGCGTGGCGCGTCGTTGATCTGCACTTCCATGCCGTCGAAATGACTGCGCACGAAGGCCGCATCTTTATGGCCGAGCGGAATGTCGAGCGTGCAGCCCACGCCGCCGCGCTTCTTCGACGACGGGATCAGCGCCGCGCCCTTGCCGAGCACCTTGCGCACCGGCGCCCCCATCTTCGGATGCAGGATCGCGGCGGCATGCTCCAGCTCGCCGTCGCTCCCGACCGCCGCGGCCTTGCCATAGCTGTGCGCCGCCGGCCCTTCGATGCCGAGCGCGGCCACGGCGCGCTTGGCCAGCATCTCGCCGAGCTCCTCGCCGATCGCGATCAGCGGCGTGAGATCCTCGACATAGCGGCCGGCAAACGGATTCTCGATCACCGCCACTGCCGCCGCCCGCCGTGTCGGCGGCGACACGGACCGGCCCATCTCCTGATGGACTTCCTCGACCACGGTCACGATCTTTCTGATGACGGCGCTCATCGTCGGCAGTCCCTCATGTTCCAGCACATCGTGCATCAAACCTCACGCCGCCGCCGCCCGCAACTGCTGCCGACGAACGATCTCGATCGCGCGCGGACCGACGACGCGAATATTGCCGCAGAGCTGCAGAACGGCGCCTTCGATCAGGCCGGCCGACAGCAGCGACTGCGCACGATGCTCGCCCGCGGCCAGCGCTTGGGCAATCTCGGCATCGCGGAGATCTCCGACATCGCATGTGACGAGGCGGTCACCGAGATCGCTGTCCGGCTGCAGCTCGCAGGCGGGTCGGCGAAGCACGGCCGGATGACCCGGAAGGTCAACGGCGTTGCCGATCACCGTCGCCGCCGCATCGGCCTGCGCCGCGCTGCGCGCGAGCACCGTCACCGCGTCGGCAATGCCCAGCGAGAAGCTGCGGCCGTGGCGGCCCGATGTGGCGACGCCGCCGATCGCATCGGCAGCACGAAGCGTCATCCTGCGCATCACGCCTGCGCCGTCGGGACGGTCCATCAGCCCGACGCTGAACGTGGCGGCATCCCGCAGATGGAGTGCGATGTCACCGCCATTGTTGACATAGGCCCGCGTCAGCTTCGCCGCGCCGCGCATGGCGCCGAGAATCTCCTCGGCGACGCTGCCCGCGACCGCGGCCATCGGCGTGATGAACATCTCGCGCGCGAACGGCGACACGGCCGCATGCATCCGCCGCGCAACGACGCCTTTCAATGGGCAACGATCGTGATCGGCTCCCTTGCGCAGATCGGACAGTTCCGCACACAGCTCGTCCAAGAGACCCGTGAAACGCTCGGCCGCCGCACGATAGGCCGCGCGAACATCGCCATCGGCGGCGTCGGCGCCGATGATCAGATCGATCGGGCCGTCCTGCAGATGCAGCCGCCGCTCGGGCAACAAGGCGATCTGTGGCCGCCGGGTCATGCGCCCGGCCTCGGCCACGGCAGCTGACGAATGTCCTTGCTGACATCCTTGAGCGACGTGAGCGGCTGGACGTAGTCCATGTGCCCACCGAGCGCCGCGTAGTCCGATAGCCTCAACGTGAACTCGATCGGTGCGACGATCGCCGGCGTCGGCACATAGCCGAAGGCGCCGGCCGGCATCTGGGTCACGTCGACCATGTAGGTGATGCCGCCGCCCGGCCAGACATAGACCGGCGCACCGCCGCTCGTGACCCGCGTCAGCGTATCCTTGACCGACCGCGTCAGCCGCACCGGATTGTCGGTGACGCCCGCGCGCAGCGAGCCGCCGGCACCGGCCATGAACAGCACGGTGCACAGTGCCGGCTCGCAGTTCTCCTGGATGCGCTCGACCGAGAACTGCAGCTCCGGCGGCATCTCACGCTGCACCGGCTTGAGCGACTCGTCGAGCACGTAGTAGGCGGCATGTTCGCCGGTCGTGGACACCATCAGCAGCGTCGTGCCAGGCTTCGCCGTCTTCGCATCGAACGGCCCGAGAATCGACAGCGGATCGGAGATGTCGGTGCCGCCCCAGCCGGTTCCGGGCTGCGCCACCTGGAAGTAGCGGCCCGGCGTGGAGCGCCGTCCCTTCATCTTGATGCCGGTCGCGGCAATGTCGAGCAGCTTGCCGGCCTGGTGCTCCGACAGCACGCCGGTGATGTGATCATCGACCACGACGACCTCGTCGACCTTGCCCTGCCATTGCTTGGCGAACATGCCGATCGTGGCCGAGCCGCAGCCGACGCGCATGCGCTCTTCCTTGACGCCGTTGACAACAGGCGGCTGCCCCGCCTGCACGATCACGCTGGAACCGCCGTCGACGACGAGCTCGACGGCCTTGCGGTTGCTGAGGTCCATCAGCGCGTCGCAGGTGACGCGCCCCTCCTTCTTGGAGCCGCCGGTGAGATGATGCACGCCGCCGAGCGAGAGCATCTGCGAGCCGTATTCGCTGGTCGTGACGTGACCGACCGCTTCGCCGTCGACCCGCACCGTCGCCGCTTCCGGGCCGAGATAGCGATCGGTGTCGATCTTCACCTTGACGCCGCAATAGCTGAAGATGCCCTCGGTTACGACCGTGACCATGTCGACGCCCTCGACCTGCGAGGACACGATGAACGGCGCGGGCTTGTAGTCGGGATAGGTGGTGCCGGCGCCGATCGCGGTGACGAACAGCTCCGGCTGATGCACGATCTTGCCGTCCCAGTCGCCGCTCGCCTGGAACGGCACCAGCTTGCCGCCATGCGACACCGTGCGCTCCAGCAGGATATGCGGATCGACGCGCACCAGCACACCGTCCTGATTGGCATAGCGGTCGCAGGCGCCAGCCGCGCCCGGCTTGATGTAGCACATCACCGGACAGGCATCGCAGCGGATCTTGTCCCCTGCACCCTCGCTCGCCGTCTCAGTCACCATGCAGAGAAGCCCATCTTGAAGCGGAGTTGACGGCAACCGTCCGCACGCCGCGGCAATTCGTTCGTATACGAATGATGTCGCGCCCCTCCGCCGACTGTCAAGCGCCACCGCGAACGAAAAGCACGATTGCCGGATAAACGATCAGTTTGCCCTGCACAATGACGACAAATCGTGCACACGCTGCAGCGCAAAACGTGGCACTTGCATGTTAGTACACAAACGATACGCTCGGAGCGATCACCATCGCATCCTCGTTAACGATAGCACAGCGGACGGCAGAAGGGCATGACGCCAGCAACGATTCGGCTGACCGTGAACGGACGGGCGCATGACGTTGCGGCCGCGCCGGACACGCCCCTGCTTCATGTGCTGCGCAACGACCTCGCTCTGAACGGTCCGAAATACGGCTGCGGCCTCGGTGAATGCGGCGCCTGCACCGTGCTGATCGACGGCCGTGCCGCCCGCTCCTGCGTCATTCCGGTGGAAGGCTGCATCGGCCGCGACGTCACCACGCTTGAAGGGCTGGGCTCGCGCGAGGCGCCCGATCCGGTGCAGCAGGCCTTCATCGCCGAGCAGGCCGCGCAATGCGGCTACTGCCTCAACGGCATGATCATGACGACCAAGGCGCTGCTGGCGATCAAGCCCGATCCGTCACGCGACGAGATCAAGCAGGCGCTGCGCTACAATCTCTGCCGCTGCGGTGCCCATGTCGAGATCCTCCGCGCGGCGATGCGCGCGGCCGGCCACACGCTCGAGGCGCTGGACTGATGAACGATCGCCTCACCAAGGACGCCGACACGCCTCGCGGCTGGCTGGTTGTCGAACGTCCCATCGCCGGCAACGATGGCCGGTTCGAAACCTTCATCCGGATCACGGCCGCAGGCGAGGTCTCCGCCTTCAACGGCCACGTCGATCTCGGCACCGGCATCCGAACCGCGCTGGGACAGATCGTCGCGGAAGAGCTGGATGTCTCCTTCGCCCGTGTCGTGGTCGTGCTCGGGGACACCGCGGTCGTGCCGAATCAGGGCGCAACCATCGCCAGCGAGACAATTCAGATCACCGCCGTGCCGCTGCGCAAGGCTGCGGCGCAGGCCCGCGCCTTCCTCCTGGCGCGGGCGGCAGCGCAACTCGACCTCGACGTCGTGGATTTGAGGGTCGAGGACGGACTGGTCCGCGGTCCCGACAACCGCGTCCTCAGCTATGGCGAGCTGATCGGCGATGAGACGTTCCGCCTCGCCCTCGCCGACGATATCGTCGTCAAGTCGGTGAACGACTATCAGGTCGTCGGCCGGTCGGTGCCGCGCGTCGATCTGCCGGCAAAGGCGGCCGGTGAACTCACTTATGTCCATGACGTTCGCGTCCCCGGCATGCTGCATGGCCGCGTCGTGCGTCCACCCTATGCCGGTGTCGATGCCGGCCCCTTCATCGGCACCAGCCTTCTTGGCGTCGACAGGGAGTCGGTGCGCGACGTACCGGGCCTGGTTGACGTCGTCGTCATCGGCGACTTCATCGGCGTCGTCGCCGAGCGCGAGGAGAACGCGATCCTCGCCGCCGAGCGGCTCCAGGCGAATTGGAAGCCGGTGCCGAGCTTGCGCGACCTCGACGATGTCGAGAACGCGCTGCGCGCCAATCCGTCCGAGCCGCGTCGGCTGCTCGACAAGGGCGATGTCGATGCCGCCATCGCCGGCGCCGCCAAGCCGATGCGGCGGACCTATCTCTGGCCCTACCAGATGCACGGCTCGATCGGGCCGTCCTGCGCGGTGGCCGACTATCGCGACGGGCAGACCCGCATTTATTCCGGCACGCAGAATCCGCACATCCTGCGCGGCGATCTCGCCAAGCTGATCGACTGTCCCGAGGATCACATCGAGCTGATCCGGCTGGAGGCCGCCGGCTGCTATGGCCGCAACTGCGCCGACGATGTCACCGCCGATGCGCTGCTGCTATCGCGCGCGGTCGGCCGTCCGGTGCGGGTGCAATTGTCGCGCGAGCAGGAGCATCTGTGGGAGCCCAAGGGCACCGCACAGCTGATGGACGTCAATGGCGGCCTCAATGCCGATGGCTCGGTTGCGGCCTATGAGTTCGCCACGCGCTATCCGTCGAACGGCGCGCCGACGCTGGCGCTGCTGCTGACCGGCCGCATCGCGCCGGAGCCTGCGGTGTTCGAGATGGGCGATCGCACCGCGATCCCGCCTTACGACTACGACCACATGCGCGTCACTGCGCATGACATGCCGCCGATCGTGCGTGCGTCCTGGATCCGCGGCGTCTCGGCGCTGCCCAACACCTTCGCGCATGAGTCCTATATCGACGAGCTCGCGGCGGAGGCTTGCGTCGACCCGATCGAATACCGGCTGCGCTATCTGAAGGACGAGCGCGCGCGTGATCTCGTGAACGCCGTGGCCGAACGCGCCGGCTGGACGCCGCGCCCCGTGCGGGAAGATAAGGCGCCCGACAACGGCGTCGTTCATGGCCGCGGCTTCGCCTACGCGCTCTACGTCCACAGCAAGTTTCCCGGCTACGGCGCGGCTTGGTCGGCGTGGATCGCCGATGTCGCGGTGAATACGACGACCGGCGACGTCAGCGTCACGCGGGTCATCGCAGGCCAGGACTCCGGCCTGATGATCAACCCGGACGGCGTACGCCACCAGATCGAAGGCAACGTCATCCAATCCACCAGCCGGGCGCTGATGGAGGAGATTCCGTTTTCGCGCGGCAAGGTCGCGGCCCGGGAATGGGGGGCGTATCCGATCATCACCTTCCCCGATTTGCCTGAGATCGACGTGCTGATGCTGCGGCGACCGGATCAGCCGCCGCTCGGCGTCGGCGAGTCCGCGTCCGTGCCGAGCGCCGCCGCGATCGCCAATGCGATCTACGACGCCACCGGCGTCCGCTTCCGCGAGCCGCCATTCACGCCGGAGCGCATTCTGAAAGGGCTGCGCGGCGAACAGGTCGAGACGCCGGCGCCGCAGTCGCTGCCCGCCCCCGAAAGACCGGCGACGACATGGCTCAAGCCCTTTGCCAGGCGGGGCGGCGTGATCGCCAGCGCCGTCGCGGCCTGCGCCGCGGCGATCGGCGTCGCCACCGCCGTGTTGCCCTGGCGTGCCATCGCACCGATCACACGCCCCGATCCCTCGGTCTATTCCGCCGCGACGATCGCGCGCGGCGAGGCGCTCGCGGCGCTCGGCAATTGCGCGGTTTGTCACACCGCGGATGGCGGCCTGATCAATGCCGGCGGCCGTGCGCTGGAGACGCCGTTCGGCACGCTGTTCAGCACCAACATCACGCCCGACGTCGAGACCGGCATCGGCGCCTGGTCCTATCCCGCCTTCGAGCGCGCCATGCGCGAGGGCGTGCACCGCGACGGCCGGCAGCTCTATCCGGCGTTTCCCTACACGCATTTCGCGCGAACCGACGATGCCGACCTGCAGGCGCTCTACGCCTACCTGATGGCTCAGACGCCAGTGAGACAGCGGGCGCCCGACAACGCGCTGCGCTTCCCGTTCAATCTGCGGCCGCTGGTCGCCGGATGGAATGCGCTGTTTCACGACACCCGGCCGTTCAGGCCTGATCCAACCCGATCCGAACAGTGGAATCGCGGCTTCTATCTCGTCGAAAGCCTCGGCCATTGCAGCGCCTGTCATTCGCCGCGCAATGCGCTCGGTGCCGAGCAGCGCAACGCATATCTGGCTGGCGGCTTCGCGGAGGGCTGGGAAGCCCCCGCGCTGACCGCGCTCTCGACTGCCCCGATCCCGTGGACTGAGGACGAGTTCTACACCTATCTCCGCTCCGGTCAGTCGCGCCTCCATGGCGTGGCCGCCGGTCCGATGGCGCCGATCGTGAAGGATCTCGCGACGCTGCCCGACGCAGACATTCGGGCCATGGCGGTCTATCTCGCCTCCTTCCAGACGCCCTCGCCCGAGGCAGCGAAGCTGGAGGCGACGGCAGCGGAGTTGGAGGCGCGCACCAGGGTGACCTCGGCGGCATCTCCGGCCGCCCGGCTCTATCTCGGCGCCTGCGCGGTCTGTCACGAGATCGGCGGCCTGCCGCTGTTCGGCAGCCGGCCCTCGCTGGCGCTGAACAGCAACCTGCACAGCGCCACACCCGACAACCTGATCCAGGTGATCCTGCACGGGATCATGAAGCCGGCCTCGTCCGATCTCGGCTACATGCCGGCGTTCAAGGACCATCTCAGCGACGTCCAGCTTGCCGAACTCGTCTCCTATCTCCGTCAGCAATTCGCCCCGGACAAGCCGGCCTGGACGGACGTGGACGCCGTCATCGGTCGCATCAGGTCGGCCGCGGTGCAGTGAGGCCGAGCATGCTCCTTCAGCGCCCGGCGCCCCGCCCACCACCCTGACGCGCATTCGGGCACCTGCTTGCCAGTAATTTCGCCTTGCGGCAGTCGCCCTGCCGCTTCTAGAATTCGGGACTACGTTCCAAAAAATGGAACAAACGGTATCATCATGAGCGCCCTGACCAACGCCATCGACATCCTGCGCTGCTTCTCGACCGCGCGGCCCGACCTCTCCTTTGCCGACGTCCAGGTCCTGACCGGCAAGCCGAAGAGCTCGACCTCACGCCTGCTCCGCTCGCTGCGCGATTGCGGCCTGCTCGAGCAGGATCCGCACAGCCGCCGCTACCGGCCGGGCCTGCTCACCTTCGAGCTCGGGCGGCTGCACCGGGCCCATGACGACCTGATCGCCACCGCCGAGCGCGAGCTGCGTGATGTCTGCGCGCGCACCGGACACACCGGCTACATCGCCGTGCTCGACGGCTATCAGCAGGTGGTGCTGCGCATCGTGCCCGGCTCCAACCCGCTGCGCGTCGTCAACCCGCCGGGCCAGCGCACGCCGGCCATCATCACCTCGAACGGCCGCGCCATGCTGGCGCGTCTGTCGGACCAGGAGATCCGGGCGCGCGTGCCGCTCGACTATCCGAAGGTCCCGGCCAACTCGCCGCAGAACTTCACCGAGCTGATGGCGCGGCTGAACGAGATCCGCCGGACCGGCATCTCGGACGCCGCCGACGAGGCCATCGAGGGCGTCGGCTCGCAGGGCTTTGCGCTGGCGAGCGGCGAGAGCGGTGAGCTGATCGGCATCGCCGTCTCCTACTCGGTCCAGGCCACCACCGAGATCGAGCGCGCCAACGTCCGCCGCGAGCTCGGCGGCATGGCCGCGAAGCTGCGGCGCATGACCGGCGATCCGCTTGGCCAGACCATCGAGCAATTGGCCGGACTGGCCTCCTGATGACGAGCAGCAGCGCGCCGCGCGTCAACAGCCTGGCGCTGTTGATCCTGCCGAGCGCGCTGCTTTTTGCGCTGTTCTTCTTCCTGCCGATCGGATTGATGGCGGTGATGAGCGTCCTGACCGGCAACCCCGTGGTCATGCCGAACGTCGCCCTCACCGCCAGGCACTATGCCCGCATGGGCGATGACGGCTACTATCTCGAGGTGATCTGGACCACGATCCGGATCGGCCTCTGGACGACCCTGGCCGCGCTCATGATCGGCTATCCGCTCGCGCATTGGATGGCGCGGATCAAGAGCCGCACCGGCCACGCGCTGCTGCTGATGGCCGTGCTGGCGCCGATGCTGACCGGCATCGTGGTGCGTACCTTCGCCTGGATGACGCTGCTGTCCGACAAGGGTGTCATCAACCAGATCCTGACCTCGCTCGGGCTGGTCACCAGGCCGTTGCAACTGATGTACAATGAGACCGGCATCATCATCGGCCTCGTCCACATCTATGTGCCGTTCATGGTGCTGACGCTGACCGGCGTGATCGGCCGCATCGACGAACGGCTGGAGCAGGCGGCGGAGAATCTCGGCGCCAGCCCGTGGCGCGCTTTTCTCGAAGTCACCCTGCCGCTCAGCCTGCCCGGCATCCTCGCCGGGTCGCTGCTCGTGTTCGCGCTCGCGATCAGCGCCTATGTGACCCCGATCCTGCTCGGCGGCTTCCAGGTCATGACCCTGCCGATCCTGATCTACCAGCAGATCTCCGCCAACTTCAACGTCGGCTTCGCGGCTGCGCTCGGCATGGTGCTGCTCGTCATTTCGCTCTCGCTCGTCATCGCGTATAATCACGTGCTCGGCCTCGTCTCGGGCCAGCGCGAGCTGCAATGAGGGCGCAGATGACGAGCCTTGCTCCAGGATCGCAGCCGCCGCTTGCTGCGCCGATCGATCTGGCGGCCGCACCCGCGCTTCGCGGCAGGAAGCGGCCGCTCCGGTGGGGTCGCAGGCTCTATCTCGCCGCCAACGGCGCCGTCCTCGTCTTCCTGCTGGCGCCAATCGCGATCGTGATCGTGTTCGCGCTGAATCCGACGCCCTTCATCCAGTTTCCACCGGTCGGCGTCTCCTTGCGCTGGTTCGAGAAATTCTTCGCCTCGCGCGACTTCATGCACGCGCTGCTCTTGAGCATCGAGGTCGCAGCGATGACCACGGTCGCGGCAACCGTGCTCGGCGCGTCGGCCGCGCTGGCGGTCGCGCGCGGCAACCTGCCGGGCTCTCGCCTGATCGTGGCGACCATGCTGTCGCCGCTGATGCTGCCTGCGATCCTGACCGGTCTTGCACTGTTCCAGTCCTATGTGCTGCTCGATGTCGGGCGCCCGTTGTGGGGCCTTGTCGCCGGCCATACGCTGGTGACGATTCCCTACGTCGTGCGCACCACCCTCGCCGTGTTGCATAATTTCGATGTCAGGCTGGAGGAAGCCGCGCAGAATCTCGGCGCCAGCCCCACCCGGACCTTCTTCGAGATCACGCTGCCGCTGGTGAAGCCCGGCGTACTGGCAGGCGCGATCTTTGCTTTCATCGTCTCGTTCGACCAATTCCCGGTGTCGCTGTTCCTGGTCGCGCCCGGCAGCGAGACCTTGCCGATCACGCTGTTCAACTACCTCAAATTCGATCTGGACGGCACCATCGGCGCCGCCTCGGTGATCTCGATCCTGCTCGCCTTCATCGTCGTCATCGCGCTCGACCGCACCGTTGGCCTGCGCTCCTACGTCAAACTCTAAGGGAGATTCCGGACATGACCGACTCATCGCGTCGCTTCCCCATGAGCCGCCGGCGCCTGCTGACTTCGGCTGCTGCGCTTGGTGCAGGCGTCGTCGCGGCGCCTTACGTCGCGCGCGCCGAGGAGCCCGTGCTGAACATCACCGGCTGGGGCGGCAAATGGGGCGACGTCATGAAGGCCGAGATCGGCCCCGCCTTCGAAAGCGAGTTCAAGTGCAAGCTCAGGACCGACACTGCGCTGCCGTTCCTGCCGAAGCTGCAGGCGAGCTCGCGCTCGGCGCCGATCTACGACGTGCTGCACACCAACTCCAACGAGCAGTGGGCAGCGGTCGAGATGGGCCTCGTCGAGCCGAAGGTCGACCCCAAGCTGGTGCCGAACATGGCCGACGTCTACCCCTACGCGGTCAGCGACAAGATCGTCGGCGTCTGCATCTTCACCAGCGCCATTGGCTTGGGCATGCGCACCGACAAGGGCTACGCCAACGTCACGTCCTGGAAGGAGCTGTGGGACGCGAAGTACAACGGCGTGCGCGGCGGCTATGTGATCCCTGTCAACAGCCTGGGACAGGCTTTCCTGATGATGTGCGGCACTCTCTACGGAAAGGGGCAGACCGATCTTGACGCGGCCTATGCGGCGCTCGAGAAGCTGAAGCCGATCAAGCTCGTCGACTTCACCGGCGCGATGGAGAAGCTGTTCCTGTCCGGCGAGGTCGGCCTCGGCGTGATCCACGACTCCGGCATCTACCGCTATGACGGACAAAACCAGCCGATCGACTTCGTCACCCCGAGCGAGGGCGTGCTGTCGCTGGAGCAGGTGCTGAGCATCACACCCGGCAGCAAGATGAAGGAGCTCGCCAACGCCTATGTGAACTACATGCTGCGCCCCGAGGTCCAAAAGCGCCTCGCCGAGACCGTCTGGTACTCGCCGGCCAACAAGAAGGTGAAGCTCGACGCCAAGTACGACGCCAAGCTGCTGACCACTCCGGAAAAGGTCAGCAAGCTGATCCAGGTCGACTGGAAGTGGTACAACGCGCAGAAGGACGTGATCGACAGCCGGGTCAACCGGATCTTCCGCGCATGAGCGCAAGCATCGAGATCGCCAGCGTCAGCAAGGTCTATGACGGCGGCGTACGCGCCGTCGACGCGGTCGCCATGGACATCCGTCCGGGCGAGTTCTTCTCGCTGCTCGGCCCGTCCGGCTGCGGCAAGACCACCACGCTGCGCATGATCGCGGGCTTCGACAGCCCCAGCACCGGCGAGATCCGCGTCGACGGCGCCGACATCACCCATGTCCCCGCGCACAGGCGCGACATGGCGATGGTGTTCCAGAACTATGCGCTGTTTCCGCACCGGACGGTGGCGGAGAACGTCGCCTTCGGCCTGCGCATGCGCAAGACCGACAAGGCCACGATCGCGTCCAAGGTCACGGCCGCGCTGGCGATGGTCGAGCTGTCCGGCATGGAGGACCGCAGGCCGGCACAATTGTCGGGCGGCCAGCAGCAGCGCGTCGCGCTCGCCCGCGCCATCGTCATCTCGCCGCGCGTGCTGCTCTGTGACGAGCCGCTCGGCGCGCTCGACAAGAAGCTGCGCCAGCAGATGCAGTTCGAGCTCAAGCAACTGCAGAAGACTCTCGGCCTCACCCTCGTCTTCGTCACCCACGACCAGGAGGAGGCGCTGGCGATGTCCGACCGCATCGCGGTGATGAACGCCGGCCGCGTCGAGCAGATCGGCACACCGGTCGAGATCTACGACCAGCCGCGAACCCGCTTCGTCGCCGACTTCATCGGCGACACCAATATCTTCCGCGGCCAGCGCGTGACGCTGGACCACGGGACCGGAATCGCGGTCGGCAATGGCCTGGTGCTGGCCCTGCCGGATGTGTCCGCAACGGCCGGTGGCGAGGTTCTGTCGGTCGCCTTGCGGCCGGAGAAGATCATGGTGTCGCCAGCCGGCCCGGTCGATGCCGAGAGCAAGGGCACGTCCGCACGCGGTACGGTCGAGAGCACGAACTTCCTTGGCGGTGCCGTCCTCTACCGCATCGTCCTGGACGGTGGCGAGCGGGTGCTGGCTCAGCAGCCGAATTCAGGAGCCGGTCCACTCCACGCACCCGGCCAAGCCGTCGCGCTCGGCTGGCGGCCGACCGATCTCGTCATTCTCGAGGATTGATATTGTGAACGTCATACTCCCGTCCCCTTCCCTCGATGTGGCGGATCGCCCTTCGCAACGGCGCATGGGCGTCGTCGTCATCGGCCAGAGCCCGCGCCCCGCGATCGAAGCCGAGATCGCAGCCGTGCTGTCTCCCGGCACGACCATCGAATTGCGCGGCGCGCTCGACGGCATGAGCCGCGGCGAGATCGATCGCATCCCGCCGGTCGACGGCGCCGATGCGCTGTTCACCTCGCTGCCGAACGGTGACAACGTGCGCATCAGCAAGAAGGCGGTCGAGGGCCGGGCCAATGCACAGCTCGCGAAATTTCGGCAGGACGGCATCGACGTCGCGATGCTGGCCTGCACGGGCAAGTTTCCCAACCTCGCGCCAGAAGGGCTCGTGATCCTGCCCTCGGCAGTGCTGCACAAGATGGTGGAAGCCGTGCTGCCGAGGGGCCGGCTCGGCGTGTTCTCGCCGCTGGCCGAGCAGACCGCGCTGATCGCCGGCAAATGGCAGCGTGATCACGTCGAGGTGGTGGGCGTCACGCTGCAACCGGGCTCCGATGACGCGGCCGTCGACGCCGCGGCGCGCGCGATGGCGGCCAAGCAGCCCGACCTCGTCGTGCTCGACTGCATGAGCTACACCAGCGCCAACAAGGCCCGCGTCCGCCGCCATTATTCCGGGCCCGTGATCCTGTCGATCGCCGCAGCCGCCCGCATTGTCGAGGAACTGTTGTCGTGAGCGGGGTGGAATTGAAGACGATCAGTCTCGACGACATCGAGGCGCTCGCGGTCGGCGCCTGGATCCTCGGCACCGGCGGCGGCGGCAGTCCCTATCTCGGCCTGCTCAACCTGCGTCGGCTCTATGCCGATGGACATCGCGTGCAGATGATGTCGCCGCTCGATCTTGCCGACGACGACTGGGTCGCCGTGGTCTCCAACATGGGCGCCCCCTTGGTCGGGCAGGAACGGCTCGCCGACAGCCGCAGCATCGCGCGTGCGGTGCGCATGCAGGAGGAGCTCAACGGCATCACATTTCGCGCCGTGATGTCGGTGGAGATCGGCGGCGGCAACGGCATGCAGGCGCTGATGGCGGCAGCACATCTGAACATCCCCGTGGTCGACGCCGACTGCATGGGCCGCGCCTTTCCCGAGGCGCAGATGACGTCGGTTGCGATCGGCGACCTCAAGCCGTATCCCTGCACGCTGTACGATCCGCGCGGCATCGAGGCCGTGGTGACCAAGGTGCCGAGCTGGAAGTGGATGGAGCGCGCCAGCCGCAAGATCTGCGTCGAGATGGGCTCGATCGCCTCGACCAGCAAAGCGCCGCGCACGGGGCGCGAGGTCAAGGACTGGGGCATCCATTTCACGACCACCAAGGCCATCACGATCGGCCGCGCGGTCGAGGCCGCGAACCGAAGCCACCAGGATCCGATTGCGGCGATCCTCGATTGCGAGGGCGGCCAGCGGCTGTTCAGCGGCAAGATCGTCGATGTCGAGCGCCGCACCACCGAGGGCTTCCTGCGCGGCTCTGCCGTCGTGGAGGGCAGCGACGACGATCGCGGCACGCGTCTGAAGCTGTCGTTCCAGAACGAGTGGATCGTCGCCTGGCGCGACGGCGAGGCCATCGCGATGTCGCCGGACCTGATCTGCGTGCTCGACAGCGTCAATGGCCACGGCATCGGCACCGAGACGGTGCGCTACGGCCAGCGCGTCACCGTAGTCGCGCTGCCCGCGCCCGCCGTGCTGACGAGCCCGCGCGGGCTCGAATTCGTCGGCCCTCGCGCCTTCGGTTACGACCTCGATTTCCGGTCGCTGTTTTCGCCCCCTGGAGCATAGTGAATGAAGCGGATTGGCATTGACGTCGGTGGCACCAACACCGACGCCGTCCTGATTGCCGACGACCAGGTCGTTCACTCCGTCAAGGCTGCGACCACCGCCGACGTGACCTCCGGCATCCTCGCGGCGCTGAAGGCGCTGCGAGAACATCCCGCGGCGGCCGTACCGGTCGATGCGGTCGTGATCGGCACCACGCATTTCATCAATGCGGTGGTGCAGCGGCGGCACCTGCAGAAGATCGGCGCGATCCGCATCGGAATGCCGGCCTCCGCCTCGCTGCCGCCGTTCTGCGACTGGCCGGGCGACCTCGCCGCGCTGGTCAGCGGCGAGACCTTCATGCTCGAAGGCGGCCACGATTATGATGGCCGCCCCTTCATGCCGCTCGACACCAACGGTCTCAAGGCCGCCGCGCGCGCGATCAAGGCCAAGGGCCTGCGCGCGGTCGCGGTCGCCTCGTCGTTCTCACCGCTCGATCCGAGCTGTGAGAACATCGCGCGCGAGATCCTGGCCGAGATCTGTCCTGATGTGGCCGTCACGCTCTCGCACGACCTCGGCCGCATCGGACTGCTCGAGCGCGAGAACGCCGCTTTGCTCAACGCCGCGCTGCACGACCTCGCGGTCACGACGGTCGCCGCCTTCCGCAAGGCGATCGCGGAGTCCGGCATCGATGCGCCGCTGTTCCTGACGCAGAACGACGGCACCGTGATGCAGGCGGAGATCGCGACCGCCTTCCCGGTCATGAGCTTCGCCTCCGGCGCCACCAACTCCATGCGGGGCGCCGCGTATCTGTCCGGCCTCGACGACGCCATGGTCGTCGACGTCGGCGGCACCACCAGCGACATCGGCCAGCTGCGCCACGGCTTTCCGCGCGAGGCCAACGCCGTCGTCGAGGTCGGCGGCGTCCGCACGCTGTTTCGCATGCCCGATCTGCTCTCGATCGGGCTCGGCGGCGGCAGCCACGTCACGCAGGATCCGGTCCGTGTCGGCCCGCTCAGCGTCGGATACCGGCTGACATCCGACGCGCTGGTGTTCGGCGGCGACCAGCTCACCGCGACCGACATCGCGGTCGCAGCGGGGCTGATCGACATCGGCGACAGATCGCGCGTCGCGCATCTGCCGAAAAGCCTGATCGACGCCGCGCTCGCCGACGCCCACCGCAAGCTCGAAGGCGACATCGACCGCATGAAGACCGAGGCGGGCGACGTGCCGCTGCTCGCGGTCGGCGGCGGCGCCTTCCTGGTGCCGGAGCGCCTCGCCGGCATCTCCACCATCGTCCGCGTCGACCATGGCGACTGCGCCAATGCGGTCGGCGCCGCCATCGCCCAGGTCTCCGGCGAGGCCGACCAGGTCTTCCGCGACATGACCCGCGACGAGGCCATCGCGGCGGCGCGGGCCATCGCCGAGGTGCGCGCCGTGCAGGCCGGCGCCGACCGCGACACGCTCAAGACGGTCGACGTCGAGGACATGCCGATCGCCTACCTCCCCGGCAACGCGCTCCGCGTCCGCGTCCGCGTCGCCGGCGCCATCGCCGAGCCGACCATCGGCGCGGCGGCGTAGTCCACGATCATCACGCCAGCTCGGCGATCCGCTCGACCCCGGCCTCCGCGCCCTGCGCCTTGGCCGCCGCCATCGAGCCGCCGAGGTCGATGCCCCGGCAGGCGTTGTCGACGATGATGGCCGCAAAGCCGAGCCGCCGCGCATCGACCGCCGAATAATGCACGCAGAAATCGGTGGCGAGACCGACCAGGAAAACCCGCTTCAGGCCGCGCTCGCGCAGGTATCCGGCGAGGCCCGTGGGCGTGGTCTTGTCGTTCTCGAAGAACGCCGAGTAGGAATCGATCGCGGCGCGAAAGCCCTTGCGGATGATGAGCTGCGCCTTGTCAGTCGCGAGCCCGGCATGGAAGGCGGCGCCCGGCGTGCCCTGGATGCAGTGGTCCGGCCAAAGGGTCTGCGGCCCGTAGGGCATCGTGACGCTTTCGAACGGCGCCTTGCCCGGGTGGCTCGAGGCGAACGAGCTGTGTCCCGCCGGGTGCCAGTCCTGGGTCAGGACGACGTGATCGAACATCCCGCTCAGCCGGTTGATCACCGGCACCACGGCATCGCCGTCGGCCACGGCGAGCGCACCGCCGGGACAAAAATCGTTCTGCACATCGATGATGAGCAGCAAATCCTCGTTGGCCCTGATCTGCATTCCTGCCTGCATCCGTTTCACGCGAGCTCCATCAAGGATGGCCCCAGGCCGCGGCGATCTCAAGCCGGGCCGCCGAATAATCCGCGGCCAGCCAGTCCCTCCATTTTGGAATCCCTGCTCTGCAGGCCGGGCCTGGAAACGCCCGCCGATTCATGGATTCTCCCGGCGGGAGAGAATGGCCGATGCCGACTGCCGTCACACACCGCTCCGCGAGCCAACGTTTCGAGCGCTGGGCGGTCGCCACCCTGCGCGAGGCCGGCGCGATCGTCGAATGCGAACGGCACGGCTGGATGCGCGAACGCGGCGACCCGGAAGCGCTGGCGCGGGCGCTTTGCGTCGCACGCGACGATCCACCACCCGGGCTGTGCAGTTCGGACGCGCTCGCAGCCATCGGTGAGGTCTTGGCTGCGACCGGCGACACCTGTCCTGATTGTTCACGGCACGGAGAGCCGGAAGATCCGCCGCGATTCAAATAGGTGATTCCGCGGCTACCCCAAGATGCCCTAGCCTGAGGCCTCCACCGGGAGACGCCATCATGCCGAAGCATCCGGTCCCATGGCTGCTGCGCAAGCCGTGCCCGACCTGCGGTCGCGCGCTCGCGGTGCGCGAGGGCAAGGGCGAACGTCGCCAGCTTGTTTGTCCAACCTGCGACGGGCCCGATCCGCTGCACTCGCCCAAGGCGCTCGGCTGGGCGCGGGGATCGCTTCGGCCGCCGCAGCGGCCGAAGCAGCATTGACGTCACTTGCGCGTCAGCTTGCGCTCGACCTTGTTGCGGCTATTGCCGACCTTCTTGACCGCCTTCTTCACTGCGGACGCCGAGCGGCCGCTCTTCTTGGCTTCGTAGCGGACTTCGTAGTCCTGTCCACCCGCGACGCGGGCGCGATCCTGCTTGCGGCCGCGCGCGGACTTCGCGGCGGATGTCGTCTTCTTCGCTTTCACTGCCATGGTGCATCTCCTTGTCAGCGCGCAACGCACGACGCAGCGAAGCGGTTCCGCCGATGAGGAAGACCCATCGCGTCGATCAGCCGAGGTCGAACCTGACGCCCTGCGCCAGCGGCAGGCTGCGGCCGTAGTTCACGGTGTTGGTGGCCCGGCGCATATAGGCCTTCCATGAATCCGAGCCGGACTCGCGGCCGCCGCCGGTCTCCTTCTCGCCGCCGAACGCGCCGCCGATCTCGGCGCCCGAGGGGCCGATATTGACGTTGGCGATGCCGCAATCGGAGCCGCGCGACGACACGAACAGTTCGGCCTCGCGCAGATCATTGGTGAAGATCGAGGACGAGAGGCCCTGCGGCACCGCATTGTGCAGCTCGATCGCGGCATCGAGATCGCGATACGGCATCACGTAGAGGATCGGCGCAAACGTCTCGCGCTCGACCGGGCCGCATTGTACGTCGATCTCGACCAGCGCCGGCCGCACGTAATAGGCCTCCGCGCAGCCACCGACCGCGACGCGCTCGCCGCCGAACACGCGGCCGCCGTGATCCCGCGCGGCGCTCAGCGCATCCTGCATGGCGTCATAGGCGCCGCGGTCGATCAGCGGTCCGATCAGGGTGCCCTGCTCCAGCGGATTGCCGATCGCCACCGAGGCATAGGCCTGCTTCAGCCGCGGCACGAGCTGGGCGTAGACGTCGGCATGCACGAACAGGCGGCGCAGGCTGGTGCAGCGCTGGCCCGCGGTGCCCATCGCCGCGAACGCCACCGCGCGCAAGGTGAGATCGAGGTCGGCGGTGGGCGTGACGATCGCGGCATTGTTGCCGCCGAGCTCGAGGATGGCGCGGGCAAAGCGGCCGGCAAGGCAGGCGCCGACGACGCGCCCCATGGCCGTCGATCCGGTCGCCGACACCAGCGGCACCCTGGCATCGTCGACCAGCATCTCGCCCACCGCGCGGCCGCCGAGCAGCAGGCCTGCGAGCCCCTCCGGGGCCTCGCCGCCCTCGCGGCGATAACGCTGCAGCGCGCGCGCCAGCAGCGCGTCGGTCGCGAGCGCGGTCAGCGGCGTCTTCTCCGACGGCTTCCAGACGACGCTGTTGCCGCACACCAGCGCAACCGCCGCATTCCAGGCCCACACCGCCACCGGAAAGTTGAACGCCGAGATCACGCCGGTGACCCCCAGGGGATGCCAGGTCTCCATCATCCGGTGCTCGGCGCGCTCGGTGGCGATGGTCAGGCCATAGAGCTGGCGCGACAGGCCGACGGCGAAGTCGCAGATGTCGATCATCTCCTGGACCTCGCCGAGCCCCTCGGAGACGATCTTGCCGGCCTCGATCGAGACCAGGCGGCCGAGCGCGGCCTTGTGGGCGCGCAGCTCCTCGCCGAACAGCCGCACCAGTTCGCCGCGCTTCGGCGCCGGCCTGAGTCGCCACTGCAGGAACGCGGCATGCGCGCGCGCAATCACCGCGGTCGCATCCGCCCTGCTGTCGTCATGCACATGGGCCAGCACCTCGCCGGTCACGGGCGAACGGGCGGCGCGCGTCCCGCCGCGCAGCCGCTCCGGCGCAACGCCGAGCGAGGTCAGGATCTCGGCCGTTTCCGCAACGAGTGTCAGGGGCGATGCTTGGCTGGGCGACATATGCAACTCCGGATTGTCCCTTGCGCCGGTGCACGCGAGACGTCATGAATGGTCCATCGTAAACGCCCCCGTGTAGATCAAATCCGGCTGCGGCGCGAGCACCCGCGCGCTGGGCAAACCGCCACTGGAGCCGATCGCCTATCCGCTCCCGCGAGTCGTTATCTCTCACGCTCGTTGCCCGCGTCGCGCCCTCCGGATGGGCCATGAGTCGCGCATCGGTGCGATCCCGCGACGCGGCGCGCCCGGGCTGATGGGATCGACGAACCCTCGCGAAACACGAGGGCGCAGGGAATGCCGGGAGCTGGCCGCCCCCATGGCCCGCCTGCGAAAAAAATGCAGGCGGCAGGAACCACAGGTTCAGCCGAGACATCCCGGCATTCCCCGCGCGATGGTCTTCACGCTTATATCGTGATCTCCCCGGTGTACGGCTCTTTAGCCACCGTCGCCCTCGGGATCATCGCCCGAAAGCTTGGCGCCAGCGTCGCGGCGCCAGGACCACACGACTTCACGTCCGCAAGCTGCCGTTCGTCCGCGTGCAAGCACGCTGCGGCAGGCAAGCGGCCATCGCCTCCCCGCCTCACGTGCCGTGACGATCGCGATACGCCCCTCGTGGCGAAGCAGGATGGACGCAGTAGAGCACATTTTCTGGAAAAGCGAAAGCACTTTTTTTTGAGCGCCGCAGCGACCGAAGGTCGTGCATGACACGTCTTGCGTTCGTGATCGTCGAGGAGACCTGTTGAAGCGGGTCTCGCAACAAAGATCATTGCGGCCCTTTCCGCCTCGATATACCAACGTCGCATGTGTCCTCGCGAGAGACGATCAGCATGACGATCGAGACCTGGCTCGCATTTGCGGGAACGTCCATCATCCTCCTGGTGATCCCGGGACCGACGGTTCTGCTGGTGGTCTCCTATGCGCTGGGCCAGGGATGGCGAACCGCGCTGCCGACGGCTATCGGCGTCGCGCTGGGCGACTTCACCGCCATGACCTTGTCCATGCTGGGCGTCGGCGCGCTGCTGGCGACCTCGGCGCTGCTGTTCACCGTGCTGAAATGGATCGGCGCGGCCTATCTCGTCTGGCTCGGGATCAAGCTGTGGCAGGCCGGCGGCGCGCTGAACGCCGTGCCGCGGACCGACAGGACCTCGGCGCTGAAGATGCTCGGTCACGCCTGGATCGTCACGGCGCTGAACCCCAAGAGCATCACCTTCTTCGTCGCGTTCCTGCCGCAGTTCCTCAGTCCGAACGGCAGCTTCCTCACGCAGATGGTCGTGTTCGAATCGACCTTTGTCGTGCTCGCCTTCGCCAACGCCGTCGGCTATGCGCTGATCGCCTCGCGCGCCCGCGCGCTCGTACGGAGCGAGAAGGTGATCAGCATCTTCAACAAGGCGGGCGGCACCCTTCTGATCGGTGCGGGCGTCGCCGCGGCGGCGGCGCGGACGGCGCAGAACTGAACGGGCCGCGACCTTCGGCAGGGAATGTCGCCGACCACATCGGCTGACAACGCCCGCGAGGCGTCGTCCAGGTTTCAGCAACGCGCAGGTCAGGCTATATTGCCGCCGTCACCTGTCATCGAGCAGGCTTTGCCGTGGCCGACACACACCCATCCAGTCCCGAGCTCTGGCCGTCGATCCAGCACGAGGCCCAACGCATCGCTGCGGCCGATCCCGTATTCAGCCGCGCTCTGTCGGCTGCAATCCTCGACCATTCTGATCTCGGCAGTGCCGTCGCGCAGCAGATTGGCGTCCGCATCGGTAGCGGCGATGCCGCGCGCGCCCGGTTTGCCGCGGTCGCGCGCGAGGCGTATGCCGCCGCGCCTGAGCTCGTCGAGGCGGCGGGTCACGACCTCGGTGCGATCGCGACGCAGGACCCAGCGACGACGGCGCTGCTGCCGCCGCTGCTGAACTACAAAGGCTACGTCGCACTGCAGGCGCATCGCGTCGCGCACTGGCTCTGGAGCAACGGGCAGCCCGACCTGGCGCTACTGCTGCAGGCGGACACGTCAACATCCCTGCAGGTGAGCATCCATCCCTCGGCGCGGCTCGGCACCGCGGTGTTTCTCGATCATGCTACCGGCATCGTCATCGGCGCCCACAGCAGCATCGGCGACGACGTCACCATCCTGCAGAACGTTACGATCGGACGACACGACACACTGCCCGGCCGCGCCCCGCGGATCGGCCGCGGCGTGCTGCTCTCCTCGGGCGCGACCGTGCTGGGCGACGTCGCGATCGGTGATTTTGCCAAGATCGGCGCCGGAGCACTCGTTACGTCCGATGTGCCGGCTGGCTGCACGGCCGTGGGCACGCCGGCCCGGCTGACGAACTGCCCGGAGCAGCCGATCGCCGTCGGCGCGTGAGGGCGGACGCGACAACCGCCCCCCCTGCCACTTCGTCGGATGTCCCGCGCGGCGCGCCGGATTGCCACCTCGACGTGGGGACTAGGCAGCGGGCTGAACCGCTGCGACGACGCGCGCCGTCAACTCCGGCACGGGACGCGCGCCATCGAGGCGCAGCACCGGACAGGGCAGCGTCGCCAGCCAGGCCTCGTGTTTTTCGCGTGTGCGGCTGACCCCGCCCACGTCATAGCCGGCTGCCCAGGCGATGAACGCCTCGGCGTCCTGGTGGCGCGGGCCGCCCGGAGCCACCGCCTCGGCACCATAGCGCAGCGCCTCGCGCGCGCGCAGCCGCTGCAGCCGGAGATCCTGCGCGGTGGAGACGAACACCACGAGGTCGAAATGCGCGATCAGCGGATCGCCCCAGCCCTGCAGCGATCCGCTCAGGACCCACCGCGCGAGCGGCACGAACATCTCGTCCATCAGGCGCAACCGCTCCGCCGCCGCACGCATCTCGACGTAAGGCGGCTCGGTCGGTTGCCAGAAGTAGTCGTCCGTATCGTGATGCGGGATGGCGAGCGCAGAGGCCACGGCGCGGCCGAGCGTCGTGGTGCCGGAGGCGGAAGCGCCGGTGATGTGAATGCGGCGGGAATTCATGGCGAGCGACGTAGCGACAGGAGCGCGAGACTTGAGAGCGTAGCACGACGGGATGACGGCTGCATGCCGGCCTGCGCGGTACCGGATGCGCGAAAGCCGCCCGCAGGCGGCTTCCGTTCAGCAATCGGATGTGTCTGTCGCGAGTCCGGAGGTCAGGCCGCAGCGCTCGCCGGCAGGGCCCGGGCGCTCGGCTTCGCCTGCGCGAGATGCGTCTTCCACGCCTCGATGGCGACGACGAGCGAGGTGATCGCCCAGAACACGGGATACTCATAGCCGCCGGTGTTCCAGGTCCAGCCGAAGCCCTTCACGACCTGCAGCGCGTAGACCGCAAACAGCAGCAGCGCGGTGGCGCCGAGCGCGGCAAAGCGCGTGCAGATGCCGAGGACCAGGGCAATGCCGGCGGCCGACTCGGAGGCGGCCGCGATCACGACCCACACCTCGGGGGGATGAAAGCCGGCCTTGGCGAAGAAGCCGGCGGTCGCCGCCGACACCGCGCCGCCTGCGAATTTTCCGGCAACGTGAGGAAACAGAAACAAGCCGCAGATGATGCGAAGAATGTTCAGGCCGTTCGAGAGATCAAAATTTTCCGCCTTGATACGAAAATCGTCCTTGGTGAGCCACATGGCGTCAACTCCTTTCCGCTTGCCGTCATAGTCCGGGAAAGACGGGCTGCCGCCGTTGCGGCAAATCAAAAACGCGCCTGGAAAAACGCAGAACAGCGTTGCGTCCAACGTGTTCGCTCGGGGATCGGCGGCCCATGCGCGACGATGGCACGCGGATGGACTCACGACTCCTGGGGCGGCCGGTTCTACAGCAGTGTGTCAAGCTTGCCGGCCGTGACGGAGATCAGTTCGCGGATTTTGTCGCACTCGGGCGCGAGCGATGCGAGGGCCGGATCCGATCTGATGCACCGCTCCAGATTATCGACCGCGCTTCGCCAGGCCTCCAATTCGCGCCGCAGCCGCCCGATCTCGCTGGTGACCACGGCATCGCGCAGCCGTTCCGATTGCGCGCCGATGATAGGCAACGGGGCCCGGTCGGGAAATGCGAGGATATCAGCCACGGATCACCCCGATGAGAGAGGGGAATTCGGCGAAGACGACAGGCGCACGACGCGCGGGGCGGCGGCATTGCCTGCAACCGCGCGGCGGCCTGGATTGACAGGCCACCGCGCGATCGGCGCTTTCCGATCCGGCGTCAAGCCGCCGCGCGCTCGGCCAGAGCCTGAGCTTCGGCCGCGGCACGCGCCATGCTGGACGACATCTCGCTCGTGACCGTGCTCTGCTCCTCGACGGCGGCGGCCGTTGACGTCACATACTCGCTGACGTTCTGGATCGCCTGCTTGATCGAGCTGAGAGACGTGACGACGCCCCCGGAGATGTTGTTGAGGCTGTCGATCTCCGTCGCGATCTTGTCGGTGGCGGTCTTCGCCTGGGTGGCCAGGTTCTTGACCTCGGATGCGACGACGGCGAAGCCCCTGCCCGCTTCGCCGGCCCTGGCGGACTCGATGGTGGCATTCAGCGCCAGCAGATTGATCTGGCCGGTGATGTTGTGGATCATCTCGACGATGCCGCTCATCGACTGGGCGGCATCGGAGAGCCGCTGCGCCTGCGCGTCGGCCGAGGTGACACGGTCCACCGCGCCCATGGCGGTCTCGCGCGACTTCGTCATGGCTTCGGAAATCTCGCGCACGGACGCGTTGAGCTCCTCCGCGCCCGCCGCCACCGATTCCATCATGGCGCGCACGCGCTCGTTGCCCATGCGAACGAAGACCTGCCGGGTGACGTCGGTGGCGTATTTGACCACCTTGAACGGCTTGCCGTTGAGGTCGAGGATCGGATTGTAGGAGGCCTGGATATAGACCTCCCGGCCGCCCTTGCCGATGCGCTTGTACTCGGCCGACTGATACTGGCCGCGGTTCAGGCTCGCCCAGAAATCGCGGTAGGCGCCGCTCTCCCGCTCGGACGGTTCGACGAACATGCTGTGATGCTTGCCCTGGATCTCGGCCAGGGTGTAGCCGAGCGCGCGCAGGAAGTTGTCGTTCGCGGTGATGACCGTGCCGTCCATGTTGAACTCGATCACCGCCTGGGACTTGCCGATGGCCTCGATCTGCCCGGCGAGGTCGGCGTTCTTCAGCTTCTGCGCGGTGACGTCGGTCGCGAACTTCACCACCCCGATCGGCCTGCCCGCCGCGTCGAGCACCGGATTGTAGGTGGCGAGGATCCACACCTCCTTGCCGCCCTTGCCGATGCGCTTGTACTCGCCGGCCTGGTATTCGCCGCGATTGAGCGCAGCCCAGAACTCGCGATAGGCTGGGCTGTCGCGCAGCGCGGGTTCAACGAACATGCTGTGATGCTTGCCCTGGATCTCGTCGAGCCGATAGCCCAGCGCGTCCAGGAAATTCTTGTTGGCACTGACGATGGTGCCGTCGAGCTTGAATTCGATCATGGCCTGCGCGCGGTCGATGGCCGCAAGCTTGGAGCCATCGGCCATGCTGCGCAGCTTCTTCTCGGTGATGTCGGTCGCGAACTTGACGACCTTCACCGGCTTGCCGGCGCTGTCGAGGACGGGATTATAGGACGCCTCGATCCAGATTTCGCGACCGCCTTTGCCGATGCGTTTGAACTCGGCGGCCTTGAGCTCGCCGCGGCCCAGCGCCGCCCAAAACTCGCGGTAGGCGGCGCTGTCGCGTTCGGACGGCTCCACGAACATGCTGTGATGCCTGCCCTGGATTTCGTCGAGCTGATAGCCGAGTGCGTTCAGGAAATTCTTGTTCGCGGTGATGATGGTGCCATCGAGCTGGAATTCGATCACGGCCATCGCGCGACTGATTGCTGCAAGCTGTGCTTCCGCGTCCGAGCGGCTGTTCGATCGAAACAACAAGGTAACCTCCAGGTGAATAGTTCGTTTGCAGATAGCCGGCGGCGATGACGATCGTCCCGCGCACCCGGCGACATGTCTGCGCAAAATTGATGCAACTTGTTCCAGTCTCGTTAAAGCGCGTTGAGAAACTCCGGCTTTTCCGTATTTCTACCGCTGTGACATGACGCCCGACATACAATTACGGCGCACGGAAGCTGCGCTGCGGCCCCGAAGCGTCGGCAATCGGCCGCGCGGCGCGAAGATCGCGCGGCGTCAAGGCGGTCGATCGCATGTCTGCCGCAGCCCTGCTGCGTCAGACAGCGGTTGGGGGACCAGGCGGCCGAGCGTCGCCTGGTTGGCGCGCAGCGCCTCTCCGAGCAGCCGCACCAGTTCGCAGCACTTCGGCACCGGGGCAACCGCCAGTGCAAGAACGCCCGATGCGCGCGGGCGATCACCGCGCTCCATCCGCGCTGGTGTCGTCATGCACCTGGGCTGGCGGGCCTCGATCAGCGGCGGTCCCGTTGGACAGCGGAGCTAGACCGCCTCGACCACCGCCTTCAAGGCGTCAGAGACCTTTGTGGCGAGCGTCGCAAGCGCCGCGTTCTCGATTGCCTGCATCGAGGCGACGGGATTCACGGCAGCGACCTCGACCTTCCCGCCGATCTCCTGGACGATGACGTTGCAGGGAAGCATGGTGCCGATCCGGCTCTCCGCCTGCAATGCCTCATGCGCCAGCTTCGGATTGCAGGCGCCCAGAATGGTGTAGGGCCGAAAGTCGGCGCCGATCTTCTGGTGCAGCGTCGCCTGCACATCGATGCGGGTCAGAACGCCAAAGCCGCGCGCCTTCAGCTCCGCGGTCACCCGCTCGATCGCTGCTTCGAACGATAGATTCACCGCTTTGGCAAAATAGTAGCTCATGCTCGCCTCTTTCCGGCTGGTCTGCCGCCGCGTCAACACGGTTCGTCGCGCGCGGCCATGGGATCTTGCGGCGGCACTGTTGCGCGTCCGTGCGGCGTGCACTTGATCGAGATCAGCGAAATGGCCGCCCGTGCCGGACTCGCGGCGGCGCAGGCCAGGCCATCACGCCGTTTTGACGCCGGTCATTGCGGCCCGTGCATGAACGCCTGCATCTCTTCCGGGGTCAACTTGCCGTCCTTGTTGCTGTCCATGGCCCTGAAGATGCGCTCATGCGTCGCCTGGAATTCCTGCAGCGAGATCGTGCCGTCGCCGTCGGTGTGACGGCGCGGCGGATCACGCTGCGCCGATCCGCCCCGCCCGTTTCGATCTACCGGCCGCAATGACAGTCTCGCGCGCCGGTTTCCTCATATTCATCGTGCAGGCGCACCCAATCGGAGAGATTGCCGCGGCCGGTCTCGTTGCGACCCTTGGGCGTGAGATCGAGATAGTGATAGGCGCCGATCAGCGGATCGCCGCCGCGGGAGCGGACCTGGAAGGTGCAGAAGATGGTGCCGGCATCGTCCTTGGTGAACACGGTCAGCCCCGGGAGCTCGGGCGACCTGCGCGTCAAGGGGGCGAAATTGTAGACGGCCTGGCCCGTCACGATCTGCTCGTCCGAGAACGAGACCTGAAAGTCGAAATTGAAATCACCGCCCTCGGATGACACCCAGTCGAACGCCCAGCCCATGCGCGCCTTGAACGGGGCGATCTCGGCGAGCGGCGCACGCGAGACGGCGACCAGGCTGACGTCGTGATGGCGGAGGTGCTGGTTGGCGCCGTCGATGTGGTCGCACAGGAACGAGCAGCCGGGACAGCGGTGCGGATCGCCCGGCGCCATCATGAAATGATAGACGATCAGCTGGCTCCGTCCCTGAAACAGGTCAGCCAGGCTCACGGGTCCATCCGCCGCCTGGAAGACATAGTCCTTCTCGACCCGGACCCACGGCAGCGCCCGGCGGGCGGCAGCCAGCGCATCGCGCTGCCTGATGAAGGCCTTCTCCTGGGTGAGGTGGGCGCGATGAGCTTCGGTCCATTCGTCCGCGGTGACTATTCTGGGGGTCATGTCTGGAGTCCTCCGTATCCTTCGCAGAGGACGATGCAAGGCTCGGCGGCCCGACACCGACGCCATCTATTTTGTCGGCAGGTCATCGCAGCGCGGCCGGGTGCAGCGAACCGCGGATCGACTGGACAAGGCCAGCTTCGGGCGCCCCCGCTCCCGTCTCAGACCGGCGTGCGCGCTCGACCTGATCCACCGTCTGCTCCCGTCCGTTTCGGGGCGGCCATGACAGACGTGTCGGATCAGAGCAGTGACTCCCGCAGCGGCCGGACCGAGCCGGCGCGCTGCCGCAGCTGCGGCCAACCGGCGCGCGCGGTTCAGAGCATCCTGAACCCGCGAACCGGCGAAGCGGCGCGTCTGTTCAATTGTACCGCCTGCGGATCTGTCAACTGGATGGACGACCGGCGGTGAGCAACCGGTTCGGTCGCGACTGGCTGCCGGCAAAAAAAATCTGATCCGCGAGGAACAAACCCGCATTCAGCCGTTTTCGATGATCGCGGGCTTCCCCGCTTCGAGCCGGCGGCAGAGGGATGATCGTGCTCCCACTGTGCAATCGCGCGCGAGCGACTCCATCCCTCCTCGACGAACGTCTGCCTCGAGGTCAGCTCCGATGACGGCCAGATCGGGCATGTCGCAGTTTCGGTGCTGATCGAGCGCGGTTGACGGCTGTGAAAGGTCCAAGGCCGCAGCTCGCTATCAGCGCTCCCAGCTCCCTATGAGGAAATGCGGGCCTGCGTCCAAACGTGGCCCATCTTCACCGCGTCGAGCGCGGCGGCCAGCTCATCGATGCGATACGGTTTCGACAGGATGCGGACGCCGGCCTCCTTGGCGGCGTGAACGGCAGCGCCGGAATAGCCGCTGGTCAGCAGGATCGGCATGTCGCCGCGCCGCTTCTGAATCTCGCGTGCCAGCTCGACACCATTCATGCCCCCCGGCATCATGACGTCGGAGAACACGAGGTCGACCGTGCGTCCGTCGGCGAGCGCGCCGAGCGCGGCCGCGGCGCTGGAGGCGCGGGTCACCTCATAGCCGAGCTGGCGCAGCATCTCGCCGACCAGGGCCGCGACCTCGTCGTCGTCCTCGACCAGGAGAATGCGGCCCTCATCATGCTGGCGCGCCCGCGGCCGCTGCAGGTCGAGGAGATGGTGCTGCTGCCTGGACGCCGCCTGCGCGGATCGCGGAAGGTACAGCGCAATCGTCGTGCCCTTGCCCACCTCCGAGTCGATGCGGACGGTGCCGCGCGACTGGGTGACGAAGCCGTAGACCTGGGCGAGTCCGAGCCCTGAGCCCTTGCCGACATCCTTGGTGGTGAAGAACGGCTCGAACACCCGCACCCGGACGTCCTCCGTCATGCCGGTGCCGGTGTCGATCACCGAGAGGCGGACATAGTCGCCGGCCAATTCGTCGTCCTGCAGGTTTCGCAGGTTCTCGGCCCGGACCAGGATCGTGCCGCCGGCCGGCATCGCGTCGCGGGCATTGACGGCGAGATTGAGCACCACGAGCTCGAGCTCGCCCGGATCGACCTCGACGGGCCACAGCGCGTCGGGGAAGTCGAACTCGACGTGCACGTCGCCGCGCAGGCTGCGGTCGAGCAGCTCGCGCATGCCGCCGATCTGGCGGGCAATGTCGACCGGCTCGGGCCGCAGCTCCTGCCGGCGCGAGAACGCCAGCAACTGCCGGGTCAGGCTGGCGCCGCGCTGCGCCGCCTGGATCATGCCGTCCATCAGGCGGCGGCGCCGCGCCGGATCGCCCTGGCGGTCGAGCATGTCGAGGCCGCCGGAGATCACCATCAGCAGGTTGTTGAAGTCGTGCGCCACGCCGCCGGTCAGGCGGCCGATGGCCTCGATCTTCTGCGCCTGGCGCAGCGTCTCCTCGACCCGTGCGCGCTCGGCCATCTCGATGCGAAGATGCTCGTTCGACTCCGCGAGCGCCCGGGTCCGCTCGACGACGAGCTGCTCGAGCTGCTGCGCCGCCTGCTCGCGCGCCTGGATCAGTGCGCGGATCTGGTATTGGCGGCGCCGCGCCCGCAGCGCCGATTGAACAGCGCTTGTGAGCGTGATCGGCTGAATCGGCCGTTCGAGCAGCGAGACATTGCGCAGCGCGCCGACCAGATGGCGCCGCCAGGTCACGACTGCACGCTGTTCGCGGTGACTGGTAAGCACGATGAAGGGCAGGTCGGACCAGGCCGGCTGGCGTTCGACCCATTGCGTGAGGGGAGCGGTGTCCTGGGCAAACAGCCCTTCCTCGGCGACGAAGACCGCGCCGACGCCTGCGCTCATCTCATGGAGCAGATGCGCCAGGTCCGAGCAGACCGTCGTCTCGATCCTTGCGCTGCGGAGCAGCTCCGCCGATGCCGGCCCGTCCCGCCCGATCGGCGCGAAGACGAGGACACGGTGATCTTGCTCAATGCTCATCCCGCAGTTCCATGTCGGGGAAATCCGTCCCGGTGAAGCGCGGATTGCCGGAGAAGATGCCGCTGAAACCCATGAGCGGCGGGCCGAGGCTGATGCCGGAGCCGCTCAGGCGAAACTCGCGGATGCTGTGCTCGTGGAAACCGCTGCGCTTCTTGACCACCGACAAGGCGCGCCGAACCGCGCCGCCGACCTCGAAATAGCGCAGCATCAGGACGGCATCGCTGAGATAGCTGATGTCCAGCGGCGTATCCATCGGCCCGACCATGCCGTGCTGCGCGAGCACCAGGATCGTCAGCACGCCCTGCTGGGCCAGATAGGTCAAGAGCTCATGCATCTGCAGGATCAGAAACCGCTCGTCCGGCATCGCGTTGAGATAGCCGTTGAGACTGTCGATGATGATGAGGCGGGCATTGTCCTGCTCGACGCTCTGCCGGACGATGGCGCCGAACTCGCCGGGCGACAGCTCGGCCGGGTCGACCTGCTGAAAGCGGATGCGCCCGGAGTCGATGTGTTCATCGAGCGGCAGGCCGAGCGTCCGCGCGCGGGCTTCGACGGTGCCGCGGCCCTCGTCAAAGGCAAAGAATACCGCATGCTCGCCGCGCTGGGCCGCCGCGATCGCATAGATCAGCGCAACCGACGATTTGCCGACGCCGGCGGCGCCGATGAGCAGCGCGTTGGTGCCGCGCTCCAGGCCGCCGCCGAGCAGCTGGTCGAGTTCGGCATTGCCGCTCGGCGTGACATCGCCCGCAAACGTCCGGTGATGCTCCGCGGCGACGAGGCGCGGAAAGATCTTGAGCCCGCCGGACGCAATGGTGAAGTCATGGTAGCCGCCGCGGAATGCGATGCCGCGCATCTTGATCACGCGCAGCCGGCGGCGCTCCGCGCCGTAGTCGATCGCGAGCTGCTCCAGCATCACCACGCCATGCGCGACCGAGTGCAGCTGCAGGTCGTCCTGGGCCGACGACAGATCGTCGAGCAGGACGACGGTGCAGTTGCGCTTGGCGAAGAAGTGCTTCAACGCGAGCACCTGGCGGCGGTAGCGCAGCGGGCTCTGGGCCAGCAGGCGAAGCTCCGACAGGCTGTCGATCACGACGCGGCTCGGATCGATCCGCTCGACCTCGTTGAACATCAGGCCGGTGGTCTCGCTGAGCTCGACCTCGGCCGGATGAAACACGGTGAGCTCACGCTCGGGGTCGAGCGTGGTTTCCGGCGGCACCAGCTCGAAGATATCGACGCCGGCCAGCGACCAGCCGTGCCGCCGCGCCACCAGCTCGAGCTCGCGCCGGGTCTCCGACAGGGTGATGTAGAGCACGCGCTCGCCGCAGCTCACGCCCTTAAGCAGGAACTGCAGCGCAATGGTGGTTTTCCCGGTGCCCGGCCGGCCTTCATACAGATACAGGCGATTGGGATCGAAGCCGCCGCCGAGAATGTCGTCGAGGCCTTCGCTTCCGGTCGAAATGCGCGGCAGATCCGTGGGCCCGCCCTCGTCGCCTCCGCGAACAGGCTGCTCCGTCATGCAAAAGCTCCGTTATGACAATCGAGACGACGCGGCAGCGAAACCGATAACTCGGGGATTCGCGACGACCGGATAGGAACACAGTCGATCCGCCTCGGGTTCCCCAGTTCCATAGTTCCATCCCAGGCAGCGGGCGGTTCTACGGGATTGTGGCGCGGGAGCCATGCACGGCTGACGCCGATCGCACCCGTCTTCTCAGCCGACGGCCGATCAGCTCGCCCGGCCCACCGTGTCAGCCATCGTGGCGCCGCGGGTGCCGAGCGGCTGTGCGACGCCGGTGGTGGTGTCGCGCAGGGTCTGATGCTCCAATTCGGCATCGAGCTCGGCACCGATCAGGATCACGATGGCGGAGATCCAGATCCAGGTCATGAAGCCGATGGCGGCGCCGAGCGAGCCGTAGGTCGCGTTGAAGCTGCCGAAATTGGCCGCATACCAGGAAAACAGCGCCGAGCCCGCGAGCCACAGCGCCGCCGCCAGCGCGCTGCCCCAACTGATCCAGCGCCATTTGGGCTCCTCGCGGTCCGGCCCGTAGCGGTAGATCAGGGCCAGTCCGAGCGCGACGCAGATGAAGATCGCGGGCCAGCGGCCGATCCGCAGCACCAGATCGCCGGCCCCGGACATGCCGAGATAGTTCAGCAGCACCGGGAGCACGACGACGGCACCGATGGCGAGCAGCGCGAACAGGATCGCGCCGCCGGTGAACAGCAGCGAAATCGCGTTCAGCTTGATGAAGCCACGCCTCTCGGGTTCGCGATAAACGATGTTGAGCGTGTCGAAGAGCGACTTCATCGCCGCATTGGCGCTCCACAGCGAGATCGCGAGGCTGACGAGGAAGGTGATGCCGAGCGCCTGACGGCCGTTGGCAGAAACACGCGTCAACTGGTCGCGCGCGATGTCGATGGCGCCGCCGGGCATCAAGCCCTGCAACTGTTCCAGATGTCCGGTGATTTTGGCCGGATCGGAGAACAGGCCGTAGATTGCCACCAGCGCGGCCAGCGCCGGAAAGATCGCCAGCAGGGTGTAGAAGGTCATGCCTGCGGCGAGCGCAACGATCCTGTGCTCGGTGACATTCTCATAGACCCGGAGCAGGACGTCCTTCCAGCCGCGCGCGGGAATCTCCGCGGGCGAACGCGCCAGCCGGCCGTGTCCAGCGCCGGCCCGGCTCGCGCCTCGCGAGCGCTCCGCCTGTTCGGGCCGCTGATCGAAATAGTGGATCAGGAACGCGAACCCGAGCAGAGCCAGCATCCCGCCGGTGCCAGGTGTGCGCGGGCGGCTCGCGAAAACGCTCGAAGAGTCGCGATGGGCGGCGTCTGACGTCTTGGATCGGCGAAACATGGGATCGGTCCATCACCAGCGGCCAAAAAGCAACCGGTGCGGTGGACGAATGTTCCGGCATCACGTCATGACGCGCGTTGCCAAGCTCCGCAACGGTGGGGCTGCCTCAGACCTTCAAGAGGCCAACTCGGGCGCCAACATCCAGACAATTTCGCCGGCCTGTGAACGCGTCGCTGCGGCGCCGACACAAAACAGTTATGTTGCGCGCGAGGAACGGGCCTGCGCACCCTCGCGTTGCAACGGGACTTTTCAACACAAGGATAAACGCATGCGCCGCCTGTTATTTGCCTCGCTGTCCGCCACCGCCGTCCTCGCGAGCTTTGCCGCGGTCTCGCCCGCATCCGCCGCCCAGGACCGCTACTGCCTGCAAGGCAGGATCTGGGGCTATCCGGGCAACTGCCAATTCTCCACCTATCGCCAGTGCCTGGCTTCCGCCTCCGGCACCGATGCCGGCTGCGGCATCAACCCCGCCTACGCCTATGCCCGGCAGCGCGGCTACGACCGACGCTATTGAGCGTGGACCGTTGCGTCAGCCTCTTGCGCGGTGCACGATCAGCGCCATCGATTGAGAGATGGCTAGCGGCGGGATGTCAGGCCCCCGTGCTCCCCCGGCCCTGTTCTATTGCGTCGCGCAACGGCACGATGATCCGTTAGCTGTTGTGGCAAGCCTTACTCCGCCGGCAGCCGCGCGTGCTCTCCTCCTCCGCCGCTCGGCGCACGGAACATTGCGGCTCGCCGTCGCTTATACGGCGACCAATGTCCAACCGGAGGAGGATCATCATGGACGGACTGATTTATCTCGTGGGGCTGATCGTGGTCATCATGGCCGTTCTATCGTTCTTCGGCCTGCGTTGAGACGACGATCATGGCCATGGAAACTGCGCCGGTCGTCGCCTCACCCGTTTCGAGCGCGACGGCCGATAGCTGGACCCTGCAATGGACGCCGGTCGTTGCGGGAGCCTTGACCGCGGCGGCGGTCTCTTCGATCCTGATCAGCTTTGCCATGTCGGTCGGTCTCGGTGTCAGCTCCACCGCGCCGACATGGCGCGACGCCTCGGTGGCGCTCTGGCTCCTGTCCGGACTCTATCTGGTGCTGCAGGCGCTGATCAGCTTCGGCTGCGGCGGCTACATGGCGGGCCGCTTGCGCGCACCGCACGGGCTCGCCGAAAGCGAGGAGACCGAGAAGCGGGACGGCCTGCACGGCGTCACAGCCTGGGCGCTGGCGGTCGTGCTCGGCGCCACGCTGGCCGTGCTTGGCGCGTCCGCGGCGACACGGACCCATCCGCTGACTACGCCGGCGACGGCCAATGAACCGTCGATCCTGAGCTATGAGCTCGACCATCTGTTCCGCGCGCCCCGGCGGGTACCCAGCCCGGATCTCGCCCCCGCGCGCAGCGAGGCCGGCCGCATCCTGCTCACGGCGTCGAGCCACAATGGCGTCAGCCCGGACGATCGCAGCTATCTCGTGCAGCTCGTCACCGGCACGACGGGTCTTGCTGCGCCCGATGCGGAGCGGCGGGTGGACAGCGTGATCGCAGAAGCCAAGAGCGCGATCTCGCATACCCGCGCCGGCACTGTCATCCTGGCGTTCTCGGTTGCCACCGCGCTGCTGCTCGGCGCCGTCGCCGCCTGGGCGGCTGCGGAGAGCGGTGGCCGTCACCGCGACGGCAAGCCTGTCACCGGATGGATGCTGCACGCCAACCGCTTCAGCCGGCGGCGCGACATGTGGCGGCGGCCAATGTCGATGCCGGAATAGAGCACATCAAGACCAGCGAGCGGCCCGGCCCATCGCCGGGCCGCTTCGCGTTGGACCGCCGCCGCGAACGAAGCGCGTGCAATTCAGGCGAGCCGCAGGATCATCAGGTTCGCGTCGCTGCCATAGCTGCCGGTCGGATCGGCAGCGGCTGTCTTGTCGACCGCAAATCCTTGCCTCTCCCAAAATGGAGTCGAGCCGTTGACGGCGATCAAGGACAGCGACGTCAGGCCGAGCGCACGCGCGTGTCGGATCAGCTCCTCGACGATCACGGTCGCCGAGCCGCTGCCGCGGGCCTCGGGCAGCAAGGCGAGATCGTGGATGTAGTAGGTCGACGCAGCCGGCGGAATGCTGCCGATCAGCAGGTTCAAGGCCGGGGGCCGGCCGAGATGCCAGGGATGGCTGAGCACATAGCCGGCGATGCCCGCGCCCGTCCCACGCAGCACGCGGCAGCCATCAGGATGGAGACGCAGGCGCTCCGCGAAAACACTCTTGTCCTCGGGATAGTTCGGGTGCACGCGGGCCGCGATCTCATCGACATCAGCAAGATCGCCCGGCGCCATTGCGCGCCACCTCATGGTCTGGTTCTTTCTCACTCGCCCTTTCTCACTTGGCGAGCGCCAGCCAGCGCTCGCTGGCCGACAGCGCCGTCGGCCACAGGGCCTCCGTCGGCAGCCCCCGATGCAGTGCCTTGCCGACCTCGCAGATCGACATGAAGGCCGCCGAGCGCGCCTCCTCCACCTCGAGCGGCTGCTCCGCGCTCGGGCTGCGGACGAGGCCCATCAGGCCGTTCAACGTCTGCAGTGCCGCTTCCGGCGGGCTCGCCTTCGCCGCCCTCAGCGCAGCCACGATCTGCTGCGCCTTTTCCGATTCGGTCATCACGTCGGTCATCGTCTTTTCGTTTGCCCGTGCCTCACGGGAGAACGCTAGCAGCCGGACGAAGGTCGGGCAATGCTCGGGCGGACGGCACTCCAATGCCGAACGCGCGGTGCCGACGTGCGATTTTCCGCCAGTCCTGGCTCGGCCCTCTTGCGATGCTGCTTCGCCAGCGTCTCGGCCGGCGTGCATTGGCGTCGTGATCTGCAACGCGTTCTTCAGATAGCGCGTTCTTTGGCGATCACGACGCCTCGACAAGGCGGAGGCATCGTGATCGCTCTGGCGCATGTCATTTCGCCAAGGATTTCGCCATGTCGAGGTGTTTCTGCAGCACCGGCACGGTCTGCTGGGCGAAGTCCGACAGCGGTGAGTTTGCCGCCGCCTGCTTCTGATACTTCTTGATATCCTCCTGGTGATCGCGAACCATCGCCTGCGCAAACGCCCGGTCGAACCGACCGCCGGACATGCCTTCCAACCGGTTGTAGATGGCCTTCTGCTTCCTGCTCGGCTCGGACGGCACCTTTATCCCGTTCTGGCTCGCAAGCTGCTGCGCCTTCTGCAGATGCTCGCTATGGTCCTGCTGCAAGGCCTGCCCGAACTGCTTGACCTGATCGCTCTGCCCCTTCTGCTGCGCCAGCTTGCCCATGTTCACCTCGGACATGTCGCCCTCGATCGCCTCGGTCATGAAATGCTGATCCTTGGCGGGCGACCGGCCCTTCGGAGCGGCGACCGCGCCGCCGGCCACCAACACGGTCACGGCAGAGGAGGCCAGGGCAATTCGGATTGCTCTCGTCTGATGGTTGTGGATCATCCTGCTCATCGTTGATCTCCGAGGGGTTCGACTCCTGATCGTCGCGACGGCAAGAGCCTTACCCGACGATCGTTCCTAAGCCCCGCGCGGCAACCCCGCAGAATGCTTCCTCGCGCAACGACGCGGCGGGTTCCAAATGCTGCGGCACAACCGTCCCTGCAGCACAACGTCCGCGACTTCTCGGTTTCGGACCCGCGCCATGCAGCGCTCAGTGAGTGCGTGCATCCCCGCCGAGCGCCCGAGCCAGCACGCCTCGAAGCAGGCCGGCCTGCGCCGCCCTCCCGCGCCAGGCCACGATCTGATCGGGACGGATCAAAGCGAGGTCGGCCTCGTAGAGATCGCGCAGGGCCCGCGGCAAGGTGACGATCTCGACGTCGACACGCTGCCGCCCCATGGCCTCACGTAGGTGATCCTCATCGAGGTCGCTGCCCTCACACCGCAACAGCGTCCATTCGAAGCCGAAGCGGTCGTACAGCGAGATACCTTGCTCCAGCCAGGCGTGCGGCGCGCGGCCGCCGGGACAGGCGCTCGGCACGTAGGCGTTGGCCGCATCCGGCGGCGGCCGGGTGCCATCGGGGATGATGATCGGTGAGCCATCATAGCGGCCGCCGAAGGTGACGCCGGGGATGTTGAACTCGGCGCGCGCATGCTGATCGAGATAGGCGCTGGCGATGCGCCGTGCCTCGTCGCCGGCCGCGGTCGCGTCCTCGATCTCGGGCACCGCGGCAAACAGGCCGAGCGAATCCGCAAAGCCGCGCGCGTAGTCGGTGTTGCGCAGCGCCACCGGACGGCGCTCGGCCTCGTAGCTGTCGAGCAGCGAGACGGGGCTCGCTCCCTTGACGACGCTCGCGATCTTCCAGCCGAGATTGACCGCGTCCTCGATCGCGGTGTTGTAGCCGAGCCCGCCGGTCGGCGTGAACAGATGCGCCGCATCGCCGCCAAGGAAGACCCGGCCGCGCTGCATGCTCTCGGCGACCAGCGCATGCCCCGCGGTCCAGGTGAGATGCGAAAGCACCTCGCAGGGAATGGGCGCACCGCAGGCGCGCTGGAACGCTGCCCGCGCATCGTCGGCGGTAACAGCGCTTTCGTTCTCGCCGGGCCGAAGCTGGGTGTGGAAAGCGAACTCGTCGCGTCCGTTCACCGCGGCCATGAAGGCGCGGCGGTCGCGGTTGAAGCAGACATACATCCAGGCCCGCGCATGCGGGACGCTGGCGTAGAACTCCGGCGAGCGCAGATAGACCGCGAGCATGCGGCCGCCCATGAAATCGCGCTGCACGCCCGTCGTTCCGCCATAGGTGATCCCGAGCGACTGTCGCACTTGGGAGCGCGGACCGTCGGCCCCGATCAGGAAATCAGCCGCGATCTCGAGGCGCGCGCCGTCGCTGACACGCTCGACCTCGGCGGCAATGCCGCCGTCGGTAACGGCATGGCCGATCAACCGGTGCCCGTAGTGCAACTGAATGCCCGCAAGGCGCGCGGCATGCCGGCGCAGGATTTCTTCGACGAATTTCTGCGACACCCGGTGCGGCAGCTCGGCCGCGCTCCATGAGCCGGACAGACCCTTCACCAGTTCCGTCGCGCGCGCCGCGGACGGCAATTGAAAACGTGCCAGCTCATGCGCCGTGTAGCGCGTGAAATAAGCGACGTCGGTCGGGTAGTCCGCGGGCAGGCCGGCGCGCCGGACCTCGTCGGCGAATCCGAGCCGGCGGAAATGCTCCATCGTCCGCGCCTGCGTCGCGTTGGCCTGCGGGTTGAACGCCGTTCCCGGCTTCTCGTCGACCAGGATTGCGGACACGCCGCGGCGGCCAAGCTCGTTGGCCAGCATCAGCCCGCACGGACCGCCGCCCACGATCAGCACCGAGGCGCTCAGACGTTCAATCACGGCGCTCCTCCTCGCAATGGAGGAATGCTAGCGCGCCCCGCGAATTAGTCAAGCAGCCTGACTATCTGGTGTCGTCGAGCGTGTCGAAGCGGGCGCCATAGGCCGACAATCCCTGCAGAATCGCGTCCATCGCGGCCTTGCCGAGCTCCTTGCGCATCTCGGCTTCCGCCACATCCACGGCATCGCCAAACGCCTCCAGCCATGTCAGTCCGGCCGGCGTGAAGCGGACGAGGCGCGCGCGCCGGTCACTCGGATCGGCCTCGCGCGACACCAGCCCCAGCTCGGCGCATTGATCGACCAGTTCGCCCATCGCCTGCTTGCTCATCGAGGCCCGCCGCGCGAGCTCGGTCAGCCGGGTGCCCTCGACGTCGAGGTTGCGGGTGAGGCTGACATGTGCAATCCGCGTCTCGCCGTGACCGCTCTCCGCCATCAATTGGAGAACCCGGGATTCGAACCGGCGCACCGCATTGTTGAGCAGCCGGCCGACATTGGCGTGACGCCATGCCGTCTGCCCGGTGGGCTGCGCCTTGCGTTGATCTCGCGCTGTCATATCGGGACTACCTCGCCATATCGAACCACGCCGGGTCAACGTCGCAGACGCAAGGTGAAATCGGGAAACGCGTGAGATGTCACGCGAAGAATGGTCGGAACGGCAGGATTCGAGCCTGCGCCCCCAGCGTCCCGAACGCAAATAGCGAACGAAAAGGCCAATAGGGAAAATGAAGTTTGCTCGTGATTGACGACCATTTTCGCCGTCTGTTCACAGGGGGTCGGTCGTCAACCGGTGGCCGGCCTGCTCACGCGCCAGGCGAGCCCGCTCTACCGTCGCCGATGCAGATCGCTTGACCGCCGCCGCGTCCCGTCGCCAGCTTCAGCAAATGTTCGCAATAGCCGCGAAGCTGGCCGTCAGCTCGTAGCAGCGCACGGCGCACGCAGTAATGCCACGCTTCGCCAGATCGGTAATCGTGCGGACGGTGACGCCGAACAGGTCCCAAGCGCGGCGCCGCCGATGCTCTCAGCCATGATCCAAATTGCATTAGGCCGAAACGAGATCGCTAATGAAATGGTGAGGCCACCAACTAAAACGGTTGCCCTATAGCATGACATGGCTCGACGTTCACCAAGCAATCCGCAAAATTGATTATTAGATCTACTATCTATTATGTCTTGATTTCGCGAGGCAACAATTGCTGCAACGGCAAGCGCCATGTGTGGGGCAAAATCTGCAACCCGTGCCACAAATCGAAGTATACTCGCATCTACCAATAGGCTCCGCCTTTATCGGCTTATGTGGAGCCCCTTTGGCATTTGCCACAGATAGGCCCAGTGGTATCAACACCGTGAGGAAGACAACCAATCGCATTGACGCTCCTTCTTGCTTGTCTTGCATCACATTCAAGAATTGAACTATAACGCAAACGCAACCCATAGAAACGGCATTTATCAGCCGCCGGTCAAATCAGGCCTCCGTTAGGGAACATCGGGTGTGCGGGTCAGATCGATCTCGGGACGTCGAAAATTTTCTTTTTTTGGTAAGCGATATGCCGGAAGGTGGCATCCCCAGCCCGAAGCGGATGCGCTGAACCGCGCCACCAGCGCCGTGGAGATATTCCACAGCCGGCGAGCTCATGTATTGCCGTGCATTGCGTCTTCCGCCGCAAGCATTTCGTCGAGGAGATCCCATGCACCCGACGCTTCGGCTTCCGACATCTTCCTGATGGCGTAACCGACATGAACCACGACGTGATCGCCGGGCTCGATAGCTTCATGCTGTAGCAAAAACAGACTCACCGTGCGCTCGATGCCTTTGGCCTCGCATCGCGCCATGACTCCGTCACTCTCCACGACCCGCATCGGGATGCCAAGGCACATCTCGGTTCCACCCGCAAATACTTGAGTCCGAAATCATAGCCCGATCGATGAACTCGATTTGACGTGGATCAAGATAAGGGAATCATATTCGCTGCATAGAATATGTGGCGTCTGATCTCGCGGGGATTTCCATGCGGACCAATGTCGCGGCGACCACCACGCTGGTGCTCGGACTCGGCAATATCCTGCTGAGCGATGACGGCATTGGTGTGCACGTCATTCGGGCCCTCGATGCGCTTGAATGTGCGGGCGAGATACCGCCTTGTGTTGCTCTGCGGGATGGCGGGACGCTCGGGCTGTCCCTGTTTTCGGAGATCGAAGATTTCGGCTCGCTGATCGCCGTCGACGCCGTGGAACTGGGCGCGAAGCCCGGCACCGTCAAGATCTTTCAAGGTCCGGAGATGGACCGGCAGCTCACGGGCAAGAAGCGGACGGCTCATGAGGTCGCGCTTGCCGACCTGATGTCGGCGGCGCGGCTGGCCGGCTGCGAGCCGGCGCGCCGGGCGCTGGTCGCAATTCAACCTGAATCCACCCAATGGGGCCTGTCGCTGACGCCCGCGGTTGGCGCGGCCATTCCCTCCGCGTGTCAGCAGATCAAAACACTGCTCAGCAGGTGGCACCATGACAGTTGAAGCGGATGCCGCGGCAGGGTTCCGCACGGGGATGACCGACAGCCTGCTCCGCGAGATCGCCCATCACCTCGGTGTGCTTGCCAAAACCGGCGCATGCGCGGCGATCGATCTGTGCAGCCTGCCTCTCACGGCTGCGGACCGCAGCGAGTTGGAAGAGCGGTTGGGCCATGGTGACCTGGAGGCCGTTTTGACCGCAGCCGGCACCAGTGAAATCTGGGAGACGCGCTATGCCGGCGTGTGGTGGGTTCGCCATCTCGGCGCCGGGGACAAGCTCGCCGCCGAACGCATTGAAATCACGGCGTCCCCGGAGATCCTGACAAGCCATGCGGCCGACATCGCTGCGGCCAGCAACAGACTAGCTGAAGACCTGATCGACCGCGTCTCTTCAGAGGATGCCGAAGATGCATGAAACCGAGACGATCGGCGAGCTCTTGACGCGCAGCGGCGTCTCCCGCCGCGCCCTGCTGAAATATACGACCTATCTTGCCAGCCTTCTCGCATTGCCCCCGATGGCCGCGAAGGGCATGGCTGAGGCGTTGGCGAATACGCGCCGCCAATCCGTGATCTGGCTCTCGTTTCAGGAATGCACCGGCTGCACGGAATCGCTGACGCGTTCGTTCGGTCCAACCATCGAGGACATGATCTTCAATCTCATCTCGCTCGACTATCACGAAACGCTGATGGCGGTGTCGGGTACTGCCGCGGAAGCGGCGCGCCTGGCTGCCATGAAGGAGAACAAGGGCAAATATGTCGTCGTGGTCGACGGCTCCGTTTCGACGAGGGATGGCGGGGTCTACTCCACCAACGCCGGCAAGACCAACCTCGAGGTGCTGAAGGAGACGGCCGCAGATGCAGCCGCGGTGATCTCCGTCGGGACCTGCGCGGCCTTCGGTGGCATTCCCCACGCAAATCCCAACCCCACCGGCGCGGTTGCCGTCAGCGACATCATCACCGACAAACCGGTGATCAATGTCTCCGGTTGCCCGCCCATTCCGGAAGCCATCGCCGGCACGGTTGCCTATCTCGTGACGTTCAACAAGCTTCCCGATCTCGACGACAAGGGCAGACCGAAAGCGTTTTTCGGCGATACGATCCATGACCGCTGCTATCGCCGGCCGTTCTACGACAAGGGGCAGTTCGCCAAGCAGTTCGACGATGAGGGAGCGCGCAAGGGCTGGTGCCTCTATGAAGTCGGTTGCAAGGGGCCCGTGACTTACAATGCGTGCGCGACCATGAAATGGAATGGTGGCGTCTCTTTCCCGATCCAGTCGGGACACGGCTGTCTGGGCTGTTCCGAACCGAATTTCTGGGATCGTGGCAGCTTCTACCAGCCACTTTCTTCAAACACGTTGAATGATCCGGAGATCATCGGCGGCGCCGCGGCTGCGGGCGCGGCGGTCGGGATTGCCAGCGCATGGCTGGCGCGGCGACGCAAACAACGAGCAGAGAGGGAGGCCCAGCCATGAGCCTGCTGGATTTCGTGCGCGGACCCGCGATCGAGATCGCAATCGCGATATTCGTGGGCGGCGTGTTGTGGCGGCTCGCGTCGCTGCTGCTCCTGCCCTGGACCAGCGACAGATCGGCGAGGCGAGCTGATGCACCGCATGCCGTGGTTGGCGCGTTCCGTGGCTTCGTGCGTCACCTATGGCCCGCGAACACCTATCTGCGCGCCTCGTTGTTCAGCACGGTGAACGGCTATGTTTTTCACGTCGGCCTTGCCATCATCGTGTTCGGACTGGCGCAGCACATTCTCTTCCTGCGTGGATTGTTCGGCTTTTCATGGCCGAATCTGCCCACCGGCGTGATCTCGGCCGCCTCGGTGGTCACGCTGGCGTCGCTCCTGGCTGCGCTGGCGCGACGGATGACGAATCCGGTCTTAAGACTGCTTTCGACGCTTGACGACTACTTCAGCTGGCTGGTGACGTTCCTTCCGGTCGCGACGGGGCTGATCGCGGTGAGCCACCTATGGGCGCCGTACGAGACGCTCTTGTCCGTGCACATCCTGGCCGTGTGCCTGTTCCTGATCTGGTTCCCGTTCGGAAAACTCATGCATGCCTTCCTCGTCTTCCTGACCAGGAGCGAGACCGGGATCTTCTACAGCCGCCGGGGAGTCGAGATATGAACCAGCGCATCGTCGTCGATCCCATCACGCGCATTGAAGGGCATCTGCGGATCGAGGCGGAAACAGATCCCCATGGCGCCATCACCGGTGCGTACAGTTCCGGCACGATGGTGCGCGGCATCGAACTGATCCTGAAAGGACGCGATCCGCGCGAGGCCTGGGCTTTCGCTCAGCGCATATGCGGCGTGTGCACGCTGGTCCACGGCATCGCCAGCGTCCGCGCCGTGGAGAATGCGCTGGGATACACCATTCCGCCGAACGCGCAACTCATCCGCAACCTGATGATTGCCGCACAATATGTGCATGACCATGTCATGCACTTCTATCATCTGCATGCGCTCGACTGGGTCGACGTGGTGTCGGCGTTGAAGGCCGATCCGGCGGCAACATCGCAACTGGCGCAATCGATCTCGAGCTTCCCGAAGTCGAGCCCGGGCTATTTCGCGGACACGCAGAAGAGACTGAAAGCCTTCGTCGAAGGCGGTCAGCTCGGCATCTTTGCAGGTGGATTCTGGGGACATCCCGGATTCAAGCTGCCGGCCGAAGCAAACCTGATGGCGGTCGCGCACTATTTGGAAGCGCTCGCCTGGCAGCGCGAGGTGGTGCAGATCCACACCATCTTCGGCGGCAAGAATCCGCATCCCAATTTCCTGGTCGGCGGCGCCCCGTCAGCGATCAGCCTGAACACCGGCGGCACCGCCATCGGCATCGACGGCCTGCAGACGGTGAAGACCGTGATCGGCCGAATGAAGGATTTTGTCGAGCAGGTCTATCTGCCGGACACGCTGGCCATCGCCTCCTTCTACAAGGACTGGTTCGCGCGCGGCGAAGGCGTGGGCAACTTCCTGACCTACGGCGACTTCCCCGAAAAGGGCATGGACGACCCGGCCAGTTGGCTGATCCCGGCGGGCGCGATCCTCAATCGCGACCTGACCACGATCCATCCCGTCGACATGAACAATTCGGAGGAAATCCAGGAGTTCGTCTCCCATTCCTGGTACGACTATGCAAGCGGCAAGGACAAGGGCCTGCATCCCTACGAGGGTGAGACCAATCTGCATTACACCGGTCCCAAGCCCCCCTTCGAGCAGCTCGATGTCGGCGCGAGCTATTCCTGGCTCAAGGCGCCGCGCTGGAAGGGCCATGTCATGGAGGTCGGTCCGCTCGCGCGCGTGCTGATGCTCCATGCCAAAGGTCACGAGCCGACGCGCGAACTGGCCGGTTACGCGCTGGGCAAGCTCGACCTGCCGCTGACGGCGATGTTCTCGACCATGGGACGCACAGCGGCGCGCGCGCTGGAAAGCAAGATCGTCGTCGACCAGATGTCGACCTGGTACGACCGTCTTCTTTCCAACATCCGCGCGGGTGATCTGAACGTTCACAATTCGAACAAGTGGGATCCCTCGACCTGGCCCACCGAAGCCAAGGGTGTCGGCTTCATGGAAGCGCCGCGCGGGGCGCTGGCGCATTGGGTGGTGATCAAGAACAAGCGCATCGATAATTATCAGGCCGTGGTGCCCTCGACCTGGAACGCGGGGCCGCGCGATTCCAAGGGCCAGCCCGGACCTTACGAAGCGGCATTGATGGATCGCCACACGCTCCACGATCCTCGGCAGCCGCTCGAGATCCAGCGCACGATCCACAGCTTCGATCCGTGCATCGCCTGCGCGGTGCATGTGATCGATCCCGACGGCGAAGAGCTGATACAATTGCGGGTGAGGTAAGGCGATGGGCGGCGAAATCGACGTCGAAGCAGCCAGCAGAACGTTCCTGGCGCGAACCGAGGAACATCTGGTCAGCTATCTCGAGGCCTGCGTCCATTGCGGGAACTGTGCCGAAGCCTGCCACTTCTATCAGGCGTCCGGAGATCCACGGCATACGCCCGCCTACAAGCTGTTTCCGATGGCCAAGGCCTATCGCCGGCAGAAATTCCCGCTCTCCCTCTTCGCTCCCCGCATCACGGAAGAGGACCTCAAGGAATGGGAGGAACTGCTGTTCGATACCTGCACCATGTGCGGTCGATGCACCACGATCTGTCCGATGGGGATCGACATCGCTTCCATCGTGGGCGGCGCGCGGCAGGCCTTCGTCAAGGCAGGACTTGGGCCGAAGGACCTTCTGCAGGCCGCCGACAATTCGCGCGACCATGGAAGCCCGCTGGGCGTGACAGCCGACAAGCTGCGCGATCGCATCGAATGGCTCGAAGATGAGCACGACGTGCCCATCGCGCTCGACAAGGACAAGGCCGACATTCTGCTGACGCTCTCGTCCGTCGAAACGATGAAATACCCCGATTCCGTGGTGGCCATGGCCAAGCTGCTCAACCACGTGGGCGTCGACTGGACGCTGAGCACCAAGGGCTATGAAGCCACGAATTTTGGCTATCTGGCCGGCAAGGCAGACGTCGCCCGGATCATGGTTCAGCGGATCACCGAGGCCGCCGAGGCGGTCGGAGCCAAGACGGTCGTGATTCCGGAGTGCGGCCACGCGTTCGGTGTACTGCGCTGGTCGGGCGCCAATGTGCTCGGCCGCCCCCTGCCCTTCGCAGTCGTGCACATTTCGGAATTCATGGCGCAGCTCAAGCGCGACGGCAGGCTGAAGCTGAAACCGATCGAGGAGTCGATCACCTATCACGATCCTTGCCAGATCTCCCGTCGCGGCGGCGCGACCGAGGATGCGCGATTCCTCCTGCAGGATTTCGCGAAGGACTTCCGCGAGATGACCCCGACCGGAGATCTCAACTGGTGCTGCGGTGGCGGCGGCGGCGTGCAAGCGATCGCGCGCGCAGCCGATCTTCGCCACAAGGTCTTCAAGATCAAAATGGATCAGGTGGAGAAGACCGGCGCGAAGACGATGGTCTCGGCATGCTCAAACTGCCGGCTGACCATGGACGAGAGCAAGGCCCACTGGAAATGGGAAGGCGGACTCGCGAGCCTGGTGGAGATCATTGCGGATCACCTGATCGAGGACGCCCCGGCAAAGACGCAAGGGTGACGGCTCATAGTCGTACGCCCTGCAGCGGCGGACGGCGGAGCGGCGCAGACTGCGTCGCCCGCTCCGTCCGCCGCGGGTCCGCGCAGCGTCAGGACGTTCGCCTGATCAGGAACTCGAACTGCTTGCCTTCCGACTTGGATTCCAAGAGATCATTTCCGGTCGTGCGACAAAACGCCTCGAAGTCTTTCACAGCGCCGGGATCGGTGGCGAGCACTTGGAGCGTGCCACCGATCGGCACGTCCTTGAGCGCCTTCTTCGCGCGCAAGATCGGCAGCGGGCAGTTCAATCCCTTGGCATCGAGAACCTGGTCAGCCATCCTGTCTCTCCGTCATTTCTGGTGCTGGGTCCGTGACACGTTCAAATGAACAGGTTGATGTCGCTCTTGGTCGCCGTCTCGATGTAGGTCGCAGCGCCCCCGAGCACCGGCCCCTCGATCATGTCGTCCTTGGTGTACTCGAACAGATCCATGGTCATCTGGCAGGCGATCATCTTGACGTCGGCTTCGATGGCCATCGTGCGCAACTCCTCTATCGATGCGACCCCCTTCTTCTTGATCAGGTTTTTCATCATCGTCGTCGCCGCCGCGTCGACGCCGGGGATGGCCGATACGAGATTCGGCATACCGATGTGCATTCCAAACATCGGCATCTCCATGGCCGGATTGCCGAGCGTAGAGATTTTCAGGTCGAGATTCTTCTTGAGCAGCGTCAAGCCGTAGAAGGTGAAGAACATGGTCACGTCGAGGCCCATGGCCGCCGCTGTCGTGGCCAGGATGAAGGGCGGATAGGCCCAATCCAGCGTCCCCTTGGTGACAATCATCGACATGCGCTTGGTATTGTTGTCTTCGGCCATTGCATCTCTCCGTTTGGTCTCTCGCAGGCGCAACCGCGCGCGTCATTGGATTCCTGCTATTGGATTCCTGCTTTCCAACGCACGACCATCAGCACGAGGACTGCGAGGAACAGCGTCTCGGCGACGATCAGCGCGATCGCCCGGCCGCCGACATCGGCCATCGCCTTGAGCGACGTCTTCATCCCGAGCGCTGCGATCGCCGTCACGAGGCACCACCTTGAAATGTCCTTGATGACGGCAAGCAGGAATGCGGGAATGACGCCGGCGCTGTTGAGCATCACCAGAACGGCGAACACCACCAGGAACCCCGGCAGTTGGCGCCCGGCCTTGCCGACGCGATGGGCGCGGAACACGTAGGACAGCATCACGACGACAGGCAGCAGCATGGCAACCCGGAGCAGCTTGGTGAAGGTCGCGACGTTTCCGGTCTCCTCCGACACGCTGAAGCCGGCGCCAACCACCTGCGCCACGTCGTGAATGGTACCGCCAAGAAACATGCCGACGGCAGCGTGATCGAGATGGAATCCTGCGATCACCAGCGGATAGACGATCATCGCGATCGTGCTGAGCGCCGTCACGCCGATCACGGTAAAGACCGTGTCGCGTTCGTGGTGCTCCCCCTTGGGCAACACCGACGAGATCGCCAGCGCCGCCGACGCTCCGCAAATCGCCACGGCCCCGGAGGTGAGGATTCCGAACGGCCGGCTCAACCCCATGGCGCGGGAGGCCAGCGCGCCGAACAGGATGGTCAGGATCACCGCGCCGACGACCGTGATCACGGGCGTCGGGCCGAGCTTCATGATCTCGGCAATCGTGATCTGCGCCCCGAGCAGGCCGACGGCGACGCGCAGGATGCGCTTTGAGGCGAGTTCGATGCCGGCAACGCAGCGCCCCTCCTGCGACAGGAAATAGAAGGCCATCCCAAGCAGCAAGGCGAACAGCATGACCGGCCCGCCATAGTGCTCGGACAGGAAGGTTGCCGCGATCGCGATGATCAAACTGGCCAGGACACCCGGGAAGTAGGTCGGCAGCGACATGAAGGCCGCGAGGCCGCGACTTATCATCGATGTCCTGATTGCGGCGGTCTCAGTCACAGCCTGTCCACTTCCTTACGCGCAGCCAGCGAAATTCTCGGCAGCCATCTTCGCTTCATAAGGGGCGGCGGCCGCCGTGCCCGGCACGAGGCCGGCCTTGGCAGCAGCCCAATCCTTCGGGCGCACCTTGACCATCCATCCCTCGCCATACGGGTCGGTGTTGGCCAGCTTGGGCGCTGCGCTCATTGCATCGTTGACCTCGACGATTTCCGCATTGAAGGCGACCTTTGCCGGGCCGACCCACTTACCGGATTCGATCGTGGCGCAGGACTTGCCCGCATCGACCGACCGGCCGGCCTTCTTTGGTGTGAAGGCGACAAGCTGACCGGCCATGGCCGCTGCCACAGCGGTCATCCCGAGCGTCACGGTGCCGTCGGCGTTCTCGCGATACCAGATGTTGTTTTCGACGTCATAGAGGAGGTCGTCGGGAAGGTTGCAGCCGCGGACGATGGGCATCGTCTTCTCCTTATCTCAAACAGTTTCGTTGGTCTGCATCGATGCATCGAGTTGACGTAGCGGCCGGGACGCGCAGCAGAATTCGCCGAGCCCGGCCACCTCCAGCTTGCCTCCGATGAACAGCATAAGATGCCGCGCGACCATGGCGCCCAGTCGCAGCCGCCGGGCGACCTCCGCGTAGCCTGGCTCGAGGCGCACCAGATTGTAGTGATAGACGAGCTCGCGGCAGGTTTCGCGGCAGGCGTTGAAGCTTGCATCGCCGCGCGCGCCCTGCCGATGCAGCGCCAGCAGGCGAAACGTCTCGACCTGGCGATCGGTCGGGATCTCGCCGTGCGCAGCGAGCCATGTTTCGAGAATCGTTTCGCCGAGCTGCAGCAACTCCTCGGCGAGCGGCGCGGCGGCCGCCCCGAGTGCAGCATCGGACGCGGCCAACATGCCGTCCAGCCGCTCCGCGACGTCGTCGAGGCTCGTGATACCGATATCCGCCATCACCCGAGCCCCCGCGCATGCAACAGACCGGTCGAATCCGAGAAATTCTCCTGCACGCCGACCTTGCGCGCCGACAGCCCGAGCGCCATGCCAAGGAGCTGGGTGAAGTACAGGATCTTGACGCTGGTCTTGCGGCCGAAGACCTTTTCCGCGCGCACCTGATGCATTTCGAGCCCGGTGTGGCAGGTCGGGCATTCGGTGGCGATCACGTCCGCGCCGCAGGCCTCGGCCGTCGTGAGCAGGTTGAGAACGAGCTTGGTCGAGGTGTCGCTGTCGGACAGCGTGTGAGCGCCGCCACAGCATGCCGTCTTGAGCGGGTACTCGACGTTCTCGGCCCCCGCCGCAGCCAGCAGGTCGTCCATGAAATGGGGCTTCGAGGTCGATTCCGAGCCGGGCCCCTTGTCCTTTTCCGGAAAGATGTGACGCGGCCGCGTGTACATGCAACCGTAGTAGTTGGCGACCTTCAGGCCCTTGAGCGAGTTCTTCACGCGTGTCTTGAGGCCCTGTTCGCCGACGGATTCCTTGATCCAGTCGAGCGCGTGAATGGTCGTGACCTTGCCCGCTTCGTAGGTCGCGTGGCCGGCCTTGCGCGACAATCGGTCCGTCACTTCACGCGAAGCGGGATCCTTGGCGAGGTCGTATTCGGCCTTCTTGAGATTGTGATAGCAGCCGTTGCAAGGCGCCATCACCGTATCGAACCCCATCGCATCCGCGATCGAGAGGTTGCGGGCCGACAGATAGGTCTGCAGCTTGGGATCGATGTTCTTGACCTCCATGGCGCCGCAGCAGTTCCAGTTCCTGAGCTCGACCAGATCGAGGCCGAGTGCCTTGCCGACCTCCCGGGTGGAGCGGTTGTAGGCGTGCCCGGTTCCTTCGAGCGCGCACCCCGGATAGTAGGCGACCCGCTTGTGTTTGTCGCTCATCACTCAGCTCCCTGAACGTCCAACCGAAGCGCCTTGCGGGCCGCTGCTTCACACTCACGGACATACTCGTCGATCGCGAGGCTGGCGCCCCCCCATCCGCGCGTGCGAGGACGGACCACGCTGGCAAGTCCCAACTTCACCAGGAGGCCCACCGGCAATCGGCTGGCGAGACTGCGTATCAGTTCGACGAGCCACCCCTGCGACAGGGACTGCCCGGTCCGCGCGAAGAACCGGCGCAGCACGCGGCCCTCCTCGATCTTGCCGGTGGCGAAGACCTGCTCGGAGAAGACCTCATCGAACGCGGTGGACGGCTTCTTCTCGGTATGGCCCTTCAGCTCCAGCCAATGTGCCGTGGCCTTCATCACGCCTTCGGGACTGACGTCGCGAGGACAGGCATAGGTGCATTTGTTGCAGGAGACGCACTGCCAGATGATGTCCTTGTCGCGCAGCAACTCGCTTTCGAAGCCCATTCGGATCAGGTAGATCCAATAGCGCGGGTTGAAGTCGGGATTCACGGCGTTGATCGTGCAGGCATTGGTGCATGAGCCGCATTGCCAGCAGCGGTGGATGAACTCGCCTCCCGGGAGCGCCGCGATCTCCTCCTGCATCTGCTCGTTGTAGTCGGTAATGGCGCGTGAGGTGATGAACGTGCTCCAGTGCCCGGAGACATCGACGCCATCAATTTCCAGGTGCTCATGCGTGACGAGATTCTCTGGCCGGATCAGCGATTTTTCGTGAATCGGCATGGATGTTCCCTCATTCGCTCAGCAGGCGAGGCTGCCCGAGCACATGGGCCCTGCCATCGATCAGCTTCAGGCGGGTGCGCCCCGACTCGGTATCGACCGCATCGAGTCCCAGGAGACGGCGAGTATGCGCCATCGCGTCCGCCTTGAAGCCGCCGCAGAAGTCCGCGTGCAGGAACTGGCCGCCCTTGTCGTTGATATAGCTTGCATAGGTGTGGGCGCAGAGCAGATCGACGTAGAAGGCCAGATCGCGGAAGACACCGTTCGCCTGCAGGAAACCTTCGAGCTCCTCGCGTAGCATCGTGAAAGTGGCGAAGCCGTCGCCGACGGCGATCGTGCCGGTCTCGGCAGCCTCGTCGTACCATATCTCGCGCAATACGCCGGTATTGACCCTGGCGTCCCACATCCAGCGCGTCATCAGCGGATAGTGGTCCGGCGCGGTGAAATGAAGGACCTCGGCGGCAAGATCGCGCGACCAGCGGTGCTCGCGATCGGCCGGAAAGCTCGTGACGAACGCGGCGACGCGCTGGTCGGTTGTGCCGAGGTCGGACCATCCGTGCAGCAGCGCCTCGAGCCTGCTGCGCAGCGCCGCAAACCCGTTGCGGCCGAGCCACGCCCCCACACGCCGGCGCACCGGCGTGATGAACGTGGCAAGGTCGCAGAATTCGGCCTCCGTCAGCTCGCTGACCCGCCCCTTGCCCAACACCTCCTCGAACAGCGAGGCCTTGAGCGCGAGCGCTCCGACATAGCGCTCGACGCCACCGCTGTCGTCGGCGGATTCCACGAGGCTCTCGAACGCCCGCCGCAGCCTGGGGCCGGACAGATCGAGCACCGGCCGCGTCGGCTCGACCACCGCCTTGCCTCTATGGTTGGTGATCGGCCACATCACTCGGCCGCTTCCATCATGGCGCCGCGGACCAGGGCCAGCGCGGCCATCGCTGCCGATTGGCCCTGTGCGATGGAATCGTCGATGGTCTCGGGCCCGGTGGCCGCGCCGGCGACGAAGACGCCCGGCCGCGAGGTGGCCGATGTGTTGGAATAGACCGACGCCTTCTCGATATGGCCGTGCTTCTGCAGTTTGACGTCGAACACCGCCGACAACGTCATGTTGTCGACATTGGGATCCATGCCGATGGCGTGCACCACCATGTCGAACGGGATCGAGATCGGCCGTTTCACCAGCGTGTCCTCGCCCTTCACGATCAACCGCCTGCCGTCTGACGTCACTTCGGCGATCCGCGCCTTGATGTATTTGACGCGGTGCTTCTCCTGGCTTTCCCAGTAGTAGAGATCCTCGTAGAGGCCGAAGGTGCGGATATCCATGTAGTAGACATACACGTTGCACCGTGGCATCGCCTCGCGGATCTCCATGGCGATGTTGGCGGAGACCGTGCAGCAGATCTTCGAACACCACTCGCGACCGATCTGGCGGTCGCGCGAGCCGACGCATAGCAGGATCGCAACCCGTTCCGGCTCGCGCCCGTCGGACGGACAGCGCACGCCCCTGCCGGAGGAGAGCATCTGCTCGACCTGGGTCGTCGTAACCACATCAGGGTAGGTGCCGAAACCCCATTCCGGCTTATTGACGGAATCGAAATGCGTGAAGCCGGTGCACAGGATCGCCGCCCCCGCCTCCAGCATCGCGCCATCCGACAGCGTCACGCGGAAGTCGCCTGGGCTGCCCGAAAAGGCTTTCACCGTGACGCGCCTTCGGATCTCGACACGGCTGTCGGTTTCGACCCGGCGCACCATGCCACCGATGGCGTCCTTGGCCCATTCGCCGGACGGCACCAGCCTGGCGTAGCCTGACTGGATCGGCGCACCGCCGAGCTGCTCCGCCTTTTCGACGAGAACGACGCGCTGGCCGGCCGCGGCCAGCGCATGTGCGGCGGAAAGCCCCGACGGCCCGCCGCCAACGATGAGAACGGGACGGGTCATGATGCGGCTCCTGGCAGGGTCGCCGTCGGCTTGACATAGCCTGGGCCCGACGTAATCGCGCGTTTGGGGTCGTAAAGCGTCTCGATGCGGCCGGCCTTGACCTCACCGAGATAGGCCTCGAACTCGGCTTTGGCTTTCTGCCAGTCGATCCCGAGCTTCTCGAGCAGCCCCTCGAACGGCGAGGCGTGCCAGTGAAGCTGTGCGAGCTTGTAGGGATGCGCGCCGAGGGCGAGCGCCGCGAACTGGCAATCGGCCATGATCGGCAGCGCATAGACCTTGTCGACGGCCTTGCCGATCCACTGGTTCTTGTCGAGTGTGGTGATGCAACCCGTGTCGTGGCCGATCATGACGTCCGCCCGCGCCTCCTCGACCGCGACCCTGATCTTGCGATCGATGGCGAAGGAGCGCGTGAACTCACGTTCGCCGATGATATGACGAAAGCCGAAGCCGCAGCAGTCGTACCAGGTCGAGTAGTCGACGACCTGTGCACCCAGCGCCTGCATCAGGCCGGTCGATACCGCCACGCGGTTGCCGTCCATGACGGTGTCGTCATAGATCACGTCTTCCGGAACCATCTTGTAGACGTGACAGGCCGGATGAACGGTGGCACGAAGGCTGCTCACGTCGATGACCTGCCGCTCCCGGATGCGGTGGCGCATGACGTGCAGCCACTCGGAATAGTGCACGATCTCTTCGGGGATCAGCAGCTTGCCGTCGACCAGACGACCCAGCTTGCCGAGAATCTTCTTCACCTGCTCGCGCAGTTCAGCCGAATGCATCAAGAAGATGCGCATCTCCTTGTAATTGCCGAACGACGTGCCGCAGTGGATCAGCGGGAAGTAGGTTCCGACCGGCAAGCCCTGCGCCTTGGCCGACATGTATGCCTGGTGGAAGTTGCGCAGGAAGACGGCGGCCAGACTGACGACATTGCCGACCCCGGAGCCGTGATAATTCCAGGCGGTGCAAGAGGTCTGATCGGTCTCGTCGAGATAGCGCACGCCGAGCTGGTTCATCAGCCACATCACGCTCGACGGATAGCCGGGGATATTGCCGCACTGTCCGCAGGATTTGTGCTGCCAGAGGTTCGTGGTGGGAATGCGCTTGTCCCAGCCGTACAGTGTGCGCGCCACCACCGGCTCGTGGCGCTCGTCGATCCGATGAACGACGATTTCGCCGTCCTTCTCCAACTCCCACATCGCGTCGCGGATGTCGTGGACGCGCTCCTTGTTGGTCAGCATGGAGCGACGGTCGATCCGGGTTTCCACCCAGGCCGTCGCCGTCTGCGCCTCGCTCGGCGTCAGGTTGGAAGGGCGCCACTCCGCGCCAAAGCCGGCGTAAGCCGACTGACTGTCACTGCGCTTTTCGTCCATCGCTTCCTCCGTCGTCCACCGCGGCGATTGATCTCGCCGTCTATTGTGGTCGTCTCAGCGGCCTATTCTTCCTGCTGCTCTTCAAGCCACTCGTTGTATTCCTCGCGCTTCTCATCCATCACGTCGCTGACGACGTCGAACAGATTCTCGTCGATCGTCTCGAGCTGATCGAGCACGCCGGTCGCCTCCCAAATGGTGTAGAGTTCGACGGACGTCTTCAGGTTGACCTCCCAGGCCGTGTCCATGGTGTGCATGGTTGGGACTGGAATGGCCTTGCGCAGGATATTGAGCGGAGCATCGACCTTGGCGACGTTCGGGCCCCAGTCGGGAAACGCATCGCGCGTGATCATGTTGGGCGCGAGCTGATTTCCCGTGGAAATGACCTTCAGAAGCACCCGCGAGAACGGTCGCAGCACATCTTTCGCCGACTGCATGCCATGCTTGATCGCGACCTCGCGCATGATCATGACGAGCCCGCCCGGTGAATTTTCGAACGGACAGCGGGCGGCACAGGTGTAGCACTGCGCGCAGGACCAGATCTTCTCCTGCATCGCGTCGTAGATGCCCTCGAGATTTTCGGTCCACAGCAGCTGGACGATCTCGCGGGGCGAATAATCGTAGTAGTGCGCCGAGGGACAGGTCGCGGTGCAGATGCCGCAATTGAGACAGCCGTGCAGCTCATGATCGTAGAGGACGTGCGAGCGAATGTCGTCGAATACCTCTTCCAGCTTCTCATAGGGAACAACCGGCGCCTCGGAGACCGGGTCGCCGATAGAGGTCAGCTCCATTGAAGCTCCGCTCGTCATCTGGCGGCTCTCCTCAGTAGGTCAGCACCTTGGCGTTATCGTTTTCCATCACCTCTTCGATGACCTTTGCACCCCCGACGATGCCCTCGCATTCAGGGATCAGATCCTGCTCGGTCATGTCGAAGAGATCGAGGTTCGGAGAGCAGCAATAGAACTTCACTCCAGCTCCGTGCGCGTCCTTGATGAAGTCATAGACGGTTTTCGGAGATCCGGGCTTGACCACGAGCTTCTCGGCCACGCCCTTTTTCATGAGCTGCCCCGCCGTCGCGGTACAGACGACATCGACCTCGTAGTCCATCGCCGCGGCAACAGTGGCCTGGAAGAACGGCGCGCCGAGCTCCTCGCCGTTGCGAGGATCGGTATTGACCATGATGATGATGAGCTTTTTCGCCATTCCTACGATGTCCTCCCCGATCGTCTGCTATTGAACGTGCGTAGCGCACATCGACACAGGAGCGTACACGACAAGTTATCTCGAGGCGCATCGCCTTGGAGTTGATGAAGATCAACAAGCCCAGGAACCGAAGTCCCAGGTAGACAACAAGCTGACATCGATTTCATCCAAGCCGTCGGACGAACGCACAAAACATATTCCATTTTTTGAATGACATCTATAGGGTGAAGAAAATAATTCGTTGCTGGGAGAACGGTCCTACGGGAGCGGCCGCATCAAATGCGTCGACTCGATCAAACCAACCATCAGCGGCCCGAGCGCCGCAGCAATCTCGCGCTGCACCACGCGCAGATCGGCGAGCGTTTCCGCCGTGCGATCAGGACATTCGTCGAATGCCATGATCAGATCCTCGATCATGGCCGATTTGATTCCGGGATGGCCGAGGAACCCGAAGCAGTTATCACGAAGCTGAAACACCGCCGGCTCCCCCGCAGAGTCGATCGCGAGAACACTTGCATCGGCCGGCAGCACCGGGCGATCGCGCATGTAGATCGCCACGGGAAAGGATTGCGGCAGATGACCGCCGAGCGCAGCGGGATCGACCCGTCGGGCCGTCTCCACGACGAAGCGGAGCGGAGCTTCCTGAGTGCCGCCGCCGCACGCGGTCGCAAGTATGCAGCTGCCGGCTCCGATGCCGATGACGGGCAGGCCGCGCGCCAGGAAATCCCGTACCAACCGCAACTCCGGCCCGAGGCTCGGAAGCAGGTTGCCGCTGACGACTCCGAGCGGTCCGGCGCCAAGAACAATGAGGCCGTCAAAGTCCCCTGCCGTCGCAGGTATCGATCCTCCGGCCGTAAACGGCCGGCAATAGCGAAAGCCGACGTTGCGTCCCTCGAATTGATCTTCCATCAAGCCGAGATAGTCGGCTTCGAAATGCTGCAAGACGCAGAGTGTCTTCATGGCGAACCGCGACCAACAGATGATGCGTCAATGGCGGCCGAAGCCGACGGCACAATATATATGCTTTTTCGCATGTGACCAGCGAGGAACACAATGGCGTGGTACGAGAAGCTGAAGGAGATCGAGCCGCTTGACGACCTGCGTTTTGATCGCGGGCTCGTCGATGCGCTCGAGGCGACGGCGCGCGAGCGCGCACTCGGGCCGATGCGGTTCTACACGCCGACGTTCCGCGCCTATGCCAGCGAGGAACTCAAGGGCTGCGGCAAAGCGAGTTTTCCTGCCTTTTCCATCACCGGCGGCGCTTGCGCACTGAATTGCGATCACTGTCAGGCGAAGATCCTCGAACCGATGATCGCGGCAACGACCCCGGACGAACTCGACCGCAAGGTGCGCGATCTCGTTCTGCTCAAGGATCTGCGCGGGTTCCTGCTCTCGGGCGGATCCAACCGCCGCAACGAGGTTCCGTACGACCGCTTCTATCCGACCATCGAAAGGCTCAAGCGCGACTTTCCCCATCTGCGCATCGCCATCCATTCCGCGTTGCTCGACGAACGGCGCGCCCGATCCATGGAAGCGGCCGGGGTCGACGTCGCGATGCTCGACGTGATCGGCTCGCAGCAGACGATCCGCGACGTCTATCACCTCGACCGTCCCGTCGCGGATTTCGAGGCGACGCTCGCCGCGCTCTCGGGCACCAAGATGCAGGTCGTGCCACACATCGTCATCGGTCTGCACTATGGCCGGCTGGTCGGCGAGGAGACCGCGCTGGACATCGTTTCGCGCCATCCGGTCGCCGCGTTGATCCTGGTGGTGGTGACCCCGATCTATGCGCCGCCGGATCGGCCCTTCGCCACGATATCCACCGACGACGTGGCAAAGGTGCTGGTCGCCGCGCGGCAACGCATCAGTCACGCGCCGGTTCAACTTGGCTGTATCCGCCCCGCGGGCCGCCACAAGCTGATGACCGACGCATACGCCGTCATGGCGGGATTTGATGGCATCGCCTATCCCGCGGACGGCATCGTAGCTCTTGCCCGCGCCATCGGTCGCCCGGTCGAGCAGGAGCATGCCTGCTGCTCGATCGCGCTTGACGGCCTCGCCGGACGGCGGGCTTGCGCAGCCTGAGGTGCACGATGAACGCCGAGGCAACGGATATCGTCGTCGTCGGGCTTGGACCGGCTGGGAGTCGTGCGGCCGCAGTTGCCGCGAAGGCCGGCTACCGCGTCGTCGCCGTGGATCGCCGGCTCGAGGCGGGTCGCCCGGTCCAGTGTGCCGAGTTCGTGCCCGCCATGATCGAGCGGGACGTTCCGAACATCACGGCCGTCGCCCAACAGAAGATCACGCGCATGCTGACCTTCACCGAGGCGACGGATTGCGAGGAAACGCCGGATTTCCGCGGCTGGATGATTGATCGCGCCGCCTTCGATCGAATGCTCGCTGATGAGGCGGCGAATGCGGGAGCCGCGTGCCGATACGGCACCTCCGTGGTTGCCATCGACATCGACGGCACAATTCATACGTCCGATGGTCTTGCCATGAAGCCGCGCGTCCTGATCGGCTGCGACGGCCCTCGCTCGCGGGTCGGCGCGGCGATCGGCGAGACCAATCGCGCGCTCGTCGATACGAGGCAACTGACCGCGCCGCTGATCGTGCCGCACGATGCCACGGATATCTTCCTGAGCGCCGACTATCGCGGCGGCTATGGCTGGCTGTTTCCCAAGGGCGCCGTGGCCAATATCGGCGTTGGCGTCATGATGGAGGACCGGCGTCGGCTGAAACCGATGCTCGCCGCGCTCTTTGGCGCGCTGTTGGCATCGCGCCGCATCGGAACGCGCCCGTTCGCGTTGACGGGCGGGGCGATACCCGTGGGCGGCAGGTTGGGTTCGACAGGCCGGCTTGGCGCAACCCAGGTGTTGCTGGCCGGCGATGCGGCGGGCCTGACCAACCCCGTGACCGGCGCCGGCATCGCCTCCGCCGTGCAATCGGGCGCACTCGCCGGGCAAGCCGCGGCAGACATGCTGTCCGGCCGCAGCGGCGCCCTCAATGATTATGACGAAGAGCTCAGCGACATTTTCGATGCGGCCTTGAGCCGGGCATCACGGCGACGACGGCAAGTTCTGGCGCAATACGGCGACGGCCGTCGCCCCGACGCGGCTGCGCTCGCCGAGGGGTGGATCAGTTCGCCGAACTATTGGGCGTGAAAATGCAGGATCAGGAGAGGAAGTCATGAGCTGTCTCGAAGGACCGACGCATCCGGTGCCGGATTTCCTCACCGGGGAGACGCGCGCCTTCAACGCGGCCGAAGCCATGCGGCCGCGCGCGCCCGGCGACGTGCCGGCAGAAGCACGCAACGGCGGGCGCGTGAAAGCACAGGACGCGCGGCCGGAAGGCGTCTACCTGCCGAACGACAACGTTCTGACGCCGAACATGCGATCACCCGACTACGTGCAAATGTCGACGGCAGCGGCGATCACCCTCGGCATCATGAACGGCTACATGCATCGCACCAGTTGCACCCGTTGCCTGAACCTGCTGCTGACCTACCCGGAGGGCTGCCGCGCCAACTGCGCTTATTGCGGGCTTGCGCGCCATCGCGAAGCGGAGCGCGACTATGCCGACCGCAACTTTATTCGTGTCGACTGGCCTGCGGTGCCTTACGACCAGGTGATCGACATCGTCGCATCGGGCGGCGACGGCGGGCGCTTCCATCGCATGTGTATCAGCATGATCACGCATCCGCGGTCGGACGAGGACACCCGCATCGTCCTGCGGAAATGGGTTGAACGCATCAGGCACGTGCCCGTGTCCATCCTGTCCAACCCGACGACGATGACCCGACTGGATGTGCAGGAGCTCAAGGATCTCGGCGCCGAGATATTTACGGTCGCGCTCGATGCCGCCAACCCGGCCATTTTTGACCGCACCCGCGGCCACGGCGTTCAATCGCCGCACAGCTGGGACAAATATTGGGAGATCCTGCTGGCCGCCGCCGAGATATTTGGCCCGGAACGCTTCGGCGCCCATCTCATCGTTGGGATGGGCGAGAGCGACCACGACGTTCTCTCGCAGGTGCAGAGAATTCGCGATCTCGGCGGCCACAGCCACCTGTTCGCGTTCTTTCCCGAACAAGGCTCGTTGATGGATCACCTCCCGCCGGCGCCGCGCCCGCAATGGCGACGCATACAGCTCGCCCGCTATCTCATCGACTATCGAAGCCATTCCCTGCAGCGCATGCGTTTCGACGAGCGCGGTCAACTCGTCGATTTTGGTCTGCCGCAGGACGAAGTCGACGCGATCATCGACGCGGGCGTGGCCTTCCGCACGTCCGGTTGCCCGGGCAAGGAGGCCGCTGATGTGTCCGCCTGCGACCGCCCTTACGGCGACTCGCCGCCGCGCGACATTGCGTCCTACCCGTTCAAGCCCGATCGCCGCGACATTCGCCACGTGCGCAGCCAACTCCGGCGCGGGCTACCCAAATAACCGGGAGGAAGATGCGATGGCCAGCAGCGCCAAGTCATTTCGGGTCATCGACACCGGGATTCGGGGCGGACGCGCCAATATCGCCTTCGACCAGGCGCTCATCGACGCTCACAAGGCACGGCGGATTCCCGATACCATCCGCTTCCTGCGGTTTCGTCCGTCGGCGCTCGTCGGAATCCATCAGATCCTGAGCCATGAGGTCCGGCTCGACTATTGCCGGAGCAAGGGAATCGAGATCGGCCGGCGGATCACGGGAGGCGGCGGCCTCTATCTCGACGAAGGTCAGATCGGATGGGAGCTCGTGTTCGGCCGCTCCAGCCTGGGCGCCATGGATCTCACCGAAACGACACGCCGGATCTGCGAAAGCGTCGCACTCGGGCTCATCAAGCTCGGCGTTCCCGCGCGCTACCGCCCGCGCAACGACATCGACGTCGACGGCCGCAAGATCAGCGGCACCGGGGGCTTCTTTGACGGCGATACGCTGTTCTACCAGGGAACTCTGCTGATCGACTTCGATCCCGAGCAGATGATTGCCGCGCTCAAAGTGCCGGTGGAAAAGCTCGCCAAGCGTGACCTCGCCTCGGCCCGCCAGCGCGTCGTCAGCATGCGCGAGATCCTCGGCGACCACCTTCCTGATCTGGCCACCATCCAGCAAGCCCTGCTCGACGGCTTGGCCGAAGGCCTCGGCATTGTTCCGCAATGGGGCGAGGTGTCGATGCACGAAGAAGAACTTGCCGCGCAGTTGTATCGCGACGAGATCGGCCGCGACGACTTCGTCGAGATGGTCGACGCTCCCGAGGTGGACGGCTCGCTGGTCAGTGCCACTCTGACGCGGCGTGGCGGCAGCCTGCGCGCCGATATCCGCCTCGAGGGGCCGGACCGCGGACGGATTCGCGAAGCTCTGATCACCGGCGATTTCTTCGTCACGCCGCCACGCGTCATCTTTGATCTCGAGGCGGCGCTGCGCGGCGCCGAACTGGCCGATGCCGGATCGATCGTCGAGAACTTCTTCTCACGCACGTCGGCCGACTTCGTCAATCTCGGCCCGCCGGACATTCGCGATGTGGTCGTCGCGGCAGCGCGGCAGCTCAGCTTCGTTGCGGCCGGCCGGAGACTTCGCGGCCATTGGCTCGCGGCGACGCGACCGGAACGTCCGCCGCTCGTCCTGCTGCATGACGCCCTGGGTTGCGCCCGGCTCTGGCGCGATTTTCCCGAGCGGCTTGCGGCCGCGACCGGCTGCTCCGTCCTGGTGTTCGACCGCTGGGGCTCGGGTGACTCGGAACCGCTCGAGCTGCCCCATTCGCGGCAATATCTGCTCGCCGAGGCTCTGGATGCCCTGCCCGAAGTGCTACGGACGACCGGAGCGCGGCGTCCGATCCTGGTCGGACACTCCGACGGTGCTGCGATCGCGTTGACGTTTGCCGGCGCGTTTCCCGATGAGGTCAGCGGGGTCGTCGCGATCGCCCCTCACCTCTTCCGCGAACAGCGGACCGTTGACGGCATCGCCGCCCAGATCAGGGACTTCGAGCACGGTGACCTGAGGGCGCGGCTCGCACGGTATCATGGCAGCAGAACCGACCATCTTTTTGGCCGGCTGGTCGATGCCTGGACCGGAGAAGAAGCGCGCGACTGGGGTATCAAGCCCTACGTTGGACGGGTTCGCGCCCCGGTGCTCGCTGTTCAGGGCAGCGAAGACGAGTTCTTCACGCATGCGCAGCTTGAGACACTCCGCGCCCTCGTGCCGGCCCGGATCGAGACCTGCGTGCTGGAAGGCTGTGGGCACGCGCCCCACCAGCAGGCGACCTCGGCGGTGATAGCCGCAGCGGCCGGGTTCATCGATCGAGTGACCGCTGAAAACACGGTCGCGGCCGTCCCCGGCTCCGCCTGACGGAAGAGCTCCGGCAGGCGGCGAGCACCATCAGCACCACCTAGCAGAAGGCGCGATAAAGGGCGGACATGACCTCGATCACTTCCGGCCGCGAGACCGAATAATACACGTTCCTGCCATCCCGGCGCACCTTGACGAGATCGTCCGCGCGCAGCCGGGCAAGTTGCTGCGACACCGTCGGCTGGCGGAGCTGCAGCGAATCCTCAATGCTGCTGACGGACTTCTCTCCGTCGAGCAGCAGACACAGAATGGCAAGCCGCGCTTCATGCGACAGCGCCTTGAGGAATTCGCTTGCCTTGTGAGCCTTCTCGAGCAACGCGTCAGGCTCGAGCGAAGACCTGCTGCGTGCACGCTTGGTTGCCATGTTCGTCCGCATATTCCCCAATCGCCCGATTTGGTCGGTTACATCCAGGCGGCCACTGCGTCGTGTCGATGGCCGCCCCGTGTTGCTATCACTTTGGCGAGGCGATAACAAACAGGCGGTCGCGCCTGTCCCGGCGCGGTTCGTGCGAGACGGTATCGAGACGCCGGAGCGAGCGTGTCCTGCTCACGCGCCCGCCATGTCTGACGAGCTGATGGAGAACTACAATCCGGCTTTCAGTTCGCCTAGCTTGCGATCAAGGGTTCGCAAGCTGATACCGAGGGAGTTCGCAAGCTCCCTGCGTCTGCCAACAAACACGCTTGTCATCTTCAAAGTGGGATTGCCGATGGTAACGAACGTACCGCCAGACGCCGACGCCGGCCGCTGGAACCGACGGTTCGAAAGCGATGATTTCGTTTTCGGAACCGACCCCAATCAATGGCTGCGCCGCCATGCCGGCGCGTTCCCGCACCGCGGTCGTATTCTCTGCGTCGCCGACGGAGAAGGCCGCAACAGCGTCTGGCTCGCCCGGCGGGGATTCCAGGTCGACGCCTTCGACATCTCGGAAGTGGGTCTGGCGAAAGCGAGCAAGCTTGCCGCATCAGCCGGAGTGAGCGTGAATTACCAGCTTGCCGATTGCGATGGCTTCGCGTGGCCAAGTGCGGCGTATGACGGCATCGCGGCGATTTTCGTGCAGTTCGCCGCCCCGGATTTGAGGAAGCGGCTGTTCGCGCGCATGATCGCAAGCCTGAAGCCGGGCGGGACTCTGATCCTGCAGGGCTATACGCCCAGGCAGTTGGAATACAAGACGGGCGGCCCTTCCGCCGTCTCGCACCTCTATACGGAAGCCATGCTCCGAGAGGCGTTCCATGAGCTGGAGATCATCGAACTGCGCGAATACGAGACCGAGCTCAGCGAAGGCAGCGGCCATCATGGCCGCTCTGCGCTGATCGGAATGGTCGCGCACCGGCCTTCCTGATCGCGCTCTCCTGGTCCACGGAATCGATCGCACGCATGCGTCTCATCTTTGACTCCAGTCAAGGATGAGACGCACTCCCTTTTCTAGGCAAGGCTAGTCGCAATGGACATCCAAATGACGAAATCCATCATGCCTGGCCGTAGAGGACGAGAATGCCAAGATGCTGAGCTGATCCTCGGAGAGCAAAATGGCCTATTCCATAGTCGAAGTCAGTCTCGTGACAGACTGAGATTTGCCCGGCTATCGGCTTCGCTGCGACGCTGGAGCCGATGGTTTTTGCGAAAGCGTGCACTCAGCCTTTGCGTGATCACGTGAGGACTTTCAGTCCCGTCAAGGCCAGCAGAGTCAGCAGACATACGGATCCGGAGAACAGCCATCGCGGCAAGATCGCGTGCGGCACGAAGCCGACGCCGCGGACGAAGCCTGCGCTCATGGCCCAGAATGCCAGACCGGCCGACAGGTGGTCGGCGCGCCCTGCGGCGTTCGCCAGGAACGGCGGATAGAGCGTGCTCGCCAGCATGATCACCAGCGCGGCCACGAGGCACGGCAGATGGATGCGCGCCTGAGACGTGGCTACTGGCGCCATGTTCATTCCCCCGTCCGGTTGCTGGCCTTGCGCGCCTCCTCGGTCTCGCCCCACATCGCGTTCATGATAGCAAGCAAGACAGCGAAGCCGACGCCGAGAGTCCAGGCGAAATACCACATGACTAAGCTCTTCGAGTTGGCCGCTCCGGCGGCGTGGGGATCGGACCGCCGTCAGTATGCGGAATGTTCGTTGGCGTGGATCTGGGCTTCCGTGACCTTGCCGTGCATGACGCGATAGGCCCAGCCGGTGTAGACGATGATCAAGGGCATGAAGACCATCGTGGCCCAGAACATCAGCCCCAATGTGAGGTGGCTGGAGACGCTGTCCCACACCGTGAGGCTGGCATCCGGAACCGCGGAGGACGGCATGACGAAGGGAAACATGCTGGCCCCGGCCGTGCCGATGACGCCCGCAATGGCAAGTGATGACGACACGAAGGCTGCGAGGGTGCGATCTGCGGCGGCGAGTGCGCCCGCCAGCAGCGCGCCCGCGATACCGAGCAGCGGCAGCGCCCACAGCACGGGCCATCGGTCATAGTTGCCCCACCACGCGTCGGCGCTGCGGACCACGGTCTTGGCGAGCGGATCTGGAAGCGCGGCCGGATCGAGCACCGAGGTGATGGCGTAGCCCTGGAAGCCGCCGAAGCGCAGCCAGAGCCCGGCACCGATGAAGGCGATCACCATGATCGACGCGGCTCCGAGCGCACCACGGACGGCGCGGGCCTGGATGGCGCCTTCGGTGCGATGCGCCAGGTAGACGCCACCGTGCAGCGTGATCATGGCGCTCGAGACCACGCCCGCAAGCAGCGCGAACGGATTGAGGAGCTGCCAGAAACTGCCGCTATAGGTCGAGACCAGGTAGCGATCGAAGTGAAACGGAACGCCCTGGAGCAGATTGCCGAACGCGACGCCGAAGATCAAAGGCGGTACCGCCCCGCCGATGAACAGGCCCCAGTCCCAGGTCCGCCGCCAGGTGACGTTGTGGATCTTGCTACGGTAGTCGAATCCAACGGGGCGAAAGAACAAGGCCCAGAGCACGGCGAGCATCGCCCAGTAGAATCCGCTGAACGCCGTTGCATACACCACGGGCCACGCGGCGAAGATCGCGCCGCCGGCGGTGATGAACCAGACCTGGTTTCCGTCCCAATGCGGGCCGACCGTATTGATGACGACGCGGCGCTCAGTGTCGGTGCGGCCGACGAATGGCAGCAAAGTGCCGACGCCCATGTCATGACCATCCATGATGGCGAAGCCGATCAGCAGCACCCCGACGAGCAGCCACCAGAGGACCTTCAATGTGGGATAATCGAGCATGACGGCGTCCTTCAGACGGGCTTGGGTTCGAATTGATAGCGGCCGGTGCCGAGGCTGCCCGGGCCGATCCGGGCGAACTTCACCATCAGATACATCTCGACCACCAGCAGCAGCGTGTAGAAGCCAACGAAGCCGGCGAGCGAGCCGTAGAGACTGGCGACGCTCAGCGTCGACACCGACAGATGGGTCGGCAGCACGCCGTAGATGGTCCAAGGCTGGCGGCCATATTCCGCGACGAACCAGCCGAGCTCGCTCGCGATCCAGGGCGCAGGCAGCAGCATCACGGCGGCACGCATGATCCATGGCCGCGCCGCACATTGCAGCCGCAGCGTGCTGAGAAAGGCCATCGCAAACAGGACAAGCATCGCAAAGCCGAGCCCGACCATCACGCGGAAGCTCCAGAACATCGGCGACACCGGCGGCACGGTATCGTCGACCGCACGATCGATCATCGCTGGCGTCGCCTCGGCCACGTCGGCGGTGTATCGCTTCAACAACAGGCCAAAGCCGAGATCGCCCTTGGTCTGCTCGAGCGTGGCCAGTGCAGCCTGGTCATGACGGTCCTTGCGCAGCGCTTCCAGCGCCTGGACCGCCGTGATGCCATCGACGATCCGCCGCCGGTTGTGTTCCTTGATCTCATGGATGCCGGGGATCGTCTTGCTGACGGAGCGTGTGCCGATCAGGCCCATCACCCAGGGAATCTCGATCTCCCAATCGTTCCGGCCCGCCTTCTCGTTGATGCCAGCCAGGAGCTTCAGCCCGGCCGGCGCCGGCTCGGTCTCCCACATCGCCTCCAGCGCGGCCATCTTGGTCTGCTGCGCCTCACCGACCGTGTAGCCGGACTCATCGCCCAGCACGATGACGCTCGCGACGCTGGCCAGCCCGAACGCGGCGGCGACCCGGAAGCTGCGCTTGGCAAATTCGATGTCGCGGCCCTTCAGGAGGTACCAGCTCGAGATCGACAGCACGAACATCGCGCCGGTGACGTAGCCCGCCGAGACGGTATGGACGAACTTGGCCTGCGCGTCGGGATTGAAGACGACGGCCCAGAAATCGACCATCTCCATGCGCATGGTCTGCCAGCTGAACGCGGCCCCCACGGGATTCTGCATCCAGCCATTGGCAATGAGAATCCACAGCGCGCTGAGATTGGTGCCGATCGCCATCAGCGAGGTCACCATCAGATGCTGGGTCTTTGGCAGGCGATCCCAGCCGAAGAAGAACAGGCCGATGAAGGTGCTTTCGAGGAAGAAGGCCATCAGGCCCTCGATCGCCAGCGGCGCTCCGAAGATATCGCCGACATAGTGCGAATAGTAGGCCCAGTTGGTGCCGAACTGGAATTCGAGCGTGATGCCGGTGGTGACGCCGAGCGCGAAGTTGATCCCGAACAGCTTGCCCCAGAAACGGGTCATGTCTTTCCAGACCACGGCGCCGGTCATCACGTACACGGCTTCCATGATCACGAGCAGCCACACCATGCCGAGCGTGAGCGGCACGAACAGGAAGTGATACATGGCGGTCGCGGCAAACTGCAGCCGCGATAGATCGACGAGTTGGTCGGGAATCATGGGAGAGCTCCTGGCAAGCCCAGCGGCTGCCGCGCGGAATTGACGCCGGCAAGATGAGCAGCAGTGGTCGGCGCATCGACGTCGATGCGGGCGTCGCGAACAAACGCCCACCACAGCGCCAGGAGCAGCACGAGTTTGGCGACGATCGCGACGCCCAGATGTCGGAAGAGGCGCCTGTCATTCATGGCCATTGCTTAACAAGACCCGTGCCAGCGGGCGGCGTGATGAATTATTGTGTTATTTCAATCTGTTGCCGAAACGGCCGTCATCGCGTCCCGTGCCATGATGCCAATTCTGGCATTATTTGGCAGTCCATGGCACAGTGCAGCGAAGGAACGACACGGAGCGGCGGAGCAGGATGACGTCGAAAGCGCGAGTGCCGGGCCGGCTGCCAGAGGCCACGCGCCGGAAGCCCGAACTTGCATCCTATCTCGAAGCCCTTCCGGAGCCGCATATTCTCGTCGACGAGCAGTACCGGATCATCGCTTCAAACGCGGCCTATCGCGCCCACTTCAGCCCCAACGAATCGGTCGTCGGCCGCACCTGTTATGAAGTGTCTCACCATTTCACCGTGCCTTGCGATCAGGCCGGAGAAAGCTGTCCGCGTGCGCGCCTGCAGAAAACCGGTCAGCGCGAGCGCGTGCTGCATCTGCATCACACGCCGATTGGCGAAGCCTACGTGAACATCGAGTTGACGCCCGTCCGCGACACGTTGGGACACGACGCCTGGTTTGTCGAGAAGATGGAGCCACTTCGGATTGCCAAGGGAGAGCCGGCGGCGCGAGGGTTGATCGGGCGTTCTGCGCCGTTTCGGCAGATGCTCGAACTGGTCGCGAGGGTTGGTCCATCGAACGCGAGCGTTTTGCTGCTTGGCGAGTCCGGCGTCGGCAAGGAGCTCGTCGCTGCGGCCGTTCACGAAGCGAGCACGCGCGCCTCGCACCCGCTGGTCGTCGTCGATTGCGCCAGCATGCCGGAGACCTTGTTCGAGAGCGAATTGTTCGGTCACGAAAAGGGCGCCTATACCGGCGCGCATACGGCAAAGAGCGGGCTGGTCGAAGCCGCCAGCGGCGGCACTCTGTTTCTCGACGAGGTCGGCGACATCCCCCTTGCGATGCAGGTGAAGCTGCTCCGGCTGCTCGAAAGCGGCACCTATCGCCGGGTCGGCAGCACGGAGCTGCGTCGCGCCGACGTGCGACTGGTCTCGGCAACGCATCGGGACCTCGAGCGCATGGTGGCAGACGGGCGCTTTCGCAACGATCTCTACTACCGATTGTCGACCTTTCCGATCCTTCTGCCGGCATTGCGCGACCGCCCCGGCGATCTACCGCTTCTCGCCGCAGCGCTGCTTGCCCGCGTGGCACCGGAGCGAAAGCTCACCTTGTCCCCCCCGGCACTCGAACGGCTCGAGGGCTACGCTTTTCCGGGCAATGTTCGCGAGTTGCGCAACGTGTTGGAGCGCGCGGCCCTGCTCTGCGATGACGATGTCATCTCAGCCGCAACGATCGAGCGTGCTCTGGCGTTGCGAGCGCCGGGCATCACGGGTCGCGACAATGCGCAGCGAACGGCAGCAAGGCTGCTGCATGCCGAGGATGAGAGCTCGCTGTCATTGAAGGAACGGGAAGCGCGAGCGCTTCGGACCGCCCTGTCGACGCATCGCGGCAATCGGGAAGCGCTTGCAAAATCCCTCGGCATCAGCCTGCGCACGCTTTACCGGAAGCTGAAGGAATTGGACGCTGGATAGGCGCTGTCGTCTACCAAGGAACTACGTCAAGTCCTCGCACACGAAAGAACAGGTCGTTGATGGGTGCGAGCACGCCGGCCGGCGGCCCGCTTCATCCTGATTGGGCTCTAAGCCCCCGGCGCGAGGAGACGATCCGCCGGACGCAATGGGTGCCGACGACGACGCATCCATGGATGGACCTCCATGCGATGGCCGCAGAACAAAGAAGGGCGGACCGCCGGCCAAGATCGCCAATCGGCTGCGGCCGCATCTGGTGCGCTGGCGTAAGATCGACGGATGCCGATCTGCAGAGCCGCGCGCAGCGGCCTTTTCGATACCGGCAAGGAGATCCGCTTCGATCAACCGCATGCACGATCGCCAGCCGCTCGCCGGCAAGATCCGCTCGGCATGGGGCATTCTGGAAGACGCAGGGCTTGGCGATGACGTCGTGCGTCACTCCCTGCGCCACACGGCCGCGACGTCGCTGACGCAGCAAGGCACCGACCATTGGCAAGCGGCCGGTTGGCTCGGCACGACCGTCGAGCAGTTAGAGCAAACCTACGGCCCCCACCATCAGGATTTCCAGGGCGAGGCGGCTGAGGCGTTTGGAGGAAGGCGGCAAATGCTCACGAACAGCCGATATGCCGGATGGTGCAGGGCGGCGCCGCGTGATTTCATTGTACGTTTCGTTGCGCTTCTCGGGAGATAAAAAGCTGAGCGCCTCAAAAAATGGTCGGAGCGGCAGGATTCGAACCTGCGACCCCTGCGTCCCGAACGCAGTGCTCTACCGGGCTGAGCCACGCTCCGACTTGGGAAGCCGGCTTATAGCGTCGGGTTTCCGTCTTCGCAAGGACACAAGGCAGGAAATCGCATCGAAATCGTCGATCGTCGGCGGAGGGGTTAACTGCTTGAGGCCGTGAGGCTTTGTCGGGCGGCCATGGCGCGGGCGCAATGCGACAGGCGAATTGTGCGCTTCATTCGAACGTCCCCGCCCGCTATAGCCGAGCGCGTAAGCCACCACCGTCTTGTACCATCGATGCCCACCGCACACACACCAGCGATCGAGACCAGGATCCTGCCCGCCGACGCGGCTGGAATCACACAGGCCGCGGCGACGTTCGCGCGCGGCGGACTGGTCGCGTTCCCGACCGAGACGGTCTATGGCCTCGGCGCCGACGCGGCCAACGCCGCAGCCATCGCCCGCCTCTACCAGGCCAAGGGCCGGCCTGCCTTCAATCCGTTGATCGTCCATGTCGCCGACATCGCGGCGGCACGGCGCATCGGCCGCTTCAATGCCACCGCCGAGCGTCTGGCCACCGCGTTCTGGCCGGGACCGCTGACCCTCGTGCTGCCGCAGAGCGACGGCTGCGCCGTGGCCGACCTCGCCACCGCCGGCCTCGATACGGTGGCAATCCGTGTGCCGGCGCATCCGATCGCGCAGGCGTTGCTCGCGGCGTTCGGCGGCGCCGTCGTGGCGCCCTCCGCCAACATCTCCGGCCACGTGTCGCCGACCACGGCGGCGCATGTCGCGGCCGATCTCACCGGGCGAATCGACCTCATCCTGGACGGTGGGCCGGTCGCGGTCGGCGTCGAATCGACCATCGTCGGCTGCTTCGATGCGCCGACGCTGCTGCGCCCGGGCGGAGTTCCAAGCGAGGCGATCGAGGCCGTGCTCGGCCGTGCGCTGGCGCGGCCCGCCGCAGACACCGAGACGTCCGAGCAACCACTGGCACCGGGCATGCTGGCCTCGCACTATGCTCCGCACGCTCACGTGCGCCTCGACGCCAGCGATGTCGCGCCTGGCGAGGCCCTGCTCGCCTTCGGCCCCGTCACCTTGCCCGGCGCCAGCGAAGCTGCCGCGATCCTCAACCTCTCCCCCGCCGGCGATCCGGCAGAGGCGGCGACGCATCTTTTCGGCTATCTTCGCAGCCTCGATGCCAAGGGCGCGCGCAGCATCGCCGTGATGCCGATCCCGAATGACGGCCTGGGCGAGGCCATCAACGACCGGCTGCGCCGCGCCGCCGCGCCGAGATAACATTGGAAGCGACCAACGATGAACATCAGCCAGCCTGCCGTGCCGCCGCTGCCACCCGACCTGATCGCGCAGTTCGCCGCCATCGTCGGCGAGCGCCAGGCACTGACGGCGGAGACCGACGTCGCGCCTTACGTCACCGAGGAGCGCAACCTGTTCCACGGCCGCTCGCCGCTGGTGCTGCGCCCCGGCTCGACCGCCGAGGTCACCGCGATCTGCAAGCTCGCCAGCCAGCATCGCATCGCGCTGGTGCCGCAGGGCGGCAACACCGGCCTCGTCGGCGGCCAGACGCCGCACAATGGCGAGGTGGTGGTGTCGCTCAGGCGCATGGACAAGATCCGTGACGTCGACACCGCCTCCAACACGATGATCGCCGAGGCCGGCGTCGTGCTGCAGGTGGCGCAGCAGAAGGCAGCCGAGGTCGACCGGCTGTTTCCGCTGTCGCTGGGCGCCGAGGGCAGCTGCACCATCGGCGGCAATCTCTCGACCAACGCCGGCGGCACCGCCGCGCTCGCCTATGGCGTCGCGCGCGAGATGGCGCTCGGGGTCGAGGTCGTGCTGGCCGACGGGCGGGTGCTGAATGCGCTGTCCAAGCTCAAGAAAGACAACACCGGCTACGACCTGCGCAATCTGTTCATCGGCGCCGAAGGCACGCTCGGCATCATCACTGCGGCGAGCCTGAAGCTGTTCCCGAAGCCGCGCGCGATCGAGACCGCGTTCGTCGGGCTCAAATCGCCGGAGGACGCGCTGAAGCTGCTGGCGATCGCCCAACGCGAGGCTGCGGGCAGCCTCACCAGCTTCGAGCTGATCGCCGCGATCGCGCTCGATTTCTCGATCCGCCACGCCGCCGGCAACCGCGCGCCGCTCGCGGGCGCCCATCCCTGGTTCGTACTGATGGAGCTGTCGTCGTCGCGCGACGATGCCCGCGCCACGCTCGAGACCATCCTGGAGCAAGGCCTCGAAGACGGCATCGTCGACGACGCCGCGATCGCCGACAGCCTCGCCCAGCGCATGGCGTTCTGGAAGCTGCGCGAGGACATCTCCGCGGCGCAGAAGCCGGAGGGCGGCTCGATCAAGCACGACATCTCGGTGCCGGTCGCGGCAGTCCCGGCCTTCATTGCGGAGGCCAACGCCGCCGTCGTGAAGCTGATGCCCGGCGCGCGTCCGGTGCCGTTCGGCCATCTCGGCGACGGCAACATCCACTACAATGTCAGCCAGCCGATCGGCGCCGACACCGCCGACTATCTCGCGCGCTGGCACGAGGTCAATGCGGTCGTGTTCGAGATCGTGCTGCGCATGGGCGGATCGATCTCGGCCGAGCACGGCATCGGCGTGCTCAAGCGCGACGAGCTGCCCGACGTCAAGGACCCGACCGCGATTGCGCTGATGCGCGCGATCAAGGCGCAGTTCGATCCGCTGGGGATCATGAATCCCGGCAAGGTGCTCTAGGCTTTCGACGCTCCCATGGACAGTCTCCCCGCTCTCGCGATCTCCGACATCACCGATGCCGACGTGCCCGCGATCATCGCGCTGTGGCAGCGTTGCGGCCTGACGCGGCCGTGGAACGATCCGGCCGCCGACATCGCGCTCGCCCGCCGCGGTGACAGTTCCACGATCCTGGTCGGCCGCGTGGGCGACGCAATCGCGGCGTCGGCGATGGTCGGCCATGACGGCCACCGCGGCTGGGTCTACTACGTCAGCGTCGATCCCGATCATCGCGGCCGCGACCTTGGCCGCGCCATCATGGCTGCCGCCGAGGATTGGCTGCGCAGCCGAGGTGTGCCCAAGCTGATGCTGATGGTGCGCGGCGACAACACCAAGGTGCAGGCGTTCTACCAGGCACTCGACTATGCCGTGCAGGACAGCGTGGTGTTCTCGAAATGGCTCGACGGCCGCCCGCCGACGCCGGGAATGAAGTAGAGGCCCAGCATGAGCATCTCCGACCGCATCCGCGTCCACGAGACGCGCGTGCTCTCCGACCATTACGGCACGCTGACCTCGACCAGGTTCGAGTGGCGGCGCGACGACGGCACCTGGCAGATGCAGAGCCGCGACGTGTTCGACCGCGGCAACGCGGCGGCGATCCTGCCCTACAATCTCGCGCAGCGCAGCGTCATCCTGGTCAAGCAGTTCCGCTATCCCGCCTTCGTCAACGGCCATGACGATCTCCTGATCGAGGCCGCGGCCGGCCTGCTCGACGACGCCTCGCCGGAGGAGCGCATCCGGCTCGAGGCCGAGGAGGAGACCGGTTTCCGCCTGCACGACGTCAGGTTCGTGTTCGAGGCGTTCATGAGCCCCGGCGTCGTGACCGAGAAGATCCACTTCTTTGTCGCCGCCTACGAACCGGAGATGCGCGTCAGCGCCGGCGGCGGCCTCGCGCATGAGGGCGAGGAGATCGAGGTGCCGGAACTGTCGATCGACGCGGCGCTCACGATGATCGCCGACGGCCGCATACAGGATGCCAAGACCATCATGCTGCTGCAGCACGCGGCGTTGCGGATCTTTGGCTGAGCGCGGCCAACGCTCGGTCGCCGGTCTTGAGGCGACGGCATACGCGGCGATGACGACCTTCTCTGTCGATACATCCCGCCTCAGAACAAACTCCCCTGCCCGTCATCGGCCACAGTTGAAACCTTGCGGGATGCAACCTTCTTCGCCGGCTTGCGCTGCGCGTCCTCGGCGGCGCGCATCTCCGCGGTCATCGGCAGCAGCAGTTGCTCGTCGTCGTTGGCCACCGTGTTGACGCGCGTCGACACCTCGTACCACGTGAACTCGCCCTCGCGAGGCGCGATCAGCAGCCTCATGGCCTCATCGGGATCGTCGGAACGGCAGTCGAGCCACAGCGAAAAATCATCCGGCCTGATCGTCACGGGAACACGATGATGCAGCGTGGCGAGATCGCGGCTCGCAGCCGCGGTGACGATCGCCACCGTATCGACCTCCTCGCCATTCGGACCCATCCAGGTCTCGGCGAGAGCCGCGAAGCCGAGCGGCGCGCGGTCGCTGCGATGGATGAAGAACGGCCGCTTGCGACCGTCGATCATCTGCCACTCGTAATACCCATCAGCGGGCACAAGGACGCGGCGCCGCCGAATCGCGTTCTTGAACGCGGGCTTCTCGCGTACGGACTCCGAACGCGCGTTGATCAGCAGCGTGAAACTACGGGGATCCTTGACCCAGGCCGGAATGAATCCCCAGCGCATGAGCCGGAAATGCCTGATGTCCTGATCCAGAAGAACTACGGGAATCGGCTGCGTCGGAGCGATATTGTGCCGCGGCGGAAAGTTCGGCTGTTCCTGGTAGCCGAAAATCTGCCTGAGAGCCGCGGGTGGTGAAGTGATCACGAAGCGTCCACACATAATCTCACTCAAATCGTCGTGTGTTCAGCACCTTTTAACTTGGGTTGCCAACACTGCAGCGGATGACCGCAGCGGCGACCCATTCCGTGCCTACCGATCGCACGACCCAACGACCGGCGGGCAGCGCCATTGACCCGGCGCGGGCCGCGATGCTGCGCGCTGCCAACATCAATCCGCGCACCGGGCTCGCCACCGACTATCTGAATCATTTCAACGAAGCCGTGATGCTGCTCGAAATGATTCCCGATATTCCGGAATGCGCCGAGGATTTTCTGGCGTGGTCGCCGCTGACCTATCCAGAACATTTCACGCACACCAATTTCAAGGCCCGCGATCTCGTCATCGAGGCCTATGAGCAGGCCGACCCGGCGATTCGCGACAAGTTCGATCATCTCACGAAGACCATGACCGACATCCTGCTCGCGGTCGGCAGCGCGATGCGCGATGCCAAGCAGGACGCGACCAAGGCCAAGCTCGCCGAGCAGGCAGCCAACTGGGTCAAGCCGCTGGTGGCCCAGGCCGGCGGCATCATCAATGGCGACATCGAATTCGATTCGGAGCCCGTGGCCGAAGTCGATGAGGTCGACGCCGTCGACGCCATCATGGCGAGCTTCTGAGTTGCACGGGCTGCCGGCGCGGTCGTCTTCGCGCTACGGTGCAGACCCCGCCTGGAGCCATTGGCATGACCGACCCGACGCCGCCCCGCCGTCCCCAGCTCGCCGTCAGCGCCGCGATCTTCCGCGACGGCAGGCTCCTGCTGGTACGCCGGGCGCGTTCCCCGGCCAAGGGCGTCTATACGCTGCCCGGCGGCCGGGTGGAGTTCGGCGAGACCCTGCACGAGGCCCTCGCGCGCGAGGTCATGGAGGAAACGGCGCTCTCGATCACAATCGTCGGGCTGGCCGGCTGGCGCGAGGTGCTGCCGGCCCAGGGCGGCGGCGGCCACTACGTGATCCTTCCCTTTGCGGCGCGCTGGCGGGCCGGAGAGCCCCGGCTCGACCCGGAACTGGACGATTTTCAGTGGCGCCGCCCCGATGCGCTGGAGGGCCTGACGCTGACCGACGGGCTGCCGGAGATCATCGCCGCCGCACGGACCCTGGTGTAGGCGCCTTGCGTCCGCGACGGGGCAAAGGCATATGACGTCGGTGTTCCCCATGATCCCCAAGCGCCTCCTGGCCATCCTCATGCTCGTTGCCGCCTGCGCCGTCGTGCCGGCGCGCGCGCAGGATGCGGCCGCGCCGTTCGATGGCGATCTGCAACGGCTGGCCGAGATCCTCGGAACCCTGCATTACCTCCGCGGCATCTGCGGCAGCAATGAAGGCGCCAAATGGCGCAACCAGATGCAGGCCCTGATCGATGCCGAGACCCCGTCGGGCGAGCGCCGCGCCCGCATGATCGCCGGCTTCAACCGCGGCTATAACGGCTTCCAGCAGACCTACCGGACCTGCACGCCGGCCGCGATGGTGGCAATCCGCCGCTACATCGACGAGGGGTCCAAGATCTCGCGCGACCTCACGGCGCGCTACGCCAACTGACGGCCGGGGATATCCCCGATTGCGTTAACCTTGTTAACCTTTCCTAAAGAACTGGCCTAGGCGTCCGCCGCCTGCGTGGTAAACCACACGGGTCCGGCGCGCCCGCGTTCGGAATCAACATGCCTCGCGGCCCCGCCAGACTGAATTCAATGAGCTTTCCCGTCACCTTCAGCGCCCTCCCCGCCGTCCTGCCCGACCACGAGCAGAAGCAGGCCGCGCTCAGCTACCTCAACGAAGCCTGGGCGGAAGCGCGCCATGACGGCGTCGACGGCGACTGCCTGGCGCAGGCCAGCCTGTTCGCGGCGCTCGCCGAGCTCGTGACGACCTATGGCGAGGACGCGGTTGCGACCTTCGTCGAGGGCCTGCCGGAGCGCGTCCGCAACGGCGAGTTCTCGCTGTCGCGCGCGACGCAGTAGGTTCGCCTTCCTCGCGTTACCGACTCCAAACGACGAACCGTAGGGTGGGCAAAGGCGCGCCACGTTGCCCGCGGATCATGCCGAACTGTTGCGCGCCGTGCCCACCATCGCGTTCCGAGTGGGCCTCACGACGGTGGGCACGCCACCGTCCTGCGGGCGGTCGCTTTGCCCACCCTACCGCTCGAACGCGCAGTCGTATTGTGATTGCGACTGCATCGGCGTTTCGCTCACGTCAGCATTCATCTGCATATGTCAAACAGCGTTGGGACATGCCTCATCGTCCTCGCGGCGCGATGCGTCCGAGCAATGACCGGCGTTCGTCCCTCATTCAATCGAGGGCGCAGGGAAGGCTGGGCGTCGGCTGACGCCCATGGCCCCCGTGCGAACAAGAATGCACGGGGCAGGAACCACAGGTGCAGCCGGATGAGCCCAGCCTTCCCTGCGCGATGGTTTTAACGCTTACTCCGCGCTCTCCCTGGGGACCGGCTGTCTTGCCCCCATCACCTGCGCCGACGCTCTCGCGTCGAACAGCAGGCTTGACCTCAGCATCGGGAGGCCAGGACCACACGGCTTCGTCGTCCGCATCGATGTTGTTCGTCCGCGCTAGCCAAAGCCGCGCTGCAACCCGACACGTCCACCGCCTCCCCGCCTCGCGTCTCGTGACGACCGCGCGTACGCCCCTCTCGTTGAGGCGGGATGGATGGATGCCTATCACGAATTCTGCAAAAACGAAAGCACAATTTTTGCCGGCACCCGGCGGTGCGAAGGATCGTGTTGAGCCAGCGCAACAAATCCGTTTTCCGGCGCAGGCGTTCTGCCGGAGGCGCAGCAAGCCAACTGGCGCCGCATGATACCAAATCGCGCGAGTGATTTGCCCGACGTCGGCGCGCCTTCCCGGCGCGCCGCCCAAAAACCCACGCTTGTACTTCGGTCCGATTTCATCGGAGAATACACTCAGCGAACCAACATGCTCAATAAACTGCCACAACAACTTTGCAGCACGGTGGGGCATGACCTTTGGATTATCGCAATTCAACTAATCGCGGCAGCCCTCATCATGGGAGCATTGCCGCTTTGGGACATCCTTAGAGATTCCAAAAAGAATAATATCCCCAAAGAGGCAAAGCCGACATCCTCCCCTAAGCCAGAGAGATCAAATCTGATCAGCTTTCGGATGGTAAAATCCCTGCTCAGCACCGCCATGCTGCAACTGCGCGAACAAAATGCATTAGTAACCGCAGTTGCGACAGTCGTTATGGCGGCTTTCACAATTTCTCTTGCCATCGATTCCTCAAGGCAGGCCGATTCAATAAGCGGTCAACTTAACGTCATGAAAAGTCAGCTGGAGGAAATGAAAGCCCAACGCCTTGTTACTATCGCCCAACTGCGCGCCAATCTCAGGCGCGAGCAATTGGCGATCAGGCCGATAACACCTAGAGACATTGTCGGAGATCTTGCCGCAGATGACAACACTATCTACTGGGAAATCAGCTCTCACTGGACAAACGTCGGAAGCACTGATGCAAAACGTGTGATCGGATGGTGGGAAATGAAATCGTTTGACAACGGGATCAACGGCCATTTCGGCATTATGAAATCGTGCCCAGAGATCAAAACAATAAAACCGACACCCCCCTACAATGGAGTTACAATTGAGAAAGACAAGGACGTTTACCAATTTCCGAAAACACTCTCGTTAGCTGACGCAACAAGAGCTCTCCAGGGACAAACATACATTTTAGCTTGGGGACAAACTTATTACAATGACGTATTCACAAAGGCAGTTCACTACCATAATTGGTGCGTTCGGCTACTACCCAACGATCTCAAAAAGAGCATCTTCAGCCAGCCCAAAATGAGTGAGGATAGCTGGGATGAAGACGCCGGCTAGCAACCATTCACCCCATCCTGTCGACGCGAAGAGTCCGCAAAGGCCCACAAGCAAAACATCCGTGGACGGCAACGACACCGCGTTCCCCCGTCAGCCCCCGGGGCCGTCCTTCATGATGTAGCCCATCAGATCGTCCACGTCGTGCTCCAGATCCCGGATGATGTTCTTGACCACGTCTCCGATCGAGATCACGCCCACGACCTTGCCCGCGTCAAGCACGGGCAGATGGCGAAAACCACGCTGCGACATCATGGCCATGCAACTGTCCAGCCGGTGGTCCGGCCTGACCGTCACCGGGTTGGCCGTCATCACCTGGCTGACCGGCGTCTGCTTCGCATCGAGCCCGGGCAGCAGCACCTTGATGGCGCAGTCCCCCTGCGTCACGATGCCGACCAGCACGCCGTCATCGATGACCAGCACCGACCGGACCCGGTTGTCGCGCATCTTGCGCAAGGCTTCGACGACCATGTCGCCGGAACGAACATGGATCACGGCGCTACTCTTCTGGGCCAGCGCGCTTCTTACTATGCTCATCGACGTCCCCTCGTGGACCCCTGTCGTGCCCCGCCTTGATGGTCCGCCTCGAAGGATAGTCGAATTGCCTGGCCGCGTCAGCACCGCTGCCGAGGCCGAGCGCCGGCCCGTGAACCGAACGACGTCTGGGTAAGGGGCGGCCTCTTGATCCCTGGGGATTGCAGACGCCGGGGCCTGCCAGGAGGGTGGAACCGTCGGGTGCCGCCCAAATTGCTGCTCGGCAAGCGTATGTCGATCGACCCTGGCGGTCAGGTGGACAGCGGTGGCGTACCGCAGCTCCTCCCCCACGTCCGCATCGCCCCTGGCGGCGGACATTCGCCTTCATTGGCCGAGCCCCACGCGCTCATTCAGGCTCGAAGGCAGTCGTAGCGCTGGGATCCGACAGCGGACGAGGACCTGCCCAACGGCAGCCCTTGGCAACCATGTCGCGTCCGAAACCCTTCACCATTTGAAGGCTTCTGACGTCAATGAAAATGCGCCCTTAACGAAATCAGGGAAAGATGGGGAGCTAGTCTTCACCTCGCTGACCGCGGTACCTTTTCGAGCTCAAGGGGACTCTCGATAGCCGTGTCGCGAGCTGGTCCCGCAGAACCGAAATCCCTTGCCTGAAGGGCAGACCGGGGCTCGTAGCTGTCGCGTGAAGAATTAGTAAGGAAACGTTAAGGAAGAGTCGGGGATTTCGGATGATTGCGCCAGAAGAAGAGAGGATGCTGAAAACGCTCCTGGTCGAGATGTTCGCCCACATCAACAGCATGCGGCGGGAATTCGCAGCTCTTCAAGGCGACAGCAAGAACAACTTCGCGACGATGGCGGACACCCTCGACGCGATCGTCGAGAATACGGAGGTGGCCGGGAACGCGATCCTCGAAAGCATGGAGACGATCGGCACCAGCGTCACGAAGTTGCAGAAGGTCAAGGACCCGACGGCCGCAGCGGTTTGCGACGAGATCCTCGACAGCTCGAACAAGGTGTTCGAGGCGTGCGCGTTTCAGGACCTCACCGGGCAGCGGATCACGCGCGTAGTCAAGTCGTTGAAGTTCATGGAGGACCACATCAACAGGCTGGTCCGGATGTGGGGAAAAGAGGAACTGGCCCGGCTCGCCGCCGAGGTCGCCGCCCCAAGCACCGAGCCGGACTTGCTGGAGGGCCCGAAGCGGGTGGGCGTGGCGATTTCGCAAGACGATATCGACAAGCTGTTTGCTTGAACGGCCTCGGATGTCGCGGGCCAACGATCAGATCGGGCGGCGCAGCTCAGCCAATCTCGCAGCCCGGACGAACGCAGCGACCGGGCTATGCGCCCTCTCCCCTTAAGGGGAGCGGGCGCTGCATCTGGCGTCTGGCAGCCCGTCATAGCGGAGCAAACTAGCACGCAGCGCCGTTACGGCCGCAGCGTCTCCATGAAGCTGACAGGCTCGCCCGTGGCCGGCGTCAGCAGCTCGCCCTGCCACATCACGCGTTGACCGCGCACGAAGGTGCCGACCGGCCAGCCGGTGACGCGCACACCATCATACGGCGTCCAGCCGGCTTTCGAGGCAACCCATTCGTGGGTGATGGTCTCGCTGCGCTTGAGGTCCACGATGGTCAGATCGGCGTCGTAGCCGGCGGCAATGCGGCCCTTGCGGGCGATGTTGTAGATGCGGGCGGGGCCGGCGCTGGTGAGGTCGACGAAACGCTGCAGCGACAGCCGGCCGGCATTGACGTGGTCGAGCATGATGGGCACCAGGGTCTGCACGCCGGTCATGCCGGAGGGCGAGGCCGGATAGGTCTTGGACTTCTCCTCGGCGGTGTGCGGCGCGTGGTCGGAGCCGAGGATGTCGACGATGCCCTGGTGGACGCCCCACCAGATCACGTCGCGATGATCCGCCGAGCGCACCGGCGGATTCATCTGCGCGTAGGTGCCGAGCCGCTCGTAGCACTCCGGCGCCGCCAGGGTGAGGTGATGCGGCGTCGCCTCGACGGTGGCGACGTCCTTGTGGTCGCGCAGAAACACGATCTCCTCCTTGGTGGAGATGTGCAGCACGTGGATGCGCTTGCCGGTCTCGTGCGCGAGATTGACCAGACGCTGCGTGGCGCGCAGCGCCGCCTCCTCGTCACGCCACACCGGGTGCGAGCGCGGATCGTTCTCGACCCGCAAATCCTTGCGCTCGTTGAGGCGGTACTCGTCCTCGGCGTGGAACGCGGCACGGCGGCGGATCACCTGGAAGATGCGGCGAAGGCTGTCGTCGTCCTCGACCAGCAGCGAGCCGGTGGAGGAGCCGACGAACACTTTCACGCCGGCGCAGCCCTCGGCGCGCTCCAGCACCGGCAATTGCTCGACGTTCTCGCGGGTGCCGCCGATGAAGAAGGCGAAGTCGCAATGCATGCGATGACGGCCGGCTTCGACCTTGGCGGTGAAGGCCTCCTCGGTCACCGTCAGCGGATTGGTGTTGGGCATCTCGAACACGGCGGTGACGCCGCCCATCACGGCGCTGCGCGAGCCGGTTTCGAGGTCCTCCTTGTGAGTGAGGCCAGGCTCGCGGAAATGCACCTGGGTGTCGATCACGCCGGGCAGCACGTGCAGGCCGGTACAGTCGATGATCTCGGCGGCCGAGGCGGCGCCGAGATTGCCGATCTCGACGATGCGCCCGGCGGAGATACCGACGTCGCGGACACCCTCGCCGTCCTGATTGACCACGGTGCCGGATTTCAGAATGACGTCGAACCGCGCGCTCATGAAGCCCTCATAGGATTTCATTCTCCTGACAACCCCAAGACAGCTCGATCATGCTGCGCGCCTGCCCATTTGCTGGCCTCCGGCGGCACGCGAGTCTCGATCTTTAGAATGAAGCCACCGCGCGGCGGCGTTTCAGCCTTGTGGTTTATGCCTGGGCGGCTTACGTTTCAGTGCGGCCTGTCGCAAGAGGTTTTTCGAATGAAGGCGACGTTTCTCGACGACCGGGGCGTGGTCCAGGTCAGCGGCGAGGATGCACGCAAGTTCCTCAACGGTCTCTTCACCACCGATGTCACCAAGCTCCAGCCGGGTGAGGCCAGGTTTGGCGCGCTGCTGACGCCGCAGGGCAAGATCATCGTTGATTTCCTGGTGGCGCAGGTGCCGGCGACCGACGCCGGCGAGCGCTTCCTGCTCGACTGTCCGCGCGCGCTCGCCCAGGCGCTCACCGACAAGCTGAATCTCTACAAGCTCAGGGCCAAGGTTGCGGTCAGCAATCTGTCCGACCAGGTCGGCGTGATCGCGGTCTGGGATGGCGCCATCGGCGCCACGCCGGAGCCGAGCTTCGCCGATCCGCGTCATGAGAGCCTCGGCGCACGCGTCATTGCGCCGCAGGAGGCGCTGGCGGAGATCGCCGCACGGCTCGGCGCCGAGCTCGTCGATTCCGCCGCCTATGAAGCGCACCGCATCGACTGCAGCGTGCCGCGCGGCGGGCTCGACTTCATGTATGGCGACGCCTTCCCGCACGAGACCAACATGGACCGGCTGCACGGCGTCGACGTCGGCAAGGGCTGCTATGTCGGCCAGGAGGTCGTGAGCCGCATGCATCATCGCGGCACCACGCGCACACGCGCGGCGAAGGTGCTGCTCGACGGGCCGGGTCCGGAGCCCGGCACGCCGATTCTGGCCGGCGACAAGACCGTCGGCACGATGGGCTCGGCCGCCGCGCAGAAGGGCATGGCGCTACTGCGCATCGACCGCGCCGCCGAGGCATTGGAGGCGGGAACGCCGCTCACCGCGGGCGGCCTCGTTCTGCGCATCGCCGATCCCGACGCGCTGCAGGGCGCGCCCAAGCAGACGGTCGCCTGAGCCGGTCTCATGGGTCGCGCTGCTGTCGTCCATCCCGATGGCCTGACGCGCTGCCCGTGGCCGGGCAGCGATCCGCTCTATGTCGCCTATCACGACACCGAATGGGGCGTGCCGGAATATGACGACCGCGCGCTGTATGAGAAGCTGATCCTCGACGGCTTCCAGGCCGGGCTGTCGTGGATCACGATCCTGCGCAAGCGCGACAATTTCCGCCGCGCCTTCGATGATTTCCAGCCGGAGAAGATCGCGCGCTACGGCGACAAGAAGATCCACGCGCTGATGAACGATGCCGGCATCGTCCGCAACCGCGCCAAGATCGAAGGCACGATTCTCAGCGCGAAATCCTGGCTCGACATCCAGGACAAGGGTCCCGGCTTCTCCAAGCTGCTGTGGGGCTTCATGGACGGCGCGCCCAAGGTCAACCAGTTCAAGACCACCGCCAGCGTGCCGGCCTCGACGCCGCTGTCGATCAAGATCTCCAAGGAGCTGTCGTCGCGCGGCTTCAAGTTCGTCGGGCCGACGATCGTCTACGCCTTCATGCAGGCGACCGGCATGGTCAACGACCATCTCGTCACCTGCTTCTGCCACGAGACCTGCAGCGGCAAGCGCCGCGCCCCGCGCCTCAAGCCTCCCAAATGACGACTGACAAGGCCCCGAGCGGGCACGACCGCGTCTGGCAGCGCATGCTGTCCGGCCGGCGGCTCAACCTGATCGATCCCTCGCCGCTCGATGTCGAGATCGCCGACATCGCCCATGGGCTCGCGCGCGTCGCGCGCTGGAACGGCCAGACCACCGGCGCGCACATCTTCTCGGTCGCGCAGCACACGCTGCTGGTCGAGACGGTGATGCGCGCGCGCAAGCCCAACATCGATGCGAAGCTGCGGCTCGCCGCGCTGCTGCACGACGCGCCGGAATACGTCATCGGCGACATGATCTCGCCGTTCAAGGCGGTGCTCGGCGGCAGCTACAAATCAGTCGAGAAGCGGCTGCTCGGGGCGATCCACATCCGCTTCGGCCTGCCGGCCGAGATTGCCCCCGAGATCGAGCGCCAGATCAAGGCGGCCGACCGCGGCGCCGCTTTTCTGGAGGCGACGCGCCTCGCCGGTTTCTCGGACAGCGAGGCGAAGAAGCTGTTCGGCCGCGATCCCGGCCTGCCGGACGCCACCGTGACCGACTATCTGACGCCCTGGAGCGCGGCCAAGGCCGAGAAGCAGTTCCTGACCCGCTTCAATACGGTGCTGGGGGCGTGCTGAGATGCCGCTGACGCCCGAAGAGCGCCAGAACGAGCGCCTGAAGCTGCTGGCCAATTGGGCCAACACGCTGGCGACCGCGATCGTTTCGGTCGGCGTTTTCGTGCCGATTGGACAGGAAATCTATGGCTTCCTGCCGCAAAATACCGACCCGACGCTGATCTATGTGTCGGCCCCGGTTTGCTTCATGGCCGGTTTGATCCTACATTTGGTGGGGCAATGGGTCCTTGGAGGGCTCCGATGACGATGGGCCAGATCTATGCGTTGAGCATGCCGCTCGCGGTGGCCGCGATGGTGGCGCTGTACGCTCTCATCCTGCGGCGTCCGTGGGCAGAGACGGGCGCTCGACAGCCGGTCCATTCATCACAGGCACGCCGTGAGGGTCTGCGCGACGGTCTCGTGGACCACATCGAGCGGCTCAACGCGGAGATCGAGGGCAAGGCCCATCTGGTTCGCCAGGAGCTGCGGCAGCTCAAGAACACGCGCTGAGGGCTGTCGGCGCACACATGCGCCAGCCCGACGGCAGACATCCAAAACGCGCTTTTGCAAAACGCGCTTTTGCCCTTGTGCCCCCATTCGTATAATCGGGCGTTCAAAGGCTCGCCATGATCCACGTCTGCTCACTCGCCGCCCTGCCCGAGACCGTGCGCCTGACCGGCGCCAGCCACGTGCTGACCATCATGGCCAATGTCGAGCAGGTGCGGCGGCCGGAGACGATCCGCCCCGAGAACCATCTGCGGGTCTCGGTCGACGACATCACCGAGCAGCTGCCGGGCTTCATGGCGCCGAGCGAGGATCACGTCGCCCAGGTGCTGGAGTTCGTGCGCGGCTGGGATCGTGCGGCGCCGCTGGTGATCCACTGCTATGCCGGCATCAGCCGCTCCACCGCGAGCGCCTTCGCCGCGGCCTGCGCGCTCAACCCCCATCGTGACGAGCTCGATATCGCCTGGGCGATCCGGCAGGCCTCGCCGATCGCCTCGCCGAACCGGCTGATCGTCAGCCTGGCCGACAGGGCGCTGGGCCGCAACGGCCGCATGGTGCGCGCGCTGGACGCGATCGGGCCCGGCGCCATGATGGTCGACAGCGCGCCGTTCCGGATCGATCTGGACTGAGTTGCGGCGCTGCGTAGCCGCATACCGGCGCGCTTTGAACTTATGTTCCGCGGTTTGACACAGAGGGAACGACGGCCATCGTGCGGCCCGCCGGAGCAGTTGGCCGATTCGCCGGGGTCCGCAAGGGCTCGCAGCTTCCCTCCACCCGTGACGCCTCCCGGCGGCATCGATTTCAGGATTTCCGCGTGATGTTCGATTGGCCCCTGGATTGGATCGCCCTGCTGGTGGCGTTCGCGGCGCTCGCCTTCGCGCGACGGACGTCCGACCGATTGGCCGAGGTGCAGGCACGGCTGGCCAAGCTCGAGGCCGCCCCCCCGATCGCGGCCGCGCCGGTGGTCGCGCCGCCGCTCAGCCCGCTTCAGGAGCCCGCTGAAGCCCCGCCAATGCCGCCTCCATTGCCGGAGCTGACCGAGCCTGCTCTCCAGCCCGCGGCGCTGGCGAGCGACGCAGCGGCCGATCAGCCGCCGCTCGTGTCCCCACCACCCGTGCCGCAGCCCGCGGCCGGCTTCGAGGAGCGCATCGGCACCCGCTGGGTGGTGTGGATCGGCGGGCTGACCCTGGCGCTCGGCGGCTTCTTCATGGTGCGCTACTCGATCGAGGCCGGCCTCGTCGGCCCCGAGGTGCGCGTCGCGCTCGGCGCGCTGTTTGCGGCCGCGCTGCTCGCGGCCGGCGAATGGACGCGGCGCAGGGAGAGCATCTCGCAGATCGCGGCGCTGCCGATCGCCAACATCCCGGCGATCCTCACCGCGGCCGGCACGGCGGTCGCCTTCGCCACCATCTACGCGGCCTACGCACTCTACGACTTCCTGCCGCCCGCGATCGCCTTCGTGCTGCTCGGCGTGGTCGCGCTGGGCACGCTGGCGGCGGCGCTGCTGCACGGCCCGGCGCTGGCCGGGCTCGGCCTCGTCGCGGCATTCACGACGCCGGTGCTGGTGTCGACCGGCGAGCCGAACTACTGGGCGCTCTACATCTACCTCGCCATCGTCACCGCAGCCGCGTTCGCGCTGGCGCGCGTGCGGCTGTGGCGCTGGCTCGCGATGACCACGATCGGGCTGTCGTTCCTGTGGACCCTGCCCGGACTCGACGCGGGCATCGAGACGGTGGCGCCGCACGTCTTCCATGTCGTCACCGGCCTTGCACTGGCCGCGCTGATCGTGGTCTGCGGCTTCATGTTCGGGCCCGCAGCCGACAATGACGAGGTCGAGCCGATCTCGTCAGTGGGGCTCGCCGTCTATCTGCTCGGCGCCATGCTGGTTGTGCTCGCGAGCTTCCATGACGGCCTGGCGCTGATCGGCTTCACGCTGCTGGTCGCGGCCACGCTGGCGGTCGCCTGGCGCGCGCCGAGCGCAGCCGGCGCGGTGGCCGCCGCCGCTGCGACCGTGTTCCTCGTGTTCGCCGAATGGGCGCTGCGCGACAATCCGGACCTGCTGGTGCTGCCCGGCGGCGCGCTGCCGGGAATGGGACCGAACCCGCTCGGCGCATCGGTCACCTCGCATCTGGTCACGGCGGCAATCTTCGCGCTCGGCTTCGGCGGCGCCGGCTTCCTCGCGCAGGGACGCTCGCACAACGCCGCCGTGCCGGTGGTGTGGTCGGCGGCCGGCGTGTTCACGCCGCTGGCGCTGCTGGTCGCGCTCTACGCGCGCATCGCCCATCTCGACCGCTCGATCCCGTTCGCGATCGTCGCCGTCGTGCTCGCCGCCGCGTTTGCCGTCGCCACCGAGGCGCTGACGCGGCGCGAGGAGCGTCCCGGCCTCGGTGTCTCGATCGCGCTGTTCGCGACCGGCACGCTGGCCGCGCTGGCGCTGGCGCTGACCTTCGCGCTGGAAAAAGGCTGGCTGACGATCGCGCTGGCGCTGATGTCGCTCGGCACCGCCTGGATCTACGAGAGCCGGCCGATCCCGTTCCTGCGCACGCTCGCGGCCGTCTTTGCCGGGCTCGTGGTGCTGCGCATCGGCCATGATCCGCGCATCGTCGGCGCCGATGTCGGCACCACGCCGATCTTCAACTGGCTGCTGTGGGGCTATGGCGTTCCGGCGGCGTCGTTCTGGGGCGCGAGCTATCTGATGCGCCGCCACGGCGACGACGCCCCCTTACGGGCGGTGGAGGCCGCCGCGATCCTGTTCACGACCCTGCTCGCCTTCCTGGAGATCCGCCACGCCGTCAATGACGGCGACATGCTGGCGGTGCCGTCGCTCGCCGAGATCGGCCTCGACGTCTGCGTGGCCCTGGCGCTGGCGATCGGCCTGGAGCGGCTGCGGGAGCGCAGCGGCAGCATCGTGCACAACATCGGCGCCGTGATCCTCGCCGGATTCGCCGGCGGCGCCACCGTGCTCGGTCTGCTGATGTTCGAGAACCCGATGATCTCGGATGTCGCGATCAAGGGCGGCCTGCTCAACATCCTGATCCTGGCCTATGCCTTCCCGGCGGTGCTGATGCTGCTGCTGTCCTACGCGGTCGCAGGCCGCCGTCCGCCCGGCTACGGCAATACGCTGGCCGCGGGCGCGCTGATCCTGGCGCTGTCCTATGTCAGCCTCGAGATCCGCCGGATCTATCACGGCCCCGATCTGACGGCAGGGCCGACCAGCGCCGCCGAGCAGTACACCTATTCGATCGCCTGGCTCGCCTTCGGCGTGGTGCTGCTCGGGATCGGACTCATCGTGCAGTCGCAGCGCGCGCGTCTGGCGTCCGCCATCGTGATCGCGCTGACGATCCTGAAGGCGTTCCTGGTCGACATGTCGGCGCTGACCGGCGTGTGGCGCGCACTGTCGTTCATCGGACTCGGCCTGGTGCTGGTCGCGATCGGCTGGCTGTACCAGAAGGTGCTGTTCCGGCGGCAGCAGCAGGCGCCGCCGGCTCAGCCGGCGCAGTGACGATCAGGCGGCCCTGACCGACTGCAGGAACGAGGCGACCTCGCGCTTCAAGCGGTCGCTGTCGGTCGCGAGCGACTTGGCGGCGCTCAGCACGTGCGAGGACGCCGAACCGGTCTCGGTGGCGCCGCGCTGCACGTCGACGACGTTGGACGACACCTGCTGCGTGCCATGCGCGGCCTGCTGGACGTTGCGCGAGATCTCCTGCGTCGCCGCGCCCTGCTCTTCGACGGCCGCCGCGATCGCCGAGGAGATTTCCGACAGCTTCTCGATGGTGCCGGAGATGTCGCGGATGGCGCCGACCGATTCCTGCGTTGCCGCCTGGATGCTGCCGATCTGCTGGCCGATCTCGCCGGTCGCCTTGGCGGTCTGCTCGGCCAGGGCCTTGACCTCGGAGGCGACCACCGCGAAGCCGCGGCCGGCGTCGCCGGCGCGGGCCGCCTCGATGGTGGCGTTCAAGGCGAGCAGGTTGGTCTGGCCGGCGATTGAGTTGATCAGCTCGACGACGTCGCCGATGCGTGCCGCTGCCTTCGACAGCTCGCCTACGCGATCATTGGTCTGGCGGGCCTGCGAGACGGCCTCCTGCGCCATCCGCGCCGATTCCTGCACCTGGCGGCTGATCTCGGTGATCGACGACGACAGCTCCTCGGTGGCCGAGGCCACCGACTGCACGTTGGTCGAGGCTTCCTCGGACGCTGCCGCGACCTGGGTAGAAATTTCCTGCGAGCGGGTCGCGGTCGATGACAGTGCGCCGGCGGAGTGCTCGAGCTCGGTCGAGGCGGACGACACCGTCTGCACGATCTCGCCGATCGTCGTCTCGAACTGGCGGGTGATGTTGTCGACGCGGCGGCCGCGCTCGATCTTGGCCTCGGCGTCGGCGGCGGCGCGCTCGTCGGCCTCCTTCTTGGCGATCAGGGCCTCCTTGAACACCTGCAAGGTGTCGGCCATCGCACCCATTTCGGTCGGCTCGCCGCGGTGTGGCACCTCGGCCGAAAGATCGCCCTGCCCGAGCGCCTGCATCGGCCTGATGATCGAGGCGATGCCGGCCGAGACGTCCTGCACGAGGTAGAAGCCGACGCCGATGCCCGCAGCGATCGTCGCGATCAGGATGGTTGCCATGATCCAGAAGGCGCTGTTGTAGCCATCGACAGCCTCCTGAGTTGCCGTTGCTGCGCCCTTGTCGTTCAACTCGATCGCCTTGATCAGAAGATTCTCGGACTCGGCCGACGCAACGCCGGTGCCCCTGAACAGCCCCTCGATGTCATCAGGCAGGCGGCCGACGCTGTTGCGGGAGACATCGAGGACCTTGTCGGCCTCAACCGTGTATTTTTCCCAAGCCTTCTTCCAGGCCTCGTACAGCCTGTGCTCCTCGGGGTCCGAGATCAGCGGCTCATAGGTCCGGATGTCCTTCCTGACGTTGTCGAGCATGGCCGCCATTCGCTTGTCGACGTTCGCCTTGGCCTCCGCCGACAGCGCCATCACGTGGGCGCGAAGTGTGAGCCGGTAGACGTTGATGTCGGCACGCAGCGCCCCGAGCACCCGCACGCTGGGAAGCCAGTTTGTGGCGATGTCGACGGTGCGGACGTTGATCGACTGCATGCTGCGCACCGCGAGCAGGCCAAGCCCTGACATCGCCACCAGCATGAAGGCGATGACCGCGATGATCTTCAGACGAATGGAAAGCCTGGACACGTCCTGATCCTCCGAGGGAAAGCATCTCGCTGTCGGCCGCCTGGAGGGAGGCCGGCTTCCGCGGTGACCGACCGCGCCGCGGTGGAGACGAAAAAGCGGCACCTGCTGGGGAGCAGGGTGCCGCCGATTACCGCAAAGTTCCGTTAATGCTGAACGTCGTATGACTACGGGACGCGATCTAATCCCGCTCGTCGGACAGATCAGGCCGCGCGCACCGACTCCAGGAACGTCGCCACCTCACGCTTCAGCCGGTCGCTGTCCGAGGCCAGCGATTGCGCCGCGGCCAGCACGTGCGTGGAAGCCGTACCAGTCTCGGTGGCGCCGCGCTGCACGTCGACGACATTCACGGAAACCTGCTGCGTGCCCTCCGATGCCTGCTGGACGTTGCGCGAGATCTCCTGCGTGGCGGCACCCTGCTCTTCCACGGCCGCCGCGATCGCCGACGAGATTTCCGACAGTTTCTCGATGGTCGTGGAGATCGCCCGGATGGCGCCGACCGATTCCTGCGTCGCGGCCTGGATACCGGACACCTGTTGGCCGATCTCGTCGGTCGCCTTGGCGGTCTGCTCGGCCAGCGCCTTCACCTCGGAGGCGACGACCGCGAAGCCGCGGCCAGCTTCGCCGGCGCGCGCCGCCTCGATGGTCGCATTCAGCGCCAGCAGGTTGGTCTGGCCTGCAATCGTGTTGATCAGCTCGACCACGTCGCCGATGCGCGCGGCCGCCTTGCTCAGCTCGCCGACACGATCATTGGTCGTACGCGCCTGCTCGACCGCCTCGTTGGCCATGCGGGCCGATTCCTGCACCTGGCGGCTGATCTCGGTGATCGAGGACGACAGCTCCTCGGTCGCAGAGGCAACCGACTGCACGTTGGTGGAGGCCTCCTCGGAGGCCGCCGCGACCATCGTGGAGATCTCCTGCGAGCGCGTCGCCGTGGATGACAGCGCGCCCGCGGAATGCTCGAGCTCGGTCGAGGCCGACGATACCGTCTGCACGATCTCGCCGATCGTCGCCTCGAACTGGCGGGTGATGTTGTCGACGCGCCGGCCGCGTTCGATCTTGGCCTCGGCATCGTGGGCCGCGAGCTCGTCGGCCTCCTTCTTGGCGATCAGCGCCTCCTTGAACACCTGCAGCGTATCGGCCATGGCGCCGATCTCGGTCGGCTCGCCGCGATGCGTCACCTCCGCGCCGAGATCGCCCTTGGCGAGCTCCTGCATCGGCTTGATGATCGAGGCGATGCCGGACGAGACGTTCTGCACGAGATAGAATCCGACGGCGATGCCGGCAATGACGGCCGCGGCAATGATCGATGCCACGAGCCAGATCGCCCGCGAGTAGCTCTCGGCAGCCTGCCGCGTGGCGTTGTCGGCGCCCTTGTTGTTGAACTCGATGTCCTGGATGAAGTATTTGTCGGCGTCGCGCGCGATCGCGGCGGCCGATTTTTCCAGCATTTCGGTGGCTTCGTGCGGGATCTTGCCGACGCTCTTGTTGGATTCGTCCATCACCTGCTTGACCGCGACGACGTACTTCTCCCAGGACTGCACCCAGTTGTTGTAGATCGCACGTTCCTCGGCCGAGGTGATCATCGGCTCATAGGTCTTGCGGTCCTTGTTGATCGTCTCGAGGATTCCGTTGACGCGCTTCTCCGCGGACTGCTTGGTCTCGGCCGTCTCCGACATCACATGCGCGCGCAAGGCGATGCGCAGCAGGTTGATGTTGGCGCGCAGCTCGCCGATCGCGCGTACGCTCGGCAGCCAGTTTTGGGCGATGTCGACCGTGTTGGCATTGATCGACTGCAGGCTGGTGACAGCGAGCACGCCGAGCCCGCACATGGTGACGAGCATGAAGGCGATGACCGATATGATCTTCGTACGGATGGACATTGTTGACACGGAGGACCCCAGCTGACTGCGTGGTTCGGCCGCGTTCTGCCAGCGCCAACGGACGGCCCGAACATTCAGGTCTGCGCTGCGCTGCGCGGTCGAAGGTCAGGAGATCGGCAGACTCCGAAAATTCCGGACCCGCACGTCGTCGCTGACGGAACTCATTGGGCGCGAAACAGGCTTATCGGAGGTTAATGCGGGAACCGTAAGATTACGGACAAACCGCATAAAATGATCATCGTGCGCAACGACGCGGTGCTCCGAAACCGGCCCGCGCTGGACCAAGTCTCCCGATACCGTTGCAGGATTGCGTCGAAGCAGGAGCTTCAAACGGTGCGCCGGGCAAAGGGCGATCACTGCCGCCACCCGCACTGGCAGGCGCCGCAGCTACCGACGACGCTGATCATCGTGCGTATCTATCGGAGATGAGTTGGCCGCGGCACGACGCGGAGCTAGGGCCGAACTCTACCGGGTTGCGGCCGACCCGCCCGGAGTGGACGCAGACTTCATCGAAAGATGCCCCGCACGAGCGATCGGCGCCACGGCAAACCGGGCCGGGCTCCGACGGCCCACAACCCAATCACCCGGACAGCCGGACCTCAGCCGACCGCTTCGGACACGAGGCGAATCCGGAACACCGGCTGCTTGGCCTCGTCGAGCAGTTCCATCTGCCACTCGGCCCCCTGCTGCAACGACTTCGAGATCCCACCGATCAGGTCGGAGCAGACAGCCGTCAGCTCGTTCCAGGCGGTTTCCCGGTTGGCGAATTCATAAGGCTGGTCAGCAGCGCCAGAATAGCGGCCCTGGCTGATCCGGAAGAAATAAAGCGACATAACGACCCTTTCTCATGGGCCACCCCCCTGGTCGCAAACTGCACACGAGTCGCTACCGAGGCATGAATTTAAGATTCCGTACGACTACGGCGCAATGACCACTAACGTGCGGTCAGCTTAAAATATTGCTCTATGTTAATAGGGAGCTGGTTTTTCAATGATCGGTGAACTAACAACTAATCGGTCGAGCGACGCAGCTCCGGCGCCGCATCCGACTTCGCGTTATCGGATTTGGTCATCTCAGCCTTCGCGTTTTCGGCCTTGATGTTCTCAGTCTTGGAACTGTCCGCCTTGGCGGCCTTCGCAGCATCTGCCTTCAAGGGTTCAACCTTGCTGCGTTCCACCCGCGGGGTCTCGACCCGCGCCGCGACTTCGGTGTGCGAGCCGTCAGCCGCGGGCGCAGCAGCGCGTGCGCGCGGCCGCGCCACGGCGCGCGCCATCAGCATGGTGGCTCCGCCCTGGTGCTGGAAATCGCAATAGGCGAAGGCGCCCAGCCCGGAGACCGAGCCGCGGAAGCTGCGGTCGTCCTTCTTGTCGAGGTTGAAGCACGGCTCGAACGGCATGCCCTTGATGGCAGCGCAGACATTCTGGCCGCGAATCTGCAGGGTATTGCCGGGCAGACGGATGTGACGCACCGGGCCAGAGCCGGAGAACTGCACCGCGCCGGCGGCGCCCATGTCGTCGAGGATGCGGCCCGCGCCACGGGTGCCGTCGACACAGGTGAAGGCGAACACCTTCCCGGCGACGAATTTGCGGGCCTCGTCGGCGGTCATCGAACCCGCGATCGCGGGAGCAATCACGGCACCGGCAGTCACGGTCCCCAGCAATATACGCGCGAGCATGCATCAAACTCCCACTTAACCCCACGCAGCGGGTAAGGCGGTATCTTTACCCCATGCTTACCATACCAACCATGGCAACAATGGAGCAGCATGGTTTGAAAAGTCTGAACGTCCTCAGGATATTCTTACCACCGTACGGCCGCGGACCTGGCCCGCGAGGATCTGCGGACCCAGCGACGCGACCTGGTCCAGGGCAATTTCGTGAGTGATTTCAGCTAGTTTTGCGCGATCCAGATCGGTCGAGAGGCGCTGCCAGGCCGCCTTGCGCGCCGGCAGCGGGCACATCACCGAATCGATGCCGAGGAGGCACACGCCGCGCAAAATGAACGGCGCCACCGACGATGGCAAATCCATGCCGGCAGCGAGGCCGCAGGCGGCGATGGCGCCGCCATATTGAGTCATCGCCAGCAGGTTGGCGAGCGTATTGGAGCCGACGCTGTCGATGCCACCCGCCCAGCGCTCCTTCGCCAGCGGCTTGGCCGGCCCGGACAGCTCATTGCGGTCGATGATCTCGGCGGCGCCGAGCGACTTGAGATAGTCGGCCTCGGCCAGGCGGCCGGTCGAGGCGATCACGTGGTAGCCGAGCCTGGCGAGCACCGCCGTCGCCACCGAGCCGACGCCGCCGGCCGCGCCGGTCACCACCACCGGCCCGCTCGCCGGCGTCAGCCCGTGCTTCTCCAGCGCCAGCACCGCGAGCATCGCGGTGAAGCCGGCGGTGCCGATCGCCATCGCGTCGCGGGCCGACAGCCCCTGCGGCAGGCCGACCAGCCAGTCGCCCTTGACCCGCGCCTTCTCGGCATAGGCGCCGAGATGGGTCTCGCCCATGCCCCAGCCGGTGCAGATCACGGCATCGCCCGGCTTCCAGGCCGGATGGCTGGACTGCTCGACCGTGCCGGCGAAATCGATCCCCGCGATCATCGGGAAGCGGCGCACCACCGGCGCCTTGCCGGTCAGCGCCAGCCCATCCTTGTAGTTCAGCGCCGACCACTCGACCTTCACGGTGACGTCACCGTCCATCAATTCAGCTTCATCGAACTGCGTCAGCGCCGCGGTCGTTCCGTTGTCCGCCTTGTCGATCCGGATCGCCTTGAACGTTCCCACAGCCGCACTCCCTGCGCTTTCTTCGTCTCACGCCATGTTTAGCCGATCGGGTCGGCAGCGCAACTCAGGTCGCGGGAACGGCACGCGCGACCGGCTTCTCGACGATCGGCAGGTTGATCAGCGCCGACAGCACGCCGAACAGGATCGAGAGCCACCAGATCGGCGTATACGAGCCGTAGCGCTCGAACACGATGCCGCCGAGCCAGACGCCGAGGAAGCCGCCGACCTGGTGGCTGACGAAGGCGAAGCCATAGAGCGTGGCGAGCCAGCGGGTGCCGAACATGATCGCGACCAGCGACGAGGTCGGCGGCACCGTGGACAGCCAGGCGAGCCCCGACACCGCGCCGAACGCGATCGCCGTCGCCGGCGTCACAGGGAACGAGATGAAGGCGAGCGTCGCCAGCGCGCGGGTGAAATAGATGAAGGACAGGATGTAGCGCTTCGGCAGCCGGCTCTGCAGCCAGCCGACGCTGAGCGAGCCGATGATGTTGAACAGCCCGATCGCCGCGATCACCCAGCCGCCGGTCTGCGCCGACAGGCCTCGATCGACCAGGAATGCCGGCAAATGCACGGTGATGAAGGCGAGCTGGAAGCCGCAGGTGAAGAAGCCGAGCACCAGCAGCACGTAGGAGCGGTGGCCGAACGCCTCCATCAGCGCCGTCGTGAACGACTGCTGCTCGGCCTCCGTCGGCTTGGCCTCGGCGGCCGGCGGCGTTGCCACGGCGAGCGAGAGCGGGACGATGAACAGCATCAGGCAAGCGAACACCATCAGTGCGCTCTGCCAGCCGAACTGGTCGATCAGCGCGACGCCGAAGGGCGCGAACAGGAACTGGCCGAGCGAGCCGGCCGCGGTGCCGGCGCCGAGCGCGATGCCGCGCCGCTCCGGCGGCAGCAGCTTGCTGAAGGCCGACAGGATGAGGTTGAACGAGCAGCCCGACAGGCCGAAGCCGACCAGCACGCCGGCGCCGATGTTCAGCGACAGCGGCGAGCTGGAATAGCGCATCATCAGCAGGCCGCCGGCATAGAGCAGCGCGCCGACACAGATCACGCGCATCACGCCGAAACGATCGGCGATGGCGCCGGCGAGCGGCTGACCGAGCCCCCACAACAAATTCTGCACCGCCACTGCAAGGGCGAACACGTCGCGCCCCCAGGCGAACTCACGGCTCATCGGCTGCACGAAGAAGCCGAGGCTGGAGCGCGGACCGAAGCTCAGCAGCGCAATCGCGCAGCCGCACACGATGATGACCACCGGCGTGCGCCAGCTCTGGTTGCGGGACACGGTGCCGAGATCGCCTGCCTGTACCGACATCCGTGTCCTCCCCTGGCGCGGTCGCTGTCCGCCGCGCCTCTCCGGTTAATGCATTTGCATTGAACTCCCAAGCTCAAAAGCGGAACCCAGCCATGAAAAATTTCGATGCGGCGGCCAGCCATGAACAGGTGTCATCCGAAGCGAGTTCCAGCGGCGGAACCCGCTCATGCGTCTTTGTCCCGGGGGCGAAACGTCCTGATGCGCGAGTCGCGAACGACGATTCATCCTGCGCGGGAGCGACCTTCAGAACGGCCGCTATTTGTCGCCAAACACCAATAAACAGCGAAGGAAGTCTCTGAAGAAGAACTAACAGGTACCGCGGTACACATGGGCACGGAATGTGGAATTTGGACAGCACATGGACCACGATCAGATCGAGACATCCGGCCACGTCGTGATCGTCGGCGCCGGAGTTGCCGGACTGTTCTGCGCGCTGAAGCTCGCCCCGCAGCCGGTCACGCTGATCTCCGCCACCTCATTGGGCGAGGCCTCGTTCGGCACGACGATGCAGGCCGACATCGCGGCAGCGGTGTCATCCGGCGACAGCCCCGATACCCACGCCGCCGACATGATCGCTGCGGGTGGGGGCCTGGTCGACGCGACGGCTGCGCTGGCGCTCGCGCGCGATGCTTCGGCCGCGATCGAGGACCTGGTCCGCCTCGGCGTGACATTCGATCGTGATCACGGCGGCAGGCTGGCGACGTCTCGTGCGGCTGCGCACGCCGCGCGACGGATTCTCAGCGTTCGCGGGGACTTCACCGGACAGGCGATCATCACCGCGCTGTCGCAAGCCGTGCGCGCGACGCCCTCGATCCGCATCATCGAGGGCCATGTCGCCGACGCGTTGCTGACGGAAGACGGCGCGGTGCGTGGCCTGCAACTCCGGCCGACCGATGACGACGCGGCCGCGCCGATGCTGATCGCAGCGCCGGCAATCGTGCTGGCCACCGGCGGCATCGGCCGGCTGTTCGCGGCGACCACGAATCCGCCGCACGCCACCGGCATCGGTCTCGCCATCGCCGCGCGCGCCGGTGCGGTGATTGCCGATCCGGAGTTCGTGCAGTTTCATCCGACCGCGATGATGACCGGTCGCGATCCGGCGCCGGTTGTGAGCGAGAGTCTGCGCGGCGCCGGCGCGATCCTGGTCAACCGGCGCGGCCAGCGCTTCATGCTGCCGCGCCATCCGCTGGTCGATCTTGCCCCGCGCGACACGGTGGCCCGCGGCGTCATGGCCGAGATCATCGCCGGACGCGGCGCCTTTCTCGATGCGCGCGACGTGCTCGATGACGACGTCGCCGAGCGCTATCCGATGCTGCACCGGGCCTGCGCCGCCGCGGGGCTCGATCCGACCCGCCAGCCGATTCCAGTGGCGCCGGCGGCGCATTTCCACATGGGCGGGATCGCGGTCGACGCGCGGGGCCGCAGCACGATCGAGGGGCTCTGGGCGGCAGGTGAAGTCGCCGCGACGGCAACGGATGGCGCCAATCACATCGCCGGCAACGCGCTGCTCGGCGCGCTGGTGTTCGCCCGGCGGATTGCCGACGACATCTCCGGCCGGACGTTCACCGCCTCCTCCACCCTGCAGCACGTTGCGTTCGCCGATCCGGCCGGATCCTGTGCGGGCGCTGCGGAGGTGTCGCTGCGCGAGATGATGACGAGCCAGCTCGGCGTCATCCGCGACGAGGAGCGGCTGGCCGAGGCCATCGCCGCGATTGCCAGGATGGAGCGCGACGCCGGCAGCCCGAGGCTGCGCAACATGGCGAGCGCCGCGCTGCTGATCGCCACCGCGGCCTGGAGCCGGCGCGAGAGCCGCGGCGCGCATTGCCGCGCCGATTGCCCGGCCGAGAATCCGGGCTTTGCGCAGCGGACGATGACGACGCTCACGGCGGCGCGCGAAATCGCCGACGAGCTCAGCGCGCGGCCGACGGTGCGCCTGCCACGCTCGCTCAGCGCCTAGCGCCGCGTCCAGTTCGGATTGATCTCGGCCTCGCTCTTGGCGGCCTCGGTGAGCTCGGCCGAAATGGCCGCCGTCTGCTGTGGCGTGCCCCAGCTCGGCGCGTCGCTGCCGTCGCCCCACTTCTTCGGCCGGTAGAAGGTGTGGACGCCGAACTTGTACATCCGCTTCATCTCGGCGACCCAGGATGGCCGCACCCAATAGGCATGATAGTGGGTCGACTTGCCAACCTCCGGCAGCCAGATCTGGCCGTCGAGCATGGCCTTCGCGATCTTCCTGGCGCGGTCCCACATCTCGGGCTCGCGAATGACCTCCGGATTGTTGTCGCAGGCGAAGGTGAACTGGCAGGCGAAGTGGCGGTATTTGTTCTGGTAGACGACGCCGCACACCGTGGTGGGATAGTAGCCGGAGAACGCCCGGTTCAGCACGACCTGCGCCACGGCCATCTGGCCGCGCACCGCCTCGCCGCGGGATTCGAAATAGACCGCTTCAGCGAGGCACTTCTCGGACTTGAAGCGCGCCTTCTCGTCGGTGAGCCCCAGGCGTTCAGCCGGAGTCCTGTCGCGCTGATTGTCGGCGTTGACCTCGCCTTTCGGCGCGATGCTCTCGCCGCCATCACCGGCCTTGGCAGCATCGTCGGCCGGCTGTGACAGCACCGCCATCGGCTTGAGGTCCGGATCCGGCATCACGATCAGCGGCGCCTCGCCCGGCAGCCATGTCTCCATGGTGCCGGCAGCACCGCCCAGCGACGACGTGCCGAAATAGAGATTGGACGTCTTGACGTTGAGGCCGTCATAGCTGACGGCGCCGTCCACCAGGATCTGATCGGTTGCAGGCTTCAGCTCGCCCGAGGGCTGGATCTCGGACTTCGTCGCGTCGTATTGCGCGAGCGGCGGCGCGCTCAGCGCCTCCTGCAATTCGGGATCGAGTGCAGCGCGCTGCGGGAGCGGCGCCTGCGCCGGCGCTTCCGTCGTCTTGGCGCCGAACACGGAGGAGTTCGAATCGGGCTGTGTCGATGGCGTTGGCGCGGGCTCGGACGGCGCGGGCTCGACGGGCGCGGCCGATTCGGTCGGCTGCGCCGGCACCGTCGGCGGGCGCACGACGAGACGATCGCCCTTCAGCGTGCGATCGACCTTGGGAAAGTCGGAGGCTTGGTAGCGCGGCGGAACCTGCAGCACCGGATTGCGCGGCGTCGACCCGGTGATGTCGAGGCCGCGGCCATCGAGGCTCGCGAGGCGGATGCTCCCCGCCTGCGGCGCCGAGGTTCCGATCGGACGGCCGAAACTGTAGGTAGCGAGCTGAATGGAGGCCGCAGCCGAGAACACGCGCTTCTGCCAACGCTCGGCGACGCCCGGCTGGCGGGCGAGCAGAGAAGCGATGTCTTGATACCCGGTCTCTGTCGGCATCAGAGCGAAGACGCAGAGACCGAGTCCGAAGGACGCATATCGCGCGCCCTTCGGACCGGGACGCAGAACTAACATCGGTACGCTCAACGCAACGCTTACTGGATCGACCGAACAACAGTGCTTCCGTGCAATTCGATCTTCTCTCTTCGTATCGGGTTTAGGTTGCCGAGGAGTTAATCCGCGTTGCAATCGTGAGACAGGCAAGCGGGGAAGTTGCAGAGCGTTTTGCGATCGATATGTGTGGTAAACAGCGCGCCGACGAGAACGGTGAACATTCGATCAACGAACGCGGTGAATGAAAATCATCTGCGCATGATTGACGGCGGCGGAGTGTTCCATCGGACCTGCGCCGTTGCTCTCTCCACTCCTCATTCCGGAGCGCCCCCGGAATGACGGCAGAGTCGGAGAAGGAGTGCGCCTTGCGTCACGTGCGCACCCCATCGTGACGAACCTCACCAATGAAAAAGGCCGGCAACATGTGCCGGCCTTCATCAGATCAGATCGATCGCAGCAAGATCAGGCCTGGCTCGCGATCTCCTTGCCGAGCGCGGATTGCGCGGCGGCGAGGCGCGCGATCGGCACGCGGTAGGGCGAGCACGAGACGTAGTTCATGCCGACCTTGTGGCAGAACGCCACCGAGGCCGGATCGCCGCCATGCTCGCCGCAGATGCCGACCTTGAGCGTGGGCCGCGTGGCGCGGCCGCGCTCGACGCCGATCTTGACCAGCTCGCCGACACCCTCGCGGTCGATCGAGATGAACGGATCGATCTCGAGGATGCCCTTGGCGACGTAGGCGCCGAGGAAGCTGCCGGCGTCGTCGCGGCTGATGCCGTAGGTGGTCTGCGTCAGATCGTTGGTGCCGAACGAGAAGAACTCGGCGGCTTCCGCGATCTGGCCGGCCATCAGGGCTGCGCGCGGCAGCTCGATCATGGTGCCGACCTGGTACTCCAGCTTGGCGCCGGTCTCGCGGACCACCGCCTGCGCCATCGCGTCGATGCGCGCCTTGACCAGATCGAACTCGGCCTTGGTCGCGATCAGCGGCACCATCACTTCGAGGCCGACGGCCTCGCCGGTGCGCTTCTCGGCCTCGACCGCCGCCTCGAAGATCGCGCGCGCTTGCATCTCCGCGATCTCCGGATAGGCGATCGCCAGACGGCAGCCGCGGAAGCCGAGCATCGGGTTGAACTCGGAGAGCTCGCGGGCGCGGTCGGCCAGGCGACGCGGATCGGTATTCATCGCGCGGGCGACTTCCTCGACCTCGGCCTGGGTGTGCGGCAGGAACTCGTGCAGCGGCGGATCGAGCAGACGGATCGTGACGGGAAGCCCCTTCATGATCTCGAACAGCTCGACGAAGTCGGCGCGCTGCATCGGCAGCAGCTTGGCGAGCGCGGCGCGGCGCTCCTGCTCTTCCTCGGAGAGGATCATCTCGCGCACCGTGCGGATGCGCGTCTCCTCGAAGAACATGTGCTCGGTGCGGCACAGGCCGATGCCCTCGGCGCCGAACTTGATGGCGGTGCGCGCATCCTCCGGGGTGTCGGCATTGACGCGCACGCCGGTCTCGCGCACGGCGTCCGCCCAGCCCATCAGGGTGCCGAACTCGCCGGACAGCTCCGGCTCGATCATCGGCATGCGGCCGGCCAGCACCTGGCCGACGGAGCCGTCAATGGTGATGACGTCGCCGGTCTTGAAGGTGCGCGAGCCGATGCTCATCGTGCCCCGGCCGTAGTCGACGCGGATGGTGCCGCAGCCGGAGACGCAGGGCTTGCCCATGCCGCGCGCGACGACGGCGGCGTGCGAGGTCATGCCGCCGCGCGTGGTCAGGATGCCCTCGGCGGCATGCATGCCGTGGATATCCTCCGGCGAGGTCTCGATGCGGACCAGGATCACCTTGCGACCGTCGGCCTGCAGCTTGGTGGCTTCGTCCGAGGAGAACACGATCTCGCCCGAGGCCGCGCCCGGCGAGGCCGGCAGGCCGGTCGCGACCACATCGCGCTTGGCGGCGGGATCGATGGTCGGGTGCAGGAGCTGATCGAGCGAGGCCGGGTCGACGCGGAGCACGGCATCGTTCTCCGAGATCAGGCCCTCATTGGCGAGCTCGACGGCGATGCGCAGCGCCGCCTTGGCGGTGCGCTTGCCGCTGCGGGTCTGCAGCATCCACAGCTTGCCGCGCTCGACCGTGAACTCCATGTCCTGCATGTCACGGTAGTGCTGCTCGAGCAGCGTGTAGATCCGGGTCAGCTCCTTGAACGCGTCGGGCATCGCGACTTCCATCGACGCCTTGTCGGAGCCGGACTCGACGCGGGCATCCTCGGTGATGTCCTGCGGGGTGCGGATGCCGGCGACGACGTCCTCGCCCTGCGCATTGATCAGGAACTCGCCGTAGAGCTTGCTCTCGCCGGTCGAGGGATTGCGGGTGAAGGCGACGCCGGTGGCCGAGGTGTCGCCCATGTTGCCGAACACCATGGCCTGGACGTTGACGGCGGTGCCCCAGGATTCCGGGATGTCGTGTAGCTTGCGATAGGTCACCGCGCGCGCGTTCATCCAGGATGAGAACACCGCGCCGATGGCGCCCCAGAGCTGGTCATGCGGGTCCTGCGGGAAGTCCTTGCCGGTCTCGGTGGCGACGGCTTCCTTGTACTTGCCGACCAGCATCTCCCAATCCTCGGACGAGAGGTCGGTGTCGAGCTGATAGCCCTGGGCGTCCTTGAAGCTGTCGAGGATGTCCTCGAAATGATGGTGCTCGAAGCCGAGCACGACATCCGAATACATCGTGATGAAACGGCGATAGCTGTCGAAGGCGAAGCGGCGATCGCCCGACAGCGACGCCAGCGCCTCCACCGTCTGGTCGTTGAGACCGAGATTGAGCACGGTGTCCATCATGCCCGGCATCGAGGCGCGGGCGCCGGAGCGCACCGAGACCAGCAGCGGGTTCTCCGGATCGCCGAATTTCTTGCCGGTCAATTTGCCGATGTAGTCGAGCGCCTTGTCGACCTGCGACTGCAGCTCCTTCGGGTAGGTCTTGTCGTTGGCGTAGAAGTAGGTGCAGACCGAGGTCGGGATGGTGAAGCCCGGGGGCACCGGCAGGCCGAGATTGGCCATCTCGGCCAGATTGGCGCCCTTGCCGCCGAGCAGATCGCGCAGACCGGCCTTACCTTCGGCCTTGCCGTCACCGAAGGTGTAGACCCACTTGTTCGGCTTGATCGCGGTGGCCGCGCTCTTGGCCGGGGCCTTTGCCGCCGACGCCTTCGCAGCCTTGGCGACCGGCCTGGCAGCCGTTTTGGCCGGCTTCTTCGGAGCGGTTTTCACTGGCGCCTTCGGTGCAGACCTGGGCGCGACCTTGGCCGGAGCCTTGGCAACGGGCTTCGACGCCGTCTTGAGCGCCTTGCGCGGCGGAGCGAGTGCTGCGGTCTTGGCCTTACCCGGCTTGGAAGGCTTTGATTTCGCTGTAACTTTCTTAGACTTCGCTACCGCTTTGGCCATGAGGTGCTTCGATCCGCAAATGGGAGGAGAAATCGCGCGCCTTACACCACTTTGAGCGCTACGGCGCAAGCTCGGGGGTTCCCGACCTTGGGACTAGAAGTGCAGCCACTTCAGCAGGCCCATGCCGATCAGACCGTTCAGGATGAGGAAGATCGCAACGATCAGGTTCAGCAGGCGCGGCATGATCAGGATCAGGACGCCGGCGATCACGGACATGATCGGCGAGATATGGGCAACGGTCAGGGTCATCGACGAGCTCTGAATGATTGAAGGACGAGGCTGGGGCGATTCGATTTGGCCGGACTTTATCCTGGCCCATCGTGGCGGAATAGGAGACGCACGGCACGAGTTCCGGTTCCCCCACCACCGGATCTGCCGCAAAAATGCCGCCGGTTCCACCGTCCGCCGCGCGGAACGATGATCTGTTGCGGGCATTGGGAAGCAGGTGCCGGCACGCGCCGGTCTCTCTCAGCGATCAACAGCTCAGGAGTCCCGTCCATGCGAACCCATCTCACCCTTGCTGCCCTCGTGGCCGCAGTCGTGATTCCGGCGACCGCACAGGCGCAATCCTACACGACGGGCGTCGGCCGCAGCGTCGTGGTCGAGGAGGACGCTCCAGTGATCACGGTCGAGCGCCGGCCGGAGTTTCGCGAATATGTCGTCCGCGAGCGCGTTCCCAACTATGTGATCCCCGATCGCGTAGTTGTTGGCGCCGTGCTGCCGGAGTCCGGTGTTACATATTACGACGTTCCGCAGCGCTTCGGCGCGACACCTTACCGATACACCGTGGTGAACGGCGAAACTGTTCTCGTCGAGCCGCGATCCCGGCGGATCATTGAGGTGGTTGAGTAGTTATAGAGCTGCATTTGGTCGCCAACGCCCCCGCAAGCGGCCAGATGTAAAGGCCCTGCCCGGTTCCCCCCGCCGGGCGGGGCTTACTTTTGTGGGATACCGCTTCTGGTCGTCATCGCGAGCGCAGCGACGCGATCCAGGGGCCACACAGACAGTCTGCCGTCGGAGCCCCTGGATTGCTTCGGCGCAAGAGCGCCTCGCAATGACGAGCCAGAGGATGCAGCGCGACGCCCCTTCACTCAACCGGCCTTCTTCACCACCATGCGGTGAATGATCTTGCCTGAGGACTTACTGACGACCTGCTCGTCGAGCAGCGTCGTATCTCCTGCAAAGACCGCGCGGACGGTTGCGAGGTCGACCACCGCATAGAGCCGGCCGTGCCCATCGCGCTGATCGGCCTGCTCCGTCACCCGCCAGCTCAAATACAGGACGCCACCGGGCTTCGTGATCGCGCGCATCCGCCGCACCGACGGCACCACGTCGCTGCGATCGAGATGCATCAGCACGGTCTCGCACAGCAAATTGTCGAAGCTTGCATCCGCGATGCTGGCGAGGGCAGGCAGTTCGGCATGCGTGAACGACGCGTTCGGATAGCGCGTGCGGGCTTCAGCCAGCAGTCCCTCCGACGCGTCGAAACCTTCCGCAGGATACCCGTTGGCATTCAGCCAGCCGACCTCGCGGCCGCTGCCGCAGCCGATGTCCGCGGTGCGGCCACCGGACACGAAGCAGCGCCTGATGATGGCGTGGAGATCGGCCGGCGCCGGCTGCGCATGCCAGTCGGCCGCGAACGCCGCCGCCTCACGGTCATAGGCGGCGAGCGTCGGGTGGTCCATCCTCAGCCCTCGATCTTGGAGAAGTCCGCGACCGCGCGCGTAGCGCTACGGATCTCGTTCAGCAGCCTGAGTCGGTTCTCGCGGATGGCTGCGTCGTCGTCGTTGACCTTCACCTTGTCGAAGAACGCATCGACCGCCGGACGCAGCTTCGCCATGGCACGCATCGCCGCGGCGAAGTCCTCCTTGGCGACGGCGGCGCCCGCTTCCGCAGCGACCTCGCCGATCGCCTTGGCCAGCGCCTTCTCCTCGTCGAGCTTGTAGAGCGCGGCATCCGGCGCACCCTCGAACTTGCGCTTGTCCTTCTTCTCCTCGATGGCGAGGATGTTGGAGGCGCGCTTGGTGCCAGCGAGCAGGTTCTTGCCGTCGTCGCTGTCAAGGAACTTGCCGAGCGCCTCGACGCGGCGGACGACCATCAGCAGGTCATCCTGCCCGCCGAGCGCGAACACGGCGTCGACGAGATCGTGGCGGGCGCCCTGCTCGCGCAGCTGCACCTTCAGGCGATCGGCGAAGAAGGAGAGAAGGTCGCGGCTTAGCCCTCTCGCAGCGGTGAACTCAATCTTCGAGAATCGCTCCGCGTATGCGTTTGCGATCTTCTCAGCATCAATGTGTGAAATGTCCGCTATCCGTCCGGCAGCCTCTGCCCGACTCAGCAGCTCATTGAGGTTGATATAGCCGTCAGTTCCCCCCCCAGCAGCTTCCAACTCTGCCAGATGATCCGCAGCCTTAGTGTGATCCGCAAGTACGCTGGCGACTATTCGATCATGGACAGCTTGAGCTTCCTGCTCAATGTCGAACCCGCGACTCGCCAATACGATTTCCTCAAGATCTAAGCGCAAATCATTTTCAAGGATGATCCGAATCACGCCCAATGCGGCGCGACGCAGCGCATAGGGGTCCTTTGAGCCTGTCGGCTTCTCGTCGATCGCCCAGAAGCCAACCAGCGTGTCGAGCTTGTCGGCGAGCGCCACGGCCACCGCGACCTTGTCGGTCGGCACACGATCTCCCGGCCCCTGCGGCTTGTAGTGCTCTTCGCAAGCGGCAGCGACCGACGCATCTTCACCCTGGGCCAGCGCGTAGTACTTGCCCATCAGCCCCTGCACTTCCGGAAACTCACCGACGACCTCGGTCAGCAGGTCGGCCTTGGCGAGCTTGGCCGCACGCGCGGTCTTCGCGGCATCGGCGCCGACAGTAGGCGCGATCTCGGCTGCCAGTTTCTCGATGCGGGCGATACGCGCGGCCTGCGTCCCCAGCTTCTCATGGAACACGATCTGCTCAAACTTCGGCAGCCGGTCCTCGAGCTTCGTCTTGAGGTCCGTCTCGTAGAAGAACTTCGCGTCCGACAGCCGGGCGCGGATGACGCGCTCGTTGCCGGCGATGATGGTCTTGCCGCCGTCGGTGGCCTCGATGTTGGCGGTCAGGATGAACTTCGGCGCAAGACCTCCCGTCTTGGGATCGCGGACCACGAAGCATTTCTGGTTGTTGCGGATGGTGGCGCGGATCACCTCGCCGGGGACCTTCAGATACTCCGGATCGAACGATCCCATCAGCACCACCGGCCATTCGACCAGGCCCGCGACCTCATCGAGCAATACGGGGTCCTCGACCAGCTCATAGCCTTGCGCAAACGCGAGCTGCTTGGCGTCGGTGACGATGGTGTCCTTGCGGCGGTCAGGATCGAGCACGACCTTGGCGTCGAGCAGCTTCGCCTCATAGTCCTCGAAGCGGCGCACCGAGATCGGCGCGGGCGCCATGAAGCGGTGGCCGAACGTGGTCTGTCCCGCCTCGATGCCGTCGACGGCGAAGCTGATCACGTCGGGCTCCTCGGTCTCCAGGCCGAAGGTCGCGGTGATCGCGTGCAGCGGACGCACCCAGTTCAGCGCACCAGGCTTTTCCGAGCGCTTGCCCCAGCGCATCGATTTCGGCCACGGGAATGTGCGCACGATCACCGGCAGCATCTCGGCGAGCACGTCGAGCGTGGCGCGGCCGGGCTTCTCGATCAGCGCGACGTAGAAATCGCCCTTCTTCGGATCGCGCTGGATCGTGGCTTCCTCGATCGAGGACAGGCCGGTTGCTTTCAGAAATCCCTGGATCGCCGCGTCAGCGCCGCCCACGCGCGGACCCTTGCGCTCCTCTTTCAAGTCAGCCTGCCGCGCGGGAATGCCGTGCACGGTCAGCGCCAGCCGCCGCGGCGTCGCGAACGCCTTGGCGCCTTCATAGACGAGCCCTTCGGCGACCAGCTTGTCGGTGACCATGCGGCGCAGATCGTCGGCCGCCTTGGCCTGCATGCGCGCGGGGATTTCTTCGGAGAACAGTTCGAGGAGAAGGTCGGGCATGTCTCAAGTCTCTCTGCACGAAGAACCACCTTCCCCTGGAGGGGCAGGCCATCGCGAATTGCTAAACTCGTGGAAAGCAGCTTGCCTCCCACCGTCCTTCGAGACGCCCGGCGAAGGCGGGCTCCTCAGGACGAGGTCTGATTTTGCGGCGAGATCCGAAAGACCCTCATGGTGAGGAGCGCCGCCGGCGGCGCGTCTCGAACCATGAGGCCCCGGACGCAGCCGCGTTCGTTCTATCCAGCGCCCGCCCCGCCCGCTTCCGTATGCAGCCAAGCCTCGCCGCAGGCCTTGGCAAGCTCGCGGACGCGCAGGATGTAGCTCTGGCGTTCGGTGACGGAGATGACGCCGCGGGCGTCGAGCAGGTTGAAGACGTGGCTGGCCTTGATGCACTGGTCGTAGGCCGGCAGCGCCATCTGGTGCTCCTTGCGATTGCCGTCACGCCAACCGGCGTCGAGATATTTGCGGCAGGCGCCCTCGGCCATCTTGAACTGCTCGAACAGCATGTCGGTGTCGGCATGCTCGAAATTGTGCCGCGAATATTCGCGCTCGGCCTGCAGGAAGACGTCGCCATAGGTGACCTTGGCGTCGCCGTCGCGGCCGTTGAAGTTGAGGTCATAGACGCGGTCGACGCCCTGGACGTACATCGCCAGGCGCTCGAGCCCATAAGTGAGCTCGCCCGCGACCGGCGCGCATTCGAAGCCCGCGACCTGCTGGAAATAGGTGAACTGCGACACTTCCATGCCGTCGCACCAGCACTCCCAGCCGAGCCCCCAGGCGCCGAGGGTCGGGCTCTCCCAATCGTCCTCGACGAAGCGGATGTCGTGCACGGCGGCGTCGATGCCGATGGCGCCGAGCGACTTCAGGTACAATTCCTGAAGGTTCGGTGGCGACGGCTTCATGATCACCTGAAACTGGTAGTAGTGCTGCATCCGGTTCGGATTCTCGCCGTAGCGGCCGTCCTTCGGCCGCCGCGACGGCTGCACGTAGGCGGCATTCCACGGCTTCGGCCCGAGCGCGCGCAAGGTCGTCGCCGGGTGGAAGGTGCCGGCGCCCATCTCCATGTCGTAGGGCTGCAGGATCACGCAGCCCTGCTCGGCCCAGAACCGTTGCAGGGCCAGGATGAAGCCCTGGAACGAACGTTCGGGGCGCATGTGCAGAGGCAGCGAGTCCATCGTCGGTATCGGTCTTTCGCAGGCGTCGGAAAAGCGCGCGGACCGTATCGGCGGGGCCATCAGGAATCAAGGCAATAGGGCCCTCGAAACGACGGCGACGTCCCGTCGTTCGAAGGTCGGCGGAGCGTGTCAGCCCGGCCGGTAGGCGCCGGTGACGGGATCGCGGCGCAGAGTCTTGATCTCGGCGGCCCGCGCGGCCTCGGCGACGCGTGACAGCCGCGCCTCTTCGAGCTCGCGGTTGATCTTCTGCGCGGCCTTGTAGGCCCAGCGAACCACGGCTAGCCCGCCCAGCATACCCGCGAAAGCAACGAACGGCGGCATTGGTCGATCCTCGTTCATGAACAGAGCCACCCCGACTCCCATTGTCGCCGATCCCGGTTCCCCCCGCAATCGGATTGCGAGGGGCGAAATGGCGCGCCCCCCGGGTTCTAGAACCCGAAACGAGCCCAGATCGCCCGGGTTTCGACCGCGGAGATCAGCTCCTCCGCTAGCCCGGTCCAACCGATCCCCAGGCTCCCGGCGCCTGCCGCCCGCCGTCCGAGCAGCCCGGACAGCAGGCCGCCGGCCGGCGCCACCACGGGCATAGCGACCTTGTCGCCGAAGCGGGCGCGCAGCACCGCACGGAGGTCGCCGATGGCGTCCGCCAGCCCCAGCGTGACGGCGCTGTCGCCGGCCCAGTACTCGCCGGTGAACAGCACATCGTCGGCGCCCTTCAGCCGGGTGGTGCGGCTCTCCTTGACCAGCGAGATGAACAGCGCGTGGATCTCGCGCTGGATCTTCTTCAGCCGCGCCACGTCGTCGGGATTCTCCGGCAGGAACGGATCGAGCATCGCCTTGTGCTCGCCGGCGGTATAGAGCCTGCGCTCGATGCCGATCTTCTTGATCAGGTCCTGCAGCCCGAACGAGCCGCCGACCACGCCGATCGAGCCGAGGATCGAGGACGGATCGCAGAAGATCTCGTCGCCGGCGCACGCAATCATGTAGCCGCCGGACGCCGCGACGTCCTCGACGAACACCAGCACCGGCAGCTTCTTCTCCGCCGCGAGCTGGCGGATGCGCAAGTAGATCTGGCGCGACTGCACCGGCGAGCCGCCCGGCGAATTGATCACCAGCGCCACGGCCTTGGCGTTGCGCATCGAGAACGCCCGCTCCAGCACCTTGGCGACGCCCGCGAGCGTCAGCCCCGGCCGCAACGGCGTCACCGCGCCGATCACGCCGGACAGGCGGACGACCGGCACCACCGGTACGCCGCGCAGCCGCGCCGGAAGCAGCGCCTTCAGCCGATCGAATAGCCCGGCTGCATCGCTGGGTTGTGTCAAATTGTCCACCATTCAGTTACCTCGGATTTACCATTTTTTATCGCGCCGCTGCCATCCAAAGGGCTGGAACGAGCCTTGCAATGCCCTGGGCAATTGCACGGCGAGCACAAGGTGCAGAGTGCGGCGGAGGAATACATGAAGGTCTACCTGTTGATGCTGCTGATCGGTACTCTATTGACTGCGATCCGTTTCACGACGGTAACCGAACGCCAGTCGGAAGCTCAGACGCAATAACGCCCGACCACGATCAACCGTTCAGGGGGTGCTCAAGGCCAGCGCCCCCTGCCCCGACAGCACGCGCACGGCCTCGTCATTCGGCACGCCTGCCACCTCATTCAGCACCACTCCGGCGAGAATCTGGGTCGGCGCCCGCCCTCCCTTAACGGCCCGGACCAGGATACGGATCGCCGGCTTGCCCGCCTGGCCATGCACCGGTTGAACGGCAAGACTGCCGAAGCCGCGCGCCAGCGCCGCGACCACCTCGCTCAAACCATCGGCCCGCCAGATCAAGGTCAGCACGCCGCCGGATTTCAGCATCCGCCGCGCGGCATGCGTCCAGATCTCCAACGTCGTCGCCGTTGCCATGTGCGCGGTCGCGCGCGCGGCGTCGGGCGAGGCACGGTGACGGGCAACATCGTGGAACGGCGGATTCATCAGCACGACGTCGACACTATCGGGCCCGAGCCCTGCGGCAGCGAAAGCAGCCGCGTCCGCGGCGACGTCCAGCGCCACGACCTCCGCCGGCAACGCATTGGCGCGTGCGTTGTCGCGCGCGAGCCGCGCCAGATCCGGCTCGCGCTCGACCAGCGTCAAGCTGAGACCGCCCACGCGCCGGGCCAAGGCCAGCCCGGCCGTCCCCACGCCGGCACCGAGATCGACCACGCGATCGCCCGAACGCGCGGCCGTCGCCGCCGCCAGCAGGATTGCGTCGTGGCCGGCGCGATGGCCCGTCGTGGGCTGCCGCAGGCGCAATTGGCCGCCGAGCACGGCGTCCTCCGAAATGTCGACAGCGTCACTCATCAGGGCGCAGTTCATGCGCCAGACCGGCGTCGGTGAGAAGCCGCCGGGCCTGGAGAATGTCGTCCTCATGCACGAGGATCCGCCGCGGCAGGATGCCGAGCGAGCCCTCGATGATGCTCATGTTCTGATCGAGCACGAGGTGATGGATGTCGGCGCCGTCGAGCAGCGCCCCTATCGCCGAAACCAGCACGATATCATTGGTCCGAACCAATTCCTTCAATCGTTATGTCTCCATGCGGGCCTGGGTCAAGAAGGGCTTGGGTCAAGAAGAAGGCTTGGGTCAACAAGGCCTGGGTCAAGGTTCCGTGTCTGCCCTTGCCGCCTGCGGCCGCAGTTTCTATTGTCGTTTCGAGCATAGCAAAATCGGAGACCAGAGTGGCGGTTATCGTACCTTTCGAGAGTCCATCGGGAGCCTCCATCGATGGGCTGGTCGCGCTGGTCGCAGCCGACATGGAACGGGTCAACGCTACGATTTTGTCGCGCACCGGGTCGGACGTCACGATGATCCCGGAGGTCGCAAACCACCTGATCTCCTCCGGCGGCAAGCGGCTGCGGCCGATGCTGACGCTGGCGATGGCTCATCTCACCGACTACACCGGCGACGGTCACGTCAAGCTCGCCGCGGCCGTCGAGTTCATGCACACGGCGACGCTGCTGCATGACGACGTGGTTGACGAGAGCGAAATGCGCCGCGGCAAATTGTCCGCGCGCATGCTGTGGGGCAACGAGGCCAGCGTGCTGGTCGGCGACTTCCTGCTCGGCCAGGCGTTCCGCATGATGGTCGAGGTCGGCTCGCTGCGCGCGCTCGACATTCTCTCCGCCGCTGCCGCCACCATCGCCGAGGGCGAGGTGATGCAGCTCGCCGCCGCCAAGAACACCGCCACCACCGAGGACGAATATCTCGCCGTGATCCGCGGCAAGACCGCCGAGCTGTTCGCCGCCGCCTGCGAGGTCGGGCCGGTGCTCGCCGATCGGCCCAAGGCCGAGCAGACCGCCTCGCGGTCCTTCGGCATGAATCTCGGCATCGCCTTCCAGCTCGTCGACGACGTGCTCGACTATGGCGGCAAGGCCGCCAAGCTCGGAAAGAATGTCGGCGACGATTTTCGCGAGGGCAAGATCACGCTGCCGGTGGTGCTCGCGTTCCGCCGCGGTAGCGACAGCGAGCGTGCCTTCTGGATCAAGGCGCTGGAGCGCGGCGAGATCAGCGATCACGATCTCGACCATGCGATCGGGCTGATGAACAAGCACCGCGCCCTGGAGGACACGATCAGCCGCGCGCATCACTATGGCGCGATGGCCGTCGATGCGCTGGCGCTGTTCCCGGCCTCACCGATGAAGACCGCGCTGGAGCAGGTGGTGGCGTTCTGTCTGGCCAGGTCGCATTAGTTGCTTCTAGCGACTGCCGCTGCGACTGCGGTGCTCGTGAATGCGCCCTCGCCCCCAAGGCGAAGCGAAGCTTCGCCTTGGGCGCGAGGGCGCTGTATTGGGCAGTCGTTTCGCAGATGCTGATGAGTTAGCTCAGCGTCCCCGCATGCACCCACCATTCGGGATGCGCGGCGGCGATCGCGGCGCCGGCGGCCTTCGCGTCGGCCTTGCTGCCATAGATCGCAAAGCACGTCGCGCCGGAGCCCGACATCCGCGCCAGCAGCACGCCCGCGCTCGTGCGCAGCGCCTCGAGCACGGTGCCGATGATCGGCTGCACCTTCAGCGCCGGCGGCTCGAGGTCGTTGCGCACCTGATCGAGTGCATCGACCCAGCCGCCGACCGAGGCTCCGGCCTTCGGCCAGGACGGCGCGGTGAGAACATCCGTCACCCCGATCAGCAGATCGCCCGGCTTGAGACCAAGCGCCTGGAACACGTCCTTGGTCGCCACCGGCACGCGCGGATTGATCATCACGCAGGGCAGGACGGGAAGCGCGAGCGGCTGCAGGTTCTCGCCGACGCCCGTCATGGTGCAGGCGCGCGAGGGCACGCAAACCGGCACGTCGGCGCCGGTCTTCAAGGCCACCGCCGCGAGGCGCGGGTCGTCCAGGGACAGGCCATTCAGTTTCGCCAGCAACCGCAGCGCCGCCGCCGCATCGGCGGAGCCGCCCCCAATGCCCGCCGCGACCGGCAGCACCTTCTCGAGGGTGAAGGCGCCGAGCTTCAGGCCGGGAACGGCCTCCGCCAGCAGCCGCGCCGCCTTCAGCACCAGATTGTCCGTGGTCTCGCCGCAGGCGTCCGCCAGAGGACCGGTCGTCGTCAGCGTCAGCTCCGGGCCCGGCACCAGCGTCAGCTGGTCCGCGCAGTCGGCAAAAGCAACGACGCTTTCGAGATCATGATAGCCGTCGACCCTGCGGCCGACGACCCGCAGGGTCAGATTGACCTTGGCGCGCCCCTGCTCCTGCAGCGCGCCGGTGACCGTGGACGCCAACATCGGCGCAATGCCCCCAGCATGTTCGGTGGTGGAGGTCGGTTGCCAACGCGCTGCGGCCCAGGCCGAAACGGACGTGGCCGACAACCGCCACCCCTTCATCAAAATCATCCGGGCTCCCCGGCAAGCCGAGGAGCCCGTGATGGCTCTCATATCGCGATCAGGACGAACTAGCCGCCCTTGCCATCGTCCTTCTTGGCGTCGGACGGCGTGTCCTTGGTGTCGTTGCTGGCCGCAGCGGGCGCCGGATCATCGGGCAGGCCATTCTGGATCTTGGCCTCGATCTTCGGCAGCTCCTCGGCCTCCGGCTTCAGGTCGCGGGCATGGGCCCACTGGAACTTGGCTTCCAGCTTGCGGCCGACGCGCCAATAGGCGTCGCCGAGATGGTCGTTGATGGTCGGATCCTCGGGCTTGAGGTCGATCGCGCGCTCGAGGTTCTTGACCGCCTCCTCGTAATTGCCGATGCGGTAATAGGCCCAGCCGAGCGAGTCGACGATGTAGCCGTCGTCGGGCCGCTGCTCGACGGCGCGCTTGATCATCTTCATGCCTTCGTCGAGATTGATGCCCTGGTCGATCCAGGAATAGCCGAGATAGTTCAGCACGTGCGGCTGGTCGGGCTGCAGCTCGAGCGCCTTGCGCATGTCGGCCTCGGCCTTCGGCCACTGCTTGGAGCGCTCCAGGCAGATGCCGCGATAGTAGTAATAGACGCTGTTGGCCTTGTCGTTGTTGGCGGGCAGCGAATCGACGCCGAGCGAATAGGTCTTGGCGCAATCGGCGAACTTCTTGCGGCCGCGCTCGATGTTGCCGAGCGCCATGATCGCCTCGAGATCCTTCGGATCCTGGGCAATCACGTCCTTGAGGATCTTGATCGCCTCGTCGCTGCGGTCGGCGCTGTCGAGATCGGTGGCGAGCTGGATCTGGGCGTTGCGCTTCAGCGGCGAGCTCGCCGGCACGCGCTCATAGACCTTGATCGCCATCTGCGGCTTCTTCACCGTCTCGTAGAGATCGGCGAGCGACAGCAGCGCCAGCGGATGATTCGGCTGCAGGTGCAGCGCGAGCTGCAGATAGACCAGCGCCAGATCCTCGCCGCCGCGGCGGCTCAAGGTGGCGCCGATGCCGTACAGCGCCTCGGCGGCGCCGGCCTGCGGCGAGTCGACCAGCGGCGGCAGCTTCTTGCCGGCCTTGGTCTCGCGCAGGCCCTCCTGCACCAGCGGATGGCGCGCGAGCTTCTTGTCGAAGGCTTCATAGATCGCGGTCGCCGCCGCCGCATCCTTGTTGCGCGACAGCCAATGCGCATAGGCCTCGGTGATGCGCAGCATCGAATCGTCGAGCTTGTAGGCGCGCTCGAACCGGGTGCCGGCGTCCTTCTCCTTGCCGGCCAGCTCCAGGATCATGCCGGCATGAAGGTCCTTGAACAGCGGATACCATTCGGGACCGGTCAGCTTGTCGATATTGGCGACGGCGGTCTTCGAATCGCCCGCGCCCGCCGCGGCCCACGCCGACAGCAAGGTGGCGACGAGATCGGTGATCGGCCCGCGCACCGACTGGTTGATGTTGGTCTGGGCAGCCGCGTATTTCTTCTGCTTGATGTCCTGCACGCCGACCACGAGCCGCGCGATGCGGTTCGACTTGTCGATCGTGAGCACGCGCTCGGCGAGCTTCACGGCCTCGTCGATGTCGCCATCGGCAACCGAGGAGATGAAGGCGCGGTCGAGCAGCTCGTTGTTCTTCGGGTCGCTGCGTAGCGCCGAGCGGTAGAACGCCGCCGCCGAGGCTGCGTCGCGCTCGACGCTGGCGTGGCGGGCCGCCAGATAGCTGCCCGATGTGGTGAGCGACTTCAGATCGACGCTGGTTGGAAATTTTGCGGCGTTATCCGCAGGATGATCCGGCGTCTGGGCCAGGACGGCACCGGGGAGCAGCAAGGCAGAAACGGCAATTGCGGTCCAGCGATTGCGAATTGACAACATCACGGTGCGCTCTGGTTGTTGGAAATGACGGATCGGTACGGACACGAACCCGATCGGCAGCTCTTCAAGGCGCCGACAATGCCGCGTTTGGCGGCCAACCGCAAGGATTTGCAGGATATTCGGGTCAGCCGGGAGCCCCTTTGGCGAAGGTGACCTGCGTCAAACCGCGCCAGTATGGCCGTATCGTGGCCGGCTGCCCTCCCCGGGGCAGCCGACTCACGCAATCGTGCGCATGCGGAGGCTACATCGCCTCGTAGTTCGGCCCGCCGCCGCCTTCCGGAGGAACCCAGGTGATGTTGCCGTTGGGATCCTTGACGTCGCAGGTTTTGCAGTGGACGCAGTTCTGCGCGTTGATCACGAAGCGCGGGCTCGTGCCCTCCTCGACCCATTCGTACACGCCCGCCGGGCAATAGCGGTTGGACGGTCCGGCATAGACGTCGTGCTCTGAGCTCTTCTGCAAGCCCATGTCGGCGACCTTCAGATGCACCGGCTGGTCTTCCTCGTGATTGGTGTTCGACAGGAACACCGAGGACAGCCGGTCGAAGGTCAGCTTGCCGTCCGGCTTCATCGCAGGCTTCGGCTGATGCGCCTTGGCGGGATCGAGCGTGGCGCGATCGGGCTTGGCGTGCGACTGGGTGCCGAACAGCGAGAAGCCAAGGGTGTTGCACCACATGTCGAAGCCGCCGAGGACGACGCCGAGCACGGTGCCGAACTTCGACCACAGCGGCTTGACGTTGCGCACCTTGAACAGGTCCTCGCCCACCGGCGAGCCGCGCCAGGCGTTCTCGTAACTCACCAGCTCGTCATTGGCGCGGCCGGATGCGAGCGCGGCATTGACGTGCTCGGCCGCGAGCATCGCGCTGCCCATCGCATTGTGCACGCCCTTGATGCGCGGCACGTTGACGAACCCCGCCGCGCAGCCGATCAGCGCGCCGCCGGCGAACGACAGCCGCGGCACCGACTGATAGCCGCCCTCGGTGATCGCGCGCGCCCCGTAGGCAAGCCGCTTGCCGCCCTCGAACACGCCGCGGATCGAGGGATGGGTCTTGAAGCGCTGGAATTCCTCGAACGGCGACAGATAGGGATCGTCGTAGTTCAGGTGGACGACGAAGCCGACCGCGACGAGGTTGTCGTCATAGTGATACAGGAACGAGCCGCCGCCGGTCTTCATGTCGAGCGGCCAGCCGAACGAATGCTGGATCAGGCCCTTCTGATGCTTGGCCGGATCGATCTGCCAGACTTCCTTGAGACCGATGCCGAATTTCGCCGGCTCGCTCTTGGCGTCCAGCGCGAACTTGGCGATCAGCTGCTTGGACAGGCTGCCGCGCGCGCCCTCGGCGAACAGCGTGTACTTGCCGAGCAGCTCCATGCCGCGGGTGAACGAGGCTTTCGGCTTGCCGTCCTTGCCGATGCCCATGTCGCCGGTGGCGATGCCGCGCACCGCGCCCTGCTCGTCATACAGCACCTCGGTGGCCGCGAAGCCCGGATAGATCTCGACGCCGAGCGCCTCGGCCTTGCGCGACAGCCAGCGGCAGACATTGCCGAGCGAGCCGACGTAGCAATGATGGTTGTCCATCAAGGGCGGCATCGCGAAGCCCGGCAGCGGGATCGCGCTGCTTTCGGTCATCCAGAAGAACTTGTCGACCTTGACCTGGGTCTTCAGCGGGCAATCATCGTCCGAGCGCCAATCGGGAATGAGCTTGTCGAGCGCAGCCGGATCGATCACCGCACCGGACAGGATGTGCGCGCCGACCTCGGAGCCCTTCTCGACCACGACGATGTTGAGGTCGGCATTGAGCTGCTTCAGCCGGATCGCGGCAGTCAGGCCCGACGGGCCGGCGCCGACGATGACGACGTCGAACTCCATGGATTCGCGCGGAGGTAACTCTTCGGTGCTCATGTCTCTCAATCTCAGGCCCGGCCGGTGCAGTGGATCTGGCCTTTGCATCCCCCTGGCGCGTGCAAAGGTCAAACCCGGAGCTACAACAGCAACAATGACTTAACTAGGGTTCCTGGAGGCGCCGGCGGTTCGCTGATGGGCAGGTCCCGAGGGGAGCGAAGGCTGGCGCCGGAACACTAGGGCGTTCCGTCCCTTTTTTGGGTTATTCCAAGCTCTTGTTTCCGATTTTTCGAGGCAGGACAACCACCGAAATGCATTCCGCCATGCGCCGAGGCGGCGTACACTGTGGCGACGATCGATCATGATGACCCCCGAGCCCCTCCCCGACGTCCGCCAATTGCTCGCCTTCTATCTGGAGGCGGGAGTCGATTGCGCGCTCGCCGACGAGCCGATCAACAGGCTGGTGGAGCCTGAGGCCGCGGCTGCTGCCGCTCCTGCCGCCCGTCAGGCGGCGGCGCCGCAGGCCGGCCGGCTGGCGGCGCCGGCGATCATTCCGCCGCGCGGCGAACCGCCGCCTCCGCCGGAAGCGGCCGTCGCCTCGGCCCGCGAGGCGGCGCGGACAGCGCCGACCCTGGAGGCGCTGCGCGCGCTGCTGGAGAGTTTCGACGGCTGCGCGCTGAAGCAGACGGCGTCGCGGCTGGTGTTCGCCGACGGCAATCCGCAGGCACGCGTCATGCTGGTCGGCGAGGCGCCCGGCCGCGACGAGGACATCGAGGGCCTGCCGTTCGTCGGCCGCTCCGGCAAGCTGCTCGACCGCATGATCGCCGCCATCGGGCTCGACCGCAGCAAGGTCTACATCGCCAACGTCATTCCATGGCGCCCGCCCGGCAACCGCACGCCGACGCCGCAGGAGACGCAGATCTGCCTGCCGTTCATCCGCCGCCAGATCGAGCTGGTCGATCCGGACGTGCTGGTGACGCTCGGCAACCCGTCGACCCAGGCGCTGCTCGGCACCACCGAGGGCATCATGCGCACGCGCGGCAAATGGCGCGACTACGACACCGGCAAGCGCACCATCCGCGCGATCGCGACGTTCCATCCGGCCTATCTGTTGCGCTCGCCGTCCTACAAGCGGCTGTCCTGGCAAGACCTGCGCGCGATCGCGACGGTGCTGGCGGTCTGAGCGCCAGTCTCCCCCGTCATTGCGAGCGAAGCGACTTGTCCGCCGAAGCCTTCTTGGGCGTAGGCGGAAGCGATCCAGAGTCCCGCCCACGATTCTGGATTGCTTCGTCGCTGCGCTCCTCGCAATGACGGAGAGCGCGGCGAAGCGCTACGGCCCTTTCGGTCGCACGATCGCCCAGCCGATGCGCAGCACCGGCTGGCGGCCGTTGATCAGCCAGTCGAAGCTGCGCGGCACCTCCGGCACCAGCCCGGGAAAGCGCTGGGCGATCTCCGGCGGGGGGGTGCCGACCGTGTCGGAGGCGCGCCACACCACGACGCCGCCGCTCTCGGCGAATTTGGCCGGCGTGACCCAGGGTGTCCGCTGCGGGGTGGCATCGAGGAACAGATGCGCGCGGCGGCGGCCGAGCGCGACCAGGCTGGCGAGTTGCGGATCGCCGGCGACCGCCTGCAGCCGCTGGTTGGTACGGCGCTCGAAACTCTCGACGAAGAAACGGGAGATGTCGCGGGCCGGCATCGCCGTCGCGACCTCGCGGTCGCCGAGCAACGGCAGCACCACAGCGCTGCCCGCCGCGAGGATGGCGGGCGCGGCGACCGCAACCGCCCAGACCAGGCGCAGCAGCCGCTGCCGCCGCAGATAGATCAGATCGCCCGACGCGACCACCAGGGCAAGGCCGACCATGGTCAGGGTCACGGCAGTGCCGCCGTACACGGTCGGGAGGCCGAACAGAGCGGAGATCAGACTGCCCGCCAGCGCTGGTGCAATCGCGAAGCAATAGACGAAGTCGCGCGCGAGCGGCGGCACCGAGCGGCGATAGATGATCGGCGCATCGGTCTCGCCGCGATCGATCCAGCCGACGTCGAGCAGCACCAGCAACAGCACGGCCGAGATCGCCAGCAGCAGTCCCCCCGCCAGCGCGAGCCAATGCCAGGCGCGCACCGAAAGCTCGGCGAGAACGGGCAGCGCCGGTAGGCCGACGCTGTCGGAACGCAGCACGAAAATGAGATAAGGCAGTGCCAGCGCCACCACCACAAGCAGCGCGAACAGCGGATCGAACGAGCGCAGCACGCGGCGGCCCTGCGCGGTCGAGACCACGAAGCCCGCGATCAGCAGCAGCAGGCCGGCGGCGGCCGGCGTGGTCAGCAGCAGCAGGCCAGCCTCGATCGACCAGGCAAACCAGGCGTTGCGCCGGCCCTCGCCGAGAATCCGCCAGCTATGGAGCAGCAGCAGCGCCCAGAGCGGACGCGCCAGCACCTCCGGACCGAATTCCAGCGTGGGCGCACCGAACGCGGTGATGGTCATGGTCAGCAGCACGGCGAGCACCGCCTGCTGGCCGCCGACGATCGCCGCCGCCAGGAGATACATCACCCACAGGCTGAGCGCCGAGCACAGCACGGCCAGCACATAGACGCCGAGCAGATGATCGCCGGCGACGCGATAGGCGATGTCCGACAGCCAGAACGACAGCGGCGGGCCGAGATCGGTGCCAACCTGGTACTCGCGTCCGAATGCAATGGTGGTGGCAAGCTGGCCGGGCGGGCTGCGATAGAACAGCATGGCCACGCCGAGCCACATCAGGGCCTGGCACAGCACCACGATGACGACGACCAGCCGCGGCCTTGCGCGGATCAGTTCGACAACCAGGGACGTGAAACGCATGAACGGCTGGATCGCTTGGCTGAATCGCTGACGACGTCGAGGAGGCCGGCAGGACCGTCGCTCATCCGCAGCAGCCTCGCTGTCCGACGCCCGCAATCGATACCGCATGATCGGGGCGCACAAGACCGCCCCCGCTGCGAGGAGTGACACTTCGTGCCGGTTCGCTATCTCAAGCTTTAAGACCGCGGCGCGATCGAGGCAACCAGCATCAGGCCCCGAGCGAGATTTCGGTGGACGTGACCACGGTCACCTCTGCGAAAAGGTCGGGCTCCGGCACCTCGGTCCAGGGCTGATGCTTGCGCCGGGCGGCGACGACCGGCGCAAACAGGCTGCGATGATGTACCGAGGGGCCGAGCCGGTCCAATGCGGCGAGGTGTTCGGGCACAGCATAGCCCTTGTGCTGCTCGAATCCGTAACCAGGGCAGTCCTGCGCCAGTGCGCACATCAGCCGGTCGCGCGTGACCTTGGCGACGATCGAGGCGGCCGCGATCGACATCACCAGACCATCGCCGCCGATCACCGCCTCGCACGCGCAATCGACGTCGATGCGGTCGCGACCGTCGACGAACACGTGCTTCGGCGCCTCGGGCAGCGCCCTCACGGCGCGAGACAGCGCCCACAGCGAGGCACGCAGGATGTTGTCGCGGTCGATTCGGGCCGGCGAGGCGACGGCCACCGCAAACGCAGACGTCTTGCAGATCTTGTCGAACAGCGCCTCGCGCTGCTCCGCGCTCAGCCGCTTGGAATCATCGAGCCCCTTCGGAATGCGCGCGGGATCGAGAATCACGGCAGCAGCGACCACCGGACCAGCCAGCGGCCCCCGTCCCGCCTCGTCGCAGCCCGCGACCGGCCAGATCCCCTGCTTCAGCAGCGCACGCTCCCGCCGGAAGCTCGGCGGCGCCACCGCGATGACGCCCTTGCCGAGCTTGGCGGCGGTCTTGCCCTTGGCGCTCTGCGGCGCAGGCTTGGTCCCGGCCTTTGCAGCGGCGCTCTTCGCCACGGCACCGCTGGCGGCCTTCGCCCTGCCCGGTTTCTTTGACTGATCGCGAATCATGGCCGGCATGGTGCGGAACGGCCCGCGGCGGTGCAACCCGAACGGACCTCAATTCCCCGCTATTCGCACCCTCTCCGGCAACCGGCTACGCCGGCAGATGCACCCGATCATCGTCGCCGACATCGATTCCCGGCGCCACCACCACTTCCCAGACATGACCGTCCGGATCGGCAAAATAGCCGCTGTAACCGCCATAGTCGGTCCGTTGCGCGAGCTTCAGCAGCAGCGCGCCCTTCTCCACTGCCGACGCGAGCGCCGCATCGACCTCAGCCTCCGAACGGCAGTTCCATGCCAGTGTCACGCCGCGGAATGCCTGCGGCCGCGGCGTGTCCGGCACACCCGCGTCGTGGGCGAGCGCGCTCCACGGGTACAGCGCCAGCACCGTCCCGCCAGTGTCGAAGAATGCCACTTCCTCGCCGGTCGCGCGGAATTTTCTGACGAAGCCGAGCGATGCATAGAAGGCGATGCTCCGCCGCATCTCGGATACACCGAGTGTGATGACGGTGAACCGCGGGATAACCGCACCTGCACTCATCGCGCCACCTCCACACATGTCAGAACAGGCTGAGCTGCTGCCCGCCGCCCTTCGGCCGGACGAAATGATCGGTCGTCAGCTTGGTCCGGCGCTTGTTCAGCCCCAGCTTTTCGCAGGCGATCTCGAAGCGGCGGCCGATCATCCAGGCCATCGGGCCTGTCCCCTTCATCCGCGTGCCCCATTGCGAGTCGTAATCGCGGCCGCCGCGCATGTCGCGGATCAGGGTGAAGACGTGGCGGTAGCGGTCGGGATAATGCTCGAGCAGCCATTCGCGGAACAAATCGCGCACCTCCAGCGGCAGCCGCAGCAGCACATAGGAGGCTTCCTTGACCCCGGCATGGGCGGCGGCATCGAGGATGCGCTCGATCTCGCTGTCATTGAGCGCGGGGATCACCGGCGCCACCATCACCGTCGTCGGGATGCCGGCCTTGGACAGCGCCTGCAACGCCTCCAGCCGCTTCGATGGCGTCGAGGCCCGCGGCTCCATGGTACGTGCCAGCTTCGGATCCAGCGTGGTCACTGATATCGCGACCTTCGCCAGGTTCTTCTTGGCCATCCGCGCCAGGATGTCGGCATCACGCATCACCAGCGCCGACTTCGTGACGATCCCGACGGGATGGCCAACCTTTTCCAGCACCTCGAGGATGCCGCGCATGATCTTCCGCTCGCGCTCGATCGGCTGGTAGGGATCGGTGTTGGTCCCGATCGCGATCATCCGCGGCTCGTAGCCGCTGGCCGCGAGCTCCTTCTCCAGGAGCGCGGGCGCATCCGGCTTCACGAACAGCTTGGATTCGAAGTCGAGGCCAGGCGACAGCCCGAGAAACGCATGGGTCGGCCGCGCGAAGCAGTAGACACAGCCGTGCTCGCAGCCGCGATACGGATTGATCGAGCGATCGAAACCGATGTCCGGCGAGTCGTTGCGGGTGATGACCTTGCGCGAGGTATCGGTCGCGACCGTGGTCTTGAACGGCGGCAGGTCTTCGAGGCTCTGCCAGCCGTCGTCGAAGACAACGCGCGCCTCCGCCTCGTAGCGGCCGCTCGCATTGGATTGTGCACCCCGGCCGCGGCGCCGGCCCCGTTCGATGGCGACCGCGAGTTCCGGGAAGTCCTTGTCAGGACCGAAAGAAGGCGCGCCCGCCGGCTCGGAGGGCACCGGGACCGGCGGGCGCTTGAGGGCATGTGAAGATGCTCGGCTCATGGCCAAGACATAGCACACAAAAAGAACATTACAAGAACAAAAGAGAACATCTGCGTGGTGGTTCTGAGCCGGCGCAAGGCCAACCATCACATTCCCGTTCTATCCTCGCAGCGCACTGGAACGGGACGGTGCGGCATTACTCTAATGCACTCTCCCGCGGGCGCGAAGCGGACGGCAAGCGAGGTTACATGAACATCACGTCTTCCCACCAGACGATCCCGGCCGATGATCTCGACCTGCTCGACCGCTACTGGCGTGCGGCCAATTATCTCTCGGTCGGGCAGATCTATCTGCTCGACAACCCGCTGCTGCGCGAGCCGCTGAAAGCGGAGCACGTCAAGCCGCGCCTGCTCGGCCACTGGGGGACGACGCCCGGACTGAATTTCATCTACGCCCATCTCAATCGCGCCATCCAGGCCCAGGATCTCAGCGTCATCTATATCTGCGGTCCCGGCCATGGCGGTCCGGGCATGGTCGCAAACACCTATCTCGAAGGCACATACAGCGAGATCTATCCGGATATCACGGGCGATGCCGATGGCCTGCGCAAGCTGTTCCGGCAGTTCTCCTTCCCTGGCGGCATTCCGAGCCATGCGGCGCCGGAAACGCCGGGCTCGATCCATGAAGGCGGCGAGCTCGGCTACGCGCTGGTGCACGCCTATGGCGCGGCGTTCGATAATCCCGATCTGATCGTGGCCTGCGTGGTCGGCGACGGCGAGGCCGAGACCGGCCCGCTCGCCGCGTCCTGGCATTCGAACAAGTTCCTGAACCCGGCCCATGACGGCGCGGTGCTGCCGATCCTGCATCTCAACGGCTACAAGATCGCCAATCCCACCGTGCTCGGCCGCATGGGCGACGCCGAGCTCAAATGCCTGTTCGAAGGTTACGGTTATGAGCCGCTGTTCGTCGAAGGCGCCGAGCCCAAGGCGATGCATCGGCAGATGGCGGACGCGCTCGATGTCGCGCTCGCAAGCATCCGCTCGATCCAGCAGAATGCGCGTCAGCCGGATGCAACGATCCAACGGCCGCGCTGGCCGATGATCGTGCTGCGCAGCCCGAAGGGCTGGACGGGCCCGAAGGAGGTCGACGGCCTCAAGGTCGAAGGTTTCTGGCGTGCCCACCAGGTGCCGATCGCCAATCCGCGCGGCAAGCCGGAGCATCTCGCGCTGCTCGAAGCCTGGCTGAAGAGCTACGAGCCGGACACATTGTTCGACGCGCAGGGCCGGCTGATGCCGGAGCTGCAGGCGCTGGCGCCGAAGGGCGCGCGGCGCATGGGCGCCAACCCGCACGCCAATGGCGGCTTGCTCAAGCGTGAGCTCAAGCTCCCAAACTACCAGCATTTTGCGGTCGACGTGTCCTCTCCGGGCCAGACCATCGCTGAAGCCACGCGCGAACTCGGCAAGTTCCTGCGCGACGTGATCACGCTGAATGCAGAGACACGCAACTTCCGCATCATGGGCCCGGACGAAACCGCCTCGAACCGGCTCGATGCCGTGTTCGAGGTCACCGAGCGGGTGTGGATGGAGGGCATCGAGCCCTACGACGTCCACCTCGCCCATGACGGCCGCGTCATGGAGGTGCTGAGCGAGCACCTCTGCCAGGGCTGGCTGGAAGGCTATCTGCTCACCGGCCGCCACGGCCTGTTCTCCTGCTACGAGGCGTTCATCCACATCGTCGATTCGATGTTCAACCAGCACGCCAAATGGCTGAAAGTGTCACGCGAGCTGCCGTGGCGGCGCCCGGTCGCGTCGCTGAACTATCTCCTGACCTCGCATGTCTGGCGGCAGGACCATAACGGCTTCAGCCACCAGGATCCGGGCTTCGTCGACCTCGTCGCCAACAAGAAGGCGGACATCGTCCGCATCTACTTCCCGCCGGACGCCAACACGCTGCTGTGGATCGCCGACCACTGCCTGCGCACCTATGACCGCATCAACGTCATCGTCGCCGGCAAGCAGCCTGCGCCGCAATGGCTGTCGATGCAAGATGCGGCCATCCATTGCGACGCCGGCATCGGCATCTGGTCGTGGGCCGGCACCGAGCCCGCCGACGAGGAGCCCGACGTGGTGATGGCCTGCGCCGGAGACGTCCCGACTTTGGAAACGCTCGCTGCCGTCGATCTGCTGCGCAAGGAATTGCCCGACCTCAAGATCCGCGTCGTCAACGTCGTTGACCTCATGACCCTGCAGCCGAAGCAGGACCATCCGCACGGCCTCAGCGACCGCGACTTCGACAGCCTGTTCACGACCGACAAGCCGGTGATCTTCGCCTATCACGGCTATCCGTATCTCATCCATCGTCTCACCTACAGCCGCACCAACCATGCCGGCATGCACGTGCGCGGCTTCATCGAGGAAGGCACCACGACGACTCCGTTCGACATGGTCGTGCTCAACGAGCTCGACCGTTTCCACCTCGCCATCGAGGCGATCGAGCGCGTGCCCGGCCTCAGTGTGTCGGCGGCCCATGTGAAGCAGAAATTCCGCGACGCACTGATCGAGCATGCCCGCTACATCCGGGCGCATGGCGAGGACATGCCCGAGATCCGCGACTGGGTCTGGCCGAACAGCACCGGCGGCACCACGCCGACACAGGCAGGCGACTGACGTCGCCCGCACACCTTGTGTGACGGTTCGATGAATGATCCAACGCAAGGACTTGCGTGCGGTGCTGAGGCACGGTGACGGCATCGGAAACCTGATCGACGCCGTCATGAAATCCCAGATCATCAAGGAGCTCGGCGAAGCCGACATCCTGCTGCCGTCACTGATTGCCGACGGTCTCGCTGCCAACGACCGTGTCAAGGTGCGCATGAGCGCGCTGCAGGCCGCCGCCCAGCACGCTCAGGCGCCGGAACAGCGGCCGACCGATCTCTCGACCGAGTGCCGCGCCGCGCGCATCGCACCGGCTGATCTCGCGAGCCTGATCGGCGGCGCGCATCGCACCGCGACCGGACGCCTTGCCGCTCCCGGTCTCGCCGCGCTGATCGGTGATATCGAAAACGATACGCGCGCGATGATCCGCGCGGTCAACGCCGGACGAAGCTCCGAGGGCCAGTCTGCCGAACGCCGGCTCGGCACGATGCAACGCGCGGGCCTGCTGACGATAGGCGACGAAATCGATTTCACGCGCGTCGCGCGTCTGACTGGCGCCCAGGAAGAAGCGGACAGCCTGCACCGGCTGGTGATGGATCTCCACAAGGCGCTCAACCGCATCGCCGCCGACTGCGCCGAGGACACGCTCGACGGAGCTCATGTGTACGGGCTCGCCGCTGACGACAAGCCCGCTGTCGTCGCCTTCATGCGTGGGCTCAACGCGACGCGCGCACTCAAGTTCGACCATCCCGGCCTGGACACGATGGCGACCCGCGCCAGCGAACGCCTCCTAATCCAGAACGACATCGGCACCACCGATGCGCATGTCATGGTGGTCGCGGTCCAAGGTCTGACGGTCACGGTCACCTACACCGACGTTCACCTCGCCCGCGCGAAGTTCTTCGTTCGCCTGTTCGATGGTTTCGCGGCGACCTGGAGCGGTCTCGACCGTCACACCGGGACGAACCTCGCGGACGAGAACGCGTTCTACCTGGTGACCGGCCAATTCCAGGGCAACACCGCGCAAGCGCGCGACGATTTCCTCACGGCACTCGGCGCCGCGCTGGTGTTCCTGATCGACTGGAACAAGGCCCGGAAACTGCTGCGGACCTGGCTGTCCAAGGATGATGCGATCAGACTTCTCGACTGGGCGGCGCGCAACCGGATCGGCCACCGCGCCTTCCTCGAGCTCGGCGGCAACGAACTGTTGGGTGCGGCCGTCCGAAACGCTGCGCCCCATCGTATCGGCTTCGGCGAACGTCTGGATCGCGCCCTGGGCCGCACCGCTGCAGTCGAATTTCTCAAGGCCGCGTTGCGTGCTGCGACCGAGGGCCTGCAGGCCGGCCGCTCGGTGCGGCTGGTCCGCGACCAGATCGAAGCCGATCTGGTGCGGCATCTCGATCGTGCCGACGGTGCGCTGCTCGCGATCGTGATGCGCCAGCTCGGCCTGGCCCACGACCTCGCCGCCGCGCTGAACCGCGATCTCAGTGCGCTGCAGTCCGGTGTTTCCGGCGACCGCAAGCTGCTGGCCGCACGCGCCAGCAGGATCGAACAGAAGGCCGACCGGATCGCGATCGAGGCCCGCGAGGAGATCACGCGGCTCAAGGCCGAGCCGCTGATCGCGCAACTGGTCGACCGGGTCGAAGAGGCCGTCGACGAACTCGAACAGGCGGCGTTCATCGCCTCGCTCGCGCCGGCTGCGATGCCGCCAACGCTGTCGGCGGCCTTGGCCGAGCTCTGCAAGGTCGCCATTGGCGGGATCGAGGCGGCCGCGAGCGGCCTCGCCGCCGCTGCCGAGGTGCCCGAAGGACGGCGGGCGGATTCCGATGATGCGCTCGCCGCCGTGCTGCGCCTCATGGACAGCGAACACGCGGCCGATGCGCAGGAACGCGCGATCACCGCCCTCGTGTTCACAGCGGGCTTCGACGTCGCGACATCGCTGTCCGGGCTGGAGCTGGCGCGCGCCATCGAGCGTGCGACCGACCGCCTGGCGAGCTTCGGACATCTGCTGCGCCAGTACATCATGATCGATCTCGCGGGTTAGGAACTGCCATGTCCATCATTTGCATTTTCGGCACGAACACCGAGCCATGCTCGGCCGAGACCGTCGGCGCCAAGGCCGCCAATCTGGCGCGCATGGCGACGCTCGGACTGCCCGTGCCGCCGGCCTTCGTGCTTCCCGTCGAGCTCTGCGCCGACATCATTGCGAACCAGGCCGATGCCGAACGGCGCCTGCGCGACGGCCTGCGGGCGGGCATCCGGTTTCTCGAACAGACGACCGGCCGGGTCTTCGGCGATCATCGCCGGCCCTTGCTTGTATCCGTCCGCTCCGGCGCTGCGCGATCCATGCCGGGCATGCTCGACACCGTGCTCAATGTCGGCTGCACCTCGGCTGCCATGCGCGGCCTGATCCGCAGCACCGGACGGCCGCGCCTCGCCTTCGACTGTCGCCGGCGCTTCATCGAGAGCTTCTCCGAAACCGTGCTCGGCTTCGATGCCGGGACGCTCGCGGCGCGGCGCGACGAGCTGGTTGCGCACGAAGGTGTTGCCAACGACCGGGATCTGGACAGCGAAGCCATTGCGCGGCTCGCGGCCGACGAACAGGCGCTGGTCGAGACCGGCAGCGATGGCTGGCTGGAGGATGCCGCAGCGCAGCTCATGGCCGCGGCGCGTGCCGTCTATGGTTCGTGGAGCAGCGAGCGTGCGCAGACCTATCGCAAGCTGCAGAACCTGGAGGACCTGCGCGGCACAGCCGTGACCGTGCAGACGATGGTGTTCGGCAATGGCGGTCTCAGCTCGGGCGCGGGTGTCGCGTTCTCGCGCGATCCCTCCACCGGGGCGCGGCAGCCCATGATCGACCTCGTGCTCGATGCGCAGGGCGAGGACGTCGTCTCCGGCCGCCGCATGCCGGACAGCGAGGATGCGATCACGCGCGCACTTCCCGCTCTGCAGGATGAGCTCGGTGCGGTGCTGCGGCAGCTCGAACAGGCATTCGGCGACGTGCAGGACGTCGAGTTCACCGTTGAAGATGGCCATTTGTGGATTCTCCAGACCCGGGCCGCCAAGCGCACGCCGCGCGCTGCGTTGAGGTTTGCGGTGGATTTGGTTCGCGAGCGGGTCATCGCGCCTCATGAGGCCCTGGAGCGGCTGGCCGACATCGATCTGGAGCGGCTGGTCGAGACGTCGCTGGTCGCGGCCGGCGCCCCGGTCGCAACAGGCATCGGTGCCTCCGGCGGCATCGCCACAGGGCGCGCCGCCTTCGACGCGGACGGCGCCAAGCGGCTGGCCGCCAGCGGCGAGCCGGTCATCCTGATGCGCCCGGATACCTCGACGGCCGATGTCGCGGGCTTCGCCGTCGCAGCCGGCATCGTGACGTCGGTCGGCGCACGCACCGCCCACGCCGCTCTGGTCGCGCGCCAACTCGGGCGGCCCTGCATCGTCGGCTGTCGTGCGCTTGAGGTGCGTGTCGAAGCCGGCTGCGCGACACTCGCCGGAACGCCGGTCGGAAGCGGCGACTGGGTGACCATCGACGGCGATCGAGGCTGCCTCTATCTCGGACGGCTGGAGATCGTGGCGACTCGACCCGACGCCGAGCTGGCCGAGGTCGCGGCCTGGCGCAGCGGTGCGACCCAGCCCGACAAACGGCTGTCCGCCTGACCCTCCCTTTTCCTCCCCGTGCCGCCAAACCGGCATGCTGCAAAATTCCGCAGCGCAGCGGGCTGATTTGGCTATGACAAGATGATAACAATCATGCCGGAGGCGCGACAGATAACGATGCCAGGTTCATGCTGAGCGTGATCATCCCGACCGAAGGTGTCGAGCAGACCGCCGTGGCCACCCTGTCGGCGCTGGTGCCCGGCGCTGCGGCCGGTGTCGTCACCGAGGTGCTGCTGGTCGATCGCTCGCCCGATTCCAGCGTGATCGAACGTGTCGCCGACGTTGCCGGCTGCCACTTCATGAAGTTCGAGGGCTCCCAGGCCGCTGCCCTCGCGGCAGGGGCGGCGAAAGCGCGTGCGCCCTGGCTGATGTTTCTGCCGGCCGGCGCGATGCTCGATCCCGGCTGGATCGACGAAACCATGCAGTTCGTCCAGAGCGTCGCCGCCGCTGGCCGGCCGCGCGCCGGCGTCTTCCGCTATGCCCGGTCTCCCTATGCCGCCATCAGCCTGCGCGACCGGCTGCGCGCGGTTGCGCGGGTCCTGGTCGGACCGCTCGGCGATCAGGGCCTGCTGATCGCCAGGGATCACTACCGGCAGCTCGGTGGATACAAGCCCGACCACAAGCGCGCCGAGACGCGGCTGCTGCGTCAGCTCGGCCGGTCCTCGCGGACGATGCTGCGCAGCCGGATCGTGATGGTGTAGCGGCACGACCATACTTGCCAAAGTCAACCAATTGGTTGACAATGGCAAATATTGGAGGCACCCCCATGAATTCCACCCCAGCCGACGGCCAAGTCGCCGCCATCCGCGCGTTCAACCGCTTCTACACCAGGAAGCTCGGCGCACTGGACCAGCATCTGCTCGACAGTCCGTTTTCGCTGGCCGAGGCGCGTGTGCTCTATGAGCTCGCACAGTACGAGGCCATCTCGGCCAAGGAGATCGGTCTCTCGCTCGGCCTCGATGCCGGCTATCTCAGCCGCATCGTCCAGAGCTTCGACGAGCAGGGGCTGATCACCCGCACGCCTTTGCCAACCGACCGCAGGCAGCAGCAGCTCGGCCTGACCGCGAAGGGACGGCAGGCCTATGCCAAGCTTGACCGCAGCTCGCAGAAGGAGATCGCGGCCATGCTGGCGCCGCTGGCGCCCTCCGTGCGCGACCGGCTGGTCGGTGCAATGACGACGATCGCGACCGCCCTGGAGCCGCAGCAGCCGGGCCGCTCCCCGGTTCTGCTGCGCAGCCATCGCCCGGGCGACATCGGCTGGGTGGTTTCACGGCATGGCGCCGTCTACGCCGAGGAATATGGCTGGGACGTCTCGTTCGAGGCGCTGGTCGCCGAGATCGGCGCACAGTTCATCAGGAGCTACGATCCGGCGCGCGAGCACTGCTGGATCGCCGAGCTCGCGGGCGAGCCGGTCGGCTCGATCTTCCTGGTCAAGGGCAGCGACGAGGTCGCCAAGCTGCGGCTGCTGCTGGTCGAGAAGAAGGCACGCGGGCTCGGCGTCGGCCGGGCTCTGACCGAACAATGCATCCGCTTCGCGCGCGAGAAGAACTACAGGACGATCGAGCTGTGGACGCAGAGCATCCTCACCGCCGCACGCGACATCTATGCCCGCGCCGGGTTTCGCAAGATCGCCGAGGAGCCGCACGCCATGTTCGGCGTCCCGCTGACCGGCGAGACATGGCGGCTGGAGCTGTAGCCGCGCGGCTAGCACAACAACCGCCGGTAGGCCGAGATCACCTCCACAACAGGCTGCGCATGCCGATTGCGAAGTTCCGGCGCGCCGGTAGTATCGCGCCAAACCGGGGCGGGTATCGGCAGTGATGCAATCGATGGTGCGTTCGAAGCTTGCGGCGCTTGTCGCGCTGGCAGGCTTGTTTGGGGTCGAGGCCGGGACGGCGGCTCACGCCGCACCCAAAGGGCGCGCAACGGTCGCGATTACGCGCACGACGGACTTCCTCTATCTGGCGGCGCCGGCGGCGATCGAGATCAATGGCGCCAAGGTGGCGAGCCTTGGCCGCGGCGAGAGCTATAGCGGCCCGATTGCGCCGGGCGCCACCACGATCACCGTATCGACATGGTCCTCGCCGGGCTCGTCGAACATTCGTTTCACCGCCGTGCCCGGCAAGACCTACCGGATGGTCGTGGGGCCGCGCGGCCAGAATTTCGCGGCCAGCATGATGGGCGGCCTCATCGGCGCGGCGATCGAAGGCGGCGGCGCTTTCGATATCGTACCAACGAAGTGAGACGCGCGATCAACGCGCGATACGGCATTGCGCCGTGGCCCTACGCCGTCGCGCCCTGCGCCTTGGGCCGGCGCAGATGCTCGTCGAGCCGCGGCATGATCTCGACGAAGTTGCAGGGTCGCGTGCGATAGTCGAACTGGGCGGCGAGGATGCCGTCCCAGCCGTCACGGCAGGCGCCCGGTGATCCCGGCAGGCAGAAGATGTAGGTCGCCCCGGCGACGCCGGCCGTGGCCCGGCTCTGGATCGTCGACGTCCCGATCTTGGCGTGGCTCAGCATGTGGAAGGCGATCGAGAAGCCGTCCATGCGCTTCTCGAACAGGGGCTCGATCGCTTCCGGCGTGACGTCACGGCCGGTGAAGCCGGTGCCGCCGGTGGTGATGACGACGTCGACGCCGGGGTCGGCGATCCACGACTTCACCACCGCGCGAATCTTCTCGACATCGTCGGTGACGATCTCGCGCGCCGCGAGCTTGTGGCCGGCGGCGGTCAGGCGGTCGCTCAAGGTGGTGCCCGACTTGTCGTCGGCGAGCGAACGCGTGTCCGACACCGTCAGCACGGCGATGTTGAGGGGAATGAAGCTCTTGCTCTCGTCGATCGCCATGAGCGCGTCTCCTACAGCGAACCGGCGCTGAACGTATTGCAGGCCTGCACCGTGCCCTGCTGATAGCCGACCATGAACCAGCGCTTGCGCTGCGCGGCAGAGCCATGGGTGAACGAATCCGGCACCACCCGTCCGGTCGCCTTCCGCTGCAGGGTGTCGTCGCCGATCGCCGAGGCCGTCGTCAGCGCGGCGTCGATGTCGCCATCCTCGAGGAAGCCCGGACGCTTCTTGGCCTCACGATTGACCCACACCCCGGACAGGCAGTCGGCCTGCAGCTCGACCTTGACCTGCAGCGCGTTGGCTTCGGCCTTGTTGTCCGACTGCTGCTGCATCCGCGTGACGCGCGGCAGGATGCCGAGCAGGTTCTGGACGTGGTGTCCCGCCTCGTGGGCAATGATGTAGGCCGCGGTGAACTTGCAGGCGCTGCCCGAGCAGCCCCGGAAGCGCGTCTCGACCTCGCGGAAGAAGTTGGTGTCGAGGAAGATCTGCCGGTCCGGCGGACAGTAGAACGGCCCCATCGCCGACTGCGCCATGCCGCAGCGGCCGCCATTGGTGCTGTTGCGAAACAGCACGATCTTGGGCCCGGTATAATTCTGGCCGCTGGCCTGGAAGATCTCGCTCCAGCGGTCGTCGATCTCGCCGAGCACACCGGAGATCATGTCGCCCATCTCGTCCTTCGGCGCGCCGGTCTTGCCGGGCGACCGCCGGTCGGCCTGCTCCATCGGTGCGCCGCCATGGGTGATCATCTCGGCGCCGCCGATCAGGATACGAGGGTCGATTCCGAAGGCGTAGCCGATCAGGCCGAGCACGATGATGGTGCCGATGCCGAGCCCGCCGCCGCCGATCGGCAGACCCATACCGCCGCCCATCCCGCCGCCTTCATCGCGACGGTCGTCGATGTCGTCGCTGCGACGGAAATCATCGTAACGCATGGCGGCCTTTCCTCACTGTCCTTGCGCGGCTCTGCGCGAAATGCCTAACGCGGCAAACAGGTAAAATTTCCACTGTGTTAATCAATAACCCGGCCGGCAAATTTTGCCTAGCGCGAGCCGAAAAATCCGGCATGTGCAACCTCCCCTCGCCGGGCGGCGGCGTGCGCGCGAAGCGAAAAAGCCCATCGCAATCGCCACGTTGCGCAGAGATCATCGCGCATCGACGAACGGCTCATCATCGTCGGTGCGCGTGATGAACGCGTGCGCATCGATGCGAAAAATTTTCCCGATTAAGTCCATTTTTACTTTGCCACGTCAATGTGTGGGCAGTCGGTTGTTAGGTCCCGCGTCGCCGACAGCGTCGCCTGAGTCAGAGTTCTTGAGTCATGGTAGAGTCGCGTCGCGGGGCGTCTGCAAAGGCGCCCCGCACTAAATTTCAGCCGCTTGAAGAGCAACGAATCATCGTCGGCGACTGCGTCGCCGAGATGTCGAAACTGCAGGCCGCATCCGTCGACCTGGTGTTCGCGGATCCTCCCTACAATCTGCAGCTCAAGGGCGAGCTCAAGCGTCCCGACGAATCGCAGGTCGATGCCGTCGACGACGATTGGGACAAGTTCTCCTCGTTCGCCGCCTATGACGACTTCACCCGCGCCTGGCTGCTCGCCGCGCGCCGCGCGATGAAGCCGAGCGCGACGATCTGGGTGATCGGCTCCTATCACAACATCTTCCGCGTCGGCGCGATCATGCAGGATCTCGGCTTCTGGATCCTCAACGACATCGTCTGGCGCAAGTCCAACCCGATGCCGAACTTCCGCGGCCGCCGCTTCACCAACGCGCACGAGACCATGATCTGGGCCGCGCGTGACGAGAAGGCGAAGGGCTACACGTTCAACTACGAAGTGCTGAAGGCCGCCAACGAGGACGTTCAGGCGCGCTCGGACTGGCTGATTCCGTTGTGCACCGGCGAGGAGCGGCTGAAGGACGGCGACGGCAAGAAGGTTCATCCGACGCAGAAGCCCGAGGGCCTGCTGGCGCGGGTGCTGCTGTCGTCATCGAAGCCCGGCGATCTCGTGATCGATCCGTTCAACGGCACCGGCACGACCGGGGCCGTGGCAAAACGCCTCGGCCGCCGCTATATCGGCTTCGAGCGCGACAAGGTCTATGCGAAGGCAGCAGAGCGGCGCATCGCCGCGGTCGAGCCGCTGCCGGAGGCCACGCTCGCACCATTCATGACGGCGCGCGAAGCGCCGCGCGTCGCCTTCTCGGAGCTGATCGAACGCGGCATGATCGCGCCCGGCACCAAGCTCGTCGACTCCAAGCGCCGCCACGGCGCGCTGGTGCGCGCCGATGGGGCCATCATGCTGGGCGACAAGGTCGGCTCGATCCACCGCATCGGCGCGGTGGCGCAAGGTCTGCCGGCCTGCAACGGCTGGACCTTCTGGCATGTCGAGACGAAGGGCGGCCTCAGGCTGATCGACGAATTGCGCGCCGAGATTCGCTCCGAGATGTCCGTCGCCTGACGCTCACGAATTCCGGCGTTCCTGTCCGGAATAACGCGCCAGCAGGTCTTCGACCTCGTACTGCTCATCGTAGCGAGCGTCGTCGCGCGGCACGACCGAGACCTGCGCAGTCGACTGCGACGATTTACCCCTGCGTCCCGCCAGGGCCGGATAGTAGCTGTCCACCGGCGGCAGCTGCATGCGATCGAGCTCAGGCTCCGCCGGCCAACGCGTGACGCGCCGGGCGGCCGCCGGCTCGATGCGGAGCTGCCGCCTGCCCCGGGCGCGCGCAAACAGCACGCTGATCGAGAAGCCCGCAATCGCGACTGCGCCGAGGAAAGCGAACATCCGCGTCTTGGACGCATCGTCCCCGGACATGCCGATCGTCACGGCCGGCGACGCATCCGCAGCGGCCAGCGCCGGCGTCGCGGGAGCAGCCGCTTCCGCGGCGCTGGTGTCGCTGGCGGCAGCGAGCGTGTAGGAGGATGCGCGCGGCGCGCCGGGCTCCGCCGCTGCCTGCAGCGTGCCGGACTGGTCGGGCCAACGCGTCGCAACAGCAGATTCGTTCACAGCCGCGCCGACCGGGTCGGGCGAACCCGCCGACGCTGACGCGACGGGCGCCGGCGCGGCGACCGGTGCAGGCGCGGGCGAAAATGCAGCAACCGGCGGAAACGCAGACGTCGCCGGCACAGACGCCGCAGCGGTCGGCGTCGAGGACACGACCTTCACCTCATCGGCGGCGTCCTTGGACGACGATTGGATCTCGGCACGTGCATTGGCCGCGGTCGACGAGAGCTGAGCCCGCTCCTTCTGCGAGGCGAGCTTGCGCGTGACCAGCGACGCGCCCTTCGCTTCGCGATCGTCGTCGCGCAGATACCAGCACTGCTTCTTGGTCGCGCGATCGATGCGATAGAACCAGTGCTTCCCCGCCGGCGTCCCCGCAGGCTTTGCAAGGCATTCGTCTGCAGCCGATGCCGGTGTAAACTCGATTGTCGTCGCAGCCGCTCCCGCCAGCACGGCGATAGCAACGCACGGCAACAAACTCGTCGTTCGATTCGTCATCAGACCTCCGACGATTCAACGCGCCCCCGTTGCGCCGTTTCGGCGATGACTTCGTTCGGAATAAGGCTGCGGAGGTTCCATTTGTCGAAACAATGTTAGAACAGCGGTGTCCTTTGGATGCGTTCTAATATTTTCGGGCTGTTTTGTCGCAGCAACAGTGGGAATAGTCGATGCTGTGTCTCCCATCGTGCGTTATGTCGCTCACGACAAACACGCGGATGTGAGAAAACCCAAGACTGCAATCATGAATGCCAATCACCGCGACGCGCAAAGCCGACTTTGATGCGCGTGCGACTCATTTGATCTTCATCAATGCCTTCTCGACGACTTCGCGCGTGTACGGCTTCTGAATCACCGGCATGTCGGACAGCTCCACCGGAATCGGCGCACGCTCGCCATAGCCGGTCGCGAACATGAAGGGCACGCCGAGTTCCTTCAACCGGTGCCCGACCGGCAGGCTGCTCTCCGCGCCAAGGTTGATGTCGAGCAGCGCGAAGCTCGGCACCGCGCGCTCGATCGACTTCAACGCCTGATTGACGGAGGCCGCGGTGTCGATGTGCCGCGCACCCAGCTCGAGCAGAATCACTTCGGCGCCCATCGCGATGATCAGATTGTCCTCGACGATCAGCACCGTACCGGACAGCCGCGGCGTGTCCTCTTCCTTGAACTGATGACGGGAGGGAGCGCCTGTCATCGCCGGCACCATCTGGACGAAATTGGCAGGGATCACGAAACGCGCCTGCACGCCGAGCAGGTCGAAGCGGATCTCGGCGTCGCCCTTGAGGTCGAACGGCACCGAACGCTCGATGATGGTGGTGCCGAAGCCGCGCCGCGACGGCGGCTGCACAGGCGGGCCGCCGCTCTCCTTCCAGTCGATGACCAGGCTCGAGCCGGGATCGAGCCGCCAGCTCACCTGCACCTGTCCGGTGGAGTCGGCCAGCGCGCCGTATTTCGCCGAGTTGGTCATCATCTCGTGCACGACGAGCGCGAGCGTTGCGAACGCCTTGGGGTCGAGCGCGACATCCGGCCCTTCCATCAGCACCCGCCCTGCCCGCGAACCGAGATAGGCCCCCGCTTCCGATTCGAGCAGCGCGCGCAACGCGACCGGCGCCCAATTGAGATTGGTGATCTGGTCGTGGGCGCGCGCCAACGACTGAATGCGACCGCCGAGCACGGAAGCGAACTCCTCGACAGAGCTCGAGGTCTCCTTGCTGTGCGCGACCAAGCCGCGCACGAGGCTGAGGATGTTGCGGACGCGGTGATTCAGCTCCGCGATCATCAGCTCCTGCCGCTCCTGTGCGCCGCGGCGCTCGCGCTCGGCGAGCTCCGAAAGCTGCAGAATCACTTCAAGCAGAGTGATGCGCAGGCCCTCGGCGATGCGCAGGTCCGCCGAAGACCATGGCTTCGACTGGCCGGCCACCGTCTGCTGCCACAGCTCGAAGCTCTTGCGCGGCGTCAGGCGCGGCCCGAGCGGCCCCTCGGCATAGGTCTTGTTCGGATCGCCCGCCCAGTTGACCGAGCGCAACACCTCGCGGCGGAAGAAGATCAGGCAGTCGCGCGGCGTGCGCGAGATCGGGACGGCGAGGAAGCCGGCGGCGCGATCGCGGAATACCTCGCCGGCCGCGTACACCTTGGCAATCTCGGCGCTGGCGCAGATGCGGCCGGGGGAGGTCCGGTTGATGAAGCCGATGAGGTCCTGCACCTCCTCTTCGGTCGGCGTCTCGCCCTCGAGCGTGATCTCGTCGTCGGACCACACGGCGATGCCGTCGCACTCGATCATCTGCCGATAGTCGGCGACAAGGTCGAGGATCGCGCGCTTGCTGTGCGCCTGCGCAGCCGCGCGCTCGATCAGCCGTTCCTGGATCTGATGCGCACGCGCCTCATAGGCGACGTCGGTCTCGCGCTCGCGCGCCTCGAGCAGCCAGGAGTACATCTGGCCGAACAGCTCGGCCGCGGTACGCTTCTCGAACGACAGATGATGCGGCGCATAGTGATGGCAGGCGAACAGGCCCCACAGCTTGCCTTCGCGCAGAATCGAGACCGACATCGACGCGGCGACGCCCATGTTGCGGAGATACTCGATGTGAACGGGCGAGACCGCGCGCAGCACGCTCATCGACAGGTCGAGCAGTCCGGCATTGTGCGTAGGCGTCGACTGCAGCGGCGCAGGCGCGGCGTTGATGTCGGCGATGATCCGGAGCCAGTTGCGCTGATAGAGCTGCCGCGCCTGCTTGGGAATGTCCGAGGCCGGATAATGCAGCCCGAGGAACGGCTCCAGGCCGGAGCCCGCGACCTCGGCGATCACCTCGCCCGAGCCGTCGGGATGAAACCGATACACCATCACACGATCGAAGCCGGTCAGCAGCTTGAGCTGGCGCGCCGCCTCCTGCGCCAGATCCATCATCCCCGTCGTCTTGCGGATGCGGCCGAGCATCAGCCGCACCAGTTCGCCGGAATTGACGCCGGGCTCGATCAGACTGGGCTCGGCCTCGACGACGAGATACGCACCGGAAAAGTGGATGGCGAGGTCGAAAAGCTTGCCACGACCCTGCAGATCGACGCCGAACACGCGCTCGACCGCATCCGGGCCGCTGAGATAGTCGACCCTGGCACGGATCGCGGCCGCGGCCGCCTCCGAGAGCACGGCATCGAGCGGCCGCTGCAGCAGCCACCCGAGGTCGCCGCCGAGAAAGTCCGGCGCGTTCTCCGAGGCCATGCATATGGTGAAGTCCGACACCAGCGCCAGCAGGAATCCGAACGGCTGCACCGTTCCGGGGACATGGATCGGCTCGCGATCGCAATTGGTGAGGTTGACCGGCTCGTTCATGCTGCTGCCATCGCCTTCGCAAACATCGCGAACGCTTCGCGTGCACTCATGATCACTCTGACATCGTCGCCGGGAGGAAGCGGCTCTTCCGCAAGCTGTGACAGGAAGCTGCGCCACAGCCCCTGCCCCGCGCCGTGACGCAGATAGCGCGTTGCCCGTCGCACGCGGGGGTCGGCCGAAGCCGCGACGATGCGCAGCAGATAGGCCGCCCCGAGACGCGAGCCTTCCAGAACATAGAGCGTGCCGAAGACGAAGGCACGATCGAGCGGCCGCGCCGGCAGGTCCATGGGAACGATACGGCCGTTGAGATCGGCAAGATCGGCGCGGATCGCCTCCGCGCGCCGCCGCCGGGTCCAGTCGCCGAGCATCGCGTCGGCGCCGGCACGGTCGAGCATCTGTTCCAGCGGCAACAGCACGGCCGCGCTCGCCTGCAGGAAGCGGCGATAATGCGCCGTCGTGGTCAGGTCGAAGCAGCTGAGGCGCTCGTCGAGGGCATGATGAGCCGCCGACGTGGCGGCCTTCAATCTGTCGCGAATGCCCTCGGTGCCGTCAGCGGGAATTGGATCATCGGAAATGGCAGCCAGCGACATCAAGGGGCTCAGAAAAAGGAGATGGGGCCGCGCGGCGCGCCACGGCCTCATGCAACGTCACTGGAACGGGTGAGTTCCCGCTCCAAGCGACGTTTTTTCTGGCATCCCCGGGGGCCTTGGCATTCCTCAGGCCGAGACCTCGGCAAGCGCCTTCTTCACCGCCGGCCGTTCAGCCATGCGCTTGAAATGAGCGGCGACCTTCGGGAAGGCGTTGATGTCGACGCCGTCGCCCTCGAGCCATTGCGCGATCGTGAACAGATAGGGATCGCAGATCGTGTACTGCTCGCCCATCACCCAGGGACCGCGCAACATCTTCTGCTCGATCAGCGCGAAGCAGGCACCCATCGTCTCCGGCACCTTCTTCTTCATGTCGGCGAAAGAGGAGTCTTCGGTCGCCCAGCGATAGCCGCGCATCTTGTGCGCGTGGGCGATGTGGACCGTCGAGCAGAGATAGCTGGTGAACGACTGCACCTCCGCGAAGGCGAAGACATCGTCGAGCGGTGCAAGACGAGCCTCCGGGAAGCGCTGCGCGATATAGGCGAGCATCGCCGGCGTCTCGGTCAGAACCCCCTGCTCGGTCACCAGCGCCGGAACGCGCCCCTTGGGATTGATCGCGAGATAGTCCGGGCTGTTCTGCTGGTTGGTCTTGAAGCTGAGCTTCTCGGCGACGTAGTCGGCGCCGGTCTCGGCCAGCGCGATGTGTGAAGCGAGCGCGCAGGTGCCTGGCGCCACATAGAGCTTGAGCATGGTGATCCCTGACAAGACGAGACGCGAACCTAGCGGCGGCGGCATCGGCCGTCCATCCCGCTGTCGAGGGAACACGTCTGCGCAGCCAGCATGCGCCGGCGGTCGGGCAAACGGCAAGGCGGCCTCAGGTCACAGCGGCGCCACATCCATCGTGTGGACCGCCGTCGGGAAGTAGCGGAAGCCGTCACCGGCCTTGCCGATGTGCCCGATGCCCGGCCATGGGAAGTGATAACCGAGAATCCGCGTGCGGTTGGCGGCGAGCATGTCGAGCACGCGGACGCGGGTCTTGGCGGCCTGTTTCGGGTCGGTGTCATAGGCGAACTCGATCAGCGGCTTTTCGATCAGCAGCACCGGATGATGGGAGATGTCACCGATATAGGCGAGCTGATCCTTGCCCGACTGGATCAGGAAGATCGTATGCCCGACGGTGTGGCCCGGCGTGAACATCGCCTGGACGCCCGGCAGGAACTCCTGGCCGTCCTTGAAGAAGGTGATGCGGTCCTTGACAGGAACGAGATTGCGCACCGCCTGCTCGTAGAACGCCTTGTAGTTGGGGCCGACCTTGGCCTCGTCGGTCCAGAAGGTGAAGTCGGCTTCGGAGATGAACAGCTCGGCATTGGGGAAGCTCGGCTTGCCGTCCGGGCCGATGACGCCGCCGCAATGATCGATATGGGCATGCGTCATGACCAGCGCATCGACGTCCTTGGCCTCGATGCCCGCCTGCTTCAGGGTCGTCAGCATCTTGCCGGTGGTGTCACCGAACAGCTTCGAGACACCCATGCCGTTGTCGAAGATGATGATCTTGTCTCCCGTGTTGAGCACCAGGATGTTCTGCTCGAGGGTCGCGGCGCCTGTCGGCAGAAAGTTGCTCGTCAGCATCGCATCGAGGTCACCGGGAGAAATGCCGAGGAACGCCGCATGGGGATCGCCAAGCGGCAGCACGCCATCGGAAATGATGGTGGCCTCGGCCGAGCCGAGCTTGAAGCGGAAGAACGTCGGCGCCTGCGTGTTCAGGAACGGCCCCTTGGCCAGGACGGGATTCGTGAGACCGTACAGCCCGGCCGCAGCGCCAAGGCCCAGCATCGAACGACGTGAAAATCCTGTTAGCTTTGTCATCTTTGCCTCCCCAAATCGATCTTATTCCTTGCTCGCGTTGGTCCGAGCTGCCGATCATGATGTTGTCACTTCAACAAGGTGCCGACGCTTTCCCCTTCTCGATCAGCACGCCCGTTCTCGATGAGCACGCCGCTCATGGTCATGTGCAGCACCGGTTTCCGCGCTCAACCCTCATGGTGAGGAAGCGCGCAGCGCCGTCTCCGGACGATGCTACGCATCGCCGGGAGAACCATGAGGCCCCAGGGTGGCCTCGCCCTTCGAGACGCCCGCCTGCGGCGGACTCCTCAGGGTGGGGCGCAGCAGCTCGGAACACGTCTGCGCGCTCGAAGAGCATGACCATCAAACACAATCTAAGATTATCTACATCTGCAATGCAGTCGCAACGTAAAAGACAAGCCAAGCGAAAGGATTCAGCGCTGCAGCCGCGAAACTTGGCGCAGCATCGGCGGTTGCTTGCAGAATGATCGTTCCAGGCGACGCGACGCAGGGTCCATCGGCGCGGATCGGATGTCTGGCTATGCGAGTCAGGCACGCCCCTGCCCTTGAGAAACAGTGTTCCTGTCGATCGATGGCGAAACACGACAGACACGACCTCGCCGTCTCGCGGCGCGACGCGCCCGAGCTGTTGCCGAGAAGGACCCTCGCAAAGAGGAGGGCGCAGGGAATGCCGGGTGCTGGCCGCAACCCATGGCCCGCCTGCAACAAAGAAAGCAGGCGGCAGTCACCACAGGTCCAGCCGGTCATCCGGCATTCCCTGCGCGATGGGCTTCCGTCTTATACGTGATCTCCCCGGGGACCGGCTGTCTTGCCCCCGTCACCGGCGGATCATCATCACCGCCCGCTTGGCATCAGCACCGGGATGCCAGGACCACACGATTTCAACGTCCGCGAAAGACCTCGCACCCACCCCACGCCGGCAAGCCGACGCAGCGCTGCACGAGACCGGTCGACGTCGTTCGTCGGACGACGCCGTCGCAGCCACCGCATCCCGCCCCGCGTGTCGTGACGACGCGTACGCCCCTCCTGCCGGGACGGAACGGGGCTGATAAGACACCTGATTTGGGGGGAGAGTCAAGAGGAATTCTGAAAAACGGAACTTGCGTCTGGATGACTGCCAGGGTTGGCCCGCTGCAGTTGCCTCGTCGCCTCCCGCTCGTCGGAGCAGGTTTTATGCAGCGTCACCGTAGCTCTGTAACTCCGTTCTTCGAACTGGCGAAGCCATCATTGCGGGCGAAGCAGCGCGACTTCCTGTGAGGTGCCGCGTGTTTCTTCCGCTTCAGGAACATCTTCCACGGAGCACCGATCCAGCAGTGAGCGATGCTTGGCGAAGCCGCCGCATCGCCGAAGGATATGACCGAGTTGTCGCATCTTGGCGGGCTCAACGCACGACAGCTGTTGCTCGCCAGCTTAATATCAAACGAGAGTTAGTTCAGGACGCCGAAAATCGGGGATAAATCGATGATCCGAGAACAAGTCGCATCGAGCAATATACGATCGCTCGGCTATGATGCTGCGTCTGAAACTCTTGAAGTAGAGTTCATCTCAGGCTCGATCTATCAATATTACAACGTCAGTGAAGCGCTCCACGAACAGCTAATGCAGGCCCCATCAAAAGGCCAATTCCTCAACTCATATATTAAGAACGCCTACCCTTTTTCTCGCACAGGATAGAGAACCGGGGAGCTCTATTCAGATGCGACGGGAACGACAGGGTGGGCACGCCTCTGCCTGCCTTGGTCACTCTCGAAACCCATCCGCCATGACCTTGCGCATCACGTTCGGCAGCGCCTCGCCATCGAGCGTCGCGATCGGCACCCACCGCATGCCTTCCGGTGCGCGGGTTGGCGCTGGCACGCGCGCGGTGTAGACTACGAGCTTCAGCGGCGAATGCGTGAAGACGTGGGTGACGACGCCGAGCTTGCGGTCGCAGCTTTTCACGCTCGCCAGCTCCGGCGCCTGCGCCAACGCGCCGGCATCTCCTGGCCGGCGAGCCAGTCCGAGCCGGGGACCTCGGTCATGCCGCCGAGCAGGCCCTTTGTAGCGCGCAAACGGACCAGCAACTCTTCACCACGGGTGACTACAAAAGCCGCGCCACGGCGCAGTGCGCCGGTCTTCTTGGCGGCATTGCGCGGAAACGTGTCCTGGTCGCCGCGCTCACGCGCCGCGCAGTCGTTGTTCAGCGGACAGAGCGAGCTGCGCCGTTGATGCGATCAGCGCCGGCCGGTATGCAGCCGTCTCGTCGGGAGCAGCTCGCCACGGCAACTCTTATGCAACGTTACCGCAATACCCGGCGTGATACCGCCACCGACAAAGCGTGGGGCGTTACTTTGCTTTAGCTTCGCGGCATGCTGTCGATTGGTTCGTTGGATGGAGTTGAGCAACGCGAAACCCACCAATTGGTCTACGAGACAATAATGATGGGTATCGCTTCGATCCACCCGTCCCACCCGCTGGCGCGTTTGTCCGATCTGGTGACGCAGAGGAAGTCTTTGACCTCATACGCCCGACGCGGAAGGGCGCCACCATATTCATGTTCATCCTCTGACGGATTGCCTCGCGGCCGATCGCCAGTATGACGACGAACTCACACTGGGCGCTTCCGCTCAAGCTTCGCGACCAAGCGCGCGCCAAGCCTACGCGCAATCGATGGGAAGAGCCGAAGGCCGAGGACGGCCAGCCGGGCACGCCCACCCGGAACGATGAAATGCCGATCGCGCTGGATTCCCCGCAATGTATCCGCAACCACGAGGTCCAAGGGAGTTCTCGGGATGGTCAGCGTATGTCTCCGGTTCTCCAGTGTCCGATAGGAATCGAGCTCCGCGACCATCGGCGTCTCGAATCCGCCGGGCAGACGAGGTGAACCTTGATACCTTGGCGCAGCAGCTCGTAGTGCAGGCATTCGGTGAAGCCGACCAAGGCATGTTTCGCAGATCCATAGGCGGTGAAACCGAAAATGCCGGTCAAACCAGCGATCGATGCTATATTGATCAACCGCCCGCCAGTGGCGCCCAGATGGGGTAAAGCAGCCCTGGTGACGTTCACCACACCAAAGAAATTCGTTTGCATCACGTCCCGGAAGTCATTGTCGGTGAGGGTCTCGAACCGCCCCTCGCGCATCACGCCGGCATTGTTGAACACCATGTCGATCCCGCCTCGGCGACGAGCAACCTCCCCGATGGCCTGGAACGTCGCAATTGGATCGCCAACATCGACGGCCTGAACCTCGATGTCGGCGCCGGCGTGTCGCCGACGAAGTTCGTGAGCCGCGAGGTCCAGATTATCGGTCCGCCGCGAGAGGAGCGTCAGCCGAGCGCCTTGAGGGGTAAGCGCGTTCGCTATCGCAAAGCCCAGGCCTGTCGCTCCCCCGGTGATGACAATGCTAAGTGAACGAAACATGTGAGAATCCTTGCTGAGCTTCCCAGGTGCCGTTGCTGAGCAGGACTTCGGACAAGCTCCCAGTGCTTGAAGCCTCCGGTGAGACCCCGCAGGGCGACGGCCCGTCGCCGCAAGGCATGACCACATCGTCTTCGTGCTGCCACATCCGAGCTATTCCGATCGGTATTTGAGCGACAGCGGACCGCATGCCGGGCTGCGGTCAATCGAGCGCAGCGGCGATGCGGTCGGCGAGGGCGAGCAGGGTTTCTGGTTTACCCATCGGCGCCTCCCCGTGGCCCTTCATCGGCACGTCAGCCCAGCGAGGTATGATGTGGAAATGCAGGTGGAAGACGGTCTGACCGCTGGCAGCCCCGTTCAACTGCACGATCAGGAAACCCTCGGGTGCGAGCGCCTTGACCACGGCCCGGGCGGTGCGTCGGGTGGCTACGGCCATCCGAGCGAGCACGTCCGGCTCCACGTCCAGCAGGGTGCGGGAGGTCGAGGTCTTCGAGATCACCAGGATGTGCCCCTCCGACTGCGGAAAGGCGTCCATGAACGCGAGGACGTGATCGTCCTCCCAGACCTTGGCGGCGGGGACTTCGCCGCGAAGGATTCGGCCAAAGATGTTGTTGGGGTCGTAGGGGGCGGTGAGGGTCATCTGGTGCTCCGGAGTATGGGAGAGGCTGCGGTGGGGCGTTTTGTGTAACGGCGCGGCGCTCCATCGGCCGAGGACGCGTGGTCCGCGGCACGGCGGCGCAATCGCTGAGGGGGTCTCGCGTGCCGGGCGCGGCGCGCGTGACACGGACCGTCGTCTCTTAGTCTGGCCGAGGCTGACCGGGTGCGTGTTGCAAGCGGGCTGTACCGTGTAGGCGGCATTTCCAGATGCCGGCCACGGCAAGAAGCCGCCACAACTCAACAGTCGCAATCAAGAGAGCGTTGGACATCATTTCCCCAAACAGATCTTTCCGCTATGGACGCCGCGTACGACAAAAGCTTGCGCGCCCAGGTCGCTGGATTGCGTCGGCGTGATCTTCTCGCAGCATAGACGTGTGGAGGAATGGTCGCTTGCCAGAATCGGCTACCAACTTCGACGAGAGAGCTTTGTTGTGCCTCTGGCCTCAGCGAATGATGTTCATCGGGCGTCCAGGTGCGCTGCCGCTGCACCGGCATCCAATATCGGTCTGCCTGGTGGCGCTTCAGGGGCCTCTGCGGATCGGCACCACAATGGCCGGGGAAAGCCTGACCTGCCTTACGGCCATCGTCCCCGCAGGCTTGTCGCATACCCTTGATCCAAGCGGGGCGCCGGTCGCCGTGATATACAACAATCCTGACGATCCTTACTATCGGCGCCTCTCGCCCCATCAGGGATGTGGCCTAAGCTCACTGGCCCCTGACGTCGAAAGCTCGCTTATCGTCGCTGTGCGGAATCTCTACGCGTTGCATCAGGCCGGTCATAGACTACGCTTCGACGATTTCGATTTCGCGGCTGAGCAGGCATTGGGGATCGAACCGCGTCCACCACGAGTCGATGCTCGGGTCGAACATATCGTGTCGATCATAAGGGCTGACATCGCCCGCAATCACTCGATCCAGGAACTGGCCCGGCGAGTCGACCTTTCCCCCAGCCGCCTGCAGCATCTGTTCGTCCAAGAGATCGGGGTGCCATTCAGGACGTTCAGGATCTGGATTCGTTTCCGGCACGCTGTGGAGCGTGTGGGAGGCGGCGACTCCATCACGTCGGCGGCCCTCGATGCAGGCTTTGCGAGCTCCAGCCATTTCAGCCACGCCTTCAAGGCAACCTTTGGCGCGACCGCGGCCAGCGTGCTCAAGGACGCTCCGTCCAGGGTCCAGATTCAATTGATCGGGTAGCTACGAGGGCCGCCATGGGCGCGGCGGACGAGCGTCGCGATCGGCCGAGATCAGGTAGGGTGAACAAAGCAGCCGCCCGCCAGGGCGGCAGCGTGCCCACCGCGTCACCGCGCACCCAGAGCCAAACGATGGGCACGGCGCGCGAAACAGCGCGGCCGTGGCGAGCTGTGGTGATGCGCACCTTTGCCCACTCTACGTCAGCTAGCCGGGTTCTTCAGCCTCCGTCACAGACGCATCCTCAATCACCCAACCCATGCGCCACCACCTTGCGCATCACGTTGGGCAGCGCCTCGCCGTCGAGCGTCGCGATCGGGACCCAGCGCATGCCGTCCGGCGCGCGCGTACGTGCCGGCACGCGGGCCGCGTAGACCACGAGCTCCAGCGGAAAATGCGTGAAGACATGTGTGACGACGCCGAGCTTGCGGTGCCAGCCTTTCACACCGGCCAACTCCGGCGCCTGCGCCAGCGCGTCGGCGTCGTCCTGGCCGGCGCGCCACGCCGAGCCGGGGACCTCGGTCATGCCGCCGAGCAGGCCCTTCGAGGGACGCGAGCGCACCAGCAGCTCATCGCCCCTGACGACGACGAAGGCGGCGCCACGCCGCAGCGCGCCGGTCTTCTTGGCGCCTTTGCGCGGGAACGTCTCCTGGTCACCGCGCTCGCGCGCTGCGCAGTCGTCGTTCAGCGGGCACAGCGCGCAGGCCGGCTTCTTCGGCGTGCAGATGGTGGCGCCGAGGTCCATCAGCGCCTGCGCGCTGTCGCCGGCGCGGGACGGTCCGAGCAAGGTGGCGGCTAGCGCCTGGATCTGCGGCTTGGCCTGCGGCAATGCCTCCTCCACGGCGAATAGCCGCGAGACGACGCGCTCGATGTTGCCGTCGACCGGCATGGTCAGGCGATCGAACGCGATCGCGGCGATGGCCGCGGCAGTATAGGGACCGATGCCGGGCAGCGCGCGCAAGCCTTCCTCCGTGTCCGGGAAGGCGCCGTCATGCCCGCGCATCACGGTGACGGCGCAGGCATGCAGGTTGCGCGCCCGCGAATAATAGCCGAGCCCCGCCCACATCCGCAGCACGTCGTCGAGATCGGCGCTGCCGAGCGCAGTGACATCAGGCCAGCGGGCGACAAACTTCTCGAAATACGGCCCGACCGCCTTCACCGTGGTCTGCTGCAGCATGATCTCCGACAACCAGACCCGATACGGATCGGAGCGCTGTCCGGCTGGCGCACGCCATGGCAGCCGCCGGCGATGGCGGTCGTACCAGGCGAGAAGCTGTGCGGGACGCCCTGCTTCCCCGACAGCGATATCATGTTTGCGAGAAGCCTTGAGTTGAGCCACCCCTCCTCCATACGAGGAAACGAGCAACGAGACCAGAACCCTGATCCGGAAGTCCCCAACTCGTGGCAGAGCCAAATAGAATGCGCTCGCATTCTATAACGTCCCGCGTTATAAGTTCCGGATGATCCAGAGCTTCGCGGATCGCGAGACGGAGCTGATATGGAGCGGCCGACGGAGCCGGAGATTGCCGTCCGACATCCAGGATGTCGCGCTTCGCAAACTTCGTCTTTTGAATCAGGCGCGGGTTCTCGACGATCTCCGCGTGCCGCCGGGCAACCGTCTCGAAGCCTTGAAGGCTGACCGCGTCGGCCAGCATTCGATCAGGATCAACGATCAATGGCGAATTTGCTTCGTCTGGGATGATAGAGGACCGGCGCATGTCGAAATCGTCGACTACCACCGCTAGAAGCAACCTGCTGCACAATCCCCATCCCGGCGAAATCCTGCTGGAAGAGTTCCTCAAGCCGATGGGGCTGAGCCAGAACGCGCTGGCGCGTGCCGTTCACGTGCCGCCCCGGCGGATCAATGAAATCGTGCTGGGCAAGCGCGACATCACTGCCGACACCGACCTGCGCCTTGCCCGTTATTTCCGGATCTCGGAGGGCTTTTTCCTCGGTCTCCAGATGGATTATGATCTCATGCAGCGGCGCCGCGAGATTGCGCCGGACCTGAAGGCCATCCGGCCGCGTGCGGCCTGACGCCCGCGCCGTTGCGAGCATTGATCATGGCAAAGCCCGGCCGTCTCACCGCAAAGCCTCTCTCGCTGATGATGGGCGACGTGCTGACGGCCGCCTATGCCAAGCAGGGGTTTGCCGCACGTGAACTCGTGACACGCTGGCCGGAGATCGCGGGCCGCGACATCGCCGAGCATGCCCAGCCGTTGAAGATGCAATGGCCGCGGCCGGTCGAGGGCCAGCCGCAGGAGCCGGCCACCTTGATCCTGCGCGTCGAGGGGCCGATGGCGCTGGAGATCCAGCATTCCTCGGATGTGATCCTGGAGCGGGTCAACCGGTTCTTCGGCTGGCATGCGGTGGGCAAGCTGGCGCTGCGCCAGGGGCCGCTGACCCGGCCGCCGGTGAAGCGCCGCCCGGCCCCGCCCGATCCGAAGACGGTGGCGAAAGTCGCGCAGACCCTGACCGCGATCGAGGACGACGCGCTGCGTGACGCGCTGGCCCGGCTGGGCGCGGCCATCAAGCGAAATTGACGTTCGCCGTTTGATCCCGGCTTGAGCGCCGGCATTGCCTCCAACTGGGTTTCAAGCTAGCGAAAAGCCACGTCACGAGTGTTTCAGGCGCGAGATGCGCCCATTTCGGAGCAGAGCCTTGATCATTACCCGCCGCGCCTTCACCGCAGCCTTGTCGCTGACCGGCCTCGCCGCCCTGGCGGGCCTGTCCCCGCTGCGGCTGATCTCGGACGCGATGGCGCAGAGCGCCGCCGATGTCGCCAAGCCCCAGTCCTTGCCCGACATGGCGATCGGGCCGGCAGACGCTGCGGTGACCATCACCGAATACGCCTCCATGACCTGCCCGCATTGCGCGGCGTTCAACGCCACCGTGTTCCCGAAGCTGAAGGCCGAATACATCGATACCGGCAAGATCCGCTACATCTTCCGCGAGTTCCCGCTCGACATCAAAGCCGCCGCGGGCTCGATGCTGACGCGCTGCATCGCCAATGGCGACGCACAGAAGTATTTTGCCGTCACCGACATGCTGTTCCGCTCGCAGAACGACTGGGTGGTGAAGAACACCACGGAGACCCTGACGCGGATCGGCAAGCAGGCCGGCCTCAGCCAGCAGCAGGTCGAGGCCTGCCTCAAGGACCAGGCGCTGCTCGACAAGATCGCCGCCGACCAGAAATACGCGAGCGACATTCTCAAGGTCGATTCGACGCCGACCTTCTTCATCAACGGCGAGAAGATCAAGGGCGAGGCTTCGATCGAGGAGTTTCAGAAGAAGATCAACCCGCTTCTGAAGAGCTGATTCGAGAGACTGAGTCCGACAAGACACAGCGCGGCCCCTTCGTGGGGCCGCTTCTGATTCGTGGGCCGTTCGCCGCGAGAAAGCCTTGGAAAAGCGGGGCCGCCGGGTTGCCCTCGCGGGCGGCCATCGCCATTGTCCGGCCCCTAGAATGGGGCGCAAAGGCGACTCAGTCCACATTGACATTGCCTTCCATGGTATTGTCGGGGTTGGGAGATTCGTCTCCCGCCAACAGAGAATCTGTGCATGAAACTCACGCGTCTTCGTCTTCACGGTTTCAAGACGTTCGTCGAACCGACTGACTTCGTGATCGAACCCGGTCTCACCGGCGTCGTCGGTCCGAACGGCTGCGGCAAGTCGAATCTGGTCGAGGCGCTGCGCTGGGCGATGGGCGAGACCTCGCACAAATCGCTGCGCGCGGCCGACATGGACGCCGTGATCTTCTCCGGCTCGAACACGCGGCCCTCGCGCAACCACGCCGAAGTGGTGATGACGATCGACAACAGCGATCGCACCGCGCCCGCCGCCGTGAACGACCGCGACATTCTCGAGATCTCTCGCCGCATCGAGCGCGAGGCCGGCTCGGTGTATCGCATCAACGGCCGCGACGTGCGCGCCCGCGACGTGCAGATCCTGTTCGCCGACGCCGCCACCGGCGCGCGTTCGCCGGCGCTGGTCCACCAGGGCAAGATCGGCGAGATCATTCAGGCCAAGCCCGAGCAGCGCCGCCGCGTGCTGGAAGACGCCGCCGGCGTCGCCGGCCTGCATGCGCGCCGCCACGAGGCCGAGCTGCGGCTGAAGGCGGCCGAGACCAATCTGCTGCGCGTCGAGGACGTCATCGGCCAGCTCTCCGGCCAGATGGAAGGCCTGCGCAAGCAGGCGCGGCAGGCGATCCGCTATCGCGAGGTCGCCGCCAAGGTGCGCAAGGCCGAAGCGACGCTCTATCATCTGCGCTGGATGGGCGCGCATGCCGACCTCAACGACGCCGCGCATGTGCACGATGTCGCGGTGCGCGAGATGGCCGAGCGGACCCGCGAGCAGGCCGAATCCGCCCGCATCCAGGCGATCCGCTCGTCGCACCTGCCGGCGCTGCGCGAGGCCGAGGCCCGCGCCGCCGCGACGATGCAGCGGCTGAAGAACGCCCGCGACCTGCTCGACCGCGAGGAGGTGCGCGCCAAGGAGCGCGTCGGCGAGCTCGACCGCCGCCTGATGCAGCTCACCGCCGACGTCGCGCGCGAGCAGCAGCAGAACCAGGATGCGCAGGTCGCGCTGCAACGTCTTGAAACTGAAGATGCGGAGCTGAAGGAAGAGATCAAGGCGCGCGTCGAGATGCGCAGCGGTGTCGACGAGCGCGTCGCCGAAGCCGAGGCTGATCTGGCCGAGACCGAGCGCCAGTTCACCGAGCTGACGACGCAGCTCGCCGATCTCACCGCGCGCCGCAACCAGCTCGAGGCCAACGTCCGCAGCCACCGCGACCGTCTCGCCCGGCTCGACCAGGACATCGCCAATGTCCGCGCCGACGAGGAGCGTCTGGCGCAGGAGACCGCCCATCTCGGCGATCTCGACACGCTCGCCGCTTCGCTCGAAGCGGCGGAGGAATCCGAGGCGCAGGCCGAGGCCGCCGTGCAGACCAACGAGTCGGCGCAGGCCAATGCGCGGCAGAAGCTCGAAGCCTCGCGCGCCCCGCTCGCCGAGGCCGAGAAGCGGGTGCAGCGGCTCGAGACCGAGGCGCGCACCATCTCCAAGATGGTCAACAGCGAGACCAAGAACCTGTGGCCGCCGATCATCGACGGCGTCACCGTTGCCAAGGGCTTTGAGAAGGCGCTCGGCGCCGTGCTCGGCGACGATCTCGATGCCCCGGTCGATGCGTCCGCGCCGATGCACTGGACCGTCGCCGGCGCCGAGGTCACCGACCCCGCATTGCCCGACGGCGTCGAGCCGCTCGCCGCCTATGTGCAGGCGCCGCCGGAGCTGTCGCGTCGTCTCGCCCAGATCGGCGTGGTGTCGCGCGATCGCGGCGCGCAGCTGGTATCGCAGCTGCGGACCGGCCAGCGGCTCGTGTCGCCGGAAGGCGACGTCTGGCGCTGGGACGGCTTCATTGCCGCCGCGCACGCGCCGACCGGCGCGGCCCGCCGGCTCGCCGAGCGAGCCCGCCTGATCGACATCGAGGCCGAGCTGGAGCAGGCGCGCATCGACGCCGCCAACAAGCGCCAGGCGCTGGAGAGCGCCGAGGCCGAGGTGAAGGCTGCGACCGCCGCCGAGAGCGCCGCGCGCGAAGCCTGGCGCGCCGCGCAGCGCGAGGTGAACTCGGCGCGCGAGCGCCACGCCAACGCCGAGCGCGAAATCAACCGCCATTCGGCGCGCAAATCGGCGCTGGTCGAGGCGTCCACGCGCCTCGCCCACGACCGCGCCGAGATCGCCGAGCTGCACCAGAATGCGCTGGAGGCGATCGAGGAGCTGCCGGCGACGACCGAGGCCGACGGCCGGCTGGCGGCCGTGCGCGCCGAGATCGAGACCAAGCGCCGCGCCGCCGCGCAGGTGCGCGCCGAAGCCCAGGCGCTGGCCCGCGAGGCCGAGCTCGCCGATCGCCGCGTGCAGGCGATCATCAGCGAGCGCAACGACTGGTTCAACCGCATCCGCGGCGCCGGCTCGCAGATCGCCACCATCGAGGCGCGCATCGCCGAGGTGAGGGACGAGCGCGCCGAGCTCGACAACGCGCCGGAGATCTTTGCCGAGAAGCGCAGCGCGCTGATCGACGAGCTCGCGATCGCCGAGGAGGAGCGCCAGGTCGCGGCCGACGCGCTCGCCGAGGCCGAGACCGCGATGGGCGACACCGATCGCGCCGCCAAGGCGTCGCTGGAAGCGTTGTCGAAGTCGCGCGAGGCGGCTGCGCGCGCCGAGGAGCGGCTGGAGAGCGCCAAGCGCCGCATCGGCGACGTCGAGCGCGAGATCCACGACATGCTCGAATGCGAGCCGCAGGCCGTCGCGGCGATGGCCGAGATCGGTCCGGACACGCAACTGCCGCCGCTGCACGAGATCGAAGAGACCCTGGAGAAGCTGCGCCGCGACCGCGAGCGGCTCGGCGCCGTCAACCTGCGTGCCGAGGAGGAGCTCACCGAGGTCGAGGGCTCGCACACCGCGCTGACCACCGAGCGCGACGACCTGGTCGAGGCCATCAAGCGGCTGCGCCAGGGCATCCAGAGCCTGAACAAGGAGGCGCGCGAGCGCCTGCAGTCTTCGTTCGAGACCGTCAACGACCACTTCAAGCGTCTCTTCACCGAGCTGTTCGGCGGCGGCGAGGCGGCGCTGCACCTGATCGAGAGCGACGATCCGCTCGAGGCCGGCCTCGAGATCATCGCCAAGCCGCCGGGCAAGAAGCCGCAGACGCTGTCGCTCTTGTCGGGCGGCGAGCAGGCGCTGACGGCGATGGCGCTGATCTTCGCGGTGTTCCTGACCAACCCCTCGCCGATCTGCGTGCTGGACGAGGTCGACGCGCCGCTCGACGACCACAACGTCGAACGCTTCTGCAACCTGCTGCACGAGATGAAGGGCTCGACCGAGACCCGCTTCATCATCATCACCCACAACCCGATCACCATGGCGCGCATGAACCGGCTGTTCGGCGTCACCATGGCCGAGCGCGGCGTGTCGCAGCTCGTCTCGGTCGCGCTCGACGAGGCCGTGAAGATCCTCGACCAGCAGGTGGCGTGATCGTGCTTCCTCATTCCGGACCGCCGCTCGCGCGGCGCCCGGGATGACGCATGGAGAGGACGATGATCTCTCCCGATCTGCCCGCCGCGCTGAAGGCGTCCCTCGAAGCCAGGCTGCACGGGCAGTCGCGGCAGGATGCAGCGGCCCGAGCGGCCCGCATCTCGGCCGCCTATCGCAGCGGCGGCAATTCCGGAACGATCACGAGCGACGCCGACGCCATCGCCTATGCCACCGTGCGGATGCCGGCGACTTATGCCGCGATCGCGGCGAGCCTGAACGCCGTGATGCAGGCCTGCCCGGACTTCGCACCGGCCTCGCTGCTGGACGTCGGTGCCGGGCCAGCGACCGCGAGCTTCGCTGCGGCGGAAGCCTTTCCGTCGCTGACCTCGTTCAGCGCCGTCGATTCCAATCCAGCGTTGCGCGGGTTGGCGCTGACGCTCGCTGAGGACACGATGCGCCTCAGCGGCCTCTCTTATGCGCTGGGACCGGCGCGAGGGCTGCTCGATCGTGCCGGACGTGCCGATCTCGTCATCGCCAGCTACATGATCGGCGAGTTGGCGGACGCTGAACGCTCCGCGATCGTGGACGCGCTGTGGGCGACGACCGGCGATACGCTCCTCATCGTCGAGCCCGGCACGCCCGCCGGCTATCAGCGCATCATCGCGGCGCGCGACCGCCTGATCGCGGCCGGGGCTCATGTCGCGGCGCCCTGCCCGCACGCAGCCCCCTGCCCGCTGGTCGCACCGGACTGGTGCCACTTCGCGCAGCGGCTGGCGCGGTCCCGGGCGCATCGCGAGCTGAAGGGCGCCGACGTCCCGTTCGAGGACGAGAAGTTCAGCTTCATTGCCCTCACTCGCAAGCCAGCAACGCATCGGCCCGCCGCACGCGTGCTCGCGCCGCCGTCGGTCACCAAGGTCGCGACAGCCGCGAAGCTGTGCCAGGCGGATGGCGCTGCCCGCGTCGTCAGCATCCCGCGCCGCGACAAGCCCGCCTTCGCCGCCGCCCGGCGCTGGGACTGGGGCGACGGCGTCGAGCCGCCGCCGCGCCACTGAATACCTGCCCGGCCGCCGATGGTTAACGACAGGTCGAGTTTGTCTCTCATTTTCGCGATTTCGCGAAACCGGCGAGAAATCCGCGTTTGCTACGGTGAGCTGCAACGGGCGCTGACATGCGCTGCTCACAAGGGAATGCATTTCGATGTTCAGGACGATGACGATCGCTGCGATGCTGCTGGCTTCGGCAGGGACCGCCTTCGCGGGCGGCCATGGCGGCGAGTCCTCGGCGCCGCCGCCGGCTCCCAAGCAGGAAGGCCCGCCGGCCAGGGCGATCATCGGCAAGAACGGGCCGGTTCTGACGGACCCGAAAGGCATGACGCTGTACTATACCGAGCGCGACACGACCGGGAACAAATCGACCTGCGACGGCGACTGTGCCCAGAAGCGCCCCCCGCTGGCGGCGCCCGACAACGCGGTCGCGACCGGCGACTTCACCGTCATCACCCGCAGCGACGGCAAGAAGATGTGGGCCTACCGCTACCGGCCGCTCTACACCTCGCAGCTCGACAGCGCCCCCGGCGATATCAAGGGCAACGACCCCACGCAGCAATGGCGGGTCGCCCGTCCCTATTGAGCCTTGCGCGTCGTTGCCTCCGGCGCCAACTCGGCCGCCTGGGCGTCCATCGAACGGACCGGTCAGGCTAAAACGACTTGAACGGGCCTCCATCCTGATGCGACCAATGCACGCCGGTCCACCTGCGGACCGGCGGCGCCGTCGCGTGTCGGCCGCCTCGTCCTCCCGCCCCCTCCCTCGGAGCCCGTCATGTCCGGCTGGATCGTCCTCGGCATCATCGTCATTCTCGTGCTGTTCGCCCTTGGCGCCTACAACCGGCTGGTCGCCCTCAGCCAGCGGGTCGGCCAGGCCTTTGCCGACATCGACGTCCAGCTCAAGCAGCGCCACGATCTGATCCCGAACCTGGTCGAGACCGTGAAGGGCTATGCCGCGCATGAGCGCGGTACGCTGGACGAGGTGATCAAGGCCCGCAATGCGGCCATGTCGGCGCAGGGACCGGCCCAGGTCTCGGCGGCCGAAGGCCAGCTCTCCGGTGCGCTCGGCCGGCTGATCGCGCTGTCCGAGGCCTATCCGGATCTGAAGGCCAATGCGAACTTCCAGCAGCTCGCCAGCGAGCTGTCCGACATCGAGAACAAGATCGCCGCCAGCCGCCGCTTCTTCAACAACGCTGTGCAGGAATACAACACCGGCATCCAGCAGATGCCCGCCGCACTGTTCGCCGGCACCTTCGGCTTCACCCGCAAGGAGTTCTTCGATCTCGGCGCCAGCCGGGCCGACGTCGAGGCCGCGCCGAGCGTCAAGTTCTGATCCCGCGCCTTCCGCGCTGAAGGGTCCGACGCCATGGCCGCCTACGGTCTCTACACCCACATCGCATCGAACAAGACCCGTTCGGTGCTGCTGCTCGGCGGCCTGTTCCTGCTGATCTATGTGCTGGTGTTCGCCGGCGCGCTGATCGCGGAGGTCATGATCAACGGCAATGGCAGCGTCGCCTATTACATGAACGCCGCCACCCGCGACCTGATCAAGGCGCTGCCCTGGGCCACGCTGGGCGCGGCGGCCTGGATCGTGATCGCCTATTTCTTTCACCAGACGATGATCGACGCCGTGACCGGGGGCACCGCGGTCACCCGTCAGGAGCAGCCGCGGCTGTACAATCTGCTCGAGAACCTCTGCATCTCGCGCGGCATCACCATGCCGAAGCTGAAGATCATGGACAGCCCGGCCCTGAATGCCTTCGCCACCGGCCTCAATCAGCGGCAATACGCCGTCACCGTCACGACCGGCCTGCTCGCTGCGCTCGATGACAAGGAGATCGAGGCGGTGCTGGGTCACGAGCTCACCCACATCCGCAACGGCGACGTGCAGCTGATGGTGGTGGCCGTCATCATCGCCGGCGTGGTTGGCTTCTTCGGCGAATTGTTCTTCCGCCTGTTCACCAACATGAGCTGGGGCGGCGGCTGGGGCCGCTCGTCGTCGTCCTCCTCCTCATCCGACTCCGACCGCAAGGGCTCCGGCGGCGGGGCGATCATCGTCGTGATCATCGCGGTCGTGCTGATCGTGGTGGCCTGGCTGTTGTCCCAGGTGGTCAAGCTGGCGCTGTCGCGCACCCGCGAATACCTCGCCGATGCCGGGTCGGTCGAGTTGACCAAGAATCCGGACGCCATGATCAGCGCTCTGCGCAAGATCGAAGGGCGCGGCGAGCTGCCCGGCGCCACCTCCGCCGTCATGGAATTGTGCGTCGACAATCCGCGCGAGGGCTTTGCCGACCTGTTCGCCACCCATCCCTCGGTCGATGCCCGGGTCCAGGCGCTGATCAAGTTCGCCGGCGGCCATGATCCGGGCCCGCTGTCGCTGCCCACGGACGAGGCACAGCCGGACGACACCGGCGCCGACGCGACCGAAAGCGACGCTCCGCCACCGCTGCCGTCCGGTGGTCCCTGGGGCCAGGCCGATGGCCCGGCCACGCCATCCGGCCAGGGACAGGCCGCTCCCGAGGGACCTTGGAGCACACCCGCAACCGGTCCCTGGGGCCGACACTAGACCCCCGCCTTCGCAGCGGAATCAGGGTCCAATCCCGTGCGACGGGCAATCATCCTGCCACTCGCTTGCAAGTGCTTGCTCGCCGGCACGAACGTTTGGCCGGAATGCCTCCATTGCTCCGGCCCGCGGCGGCGAGGGTGCAAATTTCCCTGGTCCCGTGCTGCAATGAATTTGAATTCTCCAGCGTTTCTGCCATGTTCGCGCCCAAAGCAGAATGCAATGCGCCGGCCCCCTGGCCGGCCTCAGGGCTGAAGGACTTTCCATGGCGAAACCGGCAGTGGTTGTGGTGGGCGCGGACAAGGGCGGGGTCGGCAAGACCACGGTGTCGCGGACGTTGCTCGATTATTTCAGCGCCAACAATGTCCCCACCCGGGCGTTCGACACCGAGCATCCGCGCGGCACCCTGAAGCGCTTCCACCCGGAGATCACCGAGATCGTCGACATGAATTCGACGCCGGACCAGATGAAGATCTTCGACACATTGAGCGCGGTGGCGCCCTCGGTGACCGTGATCGACGTCCGCGCCGGCCTGATGTCACCGACACTGGCCGCCTTGCGCGACATCGGCTTCCTCGACGCCGCCCGCTCCGGCCAGATCACCTTCGCGGTGTTCCACATCCTGGGCTCGTCGATCGCCTCGCTCGACGAGATCGCCGAGACCGCGAGCTACATGATCGGCGCGAAATATTTCCTGGTGAAGAACTTCATCAACAACACCAGCTTCTTCGAGTGGGACCAGTCGACCTACAACTCCTACTTCCACCGCATCAAGGACGCGACCGAGCTGACCATCCCCAAGCTCAACGAGATGGCGTTCGAGCAGGTCGAGGTGGCGTCGGTGCCGTTCCTCAAATTCGTCGCCAACAAGGGGCCGCGCGACGAGGCCGCCAACTACTCCTTCGTGCTGCGCGGCTATGTCCGGCATTGGCTCGCCAATGTCTGGAGCGAGTACGACCGCATCAAGCTGACCGACATCGTCGGCTCGACCAAGGCGGCGGCGCCGCGGCCGGCCGGGGAAAAATAGCATTCCCGTGACTGATGGGACTTTATCGCAACCGCATTTGACCTGATATAGGTCGGATGCCCGCGACGCCCGTCTACATCGTCTGCTCGCCCCGGCCGCAATCCGGGAAGACGCTGCTTGCGCGGGTCCTGAGCGAGTTCCTGCTGCTCAAGAACGGCCAGGTGCTCGCCTTCGACGTCACCCTGCGCGAGCCGTCGCTGCTCGACTTCCTGCCGCAGATCACGGAAACCGCGACGATCGAGGACACTTACGGCAAGATCCAATTGATGGACCGGGTGATCCTCAACGACGGTATCCCCAAGGTGATCGACCTCGGCTACTACTCGTTCGACGAGTTCTTCAAAATGTCCGAACAGATCGGCTTTTTGAAGGAGGCCGCACGGCGGAACGTGGTCCCGATCGTGCTGTACTGCGCCGAGGGCGACCGCGTCTCGATGCGCGCCTATGACGCCCTGCGGCGGCAGATCCCGAAGGCACAGCTGATCGTGGTCGAGAACGACCACGTGCTACGCGAGGAGCTCCCCGACCTCTACAGCCGCAGCAAGCATCTGCACATTGCCGCCCTGCCCGCCTTCCTCCGAACCTACATCGAGCGCTTCTCGTTCTCCTTCACCGGCTATCTGCGCCAGGAGAAGGACCCCTCCACCGAGCTCTATCAATGGATCCGGCGCAACTATTATGCGCTGCGCGAGATCGAGAACGAGCTCCTGATGCAGCGGTCCTGACGCCGCCGCGCGCGTTTCAGTGCCCTTCGAACGAGATCAGCGTGCGCACGGGCACGTCGAGCGCGCGCAGCTTGGCGGCGCCGCCGAGATCCGGCAGGTCGATGATGAAGCAGGCCGCCACCACGGTCGCGCCGATCTGGCGCAGCAGCTTCACCGCGCCCTCGGCCGTGCCGCCGGTGGCGATGAGATCGTCGACCAGGATCACGCGCTCGCCGGGCTGCACCGCGTCGACATGCATCTCCATCTCGTCGGTGCCGTATTCCAGCGCGTAGGACATGCTGACCGTCTTGTGCGGCAGCTTGCCCTTCTTGCGGATCGGCACGAACCCGGCCGAGAGCTGATGCGCGACCGCGCCGCCGAGGATGAAGCCGCGGGCCTCGATGCCGGCGACCTTGTCGATCTTCGATCCGGCCCAGGGATGCACCAGCTCGTCCACCGCGCGGCGGAACGCGCGCGCGTCCGCCAACAGCGTCGTGATGTCCCGGAACAGGATGCCGGGCTTCGGATAGTCCGGAATGGTGCGGACCGTGTTCTTGATGTCCAGATCGAACGTCATCGTGCTCTCGCTACCTTGTTTTGCCGTGACCGCGAGGAATTCGTCATTGCGAGCGAAGCGAAGCAATCCAGGGCCGCGAAAACAACTCTGGATCGCTTCGTCGCTACGCTCCTCGCGATGACGGCGACCACCTGTTACGCCGGCTGCTTCAGCCGGAATGCATTCTCCACGATCCGCAAACCGACGGCATCGCCGAGCGACATCAGCGATTCCGGATGGAACTGCACGCCGCCGACCGGCAGCGTCTTGTGCTCGATCGCCATCGCCACGCCGTCCTCGGTTGCCGCCGTCACCGTCAGCACCTCGGGCATGCTGTCGCGCTCGACGAACAGCGAGTGATAGCGGCCGATCACGATCTCATTCGGCAGCCCCTGCATCAGGCGGCCGCCGCGCACCTGGACCCGCGAGGGCCTTCCATGCGCCGGCTGGGCGAGCTGGCCGAGCTGGCCGCCGAAATACTCTCCCATCGCCTGCACGCCGAGACAGACGCCGAAGATCGGCAGCTTCTTTTGAAGCGCGGCATCGATGGTGGTCGAGATCTTGAAGTCCTCGGGACGGCCCGGCCCCGGCGAGAGCACGATCAGATCCCAGCTGCGCTCGGCCAGCATCTTCAGTGCATGGACATAACGCACCACCGTGACGTTGGCGCCGACCTGGCGGAAATAGTCGGCCAGCATGTGCACGAACGAGTCGTCATGATCGATCAGCAGCACGTTCTTGCCGGAGCCTGTCGCGTCCGGCGCCGTCGACGACAGCGGCTTCGGCGGATCGCCGCGCAGCGCCTGGAACAGCGCCGCCGCCTTGACCTGGCACTCGCGATCCTCGGCCGCGGGGTCCGAATCGAACAAACAGGTGGCGCCAACGCGCACCTCGGCGAGCCCGTCCTTCATGCGGATGGTGCGGATGGTGAGGCCGGTGTTGATCGAGCCGTCGAAATTCACGGCGCCGATCGCGCCGGCGTACCAGCGCCGCGGCGAGCGCTCATTGTCCTCGACGAACTGCATCGCCCACAGCTTTGGCGCGCCGGTGACGGTCACGGCCCAGGCGTGGGTCAGGAACGCGTCGAGCGCGTCGAAGCCCGGCCGCAGCATGCCCTCGACGTGGTCGACGGTGTGGAACAGCTTCGAGTAGGTCTCGATCTGGCGGCGCGCCAGCACCTTGATGGTGCCGGGCACGCAGATGCGCGCCTTGTCGTTGCGGTCGACGTCGGTGCACATGTTGAGCTCGAACTCGTCCTTCTCCGAGTTCAGGAGCTGACGGATCTGCTCGGCATCGCCGATGGCGTCGCGGCCGCGCGCGATGGTGCCGGAGATCGGGCAGGTCTCGACGCGGCGGCCGTCGGAGCGGACGAACATCTCGGGCGACGCCGACACCAGGAACTCGCCGTCGCCGAGATTCATCAGCGCGCCATAGGGCGACGGGTTGATCCGGCAGAGCCGCTGGAACACTTCCGCCGGCGAGCGCTCGCACGGCTCGGCAAACAACTGGCCGGGCACCGCCTCGAACAGGTCGCCGCGGGCAAAGGCGGCGCGGGCCTTCTCGACCGTGGCCTGGTACTCGCCCGGCGCGTGGTCGGCAAAGCCCTGGCGCGGCTCCTTCAGATAGACGCTGGCGTCGGTGTCGCGCGGCAGGCCTGATGTCGACTGGCCGTTCCAGGAGAAATCATAAGACAGCACGACGCCGCGGCCGGTGGCGCGGTCATAGGCCAGAAGGCGATCGGGCACGTAGAGCACGATGTCGCGCTGGTCCTTTTCGCGCGGCCGCTTCTGCACGAGGTCCTCGATCTGGAAGACGAGGTCGTAGGCGAAGGCGCCGAACAGGCCGAGCAGCGGATCGTCATTGGCGGACAGCGCGGCGATCATCGCCCGCACCAGCGACATCACGCTGGCGCGGCGGGTGCGTTGGTCCTCCTCGACCGGGGCAGGCCCGCGGACGATGTGTCCGGCCAGCCGCGCCGGCGAAGCCGCAGTAATGACCACGCAGGGCTCGCGCAACGTGTCCTTCAGGAACGCGATCAGCACCTCGCCGCGGCGGTTGAGCGCCTGCAGGGTGAAGTCGGCGCCCTTGGTTTCCAGCACCAGCGGCGGGTCGGCGAAGCCGAGGTCAAAACTCTCGTAGCGGCCGGGCACGGTCGTGCCCGAGGACAGCACCACGCCGCGGCGGCGGTCGAGCAGGTCGATCAGGTCGTCGAGCCGGCTGGCATTGCCGGAAAACTGCTCGACGGCGCGCGTGATCGCGAGCCCGCTGGAGGTGCGGTAGTCGCTGCGGGCCGGAAGGGCGAAAACGGTCCTGTTCATGGGGTCCTCTTGGGCGTCCTCTTACGGAATTTGCCGAGGAAACGCCACACAGGACCAACCGGAAGCCGCCGCTGCGTGGCGGCCCCTCTGCGATCGAATGTCAAATGAATCGCACCGGCCACCTCTTACAAGGTGCGCCACCAGAGACGGGCTGGGCGGACAAGGGTGCTCATGCGGCGGAACTGACCACGGGCGGCGGGCGGGGTCAAGGGGCGGCGGGGACACAGGTGGGGGTGGCGCTTACGTGTGCGCGTCTTTCTCCACCTCGTCATGGCCGGGCTTGTCCCGGCCATCCACGTCGTCCGGCATGCTGAGAACGATGTGGATGCCCGGGACAAGCCCGGGCATGACGGAGCAACTAGTCGGCAGGATAGTTCGCTGGGATAGCTCCGCATCTCCATATGCGACAGCCCTGCCCTGGAGTGCCCCTTGCAGGGAGCGGGGCTCACCGCTGTTGGGCGAGCGGCAACTCACAACTTGCGAAGCTGAGTACTCGCGCGGCAATTGCCCTACAGCAGCCCGCGCGCGGCTTGCTTGAGATGGGCGGCGATGGCGTCGCGGGCTTCGGGTGAGGCGACGCTGCGCGCCATGGTCACGCCGCCCGAGAGAAGCGCCATCAATGCCCAGGCCTTTTGCAGCCGCGCCTCGTCGGTCTTTCCCTGCAACCCTTTCGCGATCTGCCGGGCGACCCGTTCGAGCGCCGCGCCGTAGCTGGCCTTGATGGCCGCGCTGGCGCGCGTGACGTCCGGGGTCAGGCTCTGCAGGCCGCAGCTCGCATCCAGCGCGCAAGTGAGGCGCTCACCGAGATAGAAGGCGACGAACGTCTCGGCCCAGCGGGCGCCCTGCTCCGCCTGAAGGGCTGCAATGCCGGCTCTGAGTTCCTCGAGTCCGGCCAAGGCGGCGGATTCGAACGCGGCGTCCTTCGACTTGAAATGACCGTAGAATGCGCCGGAGGTGACCCCGGCCTCCTTGGCCAGACCATCGACGCCGATCCCGCCATAGCCGAGCCGGCGAAATCCGCGGCCTGCGGCCTCCAACAGTTTTGCCTTTGCTTCCAGCTTATGTTCGGCCTGATACCGCATCTGGCGCCTTTCATAGCGATCGTTATTTCACGATTGACTCATAACGATCGTTATTCTATATATACATCACGGTCGTTATATAATGACCGCCATTCCCCGGACAACCGCCATAGGGCGGGCACAGGAGGACTCATGCCGATCAGTCTCACACTCACCGAAGGCGTCATCGCTGCCGACAAGGCGCCGATCGCGGTCGCGCGGATCACGGAAGCGTTCCTGAGACATCATGGTCTCGCGGGAAACAGGATCATGACGGCGAACGTCACGGCCCATCTGAACATCCTGCCGAAGGGCCAGACCTTCGCCGGCGGCCAACCGGTCGATGGCGCCTGGATCGAGACCAAGACGCCGTCCTTTGCGCTCGCCAGCCGCGACATCCAGACGGCGTTCTTCGGCGAAGCCACCGACATTCTGCATGACCTCTCCGGCGGCGCGCTGGCGAGGGACCGGATCTGGTCCAACGGCGTCCATGCCGTCGACGGCACCTGGAATCTGCACGGCAGGCCGATGACCAACGAAGCGCTTGTGGGAGCCATCACCGCAGGCTGACCACGGCCATCGCGGCCGCTACCGCATCGCGCGGCGGCGGCCGTGACTGAATGCCGACCGCTCACGTCACCGGCTTCACCAGCCCGAGCTCCGCGAACTTCTGCTCCGTGGCCACCACCGCGTTCTCATACACCTCGCCGCGCTCGACGAAGTAGTTGAAGTAGCCGGCCGGCGTCTCCGGCTGGATCTCGACCAGCTCCACGGTCTTGTATTTGGGATCGGTGATGGCGCCGCTCGCGATCAGGTCGTTGATGCGCTTGAGCGCATCGACCTCGGCCTTGTAGCCGACCGAGAACCACATCTCGGTGGTCCAGTCCTGCACCTCGAACCAATTGGCCGGCGCCTGGCCCTGCCACCCCTGTGCGAGCGGGCGGACGGCGAAGACGCGGTCGAAACCGTGCAGCTCGGAGATGATGCTGGCACGGTGATAGGCGCCGTCCATCTGTCCCTGCGGCAGCTTGGTGAAGCCGTAGAGCGACAGCCACAGCGCCGCCTTGACCGCCTCCGGCGTGATCGGGCGGATGGCGCGCTCGGCCAGCACCTCGGAGGCGTAGCGCAGGTCGCGCTTCGCCGCCGATTGCCGCGCCTTGACGGCATGAGCATTGGGAACCGACTTCTCCGACGGCAGCAGCGCCCGCGCCGCCTCGTTGCCGTAGAGATAGCCGGTGCCGGTCTCGGGATCATAGGTGTTGAACACGACGCCGATCGGCGTGGCGTTGAGCGTCTCCGCCGCGTGCGCGAAGTCGGCCTCGCTGCGCACCGGGACATATTGCTGCGCCGGCCACAGCCGGTCGGCGAGGGCGTTGAACGGGCCGTCGCGCCAATCCGGCCAGGAGACGAGGCGCGCCAGCGCCTCGGCATAGGCGGGACGGAACACCCCGGGATAGCCGAACATCACCGTGCGCAACTGCGACGCCGGATCCCGGTGGCGGTCGGAGGACATCAGCTCGTTGCGCAGATCGAGACCCTGAAGCCACGCCGACAGCACCAGGATCTGGCCGGATGTCGCGGTGACGAGATCCGGCGTCACGCCCCAGGCGCGGGCCGTATCGAGGAAGCCGGCGCCATGGGCGTTCAAGCCGCCCAGCCCGGCCAGCGCAAAGGCCACACGCACGGCTTTCTCCATCAGCAGAGGGATCGGGGAATGCTACCTCAGATTGTTTCTGCGACGCAACCGGCGACGAGACGCGGCGAATTCGAACATCGAACGAAGCGACGCGTTTCGAACATGATCAACGCTCATATCCCGGCGAAACAACGGTGATTCGCGGAAACCTCGCAGCGCCAGGCGGCGGAAGGCTGCAGCCGGCGGCTGTGCGGCCCGTCACAACCTCATGTTGCGCGCGTGCATGAGGCCTCTCCTGTCGATCGGCGGTTGTCACAACCGCAAAAAGTTACATAACTTGACCGTGCGTGAGGGCAACACCTGTTGTCTATCTGCCATAGTATGGCAATGATTGGTTAACCATATTGAATTACCTTGGTTAACATGGCTCGCGGCAAACAGCCTTCTGTGTCGCATGCGCTTCCGAAGCAGCAGACGCTGCTCGATTGCTTCCTGGAAGCGCAGGCGAAGAGGACGAAGCGTCGACGGCGCTCCGCCGACGCGGCGACCAGCATCGATCCCGCCCGTCCCTTGGAGCCGACCGACGACGCCTCGTCCCGCGACGAGGCCGAACAGACGTCGGCCGAGATCAAGGCCGTCCGCGCGGTGTAAAGTCCGCGCGGCACCGCTTCGGACCGGTGCGCCCCTGCCCTCAGCTCAGCCGAGATGCTTGTGGAAGAACGCCGTGGCGCGGCCCCAGGCGAGCTCGGCGGCCGCGCGGTCGTGCACGGTCATGCGCTGCTCGTTCACGAAGGCATGCTCGGCGTCGTAGCGGTAGAGCTCGAGCGACTTGCCGGCGGCCTTCATCGCCGCCTCGAAGCCGTCCACCAGCGCCGGCGTGCACCAATCGTCCTTGTTGGCGAAATGGGCCTGCAGCGGAATCTTGACGTCGGCGGGCTTGGCCGCCTGCTCCGGCGGAATGCCGTAGAACACGACGCCGGCGGTCAGCTCAGCGATCCGGGTGGCGCCGATGATCGTCACCGCGCCGCCGAGACAGAAGCCGGTGAGGCCGACCTTGGCGCCGTTACGGGCGAGATATTGCGCGGCGCCGCGCACCGTCTGCGTGGTCGCGTCCATGAAGTCGAGCGAGTTCATCTCGCGGCCGGCGGCGTCCGTGTCGTGATAGGGCACCACTGTGCCCTTGTAGAGATCCGGCGCCAGCGCGTTGAAGCCGGCCAGCGCGAACCGGTCGCACATGCCCTTGATCTGATCCTGCAGGCCCCACCATTCCTGGATGACGACGACGCCCGGCGCATTGCCCTGCGCCGCCTTGGCGAGATAGCCCTTGGCCTCCTGGCCGTCGGGGCGCTTGAAGCTGATGAGTGTGCCCATGATGGTCCTCCGCAATTTCTGTTTGGGACGTTGGGAATGCGGTTTACCGCAAATGCGCGTCCGGCGCGACGGGAGGGGATCGGGTTCGCTTCAACGTGACCGCCTTCGTAGCCGGATGTCGCCACGCTCGGCCACGGGTCGCCGCGCTACACAGGCAGCGACCGTGGCGCGAACAGGATCACGGCCATGCCGGCGAGGCAGATCAGGGCGCCGGCGGCGTCCCACAGATCGGGGCGATGGTCTTCGACCAGCCAGCCCCACAGCAGCGCCGACGTGATGTAGATGCCGCCATAGGCGGCGTAGGCGCGGCCGGCGAGCGGGCTGTCGGCGAGGGTCAGCAGATAGGCGAAGCCGGCAAGCGCGGCCATCCCCGGCAACAGCCATAGCGGCGAATGGCCGAGCCGCAGCCAAGCCCAGAACGCAAAGCAGCCGCCGATCTCGAGCACGGCAGCGCCTGCGAAGGCCAACAATGACGTCATGCGTCCCCTCCTCTGCCGTGCCTCGCCAATGCTACGACGGCCAGAGCGGCCAAAAGAAAAAAAGCCCCCAGAGGGGGCTTTTTCAATCGCATGCGGGCGATGGCTCGCGCTCCGCTCAATGCGCGGCAGCCCAGACCCGCTTCTTGGTGAAGTACATCAGCCCGGCGAAGATGATCAGGAAGATGAACACCTGATAGCCGAGGCGCTTGCGTGCTTCCATGTGCGGCTCGGCGGTCCACATCAGGAAGGTCGCGACGTCGTGGGCATACTGCTTCACGGTGGCCGGCGAGCCGTCGTCGAACGTCACCTGGCCGTCGGACAGCGGCGGCGGCATCTTGATCGCGTGGCCGGGGAAGTACTTGTTGTAGTACGAGCCGTCCGGGATGGTCACGCCGTGCGGCGGGGTCTCTTCATAGCCCTGCAGCAGTGCGTTGACGTAGTTCGGGCCCTGCTCCTGGAACTGGGTGAAGAAGTCGATCAGGAACCAGGGGAAGCCGCGCTTGTAGGAGCGCGCCTTGGCGATCAGCGACAGGTCCGGCGGCGCCGCACCGCCATTGGCCGCACGGGCCGCCTGCTCGTTCGGGAACGGCGCCGGAAAGTAGTCGGCGGGACGGCCCGGGCGCTCGAACATGTCGCCGGCGTCGTTCGGACCGTCCTTGATCTTGTACTCGGCGGCGAACGCGGCCGCCTGGGCTGGCGAGTAGCCCGGGCCGCCAGGCTCGGCCAGATTGCGGAACGCCACATAGTTCAGCGAATGGCAGTTCGAGCAGACTTCCTTGTAGATCTTCAGGCCGCGCTGCACGGCGCCGCGATCGAAGGTGCCGAACGGACCTGCAAACGACCACTTCACCGACGGCGGGTTCTCCTGGCCTTCGCTGGCACGGGCATCGCCCATGCTGCCAGCGAGCAGCGACACCGCGGCGACCAGCGCAATCGCGGCCGAGGCCACCACCTTGCGGCCGGACTTCGCCAGCACGTCGTCGGCGATCGAGTTCGGCAGCGGCCGCGGCCGCTCGATGCGGGCGAGCAGCGGCAGCACGATCAGGAAGTAGGCGAAGTACAGCACGGTCAGGATACGGCCGAGCACGACGTAGACGCCCTCCGGCGGCTGCGCGCCGAGATAGCCGAGGCCGACGCAGACGACGACAAAGATCCAGAAGAACTGCTTGCCGAGCGGACGGTACTTGTTCGAGCGGGTCTTGGCCGAGTCGAGCCAGGGCAGGAACACCAGCACGATGATCGCCGCGAACATCGCGATCACGCCGGCGAGCTTGTTCGGCACCGAGCGCAGGATGGCGTAGAACGGCAGGTAGTACCATTCGGGCACGATGTGCGCCGGGGTCACCGCCGGGTTGGCCGGGATGTAGTTGTCGGCGTCGCCGAGATAGTTCGGCATGTAGAAGATGAACCAGGAATAGAAGATCAGGAAGCAGGCGACGCCGAAGAAGTCCTTGATCGTGGCATAGGGCGTGAACGGCACCATGTCCTTCTCGGTCTTCGGCTCGACGCCGGCCGGATTGTTCTGGCCAACCACGTGCAGCGCCCAGACGTGCAGCACGACCACGCCGGCGATCAGGAACGGCAGCAGGTAGTGGAGCGCGAAGAAGCGGTTCAGGGTGGGATTGCCGACGGAGTAGCCGCCCCACAGCAGGGTCACGATGCTCTCGCCGAAATAGGGCACCGCCGAGAACAAATTGGTGATGACGGTGGCGCCCCAGAAGCTCATCTGGCCCCACGGCAGCACGTAGCCCATGAAGCCCGTTGCCATCATCAGGAGATAAATGATGACGCCGAGGATCCAGAGCACCTCGCGCGGCGCCTTGTATGACCCGTAATACAGGCCGCGGAACATGTGGATGTAGACGGCAAGGAAAAACATCGACGCGCCGGAGGCATGCATGTTGCGCAGCAGCCAGCCGTAGTTCACGTCGCGCACGATCAGCTCGACCGACTTGAAGGCCATGTCGGCGTGCGGCGTGTAGTGCATCGCCAGGATGACGCCGGTGACGATCTGCACGCCCAGCATGATCGAAAGGATGGCGCCGAACGTCCACCAGTAGTTCAGGTTCCGCGGCGTCGGATAGGCAACGAAGGACGAGTGGACCAGGCCGATGATCGGAAGTCGTTGCTCGAGCCACTTCAAGGCGGGGTGGCTCGGCTGGTAGTCAGAAGGTCCACTCATGATGCGTTCCTGAAGAAATTATCTTGCACGATCGAGCGTGAGCTCAAGACAAACGTCTGCTCAGCCGATCTGGATCTTGGTGTCGGAAACGAACTGATAGGGCGGGACGGGAAGGTTGAGCGGCGCCGGTCCCTGGCGCACGCGGCCGGAAGCGTCGTACTGCGAGCCGTGGCACGGGCAGAAGAAGCCGTCGTAATTGCCTTCATGCGCGATCGGGATGCAGCCGAGATGGGTGCAGATGCCGATCACGACCAGCCACTGCTCGTGGCCGTCCTTGGTGCGGGACTGGTCGGTCGCCGGATCCGGCAGGCTCGACACCGGCACCGCGCGCACTTCCTCGACCTGCTTCTTGGTGCGGTGGGAGATGTAGATCGGCTTGCCGCGCCAGAACACCTTGATGTCCTGTCCTTCGGCGACGGGCGCGAGATCGACCTCGATCGGCGCACCGGCCGCGATGGTCGAGGCATCGGGGTTCATCTGGGAGATGAAGGGCCACAGGGCGAGCACACCGCCGACTGCCGCGGTAGCGCCCGTGGCGACGAAAAGAAAATCCCGGCGTGTCGGATGATCCGCAGTAGACGCTGTCACGATTCCAACCCTTTCTTCGTTGCAGCCGGTGGAACCGCCCCGCTCGACGTCTGACGATCTCGACCTGGGAGATCACGTGACCGGGAGATCCTGCCGGCGCCCGCGTCCCCCGCGGCGGCAGAAAACGGCTCGCTCCACCGCCCCTGGGGAACAAGCCGTCCAGAATCGTTCTATTGGCACCCTTGCGATACGAGCGCAAGCCCGCTATCGGCCCTGCAGCACGCCATGCACCAATTCCCGCTTCCGAAGCGGACTTTCAGCCTCAGTCTTAAGACCAATTCGCATGCAGATCGCGCTCTATCAGCCCGACATTCCGCAGAACACCGGAACGATTCTGCGCCTCTGCGCCTGCCTCGGGCTCGCGGCCCACATCATCGAGCCGGCGGGCTTTCCGGTGTCCGACCGCCAGTTCCGCCGCGCCGGCATGGACTATCTGGACCAGCTGAATTGGCGGCGGCACGATTCCTGGAGCGCGTTCGAGGCCTGGCGGTCCGGAGCGGGCCATCGCCTGCTGCTGCTGACGACCAGGGCCGCGACCTGCTATCTCGACGTCAGCTACCGGCCGGACGACATCCTGCTGCTCGGGCGCGAGAGCGCCGGCGTGCCGGACGGCGTGGCGGCAGCGGCCGATGCGCGGTTGCGGATTCCGCTCAAGCCCGGACTGCGCTCGCTGAACGTGGCGATGGCGGCGGCGATCGCCACCGGCGAGGCGCTGCGCCAGACCGGACAATTCGTCCAATTGCAGTCACAAGGAGCCGGAGCGTGAGCTACGCGGTGAAGGAAATCTTCATGACCCTGCAGGGCGAAGGCGCCCAGGCGGGCCGTGCCGCCGTGTTCTGCCGCTTCGCCGGCTGCAACCTGTGGAGCGGCCGCGAGGCCGACCGCGCAACCGCGACGTGCCGGTTCTGTGACACCGATTTCGTCGGCACCGACGGCACGCTAGGCGGCCGTTACGCCAATGCCGCCGACCTGGCCGCGGCCATCGCCGGGCAATGGACAGGCGGGGCGGCCGACCGCTATACGATCCTCACCGGCGGGGAGCCGCTGCTGCAGGTCGATGCCGACCTGATCGAAGCGCTCCACGCCCGCGGCTTCGCGGTCGGGGTCGAAACCAACGGTACGCTCATTCCGCCTGACGGGATCGACTGGATCTGCGTCAGCCCGAAGGCCGGCGCCGAGCTGAACCTGCGGCAGGGCCACGAGCTGAAGCTGGTCTATCCGCAACAGGGAGCCGAGCCGGAGCGGTTCGACGGCCTCGCCTTCGAGCGCTTCTCGCTGCAGCCGATGGACGGGCCCGAGGCGGCCGCGAACACGGCGCGCGCCATCGATTACTGCCAGCATCATCCGCAATGGCGGCTCAGCCTGCAGACGCACAAGATGATCGGCATCAGATAGGATTGTGACTGACACGATGTGGGAATTGACCAAGTCGTTCACCTTCGAGGCCGCGCATACGCTGCCGATCACGACGCTCGGCGAAGCCAGCCAGGAGATCCACGGCCACTCCTTCCGCGCCGAGGTGACGGTGCGGGGCGATGCGACCAATCCCGAGACCGGCATGGTGGTGGATTTCGGCGTGCTGACGCAGCGCCTGGGCGAGATCCAGACCATGCTCGACCACAAGTTCCTGAACAAGATCGAGGCGATCGGGCTGCCGACGCTGGAGAACCTGTCGCGCTTCATCTATGAGCGCGTCCGCTCCATCGGCCATGTCACCAAGGTCAGCGTCCACCGCGACAGCTGCCGCGAGACCTGCACCTATTTCGGTCCGCAGGCCTGATCGATTGTGGTAGGACCGAACCGTAGCGACAACAGCACTGTCACCTCCGGCTGTCATGGACTCTTGACGGCGGGGTGACCGCCAATGTGCCAGGGGGGAGCGTCCATGACCATCGCCGCCATCGAGGATCGCAAGGCCCGCGCCCGCGCCTGGTTCGAGAGCCTGCGCGACCAGATCTGCGCGGCGTTCGAGCGGCTCGAGGACGAGGCGCCGGCTGCGCTCTATCCGCGCGCACCGAGCCGGTTCGTGCGCACGCCGTGGGAGCGCACCGATCATGGCGGCGGGCATGGCGGCGGCGGCGTCATGAGCATGATGCACGGCCGGCTGTTCGAGAAGGTCGGCGTGCACTGCTCGACCGTGCATGGCGAGTTCGCCCCGGAATTCCGCAGCCAGATTCCCGGCGCCTCGGAAGACCCGCGGTTCTGGGCCTCCGGCATCTCGCTGATCGCGCATCTGTGGTCGCCGCACGTGCCGGCGGTGCACATGAACACGCGCTTCGTCGTCACGACAAAAGCCTGGTTCGGCGGCGGCGCCGATCTGACGCCGGTGCTGGACCGCCGCCGCACCCAGGAGGACCCTGACACGGTCGCCTTCCACGCCGCGATGAAAGGTGCCTGCGACGCGCACGCGGCTGTCGCCTCCTATGACAAGTACAAGCGCTGGTGCGACGAGTACTTCTACCTGCCCCACCGCAAGGAGCCGCGCGGCATCGGCGGCATCTTCTACGACCATCACGATTCCGGCGACTGGGAGGCCGACCTCGCCTTCACCCAGGACGTCGGCCGCGCCTTTCTCGCCATCTATCCCGAGCTGGTCCGGCGCAATTTTGCCACCCCCTGGACCGAGGCGGACCGCGAGGAGCAGCTGATCCGGCGCGGCCGCTATGTGGAATTCAACCTGCTTTATGACCGCGGCACCACATTTGGGCTGAAAACCGGTGGCAATGTGGAGTCCATTCTGTCGTCGATGCCGCCTGAAGTGAAATGGCCCTGAAACCCTTGTTTGATTGACCCGTAAGCTCATTATGACCGCCGCCCTGCCCCGCGCCATGCTGATCGACATGGACGACACTATCCTGTCGGCCTATGGCCGTCCCGAGATCGCCTGGAACATCGTCGCCACCGAGTTCGCCGACGAACTCGCGCCGCATACGCCGCAGGCCGTGGCCGCCGCGATCCTGGCCTCGGCCCGCAGCTTCTGGTCGGTCGCGGGCGCGGAGTGGCGGATGAAGCTGATCCAGGCGCGGCAGGAGGTGGTGAAGGGCGGCTTCGCGGCGCTGACCAGCGCCGGCGCCGCCCTGCCGACCGAGCTCGCGATCCGCATCGCCGACCGCTTCACCGCCTACCGCGACGAGCAGATGTTCGTCTTCCCCGGCGCCCACGAGGCGATCGACGCGTTCAAGGCGCGCGGCGTCAGGCTGGCGCTCGTCACCAACGGCGAGGCCGGCCAGCAGCGCGCCAAGATCGAGCGCTTCGCGCTGGCGCATCGCTTCGACCACATCCAGATCGAGGGCGAGCACGGCTTCGGCAAGCCCGAGGAGCGCGCCTATTGGCACGCGATGGAGCGGCTCGGCGTCGGTCCGGACGACACCTGGATGATCGGCGACAATCTCGAATGGGAGATCGTCGCGCCGCAGCGGCTCGGCATCTATTCGATCTGGATCGACGTCCATGGCGACGGCCTGCCCGAAGGCACCGACGTCAAGCCCGACCGCATCATCCGCTCGCTGACCGAGCTGGTGCCGGCCTGAGCGTTAGCCCGTCGTTCACCTTGACGGGACACGCGCCTTTAACCGCGCGCGCCTTTCGTGCCCTCCCCCGGTGACCTGCGGCCTGCCCGTAACCGAATCGAAATTCGCACAAGCGTCTATTCGCTGCGGGGCTTGGAGGGGAATAGGCGCCAGTCCTTGCGCGCCGCTTCGACCGATCGCAAGCCGGTTCGAGCAGCGTCGGTGTCATGGCTCTCAATCTGCCGCAGATCTCCCTGGGCGTGTCGATCAAGAACTCGCTCCTGACGTCCGTCTTCCTGCTGCTGGCGATCCTCGCCGGCGTGTCGGTCATGGCGACGATGCGGCTGTCGGCGCTGCAGGACGCGATCGAGAACATCAACCGCGACCGGCTGCCGAAGATTCACACCCTGGGTGATCTCAACGTCAGCATCGCCCACACCCATCTCGTCGCGATCCGCGCAGCCCTCTCCACCGCGGCCGAGCCACGCGCCGCGTCCGAGCAGGAGCTGAGACGCCGCACCACCGACGTCGATGCGAAGATCGCGCGCTTCCAGGACACGATCGGCACCGACGCGCCGTTGAAGATGGCGTTCGACGAGTTCGTCAACAAATGGGACCTGTACCAGAAGCAGCAGGCGGTGATGCTCGAGCCGGAGGTCGGGGCGAGCCGCGACCGCCTGGAGCATGTCGTCAACATCGAAACGCCGCCGGTCTTCCAGGCCGTGGTCGATGCAATCGGACACGGCATCAGGCTCGCCGACCATCGCGCCGACAGCGCGATCGAGAGCGCGACGCTGGATGCCCAGGTGTTTCGCCTGGTGCTGTGGTCGGTCAACGGCGTCAGCGTGCTGATCGGGCTGGCGACGCTGCTGTTCGTCGTCCACGATGTCTCGATGCCGATCTTCCGCATCACCCGCAGCATGGAGGCGATCGCCAGGGGCGAGCTGCAGACCGAGATTCCCTATGCCGGCCACAGCAACGAGCTCGGCATGATGGCGCGGGCGCTGGCCGTGTTCCGCAAGAGCCTGGTCGAGAACGAACGCCTGAACGCGGCGACACGAACCCTCTCGGAGCTCAGCGAATGGCTGCAGTCGGCCAAGTCCGAGAGCGAGCTCTACGGGATGATCTCGACCGTGCTCGGCGGACTGATGCCGGAATGCACGGGCGCGCTCTACATCTACGCCGACAGCCGCGACGTGCTCGAACTGGCCGCCGAATGGAACGGCACGCTGCCCACCCGGACCCTGCACCCCGACGATTGCTGGAGCCTGCGCCGCGGCCATGTCTACGTCCATGGCACGAGCGAGGTCGAATTCCGCTGCGACCACGTGCACCACGAGACCAATGAGAACTACTGCTGCATCCCGATCCTGGCCCATGGCGAGACTGTCGGACTGCTGCACGTCGCCTACAATTTCGACGACCGCGACACCGCGGCCGAGGCCAAGGCGCGCTTCGCCGATCGGGCCCGCCTCGCGCTCGCCTGCGCCGAGCACCTGTCGATTGCCATCGCCAACATGAAGCTGCGCGAAGGCCTGCGTGACCAGTCGCTACGCGATACGCTGACCGGGCTGAACAATCGCCGCTATCTGATCGAGACGGCACGCCGCGAACTGCTGCGCGCCGCGCGCAATCAGACGCCGCTGAGCGTGGTGACCTTGGACATCGACCACTTCAAGTCGTTCAACGACAATCACGGTCACGAAGCCGGCGACACCGTGCTGCGCCATGTCGGAGAGATCCTCAAGGCCACGTTCCGCGGCGACGACGTGCCCTGCCGCCTCGGCGGCGAGGAGTTCGTCGTCATGCTGCCGAACTGCGGAATCGAGGAGGCCGCGCTGCGCGCGGAGGAGCTGCGCGCCCGCGTCGAGGCGCTCAACATCAGCTATGGCGAGGGCATGCTGCCGCGAGTGACGATCTCGGTCGGCGTCGCCGCCTATCCCGAGGCCGGCCTCGACCTGACGGAGATCCTGCGCGTCGCCGACGGCGCGCTGTACCGCGCCAAGCACAAGGGCCGCAACCGGGTCGAGCTCGCCTCCGGCGGCATGGTCCCGCCGATCGACGAGGTGACCACCTGCGCCGTCGCAACCCTCGATTCAATCGTGGCGCAAGCAGAAACCAAGGCGCTGAGACGATCCGAAAACTCGCCGGACACCGAGGTGGCGTGACGCGGCGACCCGGACGGTCAGGCCTGTTCCAGATATCAGCGCATTGCGCAGGGCCGCGCCTCCATGGAGCAGCTGCCGAGCCCGCGCCGCGTCCAGTGCCGGTGCGCACAGCGCCGAACCCTGTTCCGTCGGATCGACCCGCGTCCGGCGCGCGGCGGCGAGGAGCGACGGATATGGCTTTTGCATTCCAGCATGGCCGCGTGAACCAGTCCTGATGCAGCGACGCCGGCACTGCAACTTGCAACTGCAACGCAATCTTTAATTGCGTCATCTTGATCTGTCGCAACGAACATGCTTACGCAGGACCTATGAATGGCAGCGTTCGCTATCCGATACGCCAAGCGGTAATTTCGATGTCATGTCAGATGCACCGCTCGACCAGAATTCGCATGCGGGGTTTGATCCAAAGGCGTTTCTCGCCAAACCCGGCGCCGGGGTCAGGCTCGAACGTTTTCCAGCGGGCTGGCAGATCCACGCCCAAGGCGACCCCGCCGACAGCGTGTGCTACATCCGCAAGGGACGCGTGAAGGTCGCGACGTTCTCCAACCGCGGCAAGGAAGCCATCGTCGGGATCCTTCAAGAAGGCCAGTTCTTCGGGGAGCCCTGCCTTAGGGACACACGCCTTCGGACCGCAACGATCGTCACCCTCGATGACTGCCTGATCACCTCCGTCTCCAAGGAAGTGATGCTCTCGACGCTCGGCTCAGAGCCCAAGTTCTCGGCGTTCTTCCTCGCGCATCTGTTGTCGCGGACTACCAGGCTCGAGGAGGATCTCGGCGACCAATTGCTGAACTTGAGCGAGCGACGTCTCGCGCGGCTTCTGCTCGTTCTTGCCGACGCCGGTCGCGACGGTGATCGTACGAACGAAATCAACCTCAGTCAGGAAGTGCTCGCAGAGATGGTCGGCACGACCCGATCGAGAATCAGCACCTTCATGAACAGGTTTCGCGAGCAAGGACTGATCAGCTACGACAGCCATGGCCGGAAGATCGTGGTCTATGTCGCCCTCCTCGCCTCGGTGTTAGGCTTGTAGCTGTCCGTACTGCAAGCCAGGATCATTCAAGAGTGCTGAGATAGGCTGCGACGGCCTTGATATGCGCCTGCGTCAGCTTATGGGCGATCGGTTCCATGACCGCCGAGCTGTCGGGATTGGCCTTGTCCTGGCCGCGCTCCTTGTCCCAGTTCGTCAGCTTCTTGATCATGTAGTCGTGGAGCTGGCCGGCCAGGCGCGGAAACGCATCGGCACCTTTGGCGTCCGGTCCGTGGCAGGACGCGCACGGCGGTACATCGGCGGCCGGAACGCCTTCTTCATAGATTTTCGCTCCAGCCGCCAGAGAGTCCCTGGGCGCCCCTCCCAAGGGTTTCGGGACGAGATCCTTGAAGTACGCCGACAACGCTGTGACCATCGCCGGAGTCAGAACATGCGCCACGTTGAACATCACGGGATTGGTCCGCCGGCGTTCGATGAAGGCCTGCAGTTGATTTTTGACGTATTCGGGTTGCTGCCCCGCGAGCCGCGGCATCGGAAACGATCCACGAAACCCCTGTCCGGATAGCCCGTGACATGTTTTGCAGTAGTCCGTCTTGGCCTTGAGCTCCTGCGCAGAAACGGGGGCGCTCTTGTCTTGTGCGAAGCTCGCCCCTGAGACGCCCGCAACGAGAACTGCCGTCAGCAGCGCCGGTGTCAGTTCAGTGACCTTCATGATCGCCCTCCGATGATGGACGCCAAGTAACTCGCAAATCCTTGCGGCAACGCAGCGTGCTGCAACTTTGCTTTGTTTACGCCCAATCTATGTTGCGAAAACGCCTCACACGTCTCAAATCCAATTTGCTGTTCTTTTTTGAACAGTCGACTTTTGCGCTTCAGTTTTAGCTCGGCTGTCCTCGTTGATCATGACCGTGATAACGGCGTGCTGCGAGCAGATGGGATGGCGCGATGCGAGCCAGATGTTGTGTTTTCCTTCGCTCCTATCGAAGCTCGAGGCTGCTCTCGGTAGCAGCAATCCTGTATGCGACGCTCTGGCTGACGATCTATTTTGCTCCGCCTGCGCAGGCATTGCCGAGCTTCGCGCGCCAGACCGGGCAGCCCTGCGGCACCTGTCATACCGACTTCCCGTCGCTGACCCCTTACGGACGACGCTTCAAGCTGCTGGGGTACACGGCCGGTGGCGGCCAATTTCGCACGACCCCGTTTTCGTCCAGCGGCGGCGTCAATGCGCGTGCCGAGCTCGACAAGCTGCGCGGCTACGCCAAGGCGATCAATCCACCCGCGGCGGACGACAGCAAAGTCTACGTCCCACCCGTCTCGTTGATGGCGATCGTCGGCTACACCCATACTCAGGCGGCAACCGTGGCACCGCCGACTGATCCCTACAAGGCCAACGACAACGTGGTGCTGTCACCCTTCAGCGCCTTCTGGGGTGGCGCCATCACGGATCACGTCGGCGCCTTTGCCCAGGTCACTTACAGCGGGCCGGATCCCTTGTCCGCGTTCTCGGGAACGCCGGCGGATCAGTTCAAGCATACCTGGTCTTGGGACAATGCCGACGTCCGTTTTGCGAGCACCGGAAATTTCGGTCCGATCGACTTCGTCTACGGCATCACCGCCAACAACAATCCGACCGTCCAGGACCTGTGGAATACGACGCCGGCATGGTCCTTTCCCTACGCGGTCTCGTCGCTTGCGGGAACGCCGGGCGCGAGCACGATGATCGAGGGCGCCTTTGCCGCGCGCGTCGGCGGCGTCGGCGCCTACACCTCGATCAACGACCTGCTCTATCTGGAGTTCACCGCGTACAAGACCCTCGGCTTCGGCCAGCAGAATTCACTCGGCATGAATCCGTTCGACGGCCCAGGCCTGTTCGGCGGCGTGGCGCCCTATTGGCGTGTCGCGCTCGAGCCGCATTGGGGCCGGCATTCGCTCATGATCGGCACGTTCGGCATGTATTTCGACGTCCACCCGTGGCTCGACTCCAGCTTCGCCACGGGAACGACGGCAACCCTGCCCCAGTCGAACAGGTTCACGGATATCGGCTTCGACACGCAATACCAATATCAAGGCGACAATTACTGGCTGACATTGCGCGGCAGCTATATCCGCGAGTTTCAGAGGCTGGATGCGAGCTTTGCCAATTTGGCCGCGGCCAATCCGACCAATCTGCTCAACAGCATGAAGCTCCAGGCCTCGTTCGCCTACGGCAACGACAACAGAATCGTTCTGACCGGCCAATATTTCAACATCTGGGGCACCGCCGATGCCGGGCTGTTCGGAACCGATCCCAACACCGGGATGGCGATGACGCCGAACAGCAACGGCTGGACTGCCGAGGTCGCCTACATTCCCTTCAGCGCGAGCAAGTCGATTGGCTGGCCCTGGTTCAATGCACGTATTGGCCTGCAATATACCTACTACAACAAGTTCGACGGCACCACGATCGGTGCGCACGATAACAACACGCTGTTCCTTCATGCCTGGCTTGCCATGTAGGCAGGTCTGGTCGCAGACGGAGTTGGTCGAATGAGACGATTGCTGCTCGCACATCTCACTCCCCTGGCGGTGACGCTTGCCGGCCCTGCTGTCGCCGCCGACATGCCACGCAAGACTGAGACACCCTTCGCGGCAAGATTCAATTGGACCGGCTGCTATCTCGGCGGCCATCTCGGCGGTGGCTTCGCCCGCAAAGCCATCACCGATCCGGTCCAACTGGTGCAGGATTCCTTTGGGGGAGCGGGCTCCACGCCCGGTGTCACCAGCGTGAACCCGGGCCCTGCCGGCGCGGTGATCGGCGGGCAGATCGGCTGTGACTACCAGTTTGCTCCGTCCTGGGTGGCCGGCATCGAAGGTGCCGCGTCGGGCTCGACCATGGAACGCTCCACGAACGTGGCGCTCCCGCTCGGCAACCCCGATACGGCATTGGTGCGAGCCAAGACCGATTTCCTTGCCAGCGTGACGGCACGGATCGGCTACACCTTCGACGACGCGCTGCTCTATGCGAGGGGCGGCGCGGCCATGGCATCCGACCGGTACGACGTCTCCGGCTCTTTCGTCGGCACGCCGTTCGGCTTCACGGGACTGGAAAACCGCTTCGGCTGGACGGCGGGCGGCGGCGTTGAATGGGCGTTCACGCAGCATTGGTCTGTCAGCATCGAATACGACTACTACAAATTCGGACATCGCACGGTGGCGATGTCCGACGCGACCAACGCGTTCCTCGGCAGCGTGGATGTCAGGCAGAACATCCAGGTCGTCAAGGCGGGGCTGAACTTTCACATCGGGGCGAACGGTTGGTGATGATCGAATTCCCTGCAGCGAAGCGGACGCGATTGCGTCGGATGATCGGCCTTCGCACGGCCCTGCCGGCGATCATTCTGGCCGCGGCATTCGCCGTTGTGGTCCGAGCAGAGGAGCGCGGCGAGACGGTAAGGGGAGGCTTCGAGGCCAAGCTGGAATATTGCATGACCTGCCATGGGCTGTCGGGCCAAGGGTATCGTGGATATTTTCCAATGCCGCGGCTGGCCGGCCAGCAGCCGCAATACATCGAGAACCAACTGCGAGCCTTCATCGAGCGCAGGCGCAGCAATCCCGTCATGGCCAACGTCGCCCGCGTGCTGAGCCCAGCGATGGTGTCGGCCCTGGCCGCCCATTTCAAGAAGCTCGATCCGAAGCCTCTCGGAGAGCCGCCGCACGGCTCTCCCGCAATCGGCAAGCGAATTTATGATGAGGGGATTCCGGAAGCCAACGTGCCGGCGTGCTCAGCCTGTCACGGCACGGACGGCAAGGGCCAGAACGAAATTCCGCGTCTTGCCGGTCAGCTCTACGACTACACGGTCGGCCAGCTCACAGGATGGTCGAAGGTGCGAGGTCAGGAATCGGCCGCCGGCACATCGGCAGTCATGGGGCAGATCACGCACAACCTGACGCGGTCTCAGGCCGAAGCGGTTGCCGCCTATGTCAGTCATTTGCAATGATGGGAGCCCCGCTTCGAAGCAAGGCGTCCAAGAACCTCAGGGCCCAAAGGCGTGTGGACATGAAGCGCATCGGTTGGACAATCGTGGTTCTGGCTATCACCGGCTCAATCGCGCCCGCGTCCGCGTGGGAGGACGGCCCTGCCCAGGTTCGCAACTGCACGTGGTGTCATGGCACAGCGGGACAAGGATACACGGTCGCGCCGCGGCTGGCTGGTCAGCGTCGGGAATATCTCGAGAGCCAGATCAAGAGCTTTCGCGAGCACACACGCGACGAACCATTTTCCAGGCAGTACATGTGGAGCGCTGTCGCGACGCTCGGGCCGCTGGAGGCGCGCGACCTTGCGACCTATTTCGCATCCATTGCGCCGAAGCCTGCCAACGACGGCGACAAAAACCTGACCGCACGAGGCAAGACCATTTTCCTCGAGGGAATTCCGGAGGCGAACATCGCGTCCTGCTACGCTTGTCACGGACCGAACGCGGAGGGCGTGCGTGAGATTCCTCGCCTTGCAGGCCTTGCCTATCCCTACCTGAAGATCCGGCTCGAGCAGTGGGGCCAGGGCTATCATTCCGGAGCGGGTACTCCGATGCCGATCGTCGCCCGCTCGCTCGGCCCCGCTGAAATTGACGCCCTCGCTTCCTACCTGAGCTTCCTCCGGTAGACCGGACCGTCCGTCGAACGGCAACACCGTGAACCAGCCCCCACGCGGAGCCGATCGATCTGGTTGACGACGGGATGGAGCTTGGATCGGCCGGCATGCCGGCTACGGCGAGACTGCAGGCCATAGGCTTCGCACGGCCGACGCGATCATCACGCCGCCGCCGGTGATCACGGCGGCATCGAGGATGGCGGCGTGGATGTGCACCGGCATGCGGGCAACGAAGGCCTTGGCGAGGAACGCGCCGGGCACCGCGACCGCGCCGATCAGCAGGGCGAAGGCCAGCACCTGCGCCGTGACCACGCCTGCGAGGCCGAACACCGAGATCTTGATGACGCCCGTCGCCACCGAGATCATCGCATCGGTGGCGATGACCGCGGCGCCTTCGAGGCCGGCGGCCATCAGCAGCGACAGCAGGATCACGCCGGAACCAGAGGTGCCGCCGACCAGCACGCCATAACCGACCGCGCCGGCGGCAAGCCCGCCATTGCCGATCCGGACCTCGCGCTTGCGCAGGATCCGCCGCAGCGGAACGCTCATCATGAGCATCGTGCCGATCACGAACGCCGCGCCGGCATTGGTCAGTCGCGTGTAGCCGTAGGCGCCGAGCGCGGTCGTGAGCGCTGCCGCCGCGATGACGATTCCGGCGCGCGCACGGTCGGCGTGGCTGATATAGGCAACGACACGGCTGAGGTTGGTGAGGATCGCGGAGATCGCGATGATCGGCACTACCGGTTCGGCGCCGACCATCGGCACCAGTACGAGCGGCATGAGAGCGCCGGTGCCGTAGCCGGCAAGACCGCCGATGATGGAAGCGAACAGGGCGACGGCGGCGACGAGCAGGAGTTGCGAGAGCGAGATGTCGGCAAAGCCTGCCAGAAAATTCATGAACGTCCGTCGCGATTGACGCGCGCCGCCGCCTGGTCGGCGATCGCGTTCAGCGATGCCTCGTCGAGCGGAAAGTCCGCAGCCAACCAGGCATCCTCTGCGAGGGTGAGCACATGACCGAGAAGCGGTCCCTCCGCAACCCCACGCGCGATGAAATCGGCCGCCTTCAACGGCAATTTCGGCGGCGTGAAGCGCTGCGGCAACAGCGCACGCTCGCGCCATCGCCGGTCGCCGCGATCGCGCGCCCGCGCCCAGCCGAGCATCAGGCGGTCGCGGTAGACGGTCTCGCCGAGACGATACAGCAGACGCCGGACCCGCGCCTCGTCGGCGGAAGCGAACCGCCACCAGCGATGGCCCATGCCGTCGAGCGCCTTGGTCTCGGCATTGGAGAGCTTCAGCCTGACGCCGAGCCGGCGCGCATCCTCGGTCACGGCGACCGCGAGCGCGGCAAGACGGCGGACCGCGCTCGGCGGCAGCTCCAGCTCGCGCTCGATGCCGATCATCGCGGCGAACGGACCGAGATAGGCGACGCCGCCGAGGATCGCCGTCAGCAACCCGCCATCCGCCATCGCCGCGACGGCGCCGACCGCGCCGTCGGTGACGAGCAGCTTCAGCATCTCCATGCGCACGCGCTCGGCTGACAGCGTCGCAAGCCCGCCACGGCCGGCGATGCAGGCCAGATAGCCCTCGCGATCAGGGGCGCCATGCCCGAATGCCGCATGGATGCGGAAGAAGCGCAGGATGCGCAGATAATCCTCGGCGATGCGCTGGGCGGGATCGCCGATGAAGCGCACGCGGCGTTGGGCGATGTCGGCGAGACCGCCGACGTGATCATGCACCACGCCGTCCGGCCCGACGGAGAGCGCGTTGATGGTGAAGTCGCGCCGGTGCGCGTCGCCGACCCAGTCGCGGCCGAACTCGACTTTGGCCTTGCGGCCGAAGGTCTCGGTATCCTCGCGCAGCGTCGTGACCTCGAACGGATGCCCCTCGAGCACGAGGGTCACGGTGCCGTGGTCGATGCCGGTCGGAACGCTCTTGATCGACGCCGCCTTGGCACGCCGGAGCACCTCCGCCGGCAGCGCCGTGGTCGCGATGTCGATGTCGCCGATGGCGATGCCGAGCAGCGCATTGCGCACGGCGCCGCCGACCACCCGCGCCTCCTCGCCGTCGCAATTGAGCAGCGCGAGCACGCGCGCGGCGGGACCGGACGAGAGCCAGGGCGCGTGCAGCACCCGCGCGTCGATCATTTCTCGACCCCTGGAACGAGCCTGCCGTTCTCGACATGAGCGGGGACGTAGGTCGAACGCGGCGGCGCGCCGGAGAACTCGGCGAGCAGGACCAGACTTGCAATCACCAACACCAGCGCCGCCACCGTCAATTTTGTGATCAGATGAAAGGGCCAGCTGGCCGGCACCAACAGCCCCGATTTGGTCGCGAGCAAGAACAACACATAAACCGCAAAAGGAATGAGGAAAATTCCGATTTCCGTCAACACGCCACGGATCATGGCCGACATATCCGTTCGTACAAGACCCGAAGGATGCCGGCTGTGGCGCCCCATATGTAGCGCTCGGCGAACGGCATCGCGTAATACGAGCGCTCCATGCCGCGAAACTCCTTGGAATGCAGCTGATGATTGGCGGGGTCCATCAGGAAGGCCAGCGGCACCTCGAAGGCGTCGTCGACCTCGCCGGCGTTGATCTTGAGCGTGAATCCGGGCCGCACCCGCGCCACCGTGGGCAGGATGCGGAAGCCGAACGCGGTGCCGTAGACGTCGAGATAGCCGATCGGGTCGACGAAGCTGCGGTCGAGCCCGACCTCCTCCTCGGCCTCGCGCAGGGCGGCATCGAGCGGCGAGGCATCGGTGACGTCGATCTTGCCGCCGGGAAAGGCGATCTGTCCGGCATGGCTCGAGAGGTTCGGCGAGCGCTGGGTCAAAAGGACCGTCGGCTCGGGATGGTCGACCACCGGGATCAGCACTGCCGCGGGGCGGATCGGCTGCTCGCGGGAGATGATCTCGAGCATGCGGTCGGTGCCGGAATCTCCGCTGGCCGGAATGACATCGGGATCGAGCAGGGCCTGCGGAACGTCGAAGCGCAGCCGCGCGCGGCCCCGCGCGAAGAAATCCGCTGAATTGACCACAGCGGCGGCCCCGTTCCTCACCATGGGCTGGTTCAAAGCGCCGCCCTCACCTCTTCTGCATCGGCCATGGGGAAGAACGCGCCGCCGGACCCCACGCCGAACATGACACGCCCATCGATCATCCGCTCCTCGCCCATGTCAACAAGCTCGTAGTACAGCGCCCGGGTCACCTTGGCCCAGAGATCGGCCCGCACATGCAGATAGGGCGTCAGGCCGCCGCTGTCGCCGGGCTCGAAGCGCAGCCGGTGCGCGGCATCGCATGCGACCCAATCATCGACATTGGTGCGGAATCGCAGCAGCGGTCCGCGCGCATCGCTCTCCGTCCGCATTTCTACGGCCGTGAAGGGAGCGTCATCGACGCGGATGCCGACCTTCTCCACCGGCGTGACCAGGAAATAGCGGTCACCTTCACGCTTGAGGATGGTCGAGAACAGCCGCACGAGCGCCGGCCGCCCGATTGGCGTGCCCATGTAGTACCAGCTACCATCACCGGCGATTCGCATGTCGAGATCGCCGCAGAATGGCGGATTCCACAAATGCACCGGCGGCAATCCCTTTGCGGACGTGCCGGCCTGCGTTGCCGCCGACGTCAGCCGATCGAGTCCGTTGGCGGTGTCGAGTCCGTTGTCGGTGGTCTGCCCTTGCTTCGCCATGGTTTGCCTTGAGTTTGCGTCCACCTTGGCACGATTGGTGCAAGATTCCATCGCCGTCGTCTGTGCAAAAGTTCCTGGCGGCCCTGCAGGTCAGGTAAGGTCGCCATAACGTGATGCCGTCAATACCCCGTAATGCCGATAATATGGGGATAGTTTAACTCAACGAATACAGCGCCTTCGCATAGATTGGCATCCGCTTCCCCGGCAAACTGGAGCGGAACGTCCGTCCGAAAGTCGAAGACGCGGGGCAGAAGGAGCGACGGGAATGGCTGAGAGTGCCGAGAAGCTCGAGGATGCGATCGTCCGGTCGGCCGAACAGGTCTCCGGCCAGATCCGAGCGGCAAAGGATGCGATCTCCAGCGTCATCTTCGGCCAGGACCGCGTGGTGGAAAACACGCTGGTGACCATCCTGTCCGGCGGCCACGCGCTGCTGATCGGCGTCCCCGGCCTTGCCAAGACCAAGCTGGTCGAGACCCTGGGCGTCACGCTCGGCCTCGATGCCAAGCGCATCCAGTTCACGCCCGACCTGATGCCGTCGGACATCCTCGGCGCCGAGGTGCTCGACGAGAGTGCCGGCGGCAAGCGCTCGTTCCGCTTCATCGCCGGCCCGGTGTTCGCGCAACTCCTGATGGCGGACGAGATCAACCGCGCCAGCCCGCGCACGCAGTCGGCGTTGCTGCAAGCCATGCAGGAGCAGCACATCACGGTTGCAGGCGCCCGCCATGACCTGCCCAAGCCCTTCCACGTCCTCGCGACCCAGAATCCACTGGAGCAGGAAGGAACCTATCCGCTGCCCGAGGCTCAGCTCGACCGCTTCCTGATGGAGATCGACGTCGACTATCCCGATCGTGACGCCGAGCGCCGCATCCTGTTCGAGACCACCGGCGCCGAGGAGAGTGCCGCCAAGGGCGCGATGACGGCGGACGCACTGATCGCCGCGCAGCGGCTGGTGCGGCGGCTGCCGGTCGGCGATTCCGTCGTCGAGGCGATCCTGTCGCTGGTCCGCTCGGCGCGTCCCGGTCCGGAGGCCGGCGAGGCCGGCAAGCTGATCGCCTGGGGCCCCGGTCCGCGCGCCAGCCAATCGCTGATGCTCGCGGTGCGCGCGCGCGCGCTGCTCGACGGCCGCCTCGCGCCCTCGATCGACGACGTGCTCGATCTCGCCGAGCCCGTGCTCAAGCACCGCATGGCGCTGACCTTCCCGGCGCGCGCCGAGGGACGCACCATTCCGGACGTGATCCGCCAACTGAAGAGCCGGATTGGCTGATGGCCGCAGCGACGGGGCACGCCGACAAGGAAATTCTCGCGATACGGCGTGCCGATGGCGAAAGCCGGACGCTGGCATCGTCGCTGCCGCGTCTCGTGCTGGAAGCGCGCCAGATCGCCGCCAACGTGATCCATGGTCTGCATGGCCGTCGTCGCGCCGGCTCCGGCGAAAGCTTCTGGCAATATCGCCGCTTCGTTTCCGGCGAGCCGTCGCAGCGCGTCGACTGGCGCCGCTCTGCGCGCGACGATCATCTCTATGTCCGCGAGCAGGAATGGGAGGCCGCGCACACGGTGTGGATCTGGCCCGACCGCTCGCCCTCGATGGCGTTCGCGTCGAAAGGCGCGCGCGACAGCAAGCTCGAGCGCGCCCTGATCGTGACCTTCGCCCTGGCCGAGCTGCTGGTCGCCGGCGGCGAACGCGTCGGCATTCCCGGCCTGATCAATCCGACCGCGAGCCGCAACGTGATCGACCGCATCGCGCAGGCGATGCTGCACGATGAGGCGGTCAGGCCCAGCCTGCCGCCCTCCTTCGTCCCCTCGGCGCTCGCCGAGATCGTCGTGCTGTCCGACTTCTGGTCGCCGATCTCGGAGATCAGCACCATGCTGGCCGGCCTGTCCGCGTCGGGCGCACACGGCACGATGGTGCAGGTGGTCGATCCCGCCGAGGAGACCTTCCCCTATTCCGGCCGCGTCGAGTTCGTCGAGCCGGAAGGCGGCGAGGTGATCACCGCCGGCCGCGCCGAGAGTTGGGCGCAAGACTACGTCGCCCGCGTGGCGCTGCATCGCGACCAGATCCGCGCCGAGACCGGCAGGCTCGACTGGCTGTTCACCACCCACACCACCAGCCGCTCGGCCGCCGAGCTGCTGCTGTTCCTGCACGCCGGCATGACGACCGCGAAGGTCGGCGCGCGCGGCGGCGTCAAAGTGGGCGCTGGCCCCGGAGGGCTCGGCGCATGATGGGCCTGCCGCTGTCGTTCGCCGAACCGCTGCTGCTGACCGGCCTCGTCAGCCTGCCGGTGCTGTGGTGGCTGCTGCGGGTGATGCCGCCGCGGCCGCGCCGGATCGAGTTTCCGCCGACCCGCCTCCTGTTCGACATCACGCCCAAGGAAGAGACACCGTCGCGCTCGCCGTGGTGGCTGACCCTGCTGCGGCTGATCGCGGCGGCGCTCGTGATCTTCGCCGCGGCCGGCCCGATCTGGAATCCGCGCACCGAGGCCGTCGGCAGCAAGGCGCCGCTGGTGCTGCTGCTCGACGACAGCTGGAGCGCGGCCGCAAGCTGGGACACCCGCATCAGGGCCGCCGACGAGATCATCGCCAATGCCGATGCCGACCGCCGCGGCGTCGCGCTGCTGCCGCTGTCGGAGCCCGCGCGTGACCTCACCTTGATGGCGGCCGGCGCGGCGCGCGTCGCGCTGCGCCAGATCACGCCCAAGGCCTACACGACCGAGCGCGCCGATGCGCTGCCGCAGCTCGATCGCTTCCTGAAGGCGACCGGCGATGCCGAGATCATGTGGTTCTCCGACGGCGTCGATCCCGGCCGCGGCAGCGAGTTCGTGACGGGTCTCGCTAAGACCATCGGCGACCGCAGCCTGACGGTGTTCGAAGGCGGCACGCCCTCGCCGCTGGCGCTCGCCGGTGCCGAGAACGCCGCCGCCAAGATGACGGTGAAGGTGCTGCGCGCCGATCTCTCCGTTCCCGGTGGCATCGTCCGCGCGCTCGATGCCAAGGGCTCGCCGCTCGGCGAGGCACAATTCAGCTTCGCCGCCGGCGCGCACGACGCCGAGGCGAGCTTCGACCTGCCGGTCGAGCTGCGCAACGACATCACGCGGCTGGAGATCGCGGGCGAGCGCTCGGCTGGAGCCGTACAGCTGCTCGACAAGCGCTGGCGCCGCCGCGCCGTCGGCATCGTCTCCGGCGCCACCAGCGACACCGCGCAGCCGCTGCTCGCCCCGACCTTCTACCTCACCCGCGCGCTGTCGCCGTTCGCCGATCTCCGGCTCGGCGACCGCGGTGCGCCGCAGCAGGTCATCACGCAATTCCTCGACCAGAAGGTGCCGATGATCGTGATGGCCGATGTCGGCACGCTGTCTCCGGAGTTGCGCGACCGGCTCAACGGCTGGATCGAGAACGGCGGCGTGCTGGTCCGTTTCGCCGGACCGCGCCTCGCGCAAGGCGACGACGATCTCGTGCCGGTCAAGCTGCGCCGCGGCGGCCGCACGCTCGGCGGCAGCCTGACCTGGGAGAAGCCGCAGCATCTGGCAGCGTTTGCTGCCGACGGCCCGTTCGCCGGCATCACCGTGCCGAAGGACGTCACCGTCAACCGCCAGGTCCTCGCCGAGCCCGACGCCGTGTTGGCGACCAAGAGCTGGGCATCGCTGGAGGACGGCACGCCGCTCGTCACCGGCGAGCATCGCGGCAAAGGCCTGATCGCGCTGTTCCACGTCAGCGCGGACATGCGCTGGTCCGATCTGCCGATGTCCGGCGCGATGGTCGAGATGCTCCGCCGCATCGTCGACATGTCCGGCTACACCTCGACGCCGGGACCGGGTCCCGCCGGCGAGACCGCCAAGGCCACGCTGGCACCGCTGCACATCCTCGACGGCTTCGGCGCCTTCGGACCGCCGCCTTCGACCGCCAAGCCGCTGCCGGCCGATTTCAACGACCGGGCTTCGCTGGATCATCCGCCCGGATTCTATGGCCCAGCCGAGGGACCCACCGCAGTGAACACGCTGAGCCCCGCCGATCGCATTCTTCAGCTCGACACGTCGGCGCTGCGCGCCAACCGCGCCAGCTACACCACCGCCGAGCCGCGCGATCTCCGGGGCATCCTGCTGTCGACCGCACTGCTGCTTTTCCTGATCGACGCGGTCATCGTCGCTCTCCTCGGCGGCGCGCTGGCCTCGCTCGCACGGCGGCGACGTGCAGCACCCGCGTCCATCGCGCTTGCGGTGCTTGCAACCGGCGCCCTGCTCGCCGTCGCAATGCCGACCACCGCGCGCGCCGATGCGGCAAGCGATGATTTCGCGATGCGCGCGGTGTCGCAGACGCGGCTTGCCTATGTCGTGACCGGCAATGCCGACGTCGATTCCATCGTCAAGGCCGGGCTGACCGGACTGACCTTGTTCCTGGCGCAGCGGACTGCGCTCGAAGCCGGCGATCCCGTCGGCGTCGATCCCGCCCATGACGAGCTTGCCTTCTTCCCGCTGATCTACTGGCCGATCGTGCCGGGCGTGCCGAAGCCGCCGCAGGACGCGATCAACAAGATCGATGCCTACATGAAGCAGGGCGGCACAGTGATCTTCGATACCCGCGACGCGGTCGAGGCGCCCCCCGGCGAGAACGGCGCGCAGCAGACCCCGGGCATGCAGTCGCTGCGCGAGATCCTGTCGTCGCTCGATGTGCCCGAGCTCGAGCCGGTGCCGCGCGAGCACGTGCTGACCAAGACGTTCTACCTGCTGCGCGACTTCCCCGGCCGCTTCACCACAGGACAGACCTGGGTCGAGGCGCTGCCGAAGGACGAGGACGAGGACAGCGCCTCGCGCCCGGCGCGCGGCGGCGACGGTGTCTCGCCGATCATCATCACCTCCAACGATCTGGCCGGTGCCTGGGCCATCCGCCCCGACGGCCAGGCCATGCTGCCGATGGTTCCGGGCGAGCCGCGGCAGCGCGAATTCGCCTTCCGCGCCGGCGTCAACATCGTGATGTACACGCTGACCGGCAACTACAAGGCTGATCAAGTGCACGCACCGGCGCTGATCGAACGGCTCGGGCAATGAAATTAGCTGTGCGCGAAGGTCGCGCCAAACCCATAGCCGTCATGGCCGGGCTTGCCCCGGCCATCCACGACCAGCGGCGCACGCTGCGCGACGTGGATGCCCGGCACGAGGCCGGGCATGACGACAACTGCGAGTTTGCCTCATGAACTACGGCATCGCGTTCACACCTCTGGTCCCGCCGATCGTGCTGTGGCTCGCGATCGGCGCGATCGTCGTCATCGCGGCGCTGCTGTTGCTCGGCCGCTCGCGTTCGGCCTGGATCCGCGTCACCGCGCTGGCCTTGATCGCGCTCGCGCTGGCCAATCCGCAGTTCACGCGCGAGGACCGCGAGCCGCTGAGCTCGGTCGCCGCCGTCGTGGTCGACAAGAGCCCGAGCCAGAATTTCGGTGACCGCAACAAGCAGACCCAGGCGGCCCAGGAGTCGCTGGTCGACAGCCTGAAGAAGATCAAGGGCCTCGAGGTCCGCGTGGTCGATGCCGGCCAGGCGGACGGCGAGACCGACGGCACGCATCTGTTCAGCGCGCTGACATCGGCCCTGTCGGACGTCCCCGTCGATCGGGTCGCGGGCGCCTTCATGATCACTGATGGCCGCGTGCACGACATTCCCGGCAACCTCGCCGCGCTCGGCTTCCAGGCTCCGCTGCAGGCCCTGATCACGGGCCAGAAGGCCGAGCGTGACCGCCGCGTCGCGATCACCGCGGCCCCTCGTTTCGGCATCGTCGGCCAGCCCCAGACCATCAGCTTCCGGCTCGATGATCAGGGCATCGCGGGCGCCAGCGCGAAGGTCGTGATCCGCCGCGACGGCGAGGTCATCAGCGAGCGCACCTTGACCAGCGGCCAGGCTGCCAATGTCGACGTCGACGTCAAGCACGAAGGTCAGAACATCGTCGAGATCGAAGCCTCGCCGCTCGACAACGAGCTGACCCTCGTCAACAACCGCGCGGTGGTCTCGATCGATGGCGTCCGCGACAAGCTGCGCGTGCTGCTGGTGTCGGGCGAGCCGCATTCGGGCGAGCGTACCTGGCGCAACCTGTTGAAGTCAGACGCCAGCATCGATCTCGTCCACTTCACGATCCTCCGGCCACCGGAGAAGCAGGACGGCACCCCGATCAACGAGCTGTCGCTGATCGCGTTTCCGACCCGCGAGCTGTTTCAGCAGAAGATCAACGAATTCCAGCTGATCATCTTCGACCGCTATGCCCGCCAGGGCGTGCTGCCGGTCGCCTATTTCGACAACATCGCGCGCTACGTGCGCAATGGCGGCGCGGTGCTGGTCTCGGCCGGCCCGGACTACGCCTCCAACACCAGCATCTGGCGCACACCGCTCGACTCGGTGCTGCCCGCCGAGCCGGTCGGCGTCACCGAGAAGCCGTTCTATGCGCATCTGTCCGACGCCGGCAAACGGCATCCGGTGACGCGCGGCCTCGAAGGCTCGGGCTCCGAGCCGCCGCGCTGGAGCCGCTTCTTCCGCACCGTCGAGACGCGCAATGCGGTCAGCCCGCCGGTGATGACCGGCGCCGACGGCAAGCCGCTCTTGCTGCTGTCGCGCTTCGGCGCCGGCCGCGTCGCGCTGCTGCTATCCGACCACATCTGGCTGTGGGCGCGCGGCTACGAGGGCGGCGGTCCGCATCTCGACCTGCTCCGACGCACGTCGCACTGGCTGATGCAGCAGCCTGACCTGGATGAGGAGGCGCTGCGACTCCAGATCCAGGGCAAGGATCTCGCCGTCATCCGCCAGACCATGGGCGACACCGTGCCGCCGGTCACCGTGACTTCGCCGTCCGGCCAGACGCGTGAGCTGACGTTGAGCCAGGGCGATCCCGGCGAATGGCGCGCGACCTTGCCGGCCAACGAGCTCGGCCTGTGGCAGGCCACGGACGGCACCTTGAAGGCGCTCATCAATGTCGGCCCGACCAATCCGAAGGAATTCTCCGAGGTCACTTCGACCACCGAGACGCTGAAGCCGCTGGCACAGGCCACCGGCGGCGACGCCCGCCGCATCGCCGACGGATCCGGCATCGACATGCCGCGCATCGTCCCCGTCAGGTCATCGACGCTGTTCAGCGGCGACGGCTGGATGGGCGTGCGGATGCGCGACGCCAGCGTCGTCAAGGGCGTCGGCGTGCTGCCGATGTTCGCCGGCGTGATCGGCCTGTTGCTGCTGCTCGGCGCGCTCGCCGCCACCTGGCTGCGCGAGGGTCGCTGACACAACGACACGAGCACGCGCCACCGCCTCGTGCGACGTGGCGCGAAGGGCACAGCGACGGGGATTCCACCCGCCGTCGCAGTGCGCTGATTGACAGGTGTGAAGCCCCCTTGCGATGTTACATTGTAACAACGGCTGATCATCCTCCCAGCCGAACGGGGTGGCCTATTCACATGAGGCCGATTTACATGAGCCAGAGCTGGCGATGAGCTGGTTTCGCGCGAACATCAAGGATGTCTCGCGGCTGGCGCTGTTTGCGCTGGTGCTGCAATTCGCGCTCGCGTTCGGCCACGTTCATTGGCTCTCCGCGCAGGCGCTGGACGGCGGCCGTCTCACGACGGCGCAGGCCCATACCGGCTCCTCTCCAGCAAGCCAGGACCCCGACCAGCAGCCATCCGCTGACGGCTGCGCCATCTGCGCCGTCATGGCGATGGCGCAGTCGATCCTGCTGTCACCGGCGCCCGTTCTGACGCCTCCTGAAGCGGTCGCATTCCGGCTGCCCGATGCGATCACCGCCACTGTCGCGGCCGTCGTCGTCGACACCGCCTTCCAGCCGCGCGCTCCTCCCACCGCCTGATCTGAGCCGCTCGAAACGCTGCCCCGCTGCGCGAGCGCACGGCGGCCGCGTGCAGGAATGGGTCCGTCGCAACCCGACGGCAGGCGCATCCCGCCAGCAACGAAAGACGTGGGACGCCTGATCAGGATCAGGAATTGAAAGATGTTGTCGAGAGCCTTGATGTCGGGCTGCAGCGCCGCAGCCTTGTTGTGCGTTTTGGGTGCGCCCGCGCGCGCTGACGATCCGGCGAAGCCGGCGGCCGAACTGCCCGAGGTCACAGTGACCGCACCGAGCCCGATCCGTGCCCGCAAGCCGGTGGTGCCGCGGCCCAATCCCACCGCGCGCGTGGCGCGCAGCGGCCCACGCACGCCGGCGCCCGCGCGCGAGGCCCAGACCGCGCCGCCCCCGCCGCAGCAGGGCGTAACGCCCATCATCACCGACCAGTTCGCGACCGTCACGGTGGTGCCGAATGAGGAGCTGCGCCGCTCCGGCGCGGCAACGCTCGGCGATCTCCTGAATTCCAAGCCGGGCATCACCGGCTCGAGCTTCGCGCCGGGCGCATCGAGCCGGCCGATCATCCGCGGCCTCGACGTCAACCGCGTCGGCATCGTCGAGAACGGCATCGGCGGTGGCGGTGCGTCCGATCTCGGCGAAGATCATTTCGTGCCGATCGATCCACTCACCAGCGACCAGATCGAGGTCGTCCGCGGCCCCGCAGCGCTACGCTACGGCTCGACTTCGATCGGCGGCGTCGTCAGCGCCACCAACAACCGCATTCCCAATGCGGTGCCGACCTGTTCGACAGCGCCGTTCCAGACCTATGGCCTGCCGGCGAGCGCGCCGGCCGTGGGCAGCGCGCCTTGCGTCACCGCGGAAACGCGCACCTCGTTCAGCTCGGTCGACCGCGGCGTCGAGGGCGGCGTGCTGCTCGATGCCGGCGGCGGCAATTTCGCTGTCCATGCCGATGCCTACGGCCGCAAGACCGGCGACTATTCGATTCCGGGTTATCCCTATCTGTTCGACCAGACCCGCCCGGTGAACGGCCGGCAGCCGAACTCGGCCGTGCAGAACGATGGCGCCTCGCTCGGCGGCAGCTATTTCTTCTCGGGCGGCTTCATCGGTGCGGCGATCACGCAGACCGATGCCCTCTACCACATCCCCGGCATCGACGGCGCCGACAGCCGGACGCGGATCGACGCGCACCAGACCAAGATCACCGCCAAGGGCGAGTACCGCCCGGACTCCGCGGCGATCGATGCCATCCGCTTCTGGGCCGGTGCGACCGACTATCGGCACAACGAGATCGGTCTCGCCGATGTCACCGATCCGACCACCGACGGCGTGCGGCAGACCTTCACCAATCGCGAGCAGGAAGCGCGCGTCGAGATGCAGATGATGCCAGTCAATCTGCGCTTCGCGACGCTCACGACCGCCTACGGCGTGCAGGCCGGACACCAGGAGCTGAATGCGCCGAGCCCCGACAATCCCGGCTCGGTGTTCAACGGACTGTTCGGCCCCAACACCAACAACCGCGTCGCCGGCTACGTCTTCAACGAGTTCGCCTTCACACCGGCGACCAAGGCGCAGGTCGCAGCCCGCATCGAGCACGTCTCATTGAACGGCTCCACGCCGAACTTCCCGGTCGACTATCTGCCGGACGGCACGCCACAGGCCAACATCGCCCGCAATCCGTCGTACACGCCGAAGAGCGCGAGCGTCGGCCTGTTGCAGAACCTGCCGGGCGATCTCGTGGCGAGCGTCACCGCGCAATATGTCGAGCGCGCGCCGAAGCCAGCCGAGCTGTTCTCGCGCGGCGGCCATGATGCGACCGCAACCTTCGACATCGGCAATCCGAACCTGACCATCGAGACGGCCAAAACCGTCGAGGCCGGACTGCGCAAGGCCACCGGCCCTTTCCGCTTCGAGGCCACCGCCTACTACACGCAGTTCAGCAACTTCATCTACCGCCGTCTGACCGGCGTGATGTGCGGCGATGATTTTGCCTCCTGCGGCACCACCGGCACCGGCCTGAACCAGGCGGTCTACTCGCAACGCAACGCGCTGTTCCGCGGCTTCGAGTTCCAGAGCCAGTACGATGTCGCCCCGCTCGGCACCGGCATCTGGGGCATCGAGAACCAGTTCGACGTCGTCCGCGCCACCTTCGCGGACGGCACCAACGTGCCGCGGATTCCGCCGATGCGCGTCGGCGGCGGCCTGTTCTGGCGCGACGCCAACTGGCTGACCCGCATCAACCTGCTGCACGCCTTCGCGCAGAACGACATCGCGCCGATCGCGGAGACGCCGACGCCGGGCTACAACCTCCTCAAGGCGGAGGTCAGCTATCGCACCAAGCTCGATCCGAACATGTTCGGCGCGCGCGAGATGCTGGTCGGCATGGTCGGCAACAATCTGTTGAACGAGAAGATCCGCAACTCCGTGTCCTACACCAAGGACGAGGTGCTGCTGCCCGGCATCGGCGTGCGGATCTTCGCCAATCTGAAGTTTTGAGTGCGAGGTCCTCACCTCGCCCCGCTTGCGGGGAGAGGTCGGATTGCATCGCCAGATGCAATCCGGGTGAGGGGGACTCTCCGCGAGGTTTGTGCGTGTGGCTGCCCCTCACCCCAACCCTCTCCCCGTGAAGAACGGGGAGAGGGAGCGCACCGTGCACGCCGTGCGAGCTTCCTCTCGACCTACTTCGCGTAATCCCAATCGGGCCGGATCGCGCCCTCGACGCCCTCGAACGCGCCCTCGATCAGCTCGTTCACCAGCAGCCGGTTGTAGTCCACCGGTCCCGGCATGATCGCCCTGCCCTTCGGCACCGGCTTGAAGCCGACGCGCGTGTAGTAGGCCGCGTCCCCGACCAGCAGTATCAAGCTGTGGCCCTGCGCCCGCGCGTCCGCGACCGAGCGCTCCATCAGCATGCGGCCGATGCCGTGCTTGCGGAACGGCGGCTCGACCGTCAGTGGCCCGAGCATCAGCGCCTTGGTGTCGCCGACGCAGATCGGCAGTTGCCGCACCGAGCCGACCAGCAAAGTGCCGATATGAGCGGTGAACGACAATGCGAGCAGATGATCGACATGCTCGCGTAAGCGGTAGGCGCTCAGCACGAAGCGGCCGGGGCCGAAGGTGCGCTCATGCAGCCGCTCGATCGCCTGCGCGTCGCCCGGCTTTTCGGCGGAGATCGTAATGGACAGGTCACTCATGTGGGGTGGCGAGATAGCATTCTGGAGCGGCGCGGTCCATGGGCGGGCCGTCCACGTGTTGACAGCATTCTCCCGCTCCGGGGGGCACCGATGCTAATTTTCTGAGCATTCGCGCGGCATGACCGAAGATTGTGCTAAGATGTCAAGTTTCCGGAGCTGCCCTCGCTTAACCTGTCCCAGGTCATGAGCGTTGTGGTCGCCGTCGCGGCCGCTTGGACCGCTCTGACGCAGCACGAGCGGCAGGTCGAAGATGACGGGTGCGTTCAGGTCGCGCCATCGCGGCGAAACTCATGTGTTCGATGATCTCAAGACGCTGCTGGCCTGCGCCTCGCCGCGCCGGTCCGGCGATGAGCTGGCTGGCATCGCAGCCGACAGTGCCGCGCGGCGGGTTGCGGCGCGGATGGCGCTCGCCGACGTGCCGCTGCGGCGTTTCCTCGACGAGCCGCTGATTCCCTATGAGAGCGACGAGGTCACGCGCCTCATCCTCGACAGCCACGATGCCGCCGCATTCGCGCCCGTCGCATCGCTGACCGTCGGCGAATTGCGCGAATGGCTGATGTCCTGGGAGGCGGATGCCGGCCGGCTGGCCGCCCTCGCGCCGGGACTGACGCCGGAGATGGTGGCCGCGGTCTCCAAGCTCTGCGGCAATGGCGATCTCGTCGCCGTCGCCGCCAAATGCCGGGTCGTGACCCGCTTCCGCTCCACGATCGGCCTGGAGGGGCGGCTGTCGTCGCGGCTGCAGCCGAACGATCCGACCGACGATCCCCAGGCGATCGCCGCCGGCACGCTCGACGGCCTGCTGTTCGGCATGGGCGATGCCGTGATCGGCATCAATCCCGCGACCGACAATGTCGAGGCCTGCATCCGCCTGCTCACGATGCTCGATGATCTCAGGCTCAAATTCGAGGTGCCGACGCAGTCCTGCGTGCTGAGCCACGTCACGACCTCGATCCAGGCGATCGAGAAAGGCGCGCCGCTCGATCTCGTCTTCCAGTCGATCGCCGGCACCGAGGCGGCCAATGCCGGCTTCGGTGTGACCCTGAAGCTGCTGGCCGAGGCCCAGGACGCAGCCTTGTCGCTGAAGCGCGGCACGGTCGGCAACAACGTCATGTATTTCGAGACCGGCCAAGGCGCGGCCCTGTCCGCCGATGCGCATCACGGCCTCGATCAGCAGACCGTCGAGGCCCGCGCCTATGCCGTCGCGCGCGCCTTCTCGCCACTGCTGGTCAACACCGTCGTCGGCTTCATCGGTCCTGAATATCTCTACGACGCGAAGGAGATCATCCGCGCCGGCCTCGAGGATCATTTCTGCGCCAAGCTGCTCGGCGTGCCGATGGGCTGCGATGTCTGCTACACCAACCATGCCGAAGCCGATCAGGACGACATGGACGACCTGGCGCTGCTGCTTGCGGCGGCGAACGTCAACTTCCTGATCGCGGTGCCCGGCGCCGACGACATCATGCTCAACTATCAGAGCCTGTCGCATCACGACGTGATGCGGCTGCGGCATCTGCTCGGCCGCCGCCCGGCGCCGGAGTTCGAGGCGTGGCTAGCGCGGATGGGTCTCCTCGACCACAGCGGCCGCGTGCCGCCATTGCCGGGCAGCGCGCCTTCCGTAGCCCGGCTGATCGGCCAGGGGGCGCGGGCATGAGGGACGATCCGTTCGACCTGCTGCGCAGGATGACGCGTGCCCGCGTCGCGCTCGGCCGCGCCGGCGACGGGCTTCCGACGGCGGCGAAGCTGGAATTCCAGATGGCGCATGCGCGCGCGCGCGATGCCGTATGGGGCAAGGTCGATTTCGACGGCATCGCCGGCGCGCTCGCGCCGCGCGAGGTGATCAAGGTCGCGAGCGCAGCGCCGGACCGCGCCAGCTATCTGCGCCGGCCAGATCTTGGCCGCCGTCTCGCCACGGGCGAAGCGTCGCGGCTGCCATCAGGCCCATACGATCTCGTCTTCATCATTGCTGACGGGCTGTCGGCGGATGCGGTCGAAAGCCATGCCGCCGCTGTCGTGATCGCCACCGAGGCTCGTCTGACGGGCCTGTCCATCGGACCGATCGTGCTGGCTTCGCAGGCGCGCGTGGCGCTGGGTGACGATGTCGGTGCCGCGATGCGCGCCCGGCTCGTGGCGGTCCTGATCGGCGAGCGTCCGGGTCTGTCGGCCGCGGATTCCCTCGGTGTGTATCTGACGCTGCACCCGGCCCCAGGCCTGCGCGACAGCGCCCGCAACTGCATGTCCAACATTCACGGCCACGGGCTCTCCGCCGAGCGCGCCGCCGACAAGCTGGCCTGGCTGGTGCGCGAGGCGCTGCGGATCGGCGTCACCGGCATCGGCCTCAAGGAGGCGGCGCCGGACGCCGCGATCGCGACGACACAACCAACAACACAAATCACCCATCACAAGCCGACAGGAGCGAATGGACATGAGTGACGAGGCCAAGCCGACGCTTTCGAAGAGCCTGACCGGACTCCATCTGTGGGGCATCGCGGTCGGGCTGGTGATCTCCGGCGAATATTTCGGCTGGAGCTACGGCTGGGACAAGGCCGGCACGCTCGGCTTCCTCATCACCACGATCTTCATCGCGGTGATGTATACGACCTTCATCTTCTCCTTCACCGAGCTCACCACCGCAATCCCCCATGCCGGCGGTCCGTTTGCCTATTCCTACCGAGCCTTCGGCCCGCTCGGCGGCTTCGTCGCCGGCTTCGCGACGCTGATCGAGTTCGTGTTCGCACCGCCTGCCATCGCGCTCGCCATCGGCGCCTATCTCAACGTCCAGTTTCCGGCGCTGTCGCCAAAGACCGCCGCGCTCGGCGCCTATCTGGTGTTCATGGCCCTCAACATCGCAGGCGTATCGATCGCCGCAACATTCGAGCTGTTCGTCACCGTGCTGGCGATCGCCGAGCTCCTGGTGTTCATGGGCGTCGTGTCGCCCGGCTTCTCCTTCGCCAATTTCGCCGCCAACGGCTGGGCCGGCGAGAATTCATTCTCGCTGGCGAGCATCGGCGGCATCGTCGCCGCGATCCCGTTCGCGATCTGGTTCTTCCTGGCGATCGAAGGCGCCGCCATGGCCGCGGAAGAGACCAAGAATCCGACCAAGACGATTCCGCTCGCCTACATCGCGGGGATTCTGACGCTCGTCGTGCTCGCCTTCGGCACCATGATCATGGCCGGCGGCGTCGGCGACTGGTCGAAGCTCGCCAACATCAATGATCCGCTGCCGCAGGCGATGAAGATCGTGGTCGGCGAGAACTCCGGCTGGCTGCACATGCTGGTGTGGATCGGCCTGTTCGGGCTGATCGCCTCGTTCCACGGCATCATCATGGGCTACTCGCGGCAGATCTTCGCGCTGTCGCGCGCCGGTTTCCTGCCGGCCAAGCTCGCCGCGCTGCATCCGACCTGCCGCACGCCGCATTGGGCCATCCTTGCCGGCGGCGTGATCGGCATCGCCGCGATCTACTCCGACGAGCTGATTCAGTTCGCCGGACAGACGCTGACGGCGAACATCGTGACGATGAGCGTATTCGGCGCGCTCGTGATGTACATCATGAGCATGGCCGCTCTCTTCCGCCTGCGGGCCACCGAGCCCCATCTCATCAGGCCGTTCAAGGCGCCAATCTATCCCGTGCTTCCGGCCGTGGCGCTGGTCTGTGCGACGCTCTCGCTGCTCACGATGATTTGGTTCAATCTGCAGGTGTTCGCGGCCTTCGTGGTGCTGTTCGCGGCCGGCCTGCTGCTCTATCGTCTGACCGCCGGCAAGCGCAGCATGGCGGCGAACGACAGCCTGCTCGACATCGCCTTGACCGAAGCCCGCGCCATGGCCGACTGATCCGGCCGGATCGCGACAATCTCGATCGAGGACCCTCCGCGCCATGTGCTTGCGCGGAGGGGTCATGAATGGCCGCTCCGGCAGGCACGTGACTTGCATAACTACGAGGTGTGAAACAACGGCGCATTTCCTCAAAGGTGAGGATTTCATGGCACAGCATCCGACAGCCGAAAGCCAGCATCCGCGCGATCGGAGCCGCAACATTCTGGCCGCCGCGGCCACCGGCGTCGCTGATTTCATCGCCCAGACAGGCGGCCGTCCGGAAGCGGTGTTCGAGCGGATCGGTATCGATGCCAGCTGCCTCGGCGAGACCCGCCGCGCGCTCGACCTCGCCGACTATGTCGCGATGATGGAAGACGCCGCACAGGAGACCGGCAACGACAATTTCGGCCTTTGGTTCGGCCAACGCTACCAGCCGCGGATGCTCGGCCTGATCGGCGAGATCGCGCTGACGGCGCCGACGCTGGGCTCGGCGATCGAGCATCTCGCGCTGTGGTTTCCCTGGCATCAGCAGGCGACCGAAACCCGCCTGACGCGCCACGACGGCTTGCTGCGGCTCGAATATCGCATTCTCGACGGCTCGATCGTCGATCGCCGGCAGGATGCCGAATTGACCATGGGCATGTTCGCGAACGTCTTCCGTGCGTGCCTGCCATCGGGCTGGGCGCCTGACATGGTGCTGTTCGAACACGCCCGGCCGGCGGCCTGGCGCGATCATGAGGCAGCCTTCGATGCCGACGTCGGCTGGTCGCAAGGCACCAATGCGCTGGTGTTTCGCGATCGCGGCCTGGACCGGGCGATGCCGGGGGCGGATCTTCCACGCCTGCAGCGGCTGACGACGGATCTTGCCGGTGTCGCCGGCTCCTGCGGCACGCCGGCGTTCCTCGATCTGGTCCGTGGCGAGATCCGGCGGCGGTTGTCGGCCGGCGCGCTTCATCTCGAGGAGGTCGCCGATGCGCTGTCGACAACGTCGTGGACGTTGCAGCGCCGGCTTGCCGAGTTCGGCGCCACCTTCTCCGACCTGGTCGAGGCGACGCGGCTCGACCTCGCCCGCCACTATCTGCGCCAAGCGCATCTGCCGCTCGGCGACGTCGCCTTCCTGCTCGGCTATTCCGAAGCCTCAGCCTTCTCCCGCGCGTTCTCGCGCTGGACCGGCTGCAGCCCGCGGCATTGGCGCCAACGGTCATTGCAGGCGACGGCTCGCAGCTAAAGCCGCGCCACCGGCATCAATCTGCCGGCATCGTCTTCTCGACCAGCCGCACCCAATAGGAGGCGCCATGGCCGAGGATGTTGTCGTTGAAGCGATAGGCCGGATGGTGGCAGTCCTTGCCGTCGCCCATCCCGAGGAAGACGAAGGCGCCGGGGCGGGCCTGCAGCATGAAGGCGAAGTCCTCGGCGCCCATCAGCGGCGGCGCATTGTCGACCACCCGCTCCGCACCGACGACGTCGCGGGCGACATCGGCGGCGACCCCGGTCTCGCGCGCATGGTTCATCGTAATCGGGTAGAGCCGCGTGTATTTCGTCGTCGCCTCACCGCCATAGGTGCGGGCGATGCCGTCGGCGACCTCGGCAATACGGCGCTCCACCAGGTCCTGCACCTCGGGATCGAGCGTGCGCACGGTCCCCTTCAGTTCGACGGTCTCCGGAATGACGTTCATCGCCGTGCCGGCCTCGACGACGCAGATCGAGATGACCGCCGACTTGATCGGATCGACGTTGCGCGACACGATCGACTGCAGCGCGGTGATGATGTGCGCGGCGATCAGCACGCTGTCGACCGCCTTGTGGACCCCGGCACCGGCATGCCCGCCCTTGCCGCGGACGGTGATCTCGAGCTGGTCCGACGACGCCAGCATCGGGCCCGGCCGCAGCGCGAAGACGCCTTCGGGCACGCCCGGCGCGTTGTGCAGGCCGTAGACCTCCTGGATGCCCCAGCGGGTCATCAGCCCGTCGTCGACCATCGCCTTGCCGCCGGCGCCGCCCTCCTCGGCCGGCTGGAAGATCACGATCGCCGTGCCGTCGAAATTGCGCGTGTCCGCGAGATGCTTGGCGGCCCCCAGCAGCATCGCGGTATGGCCGTCATGGCCGCAGGCATGCATCAGGCCCGGCGTCTTCGACGCGTAGGGCACGCCCGAGGCTTCCTCGATCGGCAGCGCGTCCATGTCGGCGCGCAGGCCGATGGTGCGACCTGAGCTGGTCCGACGGCCGCGGATGACACCGACCACGCCGGTGCGTCCGATGCCGGTCACCACCTCGTCACAACCGAATTCGCGCAAGCGCTCGGCGACGATGCCGGCGGTGCGGTGCACCTCGTACATCAGCTCGGGATGTTCATGGAAATCATGGCGCCAGGCGGCCATGTCGTCGGTGAGCGCGGCGATGCTGTTCAGGATGGGCATGGAGGCGGTGTTCTCGTTCGGGACGGTGACGCCCGAACCATGACCGGAACGGCGGATGGACACAAGCTCTCGCCCGCATCAGCCCTCGATCGGGGCGTGTGACAGGTACGCGAGCAGCTTCATCTCGCGGCGGCCACGGGTGACGGTGTCGAGCACGAGGCCCGAGGAGGCCGACAGCAGCGCCATGATCATCAGGCCCATCGAGAGCACCGCGGTCGGCAGCCGCGGCACCAGCCCGGTCTCGATATAGGTGACGAAGATGGGAATCGCGAAGCCGATCGAGACCAGCGCGAGGAAGATGCCGATCGCACTGAAGAAGCGCAGCGGCTTCTCCGAGCGATACAGCTTCAGGATCGTGCCGAGGATGCGGAAGCCGTCGCGCCAGGTGTTGAGCTTGGAGACAGATCCTTCGGGCCGCGCGTAATACGGCGTCGCGATTTCGGCCACCGGCAGCGCCAGCTCCAGCGCATGCACGGTGAGCTCGGTCTCGATCTCAAAGCCGTCGGAGAGCACGGGGAAGGATTTGACGAAGCGGCGCGAGAACACGCGGTAGCCGGACAGGATGTCCTTGAAGGCCTGGCCGAACACCTCGGCAAGGAAGCTCGTCAGCATCCAGTTGCCGGTGCGATGGCCCATGCGGTAGGCGGCCTGCTCCTGGTCGACCCGCAGGCCCACCACCATGTCGAGCCGCTCGCTCACGAGACGCGCGATCATGCCGGGCGCGCTCGGCGCGTCATAGGTCGCGTCACCATCGACCAGCACGTAGATGTCGGCATCGACATCGGCGAACATGCGCCGGACGACGTGGCCCTTGCCCTGCCGCCGCTCGCTGCGCACCTCGGCGCCGGCCGCGCGCGCGACCTCGATGGTGCGGTCCTTGGAATTGTTGTCATAGACGTAGACGGTGGCCGTCGGCAGCGCCTGCTTGAAATCGCGGACCACGGTGGCGACCGCGGCCTCCTCATTGTAGCAGGGCACCAGCACGGCGATCCGCATCGAAGCTGAACTCATCGACCCCTCTCCCCCAGGGACGGGAGACTGCCCTCATTCGGTGCAGAAATTCATAATGATCCGGCGACAACGCGCTGTTCCGGCCGCCAGGTGGGAATGACCTTAACGCCGTCCAGCACCTCCCGCAGGCGGGACCGCGTGCCGAGCGTGGTTCCCTCCGGCAGCGCGTCCGGTGCGAAGAAGCCGGTCTCCACGATCTCGAGGTTCGGCTCCGGCGGCCGGTCCTGCGTGAACCTTTTGATAACGAAGACGGCGACGTGGTCGCGCGGCGAGACGTGGCTGTTGAGGAAGATGCCGTGCAGCTCCGGCTCGCCTTCGAGCGCGATCCGGCCCTCCTCGAACAGCTCCCGCGTCAGCGCCTCGATGAATGTCTCGCCGACCTCGACGCCGCCGCCCGGCAGGTGCCAGCCCGAGACATAGCCATGCCGGACCAGGAACACGCGGTTCTCGGCATCCAGCACCACGCCGCGGACGCCCAGCGTCATGCCGCGGGCGAAGCGCCAATAGAGGTGGAAGCCGCGCCGGAGCACCGGCTCGAACCGGATCCGCAGCCGGCTCAGATGTGTCGTCATCGCTGTCGTCGTCCTGGTTGTTCTTGCGCTCGCAGGCGGGGCTTGTCATGAGAGCCGGGGCATCACGAGGGATAGCACGAGATGACATCTGCTGGGCGCGCCTGCATCCGCCATCGGCACCGAGGGGCGTAATGGCTGCCTTCACCCTCGCCCACCTGTCCGACCCGCACCTCGCCCCCCAGCACAAGCCGCGCCTGTCGGAGCTCGCCGGCAAGCGCGCACTCGGCTATCTCAACTGGACGCGCAATCGCTACAAATATCACCGCCGCGACATCCTCGATCTGCTCATCTCCGATCTGCATGCGCAGATGCCGGACCAGATCGCCGTCACCGGCGATCTGGTCAATTTCGCCCTCGAATCCGAATTCCCGCTCGCCCAGGCCTGGCTGCGGACGGTGGGGCCGCCGGACAAGGTCACCGCGATTCCCGGCAATCACGACGCCTATGTGCGCTCGACGCGGCTGCGCTTCGCCGAGAGCTTTGCCGACTATTTCGGCGGCGATGCCGAGGGACCGGCTACGTTCCCGTCGCTGCGCCGGCGCGGGCCGCTCGCGTTGATCAGCCTGTCCTCGGCCGTGCCGTCGGCGCCGTTCATGGCGACGGGACGGCTCGGCAGCGCACAGCTCGCCGCGCTGGAGCAGATGCTCGAATCGCTGGCCCACGAGCAGCTGTTCCGCGTGCTGCTGGTGCATCATCCGCTGCGCTCGGCCCACCGGATGAAGCGGCTGACCGACGCCGGGAAGCTGATCGCGCTGCTCGCGCGCCACGGCGTCGAGCTGATCCTGCACGGCCACGACCACGTGCATTCGACGATCTGGATCGACGGCCCGGAGCGCAAGATCCCGGTCGTCGGCGTGCCCTCGGCGTCGTCGATGGCGCATGGCCACTATCCCGCCGCGGCCTACAACATGTTCGCCATCAGCAGCGACGGCAATCACTGGCGCTGCGACATGACCGTGCGCGCGGTCAACGAGGCGCTGCGGGTGCGCGAGATCCGCGAGGTCCGCCTGCTTTGAGGCGCGGCCACGCCGTCAGATCTGCTGTAGGCTCGCATAGAATGCGACGCCGAACAGCGACAGCGCGCCGAGCACGAAGCCGAGCACGAACGGCCAGACCCCACCGCGCCGCCGCGGCGCCTCGGCGCTCGTCTTCGCCTGAGCCCTTGCGACGCTGAAGGCGCGCTCGCGCTCGACCATGCGGCGGGCGACGTAGTCGGTGACGGCCTTCACGATCGCCGCGATGTCGTGCGACTCGGCGAGCACGACGCGGCCGTTTCGGGTGTCCTGCACGAAGCGATACTGCCGCTTGTCACGCCCCATCACGACGTGGGCGACGACGTCGATCCACAGCCGCGGCGTCTCGCCCTGGCTGATGCCGCGATCGAACAGATCGAGCTGGCTCGGGATCTCCGCGAACAGCGGGTCCAGCGCGTCGTTGAGAATTTCGAGCCGCGCCACCTCGGCGTCGCGCAGGTCGACCACCACGCCCGTTCGGTCTGCGGCCTCGATCCGGGCCTGGCGCAGCGCCTCGCGCAGGCGCACGGGGCGGGCTTCAGTGCTGCTGTCGGCGGCCTCGGACATCGGTCACGCTTTCACGGTTCGGCCCTGGTTTCGCCAGGTTCCCACCGTGTTAACGTAGCAGTAACCCAGTATTCTGCAATCCCCTTTCATCTTCAATGGGTTATAAGCACGCTGGCGTAACCACGAAACGGACGTGGGCGGCCTCCTCCGGCATGACCCGGCTGAGACCGCCCCGTCCTTGGGCTCTTTCCTCGAGCTTATTCAAATACCCGGCAATGCATTCCTTCCGGCGATCAGGCCGCCGGAGCGCGCTGCGGCTCCTCGACGATCGAGAAGCGGACGCCGGCCTTGTGGCGGTTCTCCTCGGACACCTCGCGCCAGCAGTCCTCGGCCTCCTTGCGCGACTTGAACGGACCCTTCACCTGGGCCGAGCCTTCCACCAGCTTGTGGAAATTCATCGAGCCGAACTCGCCGCCGATCACCCAGAAATTGCTGGTCATGAGACCCTCCTTCAACCGTCACAACTTTGACAGTGCATTGCGAATTGCGTGACAGGAGATAAACGCGAAACCGGCAGCTTCGTATAGAGGCCTTGTTTTCGAATGGTGATGTCATGTAACATCATCACTTGTCATAAATGTCATTTTGTCAATTTTGTCACAATCCGAAGGCCGGTCGGCCATGAGGGGATCGCGATGCCCGGTGAGTCCGGAAAGAAGCTGTTCGTCGGGCCCCGCTTCCGGCGCATCCGCCAGCAGCTCGGGCTGTCCCAGACCCAGCTCGCCGAGGGCCTCGGCATCTCGCCGAGCTATGTCAACCTGATCGAGCGCAACCAGCGCCCGGTCTCGGCCCAGATCCTGCTGCGGCTGGCCGAGGCCTATGATCTCGATCTGCGCGATCTCGCCACCGCGGACGAGGACCGCTTCTTCGCCGAGCTCAACGAGATCTTCTCCGATCCGCTGTTCCGGCAGATCGAGCTGCCCAAGCAGGAGCTGCGCGACCTTGCCGAGCTCTGCCCCGGCGTCACCCATGCGCTGCAGCGGCTGTACGCGGCCTACGCCGAGGCCCGGCGCGGCGAGACCCTGGTGGCGGCGCAGATGGCCGACCGCAACGACGGCGCCCGCTTCGAAGCCAACCCGATCGAGCGGGTGCGCGACCTGATCGAGGCCAACCGCAATTATTTCGCCGAGCTCGAGCAGCAGGCCGAAGCCTTGCGCGACGCGCTCGACGTCCCGGCCGAAGGACTCTATGCCGCGCTCGCCGCGCGGCTGCGCGAAAAACATTCGGTGCAGACCCGTGTGATGCCGGTCGACGTCATGCGCGAGACCTTGCGCCGCTACGACCGCCATCGGCGTCAGCTGCTGATCTCCGAGCTGGTCGACGGGCCCGGCCGCACCTTCCAGCTCGCAGTCCAACTCGGCATGGCCGAATGCCTCCCACAGTTCGAGATCATCATCGGCCGCGCCGGCGCGCTCGACGACACCTCGCGCCGGCTCTACCGCATGACACTCGCGAGCTATTTCGCCGCCGCCGTGATGATGCCCTACGCACCGTTCCTCACTGCTGCCGAGGCGCTCAGCTACGACATCAACGTGCTGGCGCAGCGCTTCAACACCGGCTTCGAGCAGGTCTGTCACCGCCTCACCACGCTGTCGCGCCCGAACGCGCGCGGCATTCCGTTCTTCATGCTGCGCGTCGACAATGCCGGCAACGTCTCCAAGCGCTTCTCGTCGGGCACCTTCCCGTTCTCCAAGTTCGGCGGCACCTGCCCGCTGTGGAACGTGCACTCGACCTTCGACACGCCGGACCGGCTGCTGAAGCAGATCATCGAGCTGCCCGACGGCTCGCGCTATTTCTCGATTGCCCAGATGGTCCGCCGGCCGGTGGCGCCGCATCCGCTGCCGCAGCCACGCTTCGCGATCGGCCTGGGCTGCGAGATCCGCCACGCGTCGCGCCTCGTCTACGCCGCCGGCATGGATCTCGAGACGGCCGAGGGCACCCCGATCGGGGTCAACTGCCGTCTCTGCGAGCGCGAGAACTGCGCCCAGCGCGCCGAGCCGCCGATCACGCGGACGCTGATTTTGGATGAGACCACCCGGCGCGTCAGCTCGTTCGCGTTCAGCAATGCGAGGGAGTTGTGAGGGCTCCACTCTCGCCTCCGTCATTCCGGGGGCGGAGTGTGTAGCCCCGCTCTCGCAATGACACTGAAAAAACAACGCACGGACGCGAGCACACGTCACGCGGAGACACGTGAAGCTCGGATATCCGGTGCGGAGAGACATGCAGTCACCTCCTCGCGGCGCATCTGCGCCCGAGCTTTTCTGTTAGTTTGCCCACTTTGAACACAGAGGGCGCAGGGAAGACCGGGAGCTCGCCGCCCCCATGGCCCCCGTGCGGAAAAAATGCACGGGGCAGGAACCACAGGTTCGGCTGGGACATCCCGGCCTTCCCCGCGCGATGGCTTTACGGCTTACTCCGTGCTCTCCCCAGGGACCGGCTGTCTTGCCCCTGTCATCAGCGCCATCGCAGGCGCAAACTTGATCTCAGCACCGGGAGATCAGGACCACACGGCTTGACCGTGCGCATCGAACCGTTCGTCGGCACGATCGCTCGCGCTGCAGTTCGATACGCCCATCGCATCCCGCACCCAACGCTCGTGACGACCGCGAAACGCCCCTCAGATCGAGGCGGGACAAGCGGAGTGAACATCAAATTCTGAAAAATGGAAACAGCAATATTTTTGCCGATAGGACTGGACACGAGTGATCCAGCTGAACTCGCTGACGAAATCAGTCCATCGGCGCACACGGAATTGACAGCTCGACAGGCCATGAGCCGGTAGCGCGCGCCGCAAATCCAACAAATATGCGCGGCCGATTTGCCCGACGGGCGGGCGGGGGTCGCGTAACAAGAGACGCGAGGGGAGGAGACCAGATCGCGCTGGAGCTGAACGTGATCAAGAACTCGGTATCGATAAGGCCTCCAGCTCCTCGATGCCGACAGGAGGCCTGCTTCGCCACCCCATGATGAAAGCGCGCTTGGCCAAGCCGTCCTGAACACGAGCGATCTGGGTCCGCTCTCTGGCAATCCGCGCTTGCAGCAGGGGATCGCGAGTTCCGGAGGCGGCGAGGCATTTGTTGATCACCCAACCGAACGGCTCGATGCCGGCGCGCCGCAGGTCCTCTTGGAGAGCGGCGGCCTCCGAAACGGGCGTCGTTTCCGGCAGGGTCACCAGGATGATCTGCGTGTAGCTGGAATCCTGCAATCGCATCAGCGGCGTGATCAGCCGGCCAGCGGCGCTCGGCTCCAATTGGCTCGTCATCTGGCGATGATAGGCCCCGGTCGCATCGAGCAGGAGCAGAGTATGACCGGTCGGCGCCGTATCGAGCACCACAAAGGCGCTCCGGGCTTCCGCAACCACGTGCGAGAAGGCATGGAAAACGGCGACTTCCTCCGTGCAGGGCGAAGCCAGGTCCTCAAGCAGGAGCGCCTTGCCCTGCTCATCCAGGTCGCGGCCACGGCTCGCCAGTATCTTCGCGACATAGCGCTCCGTCTCGCGCCGAGGATCGATCCGATCCACCGTCAGCCCGGGCATCGCGGCATCAACGACATCCGTGACGTGGGCCGCTGGATCGGTCGTGCTGAGATGGACGGCATGTCCGCGTCTCGCAAGGCCGACAGCGATGGCAGCGGCAACCGTCGTCTTCCCGACGCCGCCCTTGCCCATGACCATGATGAGGCCGCTATTGCGGTGAGCAATGTCATCGACCAAACGGTCGAGGCCCTGCAGGCCGACCGGCACTCCGACTTGCTCGCCAGTCGACGTCTCAAGCCGTGGACTGGACGACGACAACACGGCCCTGAGCGCCGCGAGACCCACAATGTCGAACCCAACCAATGGGACGTCGTCCCGCGGCAGCTTTCGCAGCGAATCCGGCATCGAGGCGAGCGCCTCATCCTGATCCCGCTCGAGTGCGCTTGCGACCGCGTCGGCAGGGTCAGTGGCGTGAAAGCGTCCGTTCACGACGAGTGTCTGATTGGAGAGGTTGAGTGCATCAAGTTCGCTCGACGTTCGCGCCGCCTCCCGGATTGCACTCCGGTCGGCGCGGGTCACCAGGACCACGGTCGTCCGCCGAGGATCGCCCAGCGCTTGAAGCGCTTGTCGAAAACGATCCTCCTGCATCTTCAAACCCGAATGTGGGCCGAGGCACGATGCTCCGCGGTCGTTGTCCTTCAGGAAACCGGTCCAAGCCTTCGGCAGGCTCAGAAGCCGCAAGGTGTGGCCGGTCGGGGCCGTATCGAAGATGATATGGTCGTAACCCGCTCTGTCCCCGTCCAGCAATCCGACGAACTCGTCGAATGCGGCAATCTCGGTGGTGCATGCGCCGGAAAGCTGCTCGCGTATGGTCGATCTCTCCTGATCCGTCACCGTGGGCTCGAGCTGTTCGAGCACGCGAGCTCGGTAGCTCTCGGCTGCGGCCTCAGGGTCGATATTCATCGCGAAGAGCCTTGCCGCGTTCGGCACCGGCACCGGGCTGTCAGTTAGTTCAACTTCCAACATCTCGTCGAGGTTCGACGCAGGATCGGTGCTGACCAGAAGAACACGCAATCCACGGTCCGCGAGACTGATGGCGGTCGCACAAGCGAGCGACGTCTTGCCTACACCGCCCTTGCCAGTGAAAAAAAGAAAGGGCGTCGGAGCGTTCAGCGCACGCAATCGAAGCATTCAAATCCCTTCCAGGTGATCGTGGTGCGGCATTGCCGACCCGGGAGTCGGTAAGATTTTTGTCGCCGGCGTTCGCTCGATTCGGTGCATGAACTCGGCGCGGAGTGCTAGACCGACTTCGACGTCCTTTCGGGTCACCAATCATGGTCCCTTTTCGTGCCTTGATCGGTCGCCGCAGACCAATCGATTCGTAGAGTCCCGGCACGACTCCTTGTTGCGATGGATCAATAATCGTGTTGCAGGAGCGCACCCATCGTCGGCATTGCGGCAGCCGCCGAGTGCGAGTCAGGACGTGGAAGATCCCAGCCCTGGATGTAGCCCCGCACCTTCCGGCGTAAGACACGAGAAGCAAAATTGCTGTGGCTGACGCGAGCAGGTCGAATGCTCACGTCTCGGCTCCATGTCCGTCACGCGGGACCGTCGCTCACGCTGCGTTCAGAACGCCGCGCACATGCTCTGCACGCGCCGGACGGATCGCCGTTGGCGCATTCAGCAGGTCGGAACTCCAAAGCCGCCTCTTGTTGGCTTGCGGTGGAACCGCAGGCCTCCAGAAGGGTTGCTCCGCAGTTCCACGCAACAGAGTGAGAATAAGTTGAATCGCCGTCAGTTCATTCAATCTGCGGCTGCGATCCCGGTCGCCGCGTCCCTGGCGCGGAGCGCGTCCGCAGCGCCGCCTGCGGCTCAGCCGTTCAGTGCAGCCACCGTGCGCGACCTCGCACGCGCCCTCGCGGCCAAGCCATTCGCCGCGCCGGACGACAAGCTGCCGGACGCGCTGGCGAAGCTCGACTACGATGCCTATCGTTCGATCCGCTTCCTGCCGGACCACGCGCTGTGGCGCGGCGACGACCTGCCGTTCCAGGCGCAGTTCTTCCATCGCGGCTCGATCTACAAGGACCGGGTCGACATCTACGAGGTTGCGGACGGACAGGCCAGGCCCGTGGCCTATCGTCCCGAGGACTTCGCATTCGGCCAGCAGGTCGCGGCGTTCCCGGCGGCCGACCTCGGCTTCGCCGGCTTCCGCATCCATGCGCCGATGAACCGGCCGGACTACTATGACGAGGTCTGCGTCTTCCTCGGCGCGAGCTATTTTCGCGCGGTGGCCAAGGGTGAGATCTATGGTCTCTCCGCGCGGGGACTTTGCATCGACACCGGCGAGGCGAAGGGCGAGGAATTCCCCGTCTTCAAGGCGTTCTGGCTGGAGAAGCCGACGCCGGGCGCCACCGCGATGGTGGTGCACGCGCTGCTCGACAGCAAGAGCGCGACCGGTTCCTACCGCTTCACCATTCGTCCCGGCGAGACCACCGTGTTCGACGTCGAGGCCTCGCTGTACCCGCGCGTCGAGATCGCTCATGCCGGGCTGGCGCCGATGACCAGCATGTTCTTCTTCGGACCCAACGACCGCAACGAGGCCGACGACTTCCGACCCGCGGTGCATGATTCCGACGGGCTTGCGATGTTCAACGGCAAGGGCGAGCAGCTGTGGCGTCCCTTGAGCAATCCGCGCGACCTGCAAGTCAGCGTGTTCAACGACCTCAATCCGCGCGGCTTCGGCCTGATGCAGCGCGAGCGCAGCTATGCCGCCTATCAGGATCTGGAATCGCATTTCGAACGGCGGCCGAGCCTGTGGATCGAGCCGATCGGCGACTGGGGCGAAGGCGCCGTGGTGCTGTTCGAGATTCCGACCAAGCAGGAGATCCACGACAACATCGCCGCATTCTGGCGGCCGAAGACGCCGCTCGCCGCCAAGGGCGAGCACAACATGACCTATCGCCTGCATTGGGGACAGGACGCGCCGAAGCCGCACGCGCTGGCGCGCGTCACCCGCACCGGCGTCGGCGTTCACGGCGAAGGCCGGCTGTTCGTGCTGGAGCTCGAGGGCGACGCCCTTAAAGGGCTCGATCCGGCGCAGGTCAAGGGCGTGGTCAGCGCCGACAAGGCCGAGGTGACCAACATCGTCACGCAGCCCAATCCCGAGACGGGCGGATGGCGGCTGAGCTTCCAATGCGCCGTCAATGGCGCACCGGTCGAGTTGCGCGCCGAGCTGACCGCCAACGACAAGCTCGTCTCCGAAAGCTGGATCTACCGATGGACGCCGTAGCCGCAGAGACGATGCGCGCGCCTCGTCGCGCGGAGATCAACGGCCTGCTGCCCCCAGAAGCGCCGCTCGCGATGCAGCCGTCGCCGCTCCATCATGTTCCGGCGGCGACGCAGGCGATCACGAGCGGGCCACGCATCGCGTTCCGACGCATGCTGATCTTCGCCGGCACGGCCGCGCTGACGCTGGCCGGCTGCACCAGGATGTACGAGGTGGTCGAGGTCGGCGGCGTGACCGTGCTGGAAGGCATGGTGCTGGTGCTGTTCTCGACCCTGCTCGCCTGGATCGCCTTTGCTTTCGTGTCGGCCCTGGCCGGCTTCTGCGCGATGTTCGCGCGCCGCCGCGATACGATCGCGATCGATGTCGAAGGTCCGCTGCCCGGGCTCTCGAGCCGCACGGCGATGCTGCTGCCGACCTACAACGAGGAGCCGCACGCGGTGATGGTGCGCTTGCGCGCCATGATCGAGTCCGTGGCGGAGACCGGCCAGGCCGAGCGCTTCGACTGGTTTCTGCTCAGCGACACCACCGATCCCGACATCTGGATCGGCGAGGAGGCCGCGTTCCTGGCGCTGCGCGAGGCGTGCGGCACCGATCGCGTGTTCTACCGGCACCGCGCCGACAATGTCGCCCGCAAGGCCGGCAACATCGCCGAGTGGGTGCGGCGCTTCGGCGCGGCCTATGATCACATGATCATCCTCGACGCCGACAGCCTGATGAGCGGCGCGACGGTGGTGCGGCTGGCGCATGCCATGGAGCACGCCCCTCAGGCGGCGCTGATCCAGACCCTGCCCGTGATCGTCAACGGCACCAGCCTGTTCGCGCGATTGCAGCAATTCGCCGGCCGGCTCTACGGACCTGTCATCGCCGCCGGCAATGCCTGGTGGTACGGCGCGGAAGGTAATTACTGGGGCCACAACGCCATCATCCGCATCGCCGCCTTCGCGCAGGACGCGGCCTTGCCGGAGTTGCGCGGGCGAAAACCATTCGGCGGGCATATTCTCAGCCACGACTTTATCGAGGCCGCGCTGATGCGCCGCGCCGGCTGGGGAATCTACATGACGGTCGACCTCGACGGCAGCTACGAGGAAGTGCCGCCATCGCTGATCGATCACGCCGCGCGCGACCGGCGCTGGTGCCAGGGCAATCTGCAGCATCTGGCGGTGCTGCCGGCGCGCGGCCTGCACTGGGTGTCGCGGATGCACCTGTTGATCGGCATCGGCGCCTACATCACCGCGCCGCTCTGGTTCACGTTCCTCGTGCTCGGCATCCTGATTTCGCTGCAGGCCAATTTCGTCCGTCCGGAATATTTCCCGAAAGGCTTTGCGCTGTTCCCGAGCTGGCCGGCGCAGGATCCGGTGCTCGCCGCCCAGGTCTTTGCCGCGACCCTCGGGCTCTTGATGGTGCCGAAGCTGCTCGCCTGCCTCGCGACCTTGTTCACGCCGGCGCGGCGCCGCGGCTTCGGCGGCGGGCTGCGCCTCTGCGTCGCGGTGTTGGCGGAGACCGTGCTGGCGGCGCTGATCGCGCCATCGATGATGATCTTCCAGTCGATCGCCGTGATCGAGATCCTGCTCGGGCGTGACGCCGGCTGGCAGGTGCAGCGCCGCAGCGACGGCGGCGTGAGCCGGCACGAGATCTACCGAAAGTTCGCGCTGCCCACCCTGTGCGGCCTCGCAATGGCTGCCAGCGCCTATGCGGTGTCGCTGCCCCTGCTCGCCTGGATGTCGCCGGTCATCGCCGGCCTCGTGCTGTCGATTCCGATCGGCGTTCTGACGGGCGGCCGTAGCGCCGGCGCCGGCCTGTTCGTGACGCCCGAGGACCGGACGCCGCCGCGCGTGCTGATCCGGGCGCGGGAGCTTGCCGGTGAGCGCGAGCCTCGCCGCGAGGCCGCGCTGGTCGCGCTGCAGCGGAATGCCGAGCTGCGGCGGCAGCACGTCGATGCCCTGCCCATGCCGCGGCGGCGCGAGCCGGGCGACATCGATGTCGAGCTGACGACGGCGAAGGCCAGGATTGCCGACGCGGCCTGCTTCAGCGACGCGATCGACTTCCTCTCCCGCCGCGAAACGCTCGCCGTGCTCAACGATCGCACCACGATCGAGCGGCTCGTCAAGCTGCCGGCCTCCGAGGCGTGAGCCCGGGCTACTTGGTCAGATGCGCCGAGGCGATCGCCTGCTGGAACAGAGCGGTCAATGCGGCGCCGATGCTGCCGCTGGAATCCACCTCGTAGTAGTAGCCGGGACTGGCGCAAGACTTCATGATGTTGCCGATGTCGCTGCGCCACGGGGCGATGTAGGTCGTGTACCAGCTGTTGTTGGTGATCGCGAGATAGGTGGTGTAGAGCACCGCGATCTTGATGCCGCGCGCCTTCAGGGAGGTGCAGGTGGTGGTGTTCAGCGGCTCCTGGCAGCGTCCGCCGGAGAGCACGGTCTTGCTGCACGTCGTCGGGTAGGAGTAGTCGGCGACGCCGTCGGCGACGAAGAACAGCCATTTCTGCGGCTTGGTCGACGAGCCGTCGCCCTGCGTCGGGATCACGCCGTTCATGGCGGACATCGCGCCGTCGTAATCGGTGCACATGTCGTTGTTGTAGCCGCTATAGGGGATCGTCATCAGGTCCAGCGCGCCGACCGACGACTTCACCGACGACATGCTCGACGACAGGCTGGCGATGGTCGTGAGGCCGAGCGAGCCGCAATCGCTGCCCAGGCTGTAGACCGCCATGCGGTACTGGTTGCTGACGACCTGGCTGGCGGTTGCGGTGTCCGTGAGCGACTGCGTCGCCGACCTGACGACGTCGATCCGCATCGTCACGCCCTTCTTCTTGGCGATGGAATAATAGCTGTTGGTCTGCAGCGTCTTCTTCGTGCTCGACGTATAGGTGTCGTGGCAGGCGAAGGCGCACTTGTCGGAGGTCGCATTCTGCAGCGTCGTCATGTCGGCCGTGGTTGCGCCGAGGCCCTGCGACGGCGAATTGTCGAGCAGAACGTAGAAGTCCATGTAGGTCGGGAACGAGGCCGAAGCCGACGACGAGGCCGAGACCGTCATGGTCGGGTAGCCGAACATGTGCATGAAGGCCGTCTTGACCACCACGCTGGCGCTGCCGGTCACGGTCCGCGCCGTGACGCTATCGCTGATATCGATGTTCAGCGAGTCCGCCGCCAGATTATGCGCCGCCATCTGGCCGTTGAACATGTTGGTCGCCGCCGTCTTGGCGTCCGACGCGGCGCCGCGCATGGCGGTGTAGCCGGTCGCAGCCAGCATCGCGGCGTCCATCGAAGCCGACAGCTTCGCCTTGGCGCGCACGGCCATCGAATAGTCGATCGCCGAGCCGACGAAGGCGAGGATCGGGAGCAGGGCAAGCGCGAAGATGATCGCGATATTGCCGCTCTGGTCGCGACGGAACCGCGACAATAGGCTGAGGTATCTATTTCCGGCCAGCACGGCCACACTCCAACAAACACGGTGATGTTGCCGAAGATGTTGCGGATCAACCGTTGCATTGGAATTGATGGAATTGCAGAGAATTCGTTACGTTGCGTTTCCGATTGTCGTAAGCGGTGTCGATGCACCACTCGAAGCGACATGACCGCCATGCGGACGGTTTTCGTGGGCCGGCACGACACCGAATGACGGACGGGTCTCGTCCGCCCGCCCGCCCGATCTGCGCGGCGCCCCTCCTCTGGTACCCCGATTGCAAAGCGGCTGCGCCGATTGCATAGTCCGCGCGGTTTGCAGCGCCGGGGCGCGCTGATTCTCTGGGGGAGTTGGGGACGACGATGGCGGATGCCGATCTTGATGCCGTGATCCGGCAACTGGCCAAGCAGCAGAACAAGGCCATTCTGGCCGCGGCGAAAAAGCGCAAGGACCGCTTCACCGGCATGGCCGTCAAGGCCAAGGACAAGGATGCCAAGGAGCGCTTCAAGCTGCTCGCGCGCGAGGCGGTCGAGCAGGCCAATGCCGCCGCCCGACGGCTCCTGATCTCCGCCGACAACGTCGCGGACAGCTACGCCCGCGCGATGCGCCAGGCCGCCGCCGCGGAGCTGCCCAGGAAGCCGGAGACCAAGCAGCCGGAGAAGAAGGCCGACGGTGCGGCGGCCAAGCCGCAAGGCGGCAAGGCGACGAGCAAGGCGGCCGGGAACGATCCTGCCAAGCCCACACCGAAGAAGGCCGCGCCGAAGAAGGCCGCCAAGAAGGCTTGAGCCGGGCTCCGAACGTGGGAGCCTCCCTCCGCAAGATTGCGCCCTCGACAACAACCTTCGCCGGGCCTTTCGACTTGCCTCCGCAACAATCTGTCCGGATGACTGCATGAAGGTGCTGGTTTGGCATGTGCCAAGCAGATGTTCATGCTCATCGTGAAGCTACGGCTTCAGGACGACAGAGAACAGGCGAAAGCCCGCGATCTTCGGAAACGCCTCCGCGGCCTCGGGCGAGACCAGGGCCACCACGGCCGCGCTCACCTCGCCATTGTTCAACCGGGTGATCGCGGTGGCCTGCCCTTCCAGCAGCAGCACCTCCGTCGCACCGGCCGCATTCATGGCCGCGGTGATCTTCGCGTTGGACTTGGCATAGCGCTCGTCGATCGCGATCACCTTGCCGCTGAGATCGCCTACGCCACGCACGGTGGGACGCGCCAGCAGCACAGCGACGAGAGGACTTTCGCCGGGTCCTTCGGGGACACGCAGCGCGGTCATCCGCTCGGCGAGCTCGGCGGCCACCGTCACCGCAGCCACCATGACGTCGTTCTGGACCTTGGCCGGATTCGGCGTGTCCGTCGTGGCGGCGGGGGTCTTGATCACCGGCGGAGGTGCGCCGTCAGCCGGCGCAGGCGGACCGGGCCGCGGCGTTCGCGCCGGCGCCGCGAGCGGCTTCTCGATCGGTTTGTCAACCGGCCTTTCAGTCGGCTTCTCAGCCGGCTTGGCGGTGACGATTTGCGACTTGACCCGGCGCTTTGCGGCACGGGCGTGCTTGCGCTGCAGAGCCGCGCGGCGCGCGACCGCAGGCTTGTGGATCGTGGTGATAGGCTCCAATGATTGCGGCGACTGGTCGGCGACGGGACCGTCCACGCATGGCCTTCCGCTCAGATCGACGCAAGACGATGCCACCTGCGGCGTGACCTGGTGGCTGCAGCCGGCCAGCGCCAAGGTTGAAACGACGGCCAACGCGCCGAGACAAAGCGCTCTCACTTTTCCGCTCCTGACGACTCTCCCGCGCACGAGACGCGCCTCTGCTCTGGCCTGCTATTTCAAGGGTCATCGGTTAAACTCAGGCTTAAGCGCCGGTCCCGGCACGCGGACTCCGTGAGGCGTGGTTAATGTCGCGCGCACAAGGTGGCGACATTGGCCGGCCTCGACCGCGAGTGTCGAGCATTCCCCCAGCCGACCTCGAACAGGCTTCACGCCGTCGCGGGGGCGTGCACGAATTCCGTTGATCGGATCGCCGCACGCCGCCATGTTGCGGCAGGTTCGTCGCGACGCCCCGCGTTCCCTGCGCCCGCCGCGGCGGAACGAAGCGCCGCCGCAGATGTTTCTCGAACTTGCGAAGGATGCTCCATGGCCAAGACAGACCCCGCAGCCGGCAAGCCGATCGCCAATGCTGCGCTCGCCAACATTCCGCGGCTGATCACGGCCTATTATGCGCTGAAGCCCGACCCGCACGAGCCGACCCAGCGCGTCGCGTTCGGCACGTCGGGGCATCGCGGCTCGTCGCTGAAGACCGGCTTCAACGAGAACCACATTCTCGCCACCAGCCAGGCGCTCTGCGACTACCGCCGCCAGCAGGGCCTCGACGGCCCCCTCTTCGTCGGCATCGACACCCACGCGCTGGCCGAGCCGGCGCTGGCCAGCGCGCTCGAAGTGTTCGGCGCCAATGGCGTCGAGGTGATGGTCGACAAGGACGGCGGCTACACGCCGACACCGGTGATCTCGCACGCCATCATCTCCTACAACAAGGGCCGCACGGCGCATCTCGCCGACGGCGTCGTCATCACGCCGTCGCACAATCCGCCGGAGGATGGCGGCTACAAATACAATCCGCCGCATGGCGGCCCCGCCGACACCGATGCGACGGGCGAGATCGAGCGGCAGGCCAATGTCTATCTGGCCAACGACCTCGATGGCGTATCGCGCATCAGCTACAGCCGGGCCAAGCAGAGCGGCTCGGTGCACACCTACGACTACATCACGCCCTACGTCGCCGATCTCGCCAACACCGTCGATCTCGAGGCCGTCAAGTCCGCGGGCATCAAGATCGGCATCGATCCGCTCGGCGGCGCGGCGATTGCCTATTGGGCGCCGATCATCGAGCGCTACGGCCTCAATGCCACCATCGTCAACGATCTCGTCGATCCGACCTTCCGGTTCATGACCGCGGACTGGGACGGCAAGATCCGCATGGACTGCTCGTCGCCCTATGCGATGGCGAGCCTGATCGGCATGCGCGAGCGCTTCGACGTCGCCTTCGCCAACGACACCGACGCCGACCGCCATGGCATCGTCACGCGCTCGGGCGGGCTGATGAATCCGAACCACTATCTGGCGACCGCGATCTCCTATCTGTTCGCGCACCGGCCCGACTGGCGCAGCGACGCCGCCATCGGCAAGACCATCGTGTCGAGCTCGCTGATCGATCGCGTCGCGCAGAAGCTCGGCCGCAAGCTGGTGGAGACGCCGGTCGGCTTCAAATGGTTCGTCGAAGGGCTCGGCTCCGGAAGCTTCGGCTTCGCCGGCGAGGAGAGCGCGGGCGCTTCGTTCCTGAAGCGCGACGGCACGGTGTGGACCACCGACAAGGACGGCCTGATCCTCGGGCTGCTCGCCGCCGAGATCATGGCCAGGCGCGGCCGCGACCCGAGCGAGCTCTACAAGGAGCTGACGGCAGAGCTCGGCGCGCCGGTCTATGAGCGCATCGACGTGCCGGCGAGCCCGCCGGCAAAGGCGGCGCTGAAGGCGCTGACGCCGGAAATGCTGAACCTGAAGGAGCTCGCCGGCGATCCCGTCCGCATGGTGCATACCAAGGCTCCGGGCAACGGCCAGTCGTTCGGCGGCATCAAGGTCGAGACCGACCACGGCTGGTTCGCGGCGCGCCCCTCCGGCACCGAGGACGTCAACAAGCTCTATGCCGAGAGTTTTCGCGACGCCGAGCATCTCAAGCGGATCCAGAGCGAGGCCCAGGCGGCGCTGGCGAAGGTTGGGTGAAGAGGGCGAGTAGCGAATGGAGGCTTCCTCATCCCCTATTCGCTACTCCCTATTCGCCATTCGCCCCTTTCCACCATTCGCTTCCCCCTCGCCTTTTCCTTTCCCTCCGTATCGGATATCGATGGATGGACAAGGAATTAGACAGCCATCGGTGAGACCGGATGCGAAGCTCTTCGACTGTCTTGCGCGTCACCTTCAGCGCGCTCGCAACCTCGTTCATGCTGGTTGTCAGCGCCACCGCGCAAATGGCGCCGGAGGCTGCGGCGCCGCGGCCCAAGCCGGCGCCATCGATGCGCGCCGCGGCCTGCCATAACGGCCAGAGCTTCGACCGGTTTCTCGCCGAGCTGAAGCAGCGTGCCATTGCCGAAGGCGTGTCTCAGAGCGCGATCGCGGCCGCCTCGCCCTACCTCACCTACAACCAGGGCATCGTCAATCGCGACCGCGGCCAGCGCGTGTTCGGTCAACTGTTCACCGAGTTCGCCGGCCGGATGGCCGCGCCCTACCGGATGCAGAACGGCCAGCAGCACATCAAGGCGCACGCGGCAGCGTTCGCGCGCGCCGAGAAGGAGTATGGCGTGCCCCCGGCGGTCATCGCCGCGTTCTGGGGTCTGGAGAGCGATTTCGGCGCCAACATGGGCAATTTGCCGGTGCTGCCGTCACTGGTGTCGCTGGCCTATGACTGCCGCCGCAGCGAGCGCTTCCAAAACGAGACCATCGCCGCATTGAAGGTCATCGACCGCGGCGATCTCACGCCGTCAGAGATGATCGGCTCCTGGGCTGGCGAGCTCGGCCAGACCCAGTTCCTGCCGACCCACTACGTCACCTATGCCGTCGACTATGACGGCGACGGCCGCCGCGATCTCCTGCGCAGCGCGCCCGACGTGATCGGCTCGACCGCCAACTACATCGCGACCGGACTGAAATGGCGCCGCGGCGAGCCGTGGCTGGAGGAGATCCGCGTGCCGCAGACGTTTCCCTGGGAGCAGGCCGACCTCACCGTCAAGGCGCCGCGCAGCAAATGGACCGCCCTCGGCGTGACCTATGCCGATGGCCGGCCGCTGCCGAACGATGCGCTCGAAGGCTCGGTGCTGCTGCCGATGGGCCGCAACGGCCCGGCGTTCCTGGCCTATGCCAACTTCGCCGCTTATACCGAATGGAACAACTCGCTGATCTATTCGACCACGGCCGGCTACCTCGCCGCCCGCATCGCCGGCGCGCCGCCAATGCGCAAGCCCGCCGGCCCCGTGGCGCAACTGCCGTTCAACGAGATCAAGGAGCTGCAGCAGCTGCTGGTGAAGGCCGGCTTCGACGTCGGCAAGGTCGACGGCGTGCTGGGACAGCAGAGCCGCACCGCGGTCAAGACGATGCAGCTGCGGCTGGGGCTGCCGGCCGACTCCTGGCCCACGGCAGAGCTGCTCACGCGGATGCGTGGAAACACGCCGCGGGCGCAGGCGGCACCGGCTTCAACGACAGCGACGCGGTGAGCGCACATCGGCGGGCGACGCCCGCGCGTGGCGCGTAAGAGCCCAAACGAGTCGATGACCTCTTACGACCCGGCGCGCAGCCGCGTTGGCCAGCCGACACGGACCAAGGTTTCATCCGGGTCGGATAGCGCGAACTCGTACATCCCCCACGGCTTGTCTTCGGGCGTTTGCTGAAACTCCCGCGCCGCGGCGTCGACATCCTCGACATAGAGGTAGAGTCCAAAGGGGTTTCGGCCCGGCGTCAGCCATCCCTCGACCGCGTCCGTCAGGTGCAGAGATCCACCTTGCGGATTCGACAGCATGCGATAGGTGTCGGGCTCACCCGGAGCCGGCCTGTCGCTGTCCGGGCGCGCAAAGCCGAGCCGATTGTAGAACCGCTCCGAGGCATCGAGATCACGCGACATCGAAAATCGCTGAGAACGCCGGCGACGGCCAGCTCGCATAGACGAGGTGATATGCCGGGAACGGTAGGGCAGCAATCCGCCAGCGCCCGGAAAAACCGGAAAGATGCAGTTGCATTCTCTTGAACGCCGCCCCATCTCCGAGGGCGCGCGCTTTCGTCGCGACGTCTCCTGCCAAGAGAGAGCATCACATGTCCTTCTACGATTCGACCGTCCCGGCCTACCTCCAGATCCTCGGCAGCCTGTCTGGCCTGCTCAGCAAGGCCGAGGCCCATTGCGAAGCCAGGAAGATCGCCCCCGAGGTGCTGCTCGGCGCACGCCTGTATCCGGACATGCTGCCGCTCTCCAAGCAGATCCAGCTCGCCTGCGACTTCGCCGCCAAGGGGTGCGCGCGGCTGTCCCACAGCGAGATCCCCAGCACGCCCGACACCGAGACGACATTCGCCGAGCTCCGCCAGCGGCTCGCCAAGACCGTCGATTACCTCAAGGCGTTCACGCCGGCGCAGTTCGACGGGGCCGATAGCCGCGACGTGACCTTTCCCAGCGGGCCCAACACCACCCTGACCCTGAAGGGGCAGGACTTCGTTAACCGCGTCTCGTTTCCCAACTTCTATTTCCACGCTGCGATCGCTCACGGCATTCTCCGCCACAACGGCGTCGACATCGGCAAGCGGGACTTCCTGGGCGTGGCCTGATCCCCTTTCGTGTACTGCGACAGGCTGTCCAGCGGACGGCCAGTCGCGGCCGCTCCATCGCGCGGCTCGTCTGCGCCGGACGGATACCTCCCGGCATTGCGCTGTTCGCGGCAATGCACAACTGACCTGAACCCCCTCCTCCTCCCTCCTGGAAAGACCCCGATGAGTGCATCCAAACTGTTCGAGCCGTACCAGCTCGGTCCGATCACCCTCGCCAATCGTGTCGTGATGGCGCCGCTGACACGCAACCGCGCCGTTGAAGGCCTCGCCGCTGGTCCGCTGACGGCCGAGTACTACGCCCAGCGCGCCTCGGCCGGCCTCCTGATCTCCGAGGCCAGCCAGGTCTCGCAGCAGGGTCAGGGCTATCAGGACACGCCCGGCATCTATTCCAAGGCGCAGATCGCCGGCTGGCGCAAGGTGACCGACGCGGTGCACGCCAAGGGCGGCCGCATCTTCATCCAGCTCTGGCATGTCGGCCGCATCTCCCATGTCTCATTGCAGCCGAACGGCGGCGCACCGGTCGCGCCGTCGGCCGTTGCCGCCAAGACCAAGACCTTCGTCGGCGGCGCCTTCACCGACGTCTCAGCGCCGCGCGCGCTCGAGCTCGGCGAAATTCCCGGCATCGTCGCGGCATTCAAGCAGGCCGCATTGAATGCCGTCGAGGCCGGCTTCGACGGCGTCGAGATCCACGGCGCCAACGGCTATCTGCTCGACCAGTTCGCCAAGGACGGCGCCAACAAGCGCACCGACGCCTATGGCGGCTCGATCGAGAACCGCGCAAAGCTGATGCTCGAGGTCGCCAAGGCCGTCTCGGAGGCGATCGGCGCCGACAAGACCGGCATCCGTCTGTCGCCGGTGACGCCGGCCAACGACATCTCGGATTCCAATCCGCAGGCGCTGTTCGACTACATAGTCGACCAGCTCGCGGCACTGAATCTGGTCTACATCCACGTGATCGAGGGAGCGACCGGCGGCCCGCGCGACGTTGCACCGTTCGACTACGCCTCGCTGCGCAAGCGCTTCAAGGGCGCCTACATCGCCAACAACGGCTATGACCTCGCGCTCGCGAACAAGCAGCTCGATGCCAACGCGGCCGACCTGATCGCCTTCGGTCGGCCGTTCATCGCCAATCCCGACTTGGTCGAGCGCCTCAAGACGGGCGCCCCACTCAACGAGCTCGACCGCGCCACCCTCTATGGCGGCGGCGAAAAGGGCTACACCGACTATCCGACGCTGAAAGCGGCGCAAGCGGCGGAGTAATCGTCATCTCGTAGGGTGGGCAAAGCGCTGCCGCCAGGCGGCGCGTGCCACCGTGCATCCGCGCAAGCGGAGGGAATGGTGGGCACGGCGCGCAAGAGACCGCGTCTGACGCAGCATGTCGCTTGCGCGCCTTTGCCTACCCTACAGCCCTGCGATCCAGCACATCCCCACCTACATCATGCTGCCCGGCAGGAAGCAGCGCACATCGATGCGCAGGCCCGTATTCAGCTCGCGATAATACACGGGCCATACCATCGTCCGGCCGGCGCGATTGGGCTCAGTCACCACGGCCTCTTCCGGAACGACCCACCATTGGCCTTCAATGCGGACACGATAGCGGCCATCCTTCGTGTCCCAATCCGTGTCCGAGAGCGCGGTGCCATCCGCATCCGAGCAGCACGGCCCCCTGCCCGAACGCAAACTCTCGAACCAGCCCTGGAGCGGAGAATTGGCGTAACGCCCGTCGAGATCGCGCGCCGTCGCATCGCCAAGCAGCAGAGAATGCGCACCTATACCGCCGGCGAGAGTCGCGACCGAGATCGTCGCTCGTACCCAACGGCGGACGTGGGGCCGGCGAACGGCATCCACCAATAATGAGACGATCGATAAAAGGCTTGAAGATCTACGGCTCATGTGCACACCTCGCTGCTCGATACGATGCGCAATAGCTGGTCGGGTTCTGTGGCGGAAGTTCGTAGTTGACGGAGGCCGTCAGCAACTAATCGCGATGCTTCGTAAATTCCAAGAGCGCGTAACGATCCCGCTCACGAGGCCAGCGGGATAATTGCCCGAGACCCGGCGTGAGCAGGCCCCCTCGACGTTTCATGCAGGCTGCGTAGGGTGGGCAAAGCGGCCGCCCCGCAGGCGTCGCGTGCCCACCGTGCACCCGCGCAACCGGAGGGAATGGTGGGCACGGCGCGCGATGGAGTTCAGCTCGCGACATGCAGTGTCGCGCGCGCCTTTGCTCACCCCACGGTAGCGGAGACGCGTCGCGCCGCGCGCTGCGACGATGCAGCGACAAAAAGGCCGGGATTGCTCCCGGCCTCTTCGACGTCGTGCTTCGCAGGCTCTGCCAAAGGCAGACTCTTCAGAACTCCGCCCGCACCTTCAGCACCGCCGACTGCTCAAGATACTGGCTGCCGACCACGGCGTTGTAGCCCAGCGAGATCGACTGACGCTCGCCGAATGCCACCAGCTTGAGCGCGGCGCCCAGCTCGGCCAGGTTGCGTTCGGGCGACGGTCCGGCGGCGAAGAAGGTCGCGCCGCCGCCGGCGAAGCTTGCGGTCACGTTCTGCGCGGTGTTGCCGAACTCGTGCCGCCATGCCGCCAGCGTCTCCAGGCCGAAGCCGTAGGTCGAGGTCACCAGCAACGGAACCGAGGCGCGGAGGCCGAGGTTCGAGCGCACCGAATTGGTGGTCTGCTTGGCGATCGCGAGCGCAGCACCTGCGGTGCTGGTCTCGGTGTAGGCCTGCTGATCGAGGCGGGCATAGGTCACGCCGGCAAACGGCGTCAGCACGGCCTGATCCACCTTCACGGGCAGACCGAATTCACCGCGGAGCAGTGTCAGCCACCCCTTGTGGCTGCCGGAGGCGGTATCGGTGAAGCCCGCGAAGTTGATGCGGCGCGTGGTGGTGTAGTCGACCAGCGCGACGCCGGCGGAGCCGTTGACGTACCAGGACGGCTGGACATAGGCACCGTACACCGTGCCCTGATAGTGCTGCATCCCGACCGCATCGCCGGCGGCGGTCCGATCGTCCATCGCGCTGGTGGCATAGCCGAACGCGGCACCGACGCGGAACGCACCATCGATCCGCTGATCGATGCCGGCAACGAGCCCCCCGGTATTGCCGCTGTAGCCGGCAACACCGGCCACGTCGCGCTGCGACGCATTGGTGCCGATCAGGCTGCCCCAGACGGTGCGTTCCGGTTCGGGCGCGATGGCCGGAGCCAGCGCTGCCTTCACCGTCGGACGGGCCTTGGTCGCATTGAAGGCCATCAGCATCGAGGTGAGCGGATCGGTGTCGTCGGCGAACGCCGAGGCGACGCGCGAATTGGGCGATGCGGCCGCGGCCGTCAGCCGGTTGTCGATCTGGTTCTGGAACAGCGATGCGGTGCTGAGCGGCACCTGGACCTGGGCGCCGTTCACGAACGGACGCAACTGATCGCCGGCGCTGCGCACCTCCCTGTCGGTGCCGAGGCTCTGCACCGCGCCGCCGAGCGCCTGCACCTGCGCGTTGCTGCCGCTGTAGCCAAGCAATCCGTTCAGCGCGGCGAGGCTGGAGGGCGAGATGCCGGCGATGGTCGCGGGCGACCGCACGGATGCATTCAGCAGCAGAGCCCCGGTGGACGTATCGGCCGTGAAGCCGACCAGCGCGCTGGAGAAATCGACGTCGAGCGGCGTCGCCGACACCGCCGTCGCGACGCGGTAGACATCGCCATGGCGCACAATGCCCTGAAGCGTCGGCGCGACCGTGCCCGCGCCCGCAAAGGTCACCGCGCCCGTGATGTTGCCGATCCTGGTCGACGGCGCCGCCGCGGTGCCGCCAGATCCGAAGATCGTGGTCCGCAGCACGACGCCATCGACGAGCTGCACGCCGGCCCCGCCGCTCACGGTGACCTGCGACTTCATCAGGTCCAGCATGCCGAAATTGACGATGCTGGCGAGGCTTGTCACGCCGTCGAGCGTCAGCGAATTGCTGCCGAGGCCGTTCTGCGCGACGACGTTGCCGCTGAAGCCGGTGCCCTTGAGCAGGATGGCATTCGTCGCGCCATCCTCGTCGTTGATGGTGATGTCGCCGCTGAGCGTGCCCGTGTTGACCAGATTGAATGTGCGGGCGCCGAAGAACGTCGCCGCCTGGTTGGTGCTGGCGGCGCAGAGCGGGTCCGTGGTGTTGATGCCGGCCGTCGGACAGGCGTTGCCGTTGGCATCCATGCCCGAGCCGGAACTGCTATAGGTGCCGGCGACGGTACCCGCGGTCGCCTTGGCAAAGGAGCCGCGCGAGGCGCTCTGGTCGACCGAGATCGATCCCGAGATCGTGCCGCTGTTGGTGATGTCATGCTCGCCCGAGCCGAGATAGAGGTTACCCTGGATCAGGCCGGCATTGGCGATGACGCTGTCGCGCGGGCCAGAGTTTGAGCCGCTGCCAGTCAGCGGGAAGGTCGATCCTGCGGCGAGACCGGCGGCGGTGGTCAGCGGATTGGTATCGAGCGCCAGGATGTCGCCCTTGATCACGCCGCTGGCATTGTTGGTCAGCGTCAGCGCCTTGGTCTCCGTCACCGTCACGTTGCCCGCGGAGTCGAACTTGTAGAGCGGCGAATCCGGATTGCTGCCGGGGATGGTATCGAACTCGGCGCCGGCGAACGCTGCGATCGCCCAGTGACCGTCGTAGAAGCGGCTCGCCGCCGTCCAGCTCGTGCTGGCGATGGTGCCGGAGTTGGTGATCGAGGTGTCGGCCCGGCCGTAATAGGCAGCGGCATAGTTGCCGGTCGCCGAGATCGTACCGCCGGCGCGGTTGTTCACCACGAAGCTGTTGGTGTTGTCGTCGGAATAGAGCGCCGAGATGACCGCGAGGTTGGTGCCGTTGTACCGGCCTGTCGCCGTAGCGCCGATCGAAACGCTCAGCTTGCTCGCATCGAACGCGCCGAAGACATTCTGGGTGACGGCGAGCGTCCCGGTGTTGTTGACGGTGAACTTGTTGACCTGGCTGTCGGCGACGACGACGTGAAGCCGGCCGGCGCTGAGCTGGCTGGTGGTGAGGCTCAGCCAGCCGGCATTGTTGATGATGACGTTGTTGACCGCCGGATCCTCGGCATTGGAGAAATTGGCCGCGATCATGCCGCGATCGGCCAGGCCGGTCTGGGTGTTCGTAGTGAGATTGCGAACGGCCGTGGAGTCCAGCGTGACGATCGTCGTGGGAGGGTTGGGATTGTAGCCGGTCGCTGGAAAGACCGGGTTCGCCGGCGTATAAGAATTGCTGCCGCTCGAGGGCGTCGCTGTCGCCGCAGCGGCGTCGTACACGGTGATCGCGGAGGAGATGCTCCCGCTGCAGGTGACCGTGACACCCGGCGTCGTGCACTCGGCCCTTGCCTCGCCGACGACCATCCATGTCGACAACAACACGAAACTAACGACAGCCGCCTCGCTGCGCTTTTTGCTTTTTGATTTCACCTAACGCCCCACGTTACGCAATACACGGCTTCTTGTTGATGACCGATTGTATCGAAACGTTGGCAGGAACCAGCAAGGCGAACTTTTCTATGAACGCACGGGACATTGTCCAACTAACAACGGAATTAGTCCCATAGTAATTCGATTAATCATCATAAGCGGCTTCGCTTGAAGCACCGCTCTCCCGCCAGATCTGAAACTTGACGACGAGGACGGCAGACCGCTCCACCGCGAAGGACATCGCAGAGATGAACTCCGCGCTCGCGGTTCCGGCACCTGCAAGACCCCGACCAGCAAATGAAAAGGCCGGGATTTCTCCCGGCCTTCTTGCCACGGTGGGGGCTGCCGTGGCGCGGCGCGGATGCGCCTATGCGTCGCTGGTGGTCCGTGGCTGAGGCTCAGAACTTCGCCCGGATGCCGGCATAGGCCGCGAGCGGCATTCCCGGCACCATGCTGCGGGGATCGTTCAACGCGAACGCCGTTCCGCCGCCGGCGGTGTTGAAGCCGGCAGGGTCGAACACGGTGCCCGCCGAGTAGTAGCGCTGGTTGAACAGGTTCTGGATCAGGCCGAACACCTCGACGTTCTTGGTCACCTGATAGGACGTGTTGACGTTCACGACCCAGTAGGCCGGAACCTTCGGATAGACGTTGGTTTCGTCGTGCAACAGGTACTGGCTGCCGACATAGTTGACGCTGGCGCCGACCTTCCAGGCGTCGGTCACGGCATATTCCGCGCCGAGCTTCAGGCGATGCGCCGGAATGCCGGGAATGTGGTTGCCGGAGACGACACCGACCGGCGCCCCGAGGAACGGATCGTTGACATCGAAAGCACTGCGGAAGGTGGCGTCGATGAAAGTATAGTTGGCGTATGCGGTCCAGCGATTCCAAGCGAGATCGAGCTTGGCCTCGACACCCTGGCGCAGGGTGGTGCCGGCGTTCTTGAAGTAGCCGCGCACCGGGTTGAGCGGATCGACCACTTGCAGGATGTCGTCGGAATTCTCGGTCCGGAACAGGCTGAGCCCCCAGCGCAGCCGCCAGCCATCATCGACCGCCACCGACTTGATCGGCGCCTTGCGGTAGGCCGGCGGATCGGCGGCGTAGGCCGAGCGGCCGCCGGAGATCTCACCGCGCAGGCCGCCTTCGACGGTGCGCGACACCACCTGCTTGAGCGGCGGATCGGCGATCAGGAAGTTGTCGATCAGGCAGGGATTGGCAGGATCGGAGCAGCCGAGCTCGAGCGGGGTCGGGGCGCGGTTGGCTTCGGAGTAGCCCGCGTAGGCGGTCATATCAGGCGTGATCTTGTAGGTCAGGCCGACCACCGGGTTGAAACGCTGAAAGTTGTTGTTGCTGTTCAACAGCGGCGCGAAGCCGGTCTGGTCGCGCAGGTTTATCTGAGCCCAGTTGAAGCGGCCGCCGGCGGTCAGCGCCAGTTGCGAGGTGATGTCGAAGGTGTTGGTCGCATAGACGCCGAGATAGGTGTTCTTGGCATTCAGATTGACGGGAGCAAGGCCCGCGTTGGGCTGGTCAATATAGACGCCGAGGCCGGTGACGAACAGGTTGTTGTCGATGGTGCCGAGTTCGGAGGTCGCCTGGAAGTTGGTGTTGCCGTGATCGACGCTGGCGCCGACGACGAAATGGTTGTCGTGGCCGAACAGCTGCGTGGTCGAGGTCGCCTGGAGCGAGCCGCCATAGCTGTCGGTCTTCACCGTGTTGCGGTCGATCTGGCCGAGCGCCGCGCTGCCGGCCAGCGTGTTGGCGGTCGGGCCGTTGCGGTTCATCTGGAACTCGGTGCCGGCGGCATCGCTGAGACAGAATTCGCCGGGAAACGCGCCCGCAGGGTCGCAGGCCGCAACCTCGGTGCCGTTGCCGTCGATGCGCGCGGATTTGTAGTTGCGGTAGTAGCCGTTGGCCTGGATCGAGAGCGTGTCGGTCGGCGCCCACTTCATGCTGGCCTGCACCATCTGCATCTGCAGGCGCAGCGACTGCGGCCAGGTGTAGACGCTGGACCAGCGCTGATTCAGCATCTCGATCGGCGTCGCCGCGACCGAGCCGAGCTTGTTGTCGGCGCCGGTGAAGGAGAGGTGGAATTCGGTGTTGTCGCCGCGCGCGCCGAAATCGGCATACATGCGCCGGATCTGCGAGGCCGACGAATAGTCGCGCCAGCCGCGGTCATAGGCGCCTTCCGCGGCAATGTATGTCGAATAGGTGCCATTGTTCCAGCCGTATTGCGCGCCCGACTGGATCCGGCCGAACGAGCCGCCGAACAGCTGCGCTTCGCCGCCCTGGTAGTTGAAGCCGTTCTTCATCTCGATCGAGAGCGCGCCGCCGGTGGCGTTGAGGCCGAACAGCGGATTGTTCGGCATCAGCGTCATGCGCGCGATCGCCATTTCCGGGATCAGGTCCCAGTTGACGACGTCGCCGAAGGCCTCGTTGATGCGGGTGCCGTTCTGGTAGACGGCGATGCCCTGCGGCGTCCCGAGCACCGGCGAGGCGGTCTGGCCGCGGTAGTTCAGGTCGCGCTGAAACGCGTTGCCGGTCTGGTCGCTGAGCGAGACCCCGGGCACCGATTGCAGGATGCCGTCGAGCAGCGTCGGCGCACGGCTGTGGTCGAGCTCCCGCGCCCCGATGGTTTCGACATTGGATGGAATCTTGTCCTTCGCGATCTCGCTGCCCTGAACGGGCGAGACGCCGACCACCTCGATGGTCTGCAGGGTTTGCTGCGCGAACGCAGCCGTGGGCAGCAACGCACACGTCGCGAGAAACGCGCTCTTCAGCGCCGACAGTCTGGTCAAGACGTCCCCCAGTTTCTTGTCGACCGGTTCCGGCAACAGCCCACGCCCCTGAGCCCCACCCGCACCAGAACTGGTCGATTTACCCGTTTACGAACCTTAACATTCGTAAACAGCCGTCCAGTTCGTCGCAACGGGCAATATTCTTCGGCCCCTAGGGACAATCTTCCCGGATCCGGAAAGTGGAGATCAATTCGCCGGGCTCTCTCCCAGACTCGGCCGCACTGTTGCACCCGATCCTGGTTTGCAAGGGAACTCATTGGTAGAGGGAAGCATCGGCGCCGTCGGCGCCATAGGGGCAAGACGACGTCGGATGTATCGCGTTCTTCTCGTCGACGACCACCCGGTCGTGATCACGGCCTGCCGCTGGCTGCTGAACGAAGCCGGGATCCGCTCGCTGTCCGAGGCACACGATGCCGACAGCGGGTACGACGCCTATGTCCGTGACCGGCCGGACGTCGCGATCGTCGATCTGCGTCTGCACGGGCAGGAGCTCGGCGGCATCCGTCTGATCGAACGCATGCGGTCGCACGATCCCCGCGCCCGGATCCTGGTCTTCAGCATGCATGCCGATCCGCGCATCGTCCGCTCGGCGATCGACGCCGGCGCCAGCGGCTATCTGCTGAAGGACGCGCCGCCGCACGAGCTGCCCAAGGCGTTGGAGCAGGTGCGCGCCGGCGGCACCTATCTCGATCCGCAGCTCGCCACCCGCATCGCCCTGCTCCGCGCCGACCCCGACGGCATGGCTGCCCCTGCGCTGACCCCGCGCGAGCGCCAGGCGCTGGCGCTGCTGGCCGAGGCGAAATCCTATCAGGCGATCGCCGACCATCTCGGCATCAGCTACAAGACCGTCATCAACCTGACCTACCGGCTGCGGCAGAAGCTCGGGGCCCGCAGCCTGCCCGACCTGGTTCGTCTCGCAGTGGAAATGTCCCGCCCGAGCTGAAACGCGAGGGGCCTGCGACAGTCTCCCGTCGCAGGCCCCGTGAGTCCATGTCCTGGTCGCGTCCGATACGGACGGCGCCTCACTTCAGCAGCTTGGCGACCGACTTCAGCTCTTTCGAATCGAGCGTGCCGTCGTTGTCAGGATCGGCCGCCTTGAAGCGGCCTTCCACCAGCGCGAGATACTCGTCCTTGGTCAGCGTGCCGTCATTGTCCGGATCCGCGGCCTTGAGATCCTTGGCCGAAACGCGGCCGCGCAGCTCCTTGGCGTCGAGCGTGCCGTCATGGTCGCGATCGAGACGATCGAACAGCGCGCCGGCGGCCGTGCGGACCTCGCTCATGTCGGCGGTGCCGTCCTTGTCGGGGTCGATCGCGGTCAGCAGCTTCGAAGGGGCCGGTGCACTGACAGCCATCGTCGACGTGCCGACGATCGCGGCCATGCCGACGGCGGCGGCCGTCATCATCAGTTTCCAATTCATCGAATTGATCCTTTGTCTCCGCCGTCCGAGGGGCGGCGATGAAGGGCACGAAAACAACGTATGCGAGCGTCGCTGGTTTCATCGGCAACGCGCCACACATCGCTTTGACGTATGGGAGGCCCTGTCATTTCGCAAGTGCAAGAACGCGACGCCCGAGAAATTCCCGCAAGAGCGTCGGGACTAGAACCTCGGTCCGTGCAGGAAATATCTCCCCGGACGGTCGCGACGCGGACCGCTATCGTGGTCGAAGGTGCCTCCCTCCGCCTCGGCCCGGGCGTTGGCGACGTGGCGTCTGCGCTTGGCGACATGCCTTGCGGATTTGGCATCGCTCCCCGACAACGCGTGTTGGGCTTGCCCAACCTGACTTCTCTTGCCGGCGTGGGTTTGACTCCACCAGGCTTCCAATTGGTCCCGCAGCGTCTCCTCCGCGAAGGCGCGTCCGTCCGGCAGCAGCGTGGACAGGAGGAGCGCGACTATCAGCCCGAGCGGCATCGGCTGAGCGGACAAGCGGCGGCGATGACCGGGTGTGTGAAGCACGGGCGTGTCCATTCTCTGGCTGATCCGGCGATCAGCAATGCATGCTGCAACCGATGTTTTCCTCGCTCTATGACCTCAATGTGTTTGCAACACGCCACATTCATCACCGTGTTGAGATTCACTCGCGAAATGGCCGCCATATTGTCTCGGTCAAAATGTCCCGTTCGACTTGCCAAAACATCCCTATTCCTCACCGAAACAGGAAAGGCCGGAGCAAATGCGGCATTCAACGACTGATCGTTTCCCGATCGCGTCATCTTTCAGCCGACAGGCCCGCATGTTTTCGCCCCGGCGACTCGTTAGCTCATCAGTTGAAGGGAGCGCGGGGACATGCAGCCGAACGGCATCGCCAGGAGTGCAAGAAGACGATCGCGATTGTACATGGCTGCCGGTGCTCTCGTGCTCGCGCCGTTCGGCGCAGCGGCCGAGGAGATCCAGGGCAATGACCCCGCCTCGCCCGGACATTTCCAGGTCGAGCAGCGCTTCGGCTATCTGACGACTTTCAATCCGCAACAGAACGGCGGACGCCGCGTGCCGCAGCGTGCGGTCACCGGCGAGACCGAGATCGGCTACTCGCCGACCGAATGGTACGAGATCGCGTTGACCTCGCCTTACGCCTTTGCCCGCACCAATGTGCCGATGGCGCTGGGCAACGTGATGGACAATGGCGTGCCCGGCTATTCATTCCAGTCCGGCGGCGTCACCATCCGCCAGACCTTCATCCAGGGCGACCGGCTCGAGCGCACCGTCTTCATCGGCCTGGTCTCACGCACCATCCTGGCGCCGCAGGGCGGCCTCACCCCCGATCTGTGGGTCGCCAACAAGGCCGGCGCCGGCCAGCCCGGCGCGCCGCGCTTCGTCCAGGAGGCCACGCCGCGGGTGGCGCAGATGTTCACGCCGATCATCGGCGTCAACCTGCCCAACGACTATCAGCTCATCTTCAACGCCAACATGACCTTCGGCATCGACGGCGCCGGCTCGGCGTTCGAGCCGTCGGTGCGCTTCGTCAAGCGCCTCAGCGACCGCTGGACCGTCGGCATCGAGCATTTCTCCAATCTCGGACCGTTCGGCTACATCCTGCCCTGGAATCAGCAGATGCAGACGCTCTACGCAGTCGCCGACACCCGCTTCAAGGGCTTCGAGCTCAGCTTCGGCCTCGGCTACGGCCTGACCAACGCCTCGCGCGGCCTCGCCGTCAAGACCAGCATCGGCAAGGATTTCTGATCCGCGCGCCTTCATCCCGTGACCAATCATAAGAAAAGGACACTCGTCATGCGTCGCCTCGTCACCGCCTGCGCGCTTCTCATGCTGGCCGGCTCCGCCGCGTCCGCCGAGGACGGCCCGCGCTTTCTCAATCGCACCGGCCAGACCATCGTGAAGATGTACCTGGCGGCCGCGGGCACCAAGACCTGGGGCGCCGACCAGTGCAAGAACGACGACGAGGGCGAGGTCGACCACAACGAACGCATGACCTTGGTCGGCGTGAAGTCCGGCCGCTACGACATCAAGCTGTCCGAAAAGGGCGGCCGCACCTGCGTCGCCAAGAACATCGAGCTCAAGGAAGGCGCGCAGTTCGTCGTGCGCGATACGGATCTGACCGAGTGCAGCAAATAGCGGGACGGAGCGCCACCGGACGTAGCTCCGGATGGCGCCGCGTTCAGCGCGGCCTCAGATGCAGCGGCACCGTGCGCGAGACCTGCGCCTGAGCCATCGCCGGCGGAAACCGCGGAAACGGCGCGGCGCGTTCGATGATGCCCATCGCCGCGCGGTCCAGCGCCGGCGAGCCCGAGCTGCCGGCGAGCCGTCGCGACAAGAGTCGTCCGTTGCGATCGATCACGACGTTCAGCATGACGGTGCCGCTCGCGCCATTGCCGTCGGAGGGATAGGCCGCGGCGCGGCGGATCTGCGCCACCACCTCGGCGTTCCAACTGGCCTGGCCCTCGCGCGCCCCGACGCTGTCCTCGCCGGGATTGGGCGCCGACGCGACCCGTGAAGGCCGGGCCGCCGGCGCCGCAGCCGGCTTCGGCGGTGCGGACTTCCTCTCGGCCCGCTCCTTCGTTTCCTTCTTCTCGACCGGCTTGCGCTCGACACGCTCGGGCACGGGAACGGGCTTCGGCTCCGGCGGCTTCGCCTCGATCGGTTTTGGTGGTGGCGGCGGCGGCAGAACGACATCGTCCGCACGCGGCGGCTCGGGCGCGAGGGCGACCTGCGGCGCGGGCTCCGGCGAGGGAATGACATCCGGCTCCAGGTCAGGCTGGGCCACGACCTGCGGCTCCGGCTCGGAGGGAGCCGGCGGGACAGGCTCAGCGACGGCCTCACGCGCGACCGGCTCGTCCTTCACCTGCTCTTCCTTCGGCGGCTCCGCCGACGTTGGCTCGGACGCCGGCGCATCCTGCGCCGTCGGCGCCGGCTCGCTCACCACCGCCGGGGTGAACACGACGTCGAAGGCCGGCGCCTGGGCACGCCCCTGCGGCGCGGGGCGCAGCAGCAGATAGCCGACGGCGAGCCCGACATGCAGCGCGGCCACCACCAGCGCAGCGATGGTCCACAGCGTCCGCTCACGGCGCTGCTCGTGTTCGAACGGATCGAGCGTCAGGACGCTCACTGCGCGCCCCGGTCTTCCAGTGCGACGAGTGCGACCTTGGTATAGCCGGCGCGGCGCAACGTGTTCATCAGCGCCATCACCTCGCCATAGGGCAGCGTCTGATCGGCGCGCAGCAGCACGCGCTGCTCATGATCGGACTTGGTGGCGGCATCGAGCGAGGCGGCGATGTCGGCCTGCGCCACGCTCTGGTCGCCGACGGCGAGCGAGCGGTCGGCCTTGAAGGTGACGAAGACCGGCGTCTCCGCGCGCGGCTGCGGCTCGGCCGAGATCGCCGGCAGGTTGACCGGGACGTCGACCGTGGCGAGCGGCGCGGCGACCATGAAGATGATCAGGAGCACCAGCATGACGTCGATGAACGGCGTCACGTTGATGTCGTGCGTCTCCTCGAACTCGTCGGTGCGCCGGGCGAGCTTGACGGCCATGGCTCACTCCGCCGGATTGGCGATCGACAGCATCGGCGCCTCGACCGCGCGGATGGCGCTGCGCCGCGCCTCGGCGGGCCCCGCATGCTGCCGGTCGAGATCGCGGCTCAGCAGCCGCATCACCGCCACCGATGCATCGGCGATGACGGCGCGATAGCCGCCGGTGGCGCGCGCGAACAGGTTGTAGATCACGACCGCGGGAATCGCGGCGGCGAGGCCGAAGGCGGTCGCGAGCAGCGCTTCCGCGATGCCCGGCGCCACCACCGCGAGGTTGGTCGTATGCGCATGCGAGATGCCGATGAAGCTGTTCATGATGCCCCAGACCGTGCCGAACAGGCCGACGAACGGGCCGACGGCGCCGACGGTGGCGAGAATGCCGATGCCGCGGCCGATGCGCGCCACCGCCGCCGCCTCGATCCGCTCGAACTGCCAGGAGACACGCTCCTTGATGCCGTCGGCAGGCAGGCCGCGCGACTTGTCGATCTCGTCGTCGGCCAGGGCGAGAAGTCGGCCGACGACACCCTCATCGGCCGAAATGCGTCCTGTCGCATCGGCCAAGGAGCGGGCCGCCATGGTGATGCCGAGCGCGCCGCGGGCCGTGCGCAGCGCCGAGCGGAGCTGAATGGTCTTGACGACCAGCACCGTCCAGGTTGCCACCGAGGCTAACGCCAAGCCGATCATCACCGACTTCACGACGATGTCGGCCTGCATGAACATGGTCCAGGGCGACAACGCCTCCGGCAGCGTGCTCGCGATATTGGCGATGTGCGCCTGATCCATGGCCGTACTCCCTGTAAGGGACCTTGGGGGTCCTCGATGCAGCCGCGGAGCCCCGTGCCGTCCACCGTTCTCCCCGGAGGGCTCTTGGTTTTGATACCCGGGCAGAGCTGCAATGGAACGGCTGCACTGTTCGCAAGCCGAGAGTGCCGCCTGTTCTCGGCAGCTTCAAGACACTTGCCTCATGGAATATGTCCCCAGGCCGATGGGAAGAATTCCCGGATGGAACGGGCGCGAGCGGTTGCTGCGCTACGGTGGTGCGCATCGGCCTCAAGTTCGCCCAGCTCGAGCCGGCGAGGGCACCGCTCGCATCACCGCGGACGATGAGTCCGGAGCCGGCACCCGAGTTCAGTTGTCCGGCCCGACCGTATATGATCGTGAATATGAGCGAGACCACCGAAGAGATCGCACGCCGCGCCACGGCCGCCTTCAACGCAGGGCGCGCGGCAGAGGCGCAACGGCTGTGCGAAACGGGCTTGAAGCAAAGTCCAGACGAACCGATGTTGAGCCATCTGCTTGCCGCAGTGCTGTTCGCGGTCGAGGACAACGCCGCCGCACGGTTGCGCATCGAGGCCAGTCTGGCCCGCCGGCCGGACCATGCCGCAGCTCGGCTGCTTGCCGCGCGCATCGCGCGGGTGGCGAAGGATTTCGAGCCCGCGCTCGCCCATGTCGACCGCGCCATCGCGCTGTCACCCCGCCGCGAGGTCTTCATCGAAAAAGCTCGCATTCTCGATCAGGCGGGAATGGCAGCCCAGGCGCGGGCCGCTTGGCTGGCGATTCTCAAGGTCATGCCGGAGCACGACGAAGCGCTAGCGCGGCTCGGACGCCTGTCCTGGGAGAACGGCGACTTCGATACGGCACGGACCGTTCTCGAACGCGCAGCCAACCCGGCCGCGCCGGCCTCGGTCTGGTTCGATCTCGGCCTCGTGCGACAGGATGTTGCGGATCTCGCGGGAGCTGCCGCAGCCTATCGCCGCGTACTGGCGATAAGGCCGGATCACGCCGAAGCGGCGCTCAATCTCGGCATCGTCCTGCAGGAGAGCGGCGACCCCGACGCGGCCATGCAGGCCTATGCTTGTGCCTATCGGCTTCGCCCACAGATGTTCGGGGCCATCGCCATGGCGCTCACCTCGGCTCCGCATGGCCGACTTTGGATCGACCCTGCCGCGTTGAAGCGCGCCCTGAACTCAGCTGGTTAGGCGGCCGCGGCGTGCGCGAAATTTCTTGCGGTACACGTTGGGTGTCGCGAGCACCTCGGCGACCGTCCCGGCATACGTCTCCCGCTGCGCATCGTCGAGCGGCTCGAACACGAGCTGCGGCGGCTCGCGCAATACGGCGAAGCATTGCGCCACCGGCGTTCCCCTGGCCAGAATGCCGGTGAAATCTGGATCCAGCCAGAGCGCCGGAAAATTGATGCCGCCGTCGTGGAAGCGATCCGCATCGACCAGGCCCGACAGGGTCCGGAACGGCAGGTCCTCGCGGTTGATCGGATGCGTCGCGAACAGCGACCACCCGGCGTCGCACTCGATCGTCCAGAAGGAATTGAACTTGATGGCCGCCTGCTTGTCCGACGCAAACGGCGCACCGGCCAATTGGGCCGCGACATGAAAGCTCAACGGCGCACGCGGATGTCCCTTGGTCGCCGGCGCCGGAATGTCCCATTCCCAGGCGAATGCGCCGCGCTCGACCCTGACGTCGCAGGGCAGCAGAATCGTCACGCCATAGGCCATCGCGTCGACGAAGGGGGGACACTGCTTGACCGTGCGGATGTCGCGCCCGTGAAGCTCCGAATGCGCCGAGGCCGGCATCTGGCGCAACCATTCCGGCAGCATGGTTCGGGCCGGCACCGGTCGCAGCAGGTGATCCGCAAGGACGGGGTCGCAGCGAAAGATCATGCGCATCGCAAATTCCAGAGCTCGACCCGGTCTCATCCGGGCCACTGGCATCCAGATCCGAACTCGCACGACCGAACAAGTCAACGAAAAAGAAGAAGGCCGGGATTGCTCCCGGCCTTCCAAACTCCCCGGGGACGACCGACCTGTCGCCGGTCGTCCGAAGGAGAGGTTGCTATTTCGCCTCGGCGCGCTTCGGAGGCGACGCCGGCCACGACTTGATCAGCGTGTCGTAGTCGATCGTCTCGCCCTTCGGCTTCTCGTTCGCGAGCTTGCGCTGCGGAGCGATGTTGCCGTCCTTCGCCGACTTGTTGAACCAGTACTCGGCCGACTCCTTCTTGTTCAGCTTCGGCCCGCAGTCGCCCTGGACCTTGGACTTCTCAAGACGCTCGAGCACGGAGTCCTGCGCGGCTGCGAGTGCGTCCATCGCCTGCTGCGGCGTCTTCGCACCGGACGACGCATCGCCGATGTTCTGCCACCACAGCTGCGCGAGCTTCGGATAGTCGGGCACGTTGTTGCCGGTCGGGGTCCACTGCACGCGCGCGGGCGAGCGGTAGAACTCGATCAAGCCGCCGAGCTTCGGCGCGCGCTCGGTGAACGACTTGTCCCAGATGTCCGATTCACGGATGAAGGTCAGACCGACATGGCTCTTCTTCAAGGACACCGTCTTCGAGACGATGAACTGCAGATAGAGCCAGGCCGCCTTGCGGCGATCGACCGGCGTGGACTTCAGGAGCGTCAACGATCCCACGTCCTGATAGCCGAGCTTCATGCCGTCCTTCCAGTAGGAGCCGTGCGGCGACGGAGCCATGCGCCACTTCGGCGTTCCGTCGGCGTTCATCACCGGCAGGCCGGGCTTGACCATGTCGGCGGTGAAGGCGGTGTACCAGAAGATCTGCTGAGCGATGTTGCCCTGCGACGGCACCGGGCCGGATTCCGAGAAGGTCATGCCCTGGGCCTGCGGCGGAGCATACTTCTTCATCCAGTCGAGATACTTGACGATCGAATAGACTGCGGCAGGTCCGTTGACGTCGCCGCCGCGCTCGACCGAGGAGCCGACCGGACGGCAACCTTCCATGCGGATGCCCCATTCGTCGACCGGCAGGCCGTTCGGGAGGCCCTTGTCGCCGTTACCGGCCATCGACAGCCAGGCGTCGGTGAAACGCCAGCCGAGCGAGGGATCCTTCTTGCCGTAGTCCATGTGGCCATAGACTCGGACGCCGTTGATCTCCTTGATGTCGTTGGTGAAGAACTCGGCGATGTCCTCGTAGGCCGACCAGTTCACCGGCACGCCGAGGTCGTAGCCATACTTGGCCTTGAACTTGGCCTTGTAGTCCGGGTTGGTGAACCAGTCGTAGCGGAACCAATACAGGTTGGCGAACTGCTGGTCGGGCAGCTGATACAAATGGCCGTTGGGCGCGGTGGTGAAGGACTTGCCGATGAAGTCGTTGACGTCGAGCATCGGATCGGTGACGTCCTTGGCGTCCTTCGCCATCCAGTCCGTCAGGTCGACGGCCTGGCCGTAGCGGAAGTGGGTGCCGATGAAATCGGAGTCGTTGATCCAGCCGTCATAGACATTCTTGCCGGACTGCATCTGGGTCTGGATCTTCTCGACGACGTCACCTTCCTGGATGATGTCGTGCTTGACCTTGATGCCGGTGATCTCTTCGAACGCCTTTGCCAGAGTCTTGGACTCGTATTCGTGGGTTGTCAGCGTCTCGGAGACAACGTTGATCTCCATGCCCTTGAAGGGTTCAGCGGCCTTCATGAACCACTGCATTTCCTTCATCTGGTCGTCCTTCGAGAGCGTCGACGGCTGGAACTCGCTGTCGATCCACTTCTTTGCGGCGGCCTCGTCGGCCTTTGCCGGAACGGACATCGTCATGCCCGCGGCAAACAGCGCTGCGGCGCTGGTCATCGCGAGGTAGCGGGCCTTGGTCAAGTGATGCTTCCTAGGCTTCAAGTGTCGCATGCTTTCCTCCTTGAGCGACAATATTCCAGGTCCGGGTTGCCCCCGGATCTGCCCCTTTTCACTTGCGTCAGACGGTGCGAAAGATCGCAACGGCGGACGCAAGCGAAATTGCGGTTGCGAGCCACAGGCTCGAAACCTCAAACCCTTCCTCGCCGATCGGCAAGGTCGTAATCGTGTCGGTGCCGACCAGGCCGATCCAGGCAAGATGGATGATCGCCGCCAAGATCAGCGAGATGAACAGACGATCGCCGCGCGTGGTCGGAATGCGCAGCACTCCGACCCGCTCGGCCTCGGGGTAGCGGGCCGCGAGCCAGGTCATGACGACCAGCGTGCAGGCCAGCGCGGCGAAGAAGATTGCTGTCGGCAGGGTCCATGCCATCCATGCGATGTTGTCCATGGCTCAGTGACTCCAGGCGGTAGCGGCCCCCCTCCCCCGCTTGCGCGGGAGGGGTGGGGTGGGGGCGCCGCGAGTCGAACTGCCCGAGAGGACAGAGGCCCCCACCCGCATCGCATCTGACGATGCGACGCGACCTCCCCCGCAGGCGGGAGAAGTGGAGCGGAGACTGCGGCGACATGAAATCATCATCACACCCGCCCCAGCGCGAAGCCGCGCGCGATGTAGTTGCGGACGAACCAGATCACGAGCGCGCCGGGGATGATGGTCAGCACGCCGGCGGCGGCGAGCAGGCCCCAGTCCATGCCGGCGGCAGACACGGTTCGCGTCATGATCGCCGAGATCGGCTTGGCTTCGGTCGCCGTCAGCGTGCGTGCCAGCAGGAGTTCGACCCAGGAGAACATGAAGCAGAAGAACGCCGCCACGCCGATGCCGCTGGCGATCAGCGGCACCAGGATCTTGATGAAGAAGCGCGGAAACGAGTAGCCGTCCAGAAACGCCGTCTCGTCGATCTCGCGCGGCACGGACGAGACGAAGCCCTCGAGAATCCAGACCGCGAGCGGGATGTTGAAGATGCAATGGGCCAGCGCCACCGCCCAGGGCGTATCGAACAGCCCGATCGCCGAGTAGAGATTGAAGAACGGCAGCGCATAGACCGCGGCCGGCGCCATGCGGTTCGACAGCAGCCAGAAGAACAGATGCTTGTCGCCGAGGAAGCGGTAGCGCGCAAAGGCGTAGGCCGCCGGCAGCGCTACGGCAATCGAGATCACCGTGTTGATGACGACGTATTTCAACGAGTTGATGTAGCCGGAATACCAGCTCTCGTCGGTGAAGATGCGCATGTAATTCGCGATGGTCGGCTGATGCGGCCACAGCGTCATGGTCGAGACGATCTCGGTGTTGGTCTTGAAGCTCATGTTGACGAGCCAATAGATCGGCAACAGCAGGAAGACCAGGAACAGCGAGATGATGATTCGGCGGCCCGGAATCGTGTTCATCACGCGCCCCCTTCCACCGGCCGGCGCTCGGCGCCGGCATTGGTCATGATGGTGTAGAACACCCAGCAGACGATCAGGATGATCAGATTGTAGACCAGCGACAGCGCCGCGGCCTTGCCGAGGTCGAACTGGCCGAGCGCGATCTTGACCAGCTCGATCGAGATGAAGGTGGTGGAATTGCCCGGGCCGCCGCCGGTGACCACGAACGGCTCGGTATAGATCATGAAGCTGTCCATGAAGCGCAGCAGCACGGCGATCAGCAGCACGCGGTGCATCTTCGGCAGCTGGATCGCGGTGAACACCGCCCAGCGCGAGGCGCCGTCGATCTGGGCCGCCTGGTAGTAGGCGTCCGGGATCGATTTGAGGCCGGAGTAGCATAGGAGCGCCACCAGGCTGGTCCAGTGCCAGACATCCATCAGGATGACGGTGAACCAGGCGTCAGCCTCGTTGGAGACGTAGTTGTAGTCGAGGCCGATGGCGTTGAGCACATAGCCGAGCAGGCCGATGTCGGGACGCCCGAAGATCTGCCAGATGGTTCCGACAACGTTCCACGGAATCAACAGCGGCAATGCCAGCACGACCAGTGCGAACGCCACGGTCCAGCCCTGCCGCGGCATCGCCAGCGCGATCACGATGCCGAGCGGGACCTGGATGGCGAGAATTGCGCCGGAAAAGATCAGGTTGCGCCACAGCGAGGCGAGGAAGCGGCCGCCGAGGTCGGTCGAGGGATCGAGCAGCTCCTTGAACCAGCCGACACCGTTCCAGAAGAACTGGTTGTTGCCGAAGGTGTCCTGCATCGAATAGTTCACCACCGTCATCAGCGGCAGAATGGCGGAGAACGCCACCAGCAGGAACACCGGCAGCACCAGGAACCAGGCCTTGTTGTTGATGGTCTTGTCCATCACTCAGGCTCCCTCGACGAGACGGCTGTCGGCGTAGACGTGGACATAGGCTGGATTGAACTTCAGCCCGATCGCGGAGCCCTGCGGCGAGAAGCCGGCCGGCAGTCGCGCGGCGAACTTGACGTCGCCGACACGGACGCGCGCGAAGCGGATGCGGCCGAGATCGTCGACGCGCTCGATATTGGCATCGAGCAGGCCGGGTCCGGGCTGCGCGACATCGACGAATTCCGGACGGACGCCGATCTCGATCTTGGCTCCGGCCGGCAGCGCGTCGTAGCTGCGCGACAGCGTCAGCGTGTGACCGTCGATGCGGGCCTCGCGTCCCTTCACCTCGGCGGAGAGGATGTTCATGCCCGGTGAGCCGATGAAGTACCCGACGAAGGTATGCGCCGGCTTGTCGAACAGCTCTGCCGGCGTGCCGCTCTGCACCACGCGGCCGTCATGCATGACGACGACGGTGTCGGCGAAGGTCAGCGCCTCGGTCTGGTCGTGGGTGACGTAGATCATCGTCAGGTCGAGCTCGCGATGCAGCGCCTTCAGTTTCGAACGCAGCTGCCATTTCAGCTCGGGATCGATCACGGTCAGCGGCTCGTCGAACAAGACGGCGGCGACATCGGAGCGCACCAGGCCGCGGCCGAGCGAGATCTTCTGCTTGGCGTCGGCGGTGAGCCGTGTCGCCTTGCGGTTGAGGTCCGGAGTCAGATCGAGGAGACGCGCGATCTCGGCGACGCGCTTGTCGATCTCGGCCTTGGGCACGCCGCGGTTCTTGAGCGGAAAGGCGAGGTTCTCGCCGACCGTCATCGTGTCGTAGATCACCGGGAACTGGAACACCTGCGCGATATTGCGCTCACGGGTCGAGGCTTTGGTGATGTCGGTGCCGTCGAACAGGATCTTGCCGTGCGAGGGCGTGAGAATGCCCGAGATCAGGTTGAGCAAGGTGGTCTTGCCGCAGCCGGACGGGCCGAGCAGCGCATAGGCGCCGCCCTGGCGCCAGGTCATCGTCACCGGCTTCAGCGCGTAGCTCTCGATATCGCCGCTGTTGCCGTTGTAGGCGTGGGCGAGATCGACGAGGTCAATGCGGGCCATGCGGCATCTCCCTCAGATCGCCGGCGCGGCGACCAGGCGGTCGCCGGCGTCGAACACGAACACATTGGACGGATCGAGCACCGCGTCGAGGATCTCGCCGGGCTCATATTCATGGACGCCGTGCAGCACGGCGACCCAGTTCATGCCGTCGCGCGTCAGATGCACGAAGCTCTCCGATCCCGTGATCTCGGTGACCGAGACGATCGCGGGAAAGGCATGGCGGCCGTGGCTGCCGTCGCCTTTGCCAAGCCCGAGCTGATGCGGGCGGAAGCCCACGCGGTAGGCGCCATCGGACAGATCGGCATAGAGGCCGACCGCCGGCGCCTTGACTCCACCGGCATACTCCACGCTCTCGCCGCGCTTCTGGATCTCGACCGTGTTCATCGGCGGGTCCGAGAACACCTGGCCGACACGCAAGGTATCGGGTCGGCGATACACGGCCGCGGTATCGCCGGCCTGCAGCGCCTGCCCTTCCCACATGCAGATGGTGCGGCCACCGAGCAGCAGCGCCTCCGACGGCTCGGTGGTGGCGTAGACGAAGATTGCGCCCGAGGCTTCGAAGATGCGCGGCAGCTCGGTGCGCAGCTCCTCGCGCAGCTTGTAATCGAGATTGGCGAGCGGCTCGTCCAGCAGCACGAGGTCGGCCCCCTTGACCAGGGCGCGTGCGATCGCGGTGCGCTGCTGCTGGCCGCCGGAGAGCTGCAGCGGCGTACGCTTCAAATAGGGCTCGAGCCGGAGCAGCCGGGCCGCTTCCGCCACGCGCTTCTCGATTTCCTGGCGCGACTTGCCCTGCACGCGCAGCGGCGAGGCGATGTTCTCATAGACCGTCAGCGAGGGATAGTTGATGAATTGCTGATAGACCATCGCGACCGAGCGCTGCCGCACATCGGCGCCGGTGACGTCCTTGCCGTCGACCAGCACGCGGCCGGTGGTCGGCTTGTCGAGGCCGGCGAGCAGCCGCATGATCGAGGTCTTGCCGGACAGCGTCGGCCCGAGCAGCACGCTCAGCGTGCCGCGCTGCAAGGTCAGCGAGACGTCGCGAATGGTGGTCACGCCGTCGACAATTCGGGAGACGTGATCGAGCGTGACGCTCATGCGCGTCCTCCCGCCTCACGCGCCGGCAAAGTGGAGCGCTCGCGATTGGCTGTGATCCACGCCTCGAGGGCGGCGATCTCAGCCGCCGACATCCGCAACCCCAGCTTCGATCGACGCCACACGATGTCCTCGGCCGTCAACGCCCACTCGTCCGTCATCAGGTACCTGACTTCACGCTCCGTCAAGGTGCCACCGAAGTCCTGGCCGAGATCGGCCAAAGATGTCGCACCGGCGAGCATGGCCGCAGCCCGCGTGCCGTAGGCATGGGCGATGCGCTTCGCATGTGCATCCGACAGGAACGGAAAGGTCTTGCAGAGATCCGCAATCAACGGCCCGACGGCCGAGACCTTCATGTCGCCGCCGGGCAGCGGCGCCTTGCCGGTCCAGCCTTCCTCCGCGTCGCCCCCTTTCAGATAGGGCGCAAGACGCTCCAGCGCCTCTTCCGACAGGCGCCGGTAGGTGGTGATCTTGCCACCATAGATCGACAGCAGCGGCAAGCCGCCGGGCGTATCGAGCTCGAATACGTAGTCGCGGGTCGCTGCCTTGGCCTCGCTGGCGCCGTCATCATAGAGCGGCCGCACGCCGGAATAGCTCCACACAACGTCGGCCGGCGTCACCGGCTTGGCGAGATATTCCCCGAGCGCGGCGCAGAGATAGGCGATCTCCTCGTCGGTCGCCTTCACCTTGGCCGGATCACCCTGATAGTCGCGATCGGTGGTGCCGATCAGCGTGAAATCCTGCTGATAGGGAATGGCGAAGATGATGCGGCCGTCGGCGTTCTGGAAGATGTAGGCGCGGTCGTGATCGTAGAGCTTGCGCACCACGATGTGCGAGCCCTGCACCAGCCGCACCTTCGCTTTCGCATTGACGCCGGCGCCGGTCGCCAGCACCTGCTCGACCCAGGGACCGGCGGCATTGACCAGCGCGCGCGCCTTGATGGTCTCGCGCTCGCCGGTCTGCGTGTTCTCGGTCGTGACCAGCCAGTGGCTGCCATCCTGATGGATCTCGGTCGCACGCGTGCGGGTGCGGATGACGGCGCCGCGATCGGCGGCATCCCGAGCGGTCAGCACGACCAGGCGCGCATCGTCGACGAAGCAGTCGGAATATTCGAAGCCCTTGCTGTAGCGCCCGGGGATCAAGGGGCGGCCGACCTCGTCGCTGCGCAGGTTCACCGACCGCGTCGGCGGCAGCAGCTTGCGGCCGCCGAGATGGTCATAGAGGAACAGGCCGAGGCGCAGCAGCCAGGCCGGGCGCAGCCCCGAATGATGCGGCAGCACGAAGCGCAGCGGACGGATGATATGGGGCGCGATCTGCCACAGGACTTCGCGCTCGATCAGCGCCTCGCGGACCAGCCGGAACTCGTAATATTCGAGATAGCGCAGGCCGCCATGCACGAGCTTGGTCGACCAGGACGAGGTCCCGCTCGCCAGATCGTTCATTTCACACAGGAAAACGGAATTTCCGCGTCCGGCCGCATCGCGCGCGATGCCGCAACCGTTCACGCCGCCTCCGACAATGGCGAGGTCGTAGATCCGCTCCAACAGACGCATCCCCCGGCAATCGCCTTGACTGCGGCGATTTCACTTTCGGTTTCGAGTTAAACACAAACGAAAGTGAAAGCAAATCGAAATTCGCATGTTGGGCCGCGGTTGGGCAAAAGCTGCCCAAACCGGGATCAAGGAGCCTGCGAGAGTGGCGGAAAGTCAGGCGCGGCGGAGCACGGCGGACCCCGCCGTTTCGGTTGCCTCTGCGGCGTCGTCGGCATCGTCGGCGGGCATCGCCGAGACCACCTCGATGCCGCGGCTATGGCAGAGGCTGGCCAGTCCGTCCGGCAGGGGGCGGTCGGTGACGAAGGTCTGGATCTGGCTGAGATGGGCGATGCGCACCGGCGCGCTGCGGTGGAGCTTGGTGGAATCGGCGACCAGCATCACGCTGCGGGCATTGGCGATGATGGCTTGCGCAACCTGGACCTCGCGATAGTCGAAGTCGAGCAGCGCGCCCTCCTCGTCGATCGCCGACGCGCCGATGATCGCATAGTCGACCTTGAACTGGCCGATCAGTTGCGTCGCGGTCGATCCGATGACGCCGCCGTCCGAGCGCCGCACGGTGCCGCCGGCCACGATCACCTCGATGCGCGGATGCGGATAGAGCAGCATCGCGACGTTGAGATTGTTGGTGATGACGAGCAGGTCCTGGTGCGACGACAGCGCGCTCGCCACCTCCTCCGTCGTGGTGCCGATATTGATGAACAGCGAGGAGCCGTTCGGAATCCGCGCGGCTGCGACCGCACCGATCGCCTTCTTCTCGTCGGCAGCGACGAAGCGCCGCGCCTCGTAGGCGAGATTCTCGACCCCGGAGGCGATGATGGCCCCGCCATGAATGCGCGTCAGCGCGCGCTGCTCGCACAGATCGTTGAGATCCTTGCGGATGGTCTGGGCCGAGACCTCGAAGCGGCGCGCGAGATCCTCCACCATGACGCGGCCGGAGGCGCGGGCGATGTTGAGGATGTCGGTCTGGCGTTGGGACAGGACGGCCATGGCAAGCTTTCAGGACAAGCTGCACCATGGTGATGCTGATCGAGTCAAGCGTCAATCGGCGAAGCATTGGGCGCATCGCAGCAATCGCTCGCCCCGGAGCAGCTCAGACGCGGCCTTAGTCCGGCCTACGTCCACGTGCGCCGAGCTCGCTCAGGCGGCTGCGCTCAGCTCACCGGTCACGAGCCGAATCGCGGCGCGTTCGGCTTCGCGGGCATTGCGAAACACCTGGCCCTCGAGGGCATTGAAGCGATGGGACGCCGCGAAGAAGCGAAAGCCGCCGCGGTCGCGGATGACGATCCCCGCCGCCTGGGAGCTGACCTCGATGATATAGGTTTCGGACATTGCGCAATCCCGTCGTTCATTCCGGGGCGTATAACCGAGCTCCATGACGAATGTTCCGTGCAGGGAGCACCGGCTATTCCGACGTGAATGCCAACAGGAAATTGTGTGGATGTTATGTTGGCTGCGCTGCACGCCCTCACGCCGTGACGCCTTGCCGAATCAGTGCGGATCATCCGGGACGAGCGTCGCCTTGTGCAGCGATGCATCGGCTCCGCCGAGACAGTGCTGATGCCGACCGAGCAACTGATAGATCGTGCGCAGATCCCTCAGCACCTCGACGTGATGTTCACGAAACGCGCTGAGCTGATGCTCGTAGACGCCAATCCTGCGCTCGGCATGGAGGAGCCGCTGCTGCAGCTTCTTCAGCACCTGCAAGGTCAGTTTCTCGTCGACGTCCGACATGGACTTCCTCCCACCCTGTTCGCGCAACATGCCCCCACCATTTCCCCTGTGCCGGCAATTTTTTCCGGCTGGCATTTTTTGCCTTGTTGGTCGGAAACGGACTGCCGTGATTGCTGTCCGTCCGGCGCGCCACTCGAAGCGCGCAATACGGCAGAGACGCGGCAACGCGCATCCAAGCAACCAGAACTTGCAAACATCGTAAAGACGCCTGCCCTGTGGACCGGACGTAGATCGCGCGAGATTGATCGGCGCAGACGCCGCGCGAACGTGCTCGAATGAACGCGCATCGCCGGATGCCGGTTCCTATGCCGAGCGAGCGGCATATGCCGCGCATTAACGGAGGTTATTTGCGGCCGCCGACCGCGAATGTGATCAGGTCGCGATCACGCCATCACGCTGGATCGGCTGCGGCCGGCCGCCGTCGTCGATCGAGACGTAGGTGAAATTGCCGTCGGTGACGAGGATCGGCTGCTCCTCTTTCCGGCGCAGCACCCAGGCTTCGAGACGCACCGTCATCGACGTCCGGCCGACGCGGACGAGATGTGCGTAGACCGACACGAGGTCGCCGACATAGACCGCCTTGCGGAAGTTCATCGCCTCGATCGCGACCGTCACCGTGCGCGACTTCGCGACCTTGGCGGCGAACACGCCGCCGCCGACGTCCATCTGGCTGAGCAGCCAGCCGCCGAAGATGTCGCCATTGGCGTTGGTGTCCGCCGGCATCGCCAGCGTGCGGATGCAGAGATCGCCGCGGGGCTCGGTCGGCGCGGCATGGGCGGTCGCTTCGGTCACGTCGGATGGTCTCCAATTGCGGGAGCGTTCAAGAAGGCGCCAAGCAGGGCCGTCAGTCCGGCCTCGCCATTTCGAACATCGCCTCCTGCATGATCTCGAAATAGTCGCCGCGACGGCCGGCGCGGACGATCGGATGCGCGAGCGCTGTCTGGTAGACACCGTCCTTGATCAGCGTCTTGTCGATATGCACGCCGACCACCTCGCCGAGCGTCAGCCAGGCCTGGGCCTTGGTGCCGTCGGCGCCCTGCAGCTGGATGATCTGCGTCACCTTGCATTCGAACGCGACGGGGCTTTCGCCGACCCGCGGCACGTTGACGAACTTGCACGGCACCGGCGTCACGCCCGCGAGCTTGAACTCGTCGACCTCGCGCGCGACATGCGCGGCGGTCGCATTCATCTGCGTCGCAAGCCCGCGCGTCACCAGGTTCCAGACGAACTCGCCGGTGTCCTGGATGTTGGCAACCGAGTCCTTCCACTGCGTCGAGGAGAAGCCGATGATCGGCGGCGTGTAGTTGAACGCATTGAAAAAGCTGTAGGGCGCAAGGTTGACGTGCCCATCCGGATCACGCGACGAGATCCAGCCGATCGGACGCGGCGCGACGATGGCGTTGAAGGGATCGTGGCGCAGGCCGTGGCCGTTCTTCGGTTCGTAGAAATGCAAGTCGCGTTCGATCACGCCGTCGTCTCCTAAGCAGCAGTCATTCCGGGGCGCCTCGCGCGACAAAAATGGCGAAGCCACTTTGATCGGAAGAGGCGAACCCGGAATCTCGAGATTCCGGGTTCGATGCTTCGCATCGCCCCAGAATGACTGCAACCTAGACCGCAGCGCCCCTGGAACCAAGCCCTGCCAGCACGAAATCGATCATCTCGTCGATCGTCGGGCCCGGCTTGGTCGCGCATTGCGCGATCATCTGCGGATGGAAGAAGCGCATCATCGCGGTCGTCGCACATTTTGCCGCCAGCGGCAGGTCGGTGACCGCGAATTCGCCGGACGCCGCGCCCTGCCCGATCACGCGGCCGATGATCTCGGTGATCAGCAGCATGTGCGCCTCGCAGACGTCCCAGCTCTCCTCCATCGCCACCGCGACCATCTCATGCAGCTTGTTGTCGCCGACATAGCGCTCGGTGTTCATGCGATGGATCGTGCCGAGCAGCTCGCGCAGCCGCGGCGCCGCCGGACCGGGCCGCTCCGCGATCGCGATGGCGGCCGCCTCGACCTGGGCCATCAGCGTGCGGGCGACCCCGCGGTGGATCGCCTTCTTCGAGTCGAAGAACCGGTAGACATTCGCCGGGCTCATGCGGAGCTCCTTGGCGATGTCGGCGACGGTCGTCTTCTGGTAGCCGATCTGTCGAAACAGGCGCTCAGCAACGACGAGAATGCGCTCGTGCGTGTCGGATTCGATATGGTCGGAAACCAGGGTCATCATGCCTGCGATCTTGTTGGTCCTTCATTCGGCGGCCTCGGCCAGAGGAAGCGAAGGCCTCGGCACGTCAACGTGCTGCGCTGCGGAATGATCCGCGTCTTTTGCTCCGCGCTCGTCCAGACTCTTGCGGAACCATAGGGCATACAATCCAGGCAAGTACAGCAGCGTCAGGAAGGTTGCAACGAACAACCCGCCCATGATGGTGATCGCCATCGGGCCCCAGAACGCCGAGCGCGACAGCGGGATCATGGCCAGGATCGCCGCCAGCGCGGTCAGCACCACGGGGCGGGCGCGGCGCACCGTAGCCTCGATGATCGCCTCCCTGCGGGTCAGGCCATGGACGACGTCGGTCTCGATCTGATCGACCAGGATCACCGCGTTGCGCATGATCATGCCGGCGAGCGCGATCAGGCCGAGCAGCGCGACGAAGCCGAACGGCGCGTTGGCGACATTCAGTCCGAGTGACGCTCCGACGATGCCGAGCGGCGCGGTCAGGAACACCAGGATCAGCCGCGAGAAGCTCTGAAGCTGGATCATCAGCAGGGTCAGCATCACGATGACCATCAGCGGAAACAGCACGAAGATCGAGGCATTGCCCTTGGCGGATTCCTCGAACGCGCCGCCGGCCTCGATCCGGTAGGCGGGCTCGAGGCGGTTGCGGATATCCTGCAGCTTCGGCGAGATCTGGTTGGTGACATCAGGCGCCTGCACGCCATCCGCCACGTCGGCGCGCACCGTGATCGCCATGTCGCGGTTGCGCCGCCACAGGATCGGCTCCTCGTGGGAATATTCGATCTTGGCGATCTGCTGCAGCGGCACCGCCACGCCGTTCTTCGAGGTGATGGTGAGGTCGCCGACATGGGCGAGATCCAGCCGCTCGGACGGTGCCGCGCGCGCGACGACGCCGACCTTCTCGATGCCGTCACGGATGGTCGTGACCTGGACGCCGGAGATCAGCATCGCCAGCGACTGCGACACGTCCTGCGGGGTCAGGCCGAGCGCACGGGCACGATCCTGGTCGACGACCAGCTTGAGGTAAGGCGACTGCTCGTTCCAATCGAGCTGCGGATCCCTGACATTCGGGTTCTGGCGCATGACGTCACGCACCTGATGGGCGATCTCGCGCACCTTGGCCGCATCGGGGCCGATGACCCGGAACTGGACGGGGAAGCCGACCGGCGGACCGAAATTGAAGCGATCGACGCGGACGCGCGCTTCGTTCAGCGCGCCATTCGCAGCCGCGGTCTCGATCTTGGCCTTGATGCGCTCGCGCGCGGCGACGTCCTTGGCGACGATCACGATCTCGGCGAAGGCCTCGTTCGGCAGTTGCGGGTTGAGGCCGAGCCAGAAGCGCGGCGAGCCCTGCCCGACATAGGCGGTGTAGGTCTCGATGTCCTTGTCGTCCTTGAGCAGCGCCTCGGCCTCGCGCGCCGCCTTCTCGGTGACACCGAACGCGGTGCCCTCCGGCAGCCGCAACTGCAGGAACAGCTCGGGGCGTTCCGACAGCGGGAAGAACTGCTGCTGGACGTGGCCGAAGGCGACGATCGATGCCGCGAACACGCCGACCGTCGCAGCGACGGTGGTGATGCGGTGATCGACGCACCAGCGCACGATGGCGCGCAGGCCGCGATACATGCGCGTGTCGTAGACCGCATGCTCGTCATGGCCGTGATGGGCCTTCATGTCCGGCAGCAGCTTGACGCCGATATAGGGCGTGAAGATCACGGCGACGAACCACGACGCGACCAGCGCGATGGCGACGATCCAGAAGATGCTGCCGGCATATTCGCCGACCGCGGAATTGGCGAAGCCGATCGGCAGGAAGCCCGCGGCCGTGACCAGGGTGCCGGTCAGCATCGGGAACGCGGTGGACTCCCACGCAAACGACGCCGCGCGCATCCGGTCCCAGCCCTGCTCCATCTTCACCACCATCATCTCGACCGCGATGATGGCATCATCGACCAGAAGGCCGAGCGCAATGATGAGGGCCCCAAGCGAAATGCGGTGCAGGTTCAGCCCCATGATGTTCATGACGATGAAGACGAGCCCCAGCACCAGCGGCACCGACAGCGCCACGACGATGCCGGTGCGCCACCCGAGCGCCAGGAACGACACGAACAGCACGATCACCAGCGCCTCGACGAACGAATGCACGAACTCGCTGACGGCGTGCTCGACCACCTTGGGCTGGTCGGCAATCTGCTCGATCTCGATGCCCTGCGGCACGGCCTTCATGAAGTCGTCGGCCGCGGCGTGGACCTCCTTGCCGAGCTCCAGGATGTTGGCCTCCTTGGCCGTGACGACGCCGATGCCGAGCGCGGGCTTGCCTTCCTGCCGCACCTTGAAGCTCGGCGGATCGACGTAGCCGTGGGTGACGGTCGCGATATCGCCGAGCCGGAACACCCGACCGTTGCTTTCGACCGGCGTCTCCGCCACCGCCTTGGCGCCGTCGAGCGCACCGGTGACGCGCAGCGGCACGCGCTGCGACGAGGTCTCGACCGTGCCGGCCGGTGTCACATTGTTCTGCTTGGCAAGCGAATCGAACAGCGCCTGCGGCGTGATGCCGAGAGTGGCGAGCTTGGCATGGCTGAACTCGACATAGATGCGCTCGTCCTGGGTGCCGTAGAGATTGACCTTGGTGACGCCGGCGACCTTCAGCAGGCGCTGGCGCAGACCTTCGGCGGTCTTCTTCAATTGCGCATAGTCGGCGCCGTCGCCGGTCATCATGAACAGGATCGAATCGACGTCGGAGAACTCGTCATTGACGAACGGACCGACGATGCCCGACGGCAGCGAGGACTGCACGTCGTCGAGCTTCTTGCGGATCAGGTAGAACAGATGCGGCACCTCCTTCGGCGGCGTCGAATCGCGGAAGGTCACCTGCATCGCGGTGAAGGCCGGCTTCGAATAGGTCTGCACCTTCTCGAAATAAGGCAGCTCCTGCAGCTTCTTCTCGATGGGGTCGGCGACCTGGCTCTGCATCTCCACGGCGGTCGCGCCCGGCCACATCACCGAGACGTTGACGACCTTGACGGTGAAGAACGGATCTTCGGCGCGGCCGAGCTTCTGATAGGAGAAGAAGCCGGCGACGCCGAGCGCAATGATCAGGAACAGCACCAGCGGCGGATGATTGACCGCCCAGGCCGACAGGTTGAACCGCTTCATGGGTGCTCTCCGATGAGGACCTAGTTGCTTCGCGCTTCGGTGGCCTCAATCCTTCGAGACGGCGCTTCGCGCCTCCTCAGGATGAGGATTTAGCTCCTCATGGTGAGGAGCGCGGCGTCGCCGCGCGTCTCGAACCATGAGGCCATCATGCCATCAGAACGTCAGCGCCGACACGACGCGCACTCTCTGCGCGGGATCGATCTTCTGCACGCCAAGCGCCACGACCTTCTCGCCCTCGTCGACGCCCGAGGTGACCAGCACGTCCTTGCTGTCATAGGCCTTCACCTTCACCGGCTTCAGCGTCACCTCGCCCTTGTCGTTGACCACATAGAGCGACGGATCACGGCCCTCGCTGAACAGCGCCGACAGCGGCAGCCGCGCGACGCGCGTGGTGGCGGGATCGGCGAGCGTCAAGGTCGCGGTCATGCCAAGCGAGACGGCTTCGCCGGCGTCGGGCAGCGAGAACTTGGCGAGATAGGTCCGCGTGGCAGGGTCGGCGGCCGGCGCGATCTCGCGCAGCTTCGCCGCATATTTCTTGTCGGCCTCCGACCACAGCGTGACGTAGGCGCTGCCGGTCTTGGCGCGTTCGAGCAGCGTCTCGGGGATCGCGACCACCGCCTCCTTCTCGGCAAAGCGCGCGACCCGGATCGCGGCCTGGCCGGCGGCAACCACCACGCCCGGCTCGATCATGCTCGCGGTGACCACGCCGCGCGCATCCGCAACCAGCGTCGCATAGGACAGCGAGTTGCGGGTCAGCTCGACCGAGCGTTCGGCACGGTTGAGCCGTGCCCTCGCCTCGTCGGCGGACGCCCTGGCCTGGTCCATCTGGGCGTCGGTGGTCCAGCCCTTGGCCCGCAGCTCCTTGGCGCGGGTCTCGGCGGCGGACGCCTGCGCCAGCACGCCGGTGGCGGCGCGGAATTCGGCTTCGGCCTGCTCGGCCTGGAGCTTCAGGTCGACCTCGTCGAGCGTGGCGAGCGGCTGGCCGACATCGACGGTCTGGCCGATCTCGACCAGGCGCTTGGCGACCTTGCCGGCGACGCGGAAGCCGATATCGGCCTCGATGCGCGGGCGGATGGTGCCGACGAAGCTGCGTTCGGGCGTCTCGGCCTCATAGTGGACCGGGGCGACCAGAACCGGCCGGACCGGCTCGGCCTTCTGGGCGACGGTTTCATTGCACCCGGCCAGGGCGACGGCTATGGTGGCCAGCGCAAGACCGGTCAACAGCTTGGAATAGCTCGCGAAAATCAGGCGGATCAACATGGCGCACCCTCGCTGCAGTTGCGAGCAAGTGTCGAATGTCGAGTGACGATTGTCAATATTCGTCAGTGATCATGACTTCGTGAACATCTGGACACGTTGCCGCAGGTGCTCGGCTCCCGTGCGCTGTCCGCCTTTGCTCCTCGGTGTCTAATGGATGCCCCAGTGTCCTAGCCTGGGAACCTGTCTCCAAAACAACCCAGAAGTGAAAAATCGAATGTGCAAAACGCACTATGTTCACTGTATGTTCTTTAGGCTAAATCGTTAACGAGTTAGCAACAAACTGAGCTGGAATAACGATTCGTCTTGAATTGCGAAGAAATAGCGGGAGAATGACCATGATGCGCCTCAAGATTGAAAAGCACGGGGAAGGTCTACACCCCAACGAGGTGGTGGTTTCCGTCAACACCAAGGACGGGCCAGTCATGATGGTTGTGGATCCGACGATAATTTTTTCGGATGATAGCGTTGTCATTGGTTGGCCCGTAGCCCGTGACCCGAATACGTCCCAATATTTGGTGGAACTGCCGCGAGAAACCGAGCATGGTTCTTGGCGCGTTTGGGTACCAGAAAGCGAGCTTCGGCAGGACGAACAACGTAAACGGGCCTAATGATCCTAACGGATAGAGAAATCAGAAACTCGTTAGAGGCGGGGCAATTTGACATCCTGCCCCGCCCTCCCATTGACCATTATTCATCCACTACCGTTGACCTTACACTCAGTCCTGTATTGAGGATTTACAAAACTCCACCTCAGGGAATGAAGCAAGCCGTCGACCCCGGTCAGCCAGGCTTCAACGCGACTAGGCTAATCAACAGCCTTACGGATCGGCAGGACATTGATCCGAGCAACGGGTTCGATCTTGATCGGGGAGTTCTTATACTCGGTTGGACAAATGAGACCGTTGATCTCAAAGAGAACTGTCGGGTAGCAGCGCGTGTCGAGGGCAAAAGCTCATTGGCCCGAGTAGGTCTTGGTATTCACGTCACCGCGCCAATCATTCATACAGGTTTCAAAGCCCCAATCCAGCTTGAGATTATCAACCATGGTCCGCTGCCGATTTGCCTCCGGCGCGGAATGAGAATTTGTCAGCTCGTGTTTGAACAGACTCTTGGTATGCCGGATAGGGCCTATAAAGGGCAATTTCTCGGGCAAACAGCGTCCTAAGGCCGCCTCAGTTAGCGGCTTCTTTCATTACAGGCCTTTACCCGTATCGGGCTCATCGTCTCCGAAATCCATACTGTATTGCGTCGGCCGTCCCTGTCTTGGATAGTTTCTATCGAGCTTGGTTTTAAAGTCATGCCAATCCTGGCTGAGTTTCATCGTGGCGACCACTGCGCCAAGATGTTCGCGCAACTTCGGATATCCGCGATTGTTTGTTAGCCACTGAAAATGCTTGTGCTTTCGATGACCGCTTTTGCGCGTAAGCGTGGCGGAGCCGGCTATGGCAGCGAGCCTACCGCTGCGAATGACGCAGCGGCGCTTTCCCCGGCTGACGAACGGCTTCTCAACGAAGCTGGCGAACCACGAAGCCGCCCTGAGCCTTTGAGTTGCCCATTACAATCTGTGCCGTGTCCATGAGGCGTTGCGAACTACGCCGGCCGTCGCGCTAGGCATCGCTGACCGCGTTTGGACCATCGGCGACCTGATTGATGCCGTGCTGCCGTTCGGGCCGAACCGGTCGGCGCGGGTGAAGCGGAACTTCCGGGCAACTAAAGGCGGAAAAGACGTTGATTAATGTGGAGTGTCGCAAAAACACATCACGACCGATTCGGCCAAGCCCCGGAAATCAGATATCTTGATCCGTAAGCGATTCGCCCCGCCTTGTTAAGGGCGGGGCGAATGCTGAAAGCCGTTTGCACCGGCTTTCGGGCTCGTAGCTCAGCTGGATAGAGCGGGTCCGTCGTAAGGCCATGGTCGCAGGTTCGAATCCTGCCGAGCTCACCAACTTCACTAGAGCCGGGCGTCCGCGAGGACGTCCGGTTTTTTCTTTACCGCGTCCACGAATCGGTGTCGCTGTGAATCGCTGTGAATATACATTTTTGTATGAAAATGTACATGGAGATATCAGCCGCGAAATTGTATGAACATGCATGGGCAAACGTGGAGAAGGATCGCGCCTGATCCAGTTGGGGCTGGATAAGGAGTTGGTGGACGATTTCACCGACTTTCGGGAAGGCTATCTCGGTGCTCCGGAACACCGAGTTCTGGCGGAAGCGATCAAATTGTTCATGGCGGACCGGTTGAATGCGGAGCCGGAAGTAAAGAAGCGATACGAGATCGCGCGAGAGCGCCGACGCGGATCGAAAGGAAAAATTGTACAGCTGGTCGATAAATGAAGTGTCCTATTTCGCTATTGCGAGTGCCCTAAATAGGACAGCCCCCGGCTCTGCGAGCCACCGCCCGGAATGACGGCGAGGTCTCATTCCGCCGGCGTCTGCCCTGCGAATTCGACCTTGCTCTCGTGGCCGCCGAAGAACACCAGCAGCCCGGCGATCAGCGGCAGCACCGACAATGCGAGCAGGCCGTGGGTGGTGGAGCCCGTGGTGTCCTTGATCCAGCCGACCAGATAGGGTCCGCCGAAGCCCGCGAGATTGCCGATCGAGTTGATCAGCGCGATGGCGCCGGCCGCGGCCGTGCCCGACAGCCACGCCGTCGGCAAGGTCCAGAATACGCCGAAGACGCAGAACACGCCGATCGCCGCAACTGTCAACGCGACCATGGTGAGCGTGGGATCGCCGATCACGCTCGAGGCGGCCAGCGCCACCGCGATCAGGATCAGTGGCGCGCCGACATGCACGACGCGCTCGCGCGTCGCATCCGAATGCCGCGCCCACAGGATCATCGCCACGGTGCCGAACGCATAGGGGATCGCGGTGACGAAGCCGGTCTGCACATTGCTCAGGCCGAACGCCTTGACGATCTGCGGCAGCCAGAACTGCATGCCGTAGAGCGCGCCGACGAAACCGAAATAGATCAGGCTGAGCACGATCACCTTGGGCGACGACAGCGCCTCACCGAGCGTCATGTGTCCGGCGGCCTGCTTCGCCGCGGTCTCGGCCTCGAGCTTTGCCGCGAGCCAGGCCTTCTGCTCCGCCGACAGCCAGGTCGCGTGCTCCGGCCGGTCGGTCAGGTAGAACCAGGTGACGACGCCGAGGATGACCGAAGGGATGCCCTCGATGATGAACAGCCACTGCCAGCCCTGCAGTCCCATCAGGCCGTGCAGGCCGAGCAATAGCCCCGACACGGGCGCGCCGATCACGGTCGAGATCGGCACGGCGACCGCAAAGGCGGCGAGGAAGCGCGCGCGATACTGCGCGGGGTACCAGTAAGTGAGATAGAGGATGATGCCGGGGAAGAAGCCGGCCTCGGCGACGCCGAGCAGGAAGCGCAGCGTGTAGAAGCTCCAGGGGCCCGAGACCAACGCCATCAGCGCCGAGATGATGCCCCAGGTCACCATGATGCGGGCGATCCAGCGGCTGGCGCCGAACTTCTCCAGCGCCAGATTGCTCGGCACCTCGAAGATGAAATAGCCGATGAAGAAGATGCCGGCGCCCCAGGCGAACACCAGCGGCGAGAACTTCAGCTCGGCGTTCATGGTCAGCGCGGCGAAGCCGAGATTGACCCGGTCGAGATAGGAGAAGAAGTAGGCCAGCACCAGGAACGGGATCAGCCGCCAGGAGATGGCGCGGATGGTCGCGGCCTCGATGTCGGAGCGGCCAGGCGCGGCCGGGGTGGTGGCGGACGGACTCATCGATCTCCTCCCGGGAGCATTGCAGACATTGGTAGTTGATGGGCGGTGTTGAGCATCGGTCGTGGCAAGTCAATCGGAAAGCCTGACATCCCACAGCCCGTCGGCGCATCGCGGGGGCGCGGCACGCGCATGACGCTCTCGTCACCCGGGATGCTCACCCGCGCTGACGGGCGCCGCCGCGCAGCACGAGCGCTCGCGATGGCGCTGATCGTGATCGTGGTCGGGCTCGAGCTCCGCTTCCACGGTCTCGGTCTCGGCCTTCCCGCCTTCATCGTCAAGTATGGCGGCTCCGTGCTCTGGGCGACGATGCTCTATATGCTGCTCGTCGCGCTGCTGCCGCGGATGTCGCCGTGGCAGATCGGCGGGCTCGCGCTCGCCGTCACCGTGATCGTCGAGGGCAGCCGTCTGGTCCACACGCCGTGGCTCGACAGCTTCCGCCTGACGCTGACGGGCGCGCTGCTGCTCGGCCGCATCTTCTCGCTGTGGAACATTGCCGCCTATGTGGTCGGCATCCTCATCGGCGTCTGGATCGACCGGATGGCGATGCGGCCGGCTTCGGCATAGGCTTGCCCCGGGCAAGCTACGACATCGCGCGAGAGCTCAGCCCGACGCGGTACCGACGCGGCTGAAAAAGGCGTTCAGCTCCTCGGCCAGAACGGCAGGCTGCTCTTCCGGGATGTAGTGGCCGCACGAAGATATGGTGATGCCCTCGACGTGATCAGCGACCTCCCTGAGCGGCGCGGCCATGTCCACGATCGATCCCTGGTCGGCGTCGACGGCCAGCACCGGCGGCTTCAGCTTGCCCCGGGCTTTCAGCTCGCGATTCTGGAGCGCGGACAGTGCGGCGGCACGATAATAGGCGAGCCCGGCGCGCAAGCCGCCGGCCTTGGTCAGCACCCGGGCGTATTCGTCGAGATCGCTTTCGGAGAAGGCTTGGGGATTGGCACCTTTCCGCCGCAGGAACCAGGCGAGATAGTCGCGTTCGCGACCGTGGATCAGCATCTCCGGGAGATCCGCGACGGCGTGGAACGCGAAGTGCCAGGTGCGCCACGCGCGGTCGGGCGTGAACGGCAGCGCCTCCGGCAAGGTGACGCCGGGAATTCCCGCGTCGAGCAGGGCCAGGCTGCGCACCTCGGCTTCGAACAAGGCCGCATAGGGATAGGCCACCCACGCGCCGATATCGTGCCCCACCAGATGATAACTGGTGAGGCCGAGTTGCTGCAGCAGGCGATGCACCGCCGTCGCCAGGGCCTGCGTGTCGTAGCCGTCGGCCGGCCGGTCCGAGTCACCCTGCCCTGGGACATCGACGGCAATGACCCGATACCGCGACCCGAGCAGCGGCATGACCTTGCGCCAGGCAAACCAGCTTTCGGGAAAGCCGGCGAGCAGCACCACGACATCGCCAGCCGGCGGGCCACCGCTGACATAGTGCAGCCGGACGCCGTCGACGGTTTCGAAGCGATGGGTGAATCCCGGCAGCGACGGCTCGGCGCGACTGAACGGCTCCGCCGCGACCAGCCGCGGTGGAGTTTTGGCAGGGATGGCGTTCATCAACTCGGGCATTGATCACTCTCCTATTTTAGAACAAACGTTTCCTATTTCGGCACGACATCATGCGAGCAACGCCGCGGCCTGATTTGCGACGCTCATCATCTCGCTCCTTGCACGCCCCGTCTTGCCAACCACCCGCAGCCCTTGGATCACGCAGAAGAGCGCGCCCGCGACGGCTTCCGGGTCGAGCGCCGGCCGGATCGATCCGTCGGCCTGTCCCAACTTGATCAGGTCGCGCAACAAGGTCTCAACCCGGCGCAACGCCCCCCGGACCTTGGCGGCAGCCTCCGCATCCAAGGTAGCGAGTTCGGTCGCGCTGGTGACGACGAGGCAGCCGCGCCGGCCTTCGCTGTCGCTGGCGGATTCCGCGTAGAACTGCAGCAAGGCCTTGAGCTTGTCGCATCCGCTGTGGTGTGGATCGAGGCAGTCGCGAAGCTGCCGGTCGCGGCGCGCGATGTAGTGATCGAGCGTCGCCAGAAAGATCGCGTGCTTGTCCGCGAAGGCCTTGTAGAGGCTTCCGGTGGTGAGCTTCATGGCAGCGCGCAATTCGGCCAGCGACGCGCCGTGGTAGCCGCGCTCGCTGAAGACCACCAGGGCCCTGTTCAGTGCAGTGTCCATATCGAACTCGCGCGGCCGACCGGGGCCGCGGCGCTCGGATGAATTCGTTCGTGACCGCGTCATTCCTTCTTTTAGGAAACATTCGTTTCCAAATCAAGAGCACGACGGGACTCTCCGGCGCAGCGGTCAGTCTCCAAGTTGAAAGCGCTGGAACCGGTGCAACTCGTCCTCGATCTGCCGCTTCAGCGCCTTGCGCGGCTCGCCACGCGCGGCCTTGCCCTGGCCGACCCAGCTCCATTTCTGCATCAGGAGCTTGCCGTTCTGGCGGTCGGTCTTGAGGTCGAGCGCGGCGACGATCTCGTCGCCGACCAGGACGGGCAGCGCGAAATAGCCGAACAGGCGCTTGTCCTTCGGGACATAGGCCTCGAAGCGATGATCGTAGTCGAAGATCGCCTGCGTCCGCTTGCGCTGGATGATCAGCGGATCGAACGGCGACAGGATGTGCACGCGCGCCGGATCGATTTCAACCGGCTCGTCCAACGCTGCTGGCGTCGCCCAGTGCTCCTGCTTGCCGGCGCCCTCCAGCGCCACCGGCACAAGCGTGCCGCGCCTGACCCTGGCATCGATCACCCGGCGCACCGCGGCCTTGCTGGGGGCATTGAGATGGCAGAGCGAATCGAGGCTGACGACGCCTTGCGCGCGCAGGCCGCGGTCGAGCAGATAGGCTGCGATCTCGCGATCGTTGGCGCCCTTCGGCAGCCGTTCCCAGCCGAAATGCCGGGTGGTGAGGTCGTAGGTCTTGAGCATGCCGTCGCGGCCCGACACCGTCAGCACGCCCTCGTAGAAGCCGAGCTGCAGCGCGCGCTTCGACGGCTTGCGACTGGCCCAGGCGTGGTCCTTCTCGCGCAGCACGTCGTCGTCGATGTCGCGGATCGTCAGCGCGCCGCCTTGGCGGATCAGCCGCATGACCTTGCGCGTATCCTCCGGCTTCACGGTGGTGAGCCAGCGATGGCCCTCGCGGCGGTGGCGGCGCATCGCCGGAACGAAGTAGCGGAAGTCCTGCACCGGAATATAGGACAGCGCGTGGGTCCAATATTCGAACACGGTCTTGTCCGCGCTCTGCGCCTGCCTGAGATCGGCGCGGCGATAGGCGGGAATGCGGCTGAACAGGATGTGGTGGTGGCAGCGCTCGATGACGTTGATGGTGTCGATCTGCACATAGCCGAGATGGGCGATGGCGGCGGCAACGGCCTCGGGGCCCGCGCCGAACGGCGCCTCGGCATCGAGCCGCTGCGCGCGCAGCCAGATGCGGCGCGCCTGCGGCTTGGAGAGCGGGATGGGCGTGGAAACGGCGGGCATGCCGCGCAATGGTGCGAGATTCGCCCCCGCTCCCGCAACGGCGAATCAGGCCGACGGGAACCCCTTGCGGAACCTCAAGGCTTGGACTTGTCCGGAATGCTGCCGGTGGCGATCTCGGCCTTGCAGCTGGCGCGGCCGGGATCGGGCGCACGGCATTTGTAGATGCGGCCGGTCAGGCGGTCGACCAGCCAGGCCGTATCCTCGGAGGGACTTTCCAGGCCGACATAGCGGTTGCCGACGGCCGTGAACAGCGTCGACAGCAGGATCGATGCGGCAATGATCCCTGCTCCAATCAGCGTCGACATGGAACCGGATGATCCCGCCTGATCCTGGCTGCTCGCCCGATGGGACTGATAGTCGCGCCTGTGCGATGGGTTGAACACGGCTCTGCTTTTCTGTTCGCGTTTCTTGACTACGAATCCACTCGCCGTTCGCGTCCCTCAGGTTTGCGATTTTTTCCCGGCGAGCGCTATCCGGTAGAACCGCATCTGGCCGATTTGTTGTTCGCGGACCGGCCAGCTGCCGATCGCTTTGCGGCAGCGCGCGGCGCGTCCCGCGGACCGCTCGCTTCGCCCCTCGAGGGCCGCCCGGCCCGACAACGTGACGTCGATCACATTGGACGCTTTGAACCCGTTCTATCGTTCACGCATCCAATGGCCATAGGGCATGACGACCCGAGGATAACGACGATGACCCCATATTTTGGACGTTTTGCAGTTCAGGCGGCGGCGTTCTCCGCGATGCTGGCGATCGGCGCAGGCACCGCTCTCGCCGGCGAGGCCGTGTCGGCCGACAAGATCCTCAACGCGCTGAAGCCGAAGGCCGTGACGCGCGGCATCTCGATCGGACCGCAGGCGAACCCGCAGGCCGACACGGCGACGCAGGCGAAGCAAGCGGCCTTCATCGACAGCATGCGCAACCGCAAGACCCGCTCGCTGTCGCTCGGCGAGCGCGAACAGATCGCCGAGATCGCGGCGACCAAGCCCAAGATCGATCTCGAGATCCAGTTCGACTACAATTCGGCCGACATCAGCAAGGCCTCGATGCCGGCCGTGCAGGAGCTTGGCAAGGCGCTGTCCGATCCGAACCTGAAGGGCTCGACCTTCGTGGTCGCCGGCCATACCGACGGCATCGGCAGCGACGGCTTCAACCAGGATCTCTCGGAGCGCCGCGCCGACACCATCAAGCGCTATCTGGTCGAGAAGTTCGCCCTCCCCGGCCAGGACCTCGTCACGGTCGGCTACGGCAAGACCAAGCTCAAGGACGCGGCCAACCCGGCCGATCCGCTCAACCGGCGGGTCCAGGTCGTCAACATGGACACCAAAACCGCGGCGAAGTGAGCGCTCCGCCGCGCATCGCCCCGCCTGCTTACGGTCCCTGGCGGGCGGGGCGCTTTTTGTCCGCGTTCAGATCCAGCTCTGGAACAGCATCAGCCGGGTGAAGGTCTGCATCGTCGTGCCGATGAAGGCGGCGCTGATCGGCAGCATCGCGACGAAGCCCAGGATCGCGACGGCGACATAGCTCACCAGCACCCAGCGCGGCCAGCGTCGCAGCGCATGGACGAGCGCGAGGCTCGCCAGCGTCGCCGACGGCAGGTAGTAGTAGATGAAGCTTAGCGCGCGCGGCAGCAGCGCCCAGGGCAGATAGCAGCCGAGATAGAACGCCAGGATCAGGAACGCCGTCGCGCTGCGCGTCGCGATGAAATCCCGGGCGCAGATCGCGAGCGCGGCCAGCGCCGGCCACAGCACCAGCGGATTGCCGAGCAGCACCACCGCGGCGATGTCGGTGTCACCATTCTTGTCGAACAGGAACCAGACCGGACGGACCAGCAGCGGCCAGGTCGGCCACGCGCTCATATAGGTGTGGCCGGCGATCGCCGTGGTGACGCTGTCGGCGAAGATGCGCCGCTGCGCCTCGAAGATGCCCATGACGGACAGGCCGTGCAGCGGGACGAAGGTCGCGAGATAGCAGACAGTAGGCATCGCGACGAGGCACAGCACGATCTGCAGCCAGCTCAGTTGCGGCCATTGCTCGGGCCGATACCAGTCGGTCGGCTCGCCATCGCCGAACGAGGTCTGCCAATGCTGCAACAGCTTGATGAGACCGACGATGAGAAGCGCCGTCAAGAGCGGAAACAGCCCGCTCCATTTGCAGGCGATCGCAAGGCCGAACAGCGCCCCCGCCAGCGCGAACACGACCTGCGGCCGGCGCTGCCTGAACGAAAACAGGAACGCCGCGATCCCGAGCAGGCTGAAGGCGAGCGCGCCGATGTCGAGCATCGCGATGCGCGCCTGGACGAACAGCATCTGGTTGAAGGCCGCGAGCAGCGCCGCCGCGATGGCGGGCCATTGCGCCGCGAACAGCGCCAGGCCGCACAGATAGATCGCGGCGACGGCGAGCCCGCCGAGCACGGTACCGGGATAGCGCCATGCAAAGGCATTGTCGCCGAACGTCCTGATCGACAGCGCGATCAGCTCCTTGGCGAGCGGCGGATGCATCGGGTTGAGCTGCGGCGTCGCCGGCCCCAGTCCCAGCATCTGCCGCGCCGCCGGCACGTAATGCACCTCGTCGAAGACGAATTTCGGCGGCGAGGCGAGCCCGATCATCAGCACGACGTGCGCGATCGCGAAGATCAGCAACGCCGTCATCACGCCGCGGCGGACCGACAGAGCGCCATCCTGCGCAACCTCGCCGTCATCTTCGTCGTCATCCCGGCGAGCAGCAGATACCTTCATGGGCCTCCGCGTTGAACTGATCCCACGGTGACGGCAACTAACCACCGAACGGTCATCGAGGCAAACTTGTGCCCATTTTACAACAACCCCGCGCGCCGTCTTCGGCTAGATTGAGCAGGGAACGACCTTCGGTGTGGATATGAGCCTGCGTCGCCGAACCTGTGTTGCTGCGATCTCGGCCGCCGCCCTGCTGGGCGTCGCGGGCGGCGCGAGCGCCGACGGCCGCATCGGCGAAGCCGTGCTGGTGCAGAAGGACGTGCTGCGCGTTGCAGGCGCGTCGAGCAGCCCGATCAATGTCGGCGACGGCGTCGTACGCAACGAGACCGTGCGCACCGGCAATGACAGCGCCGCGCGGCTCGTCATGATCGACAGCACCAATCTCTCGCTCGGCGCCAACGCCACCCTGACGCTCGACCGCACCGTGTTCAACGACGAGACCAGCTATCGCGACATCGCGATCCGGCTCGGCACCGGCGCGTTCCGCTTCGTCACCGGCCATTCCGAGAAGACCGCCTACAAGATCAACACGCCGCTCGCGACCATCGGCGTGCGCGGCACCATCCTCGACATCCGCTCGCAGCGCGGCCAGACCATGGTCGTGCTGCAGGAAGGCGCGTCGCGGGTCTGCACCCTCACCTTCCAATGCCTCGAGCTGACCCAGCCCGGCGACACGGCCATCATCACCGCAACCGGCAACGGCAGGAGCACGATCAAGAAGACCAGCAATCCGTCCTGGAGCTTTGCGGCGAGCTGCGCGTCGACATCGGGCCTCTGCACGGTCACCGATCTCGCCAGCAATGCGCCGCCGCAGGACTTCACCGGCATCCTGTGCGGGCGATGACGATGAGGACGCGACGCGGTCAGCTTGCTCTCCTGATGACGGCCATCGCCGGCGGGCTGCTCGCGCTCGCCCTGCACGCCGCGCCGGCCGCCGCGCAGAGCAATTGCGGGGTGGACAACTTCGCGGCGGCGCCGTGCCCGACCCCGTCGCCGTCTCCGACCTCCTCGCCCACCGCGACGCCGACGCCGTCGGCCACGCCGACATCGACCGCCAGTCCGACGCCGACGCCCTCGCCCTCGAGCACGCCGACCCCGTCGCCGTCGCCCACCGGCGCGGGAAACAGCGCCAACGCGATCAACAGCCTCGCCGACCAGCGCTTTAACCAGATGATCACCAACCGCGTGCTCGGGCTGGTGCTGCTCGGCGTCAATGAGCAGGTCAACTGCAGCGACTGCGTCAGCGCGTTCGGCTCGGCCGGCTCGTTCTCGGCGGGCATCCATGGCCGCAAGCAGCTCACCAGCAATCTGGCGCTGCTCGCCGGCCTCGCCTACACGCACTACGACGAGAACGGCTATCACGTGACGTCTGCGCCGATCGGCGCCTTTGCGCTGCGCTACGACTTCGCCGATTGGGGCTCGTCGCGGCCGTTCTTCGACGTCGGCACGATCCTGACGCCCTATGAGCGCGTGCGCTACGGCCGCAGCTATGCGACGAGCCTCGGCAACGTCACGGTGGACGGCACCACCACGGCATCGAACTACGCGGTCTATGGCCGCGCCGGCTGGATCAGCCGGTTCTCGCCGCGCGACGAGCTCGCGGCCTCGGTCGAGCTGTGGCAATTGTGGCAGCACGTCGCCGGCTATCGCGATCCCACGGTGGCCTTCAACCCGTTCGACGCGACGATCGCCGGCGGCACCGACCGCACCAGCCTGGTCAAGGTCGGCGGCCAGTGGACCCACCTGTTCGGCACGAGCATCGAGGCCAACATCAATGGCGGCTACGTCCAGTCGTTCGCGACCAGCTCCGGCATCGTCGCCACCGTCACCGGCAACGGCACGGTGACGCCGACCATGGGCAACCAGGGCTGGTTCGAATATGGCGGCCGGCTCGGGTTCCGCCTGCCGCAGGGCTGGATCGCCGACCTGTTCGTCAACGGCACGCTCGGCCCGCAGCCGGTCGGCAACACCATCCACGGCGGCATCGGCCTGCGCGTCCATTATTAGCGGCTGCTGGCGCCGGGCGGGCGCACCACCTCGCTCCTTCAACATTTCATGATCGGTCTGCGCCAGGGTCGCCTTGACCCGCGCACGGCCGCTGTCATATTGAATGATGATCATCATTCAAAAGCAACGGCTCGCCAGGGCGCACGGAGATCCGATGGACGTTTCCACCCAGGCGACCGGCGAGGCCCGGCGTAGCGGCACGGCAGCTCCGGAGGCGCCAGCGCCGCTTGTCACGCCGGCCCCGGCTCCGTCGCGCGCCAAGGCCGCGTCGGCCCGCACGGCATTGCTCTCCGGCCCGGTGCTGCCGGCGCTGTTCCGCTTGGCGTTGCCGACGATGACGGTGCTGGTGGCGCAGACCGCGGTCAACGTCGCCGAGGCCTACTACGTCGGCTTCCTCGGCACCGATGCGCTGGCCGGCGTCGCGCTGGTGTTCCCGATCTTCATGCTGATGACGATGATGTCCAATGGCGGCATCGGCAGCGGCGTCTCCTCGGCGGTGGCGCGCGCCGTCGGCGCCGGGCACAACGCCGATGCCGATGCCATCGCGTTCCATGCGATCGTGCTGGCGGTGATCGCCGGCGGCCTGTTCACGCTCGCGACCGCCCTGCTCGGCCCGGCCCTGTACCATGCGCTCGGCGGACGCGCAGGCGCGCTGGAGGCGGCGCTGCGCTACTCCAACTATCTGTTCGCCGGCGCCATCCCGGTGTGGATCGTCAACCTGCAGGCGGCGGCGCTGCGCGGCGCCGGCAATGTGCGCGTGCCGGCGCTGGTCACCCTGGTCGGCGCGCTGGTCATGATCCCCGCCTCGCCGCTGCTGATCTTCGGCCTCGGCCCGCTGCCGGGGCTCGGCATCGCCGGCGCGGGCATCGCCTTCGGCCTGTATTACTGCGGCGCCATGCTGGTGCTGGTGCGCTATATGGCCTCCGGCCGCTCCAGCCTGCATGTGCGCGTTGCGCCGCTGCAGGCCCGGCTGTTCGCCGACATCCTGAGGGTCGGACTGCCGACCGCGCTGAACGCGGTCATGGTCAATCTCACCGTCATCCTGGTGACCGCGCTCGCCGGCCGCTTCGGCACCTCCGAGCTCGCCGCCTACGGCATCGCCTCGCGGCTCGACTACATCATGATCCCGATCCTGTTCGGACTGTGCACGGCCACCCTGACCATGGTCGGCATCAATGTCGGCGCCGGACAGCGCGGCCGTGCGCGCCGCATCGCCTGGATCAGCGCCCTGGCGGGCGCCGCGCTGGTCGGGACCATCGGCGTGATCGTGGCGCTGCATCCGCCGCTCTGGCTCGGCCTGTTCAGCCGCGACGCCGAGGTTGTGCGCGAGGGCGCGACCTATCTGCGCACCGTAGCGCCGGCCTACGCCGCGCTCGGCTTCGGCTTCGTGCTGGCTTTTGCCGGCCAAGGCGCGGGGCACGTGCTGTGGCCGTTCGTCGGCTCCGCCCTGCGCGTGCTGATCGCGGCGGGCGGCGGCTATGCCGCCATCGTCATGCTCGGCGGCGGCATGGCCTCGCTCGCCGCGATGGTCACGCTGTCGCTCGTCGCCTACGCACTCGTTTGCAGCCTCGTTCTCTCGCCCCGGATCTGGCGCTCGCGCGCTTAGCGGACACTAACCGGCAAGAGCAATTCAAACGACCTGCAACTCACAAGCGGCCACCGCCGAATACAAGCAATTCGCGCGGCTACTACCAGTGAGTGGTGCGAACAAGCACCTCTCGATGATCCGGCAAATACACTGATAACCTTCGGCTTCCGCAACGACGTCGCAGGGTTCCTTTACGGAACCGGATTCAGCATGCGGTAATGTCTGGCCGCCACTTCCTTGCAGCACGGGCTCGCATCCGCCGGCGTCGAGCCTCGGACAGCCATCAGCAGGAAGCGTTGCACATGACCGTATCGATTTCGTCGAAGACACTTCGCGATCTGGCATGGAGATTTGGCCGCGCGAAGGACGGCCAGATCAGCATGATCTTCGCCATCACCATCATCCCCATCCTGGTGTCGGTCGGCGCCGCCGTCGATTTCGCCAAGTCCAGCGACACCAAGGCGCAACTCCAGAAGTCGGTCGATGCCGCGGTCCTCGCCGGCGTGACCCAGGCCAGCGCGCAGCAGGTCTCGACCGCGAGCGCGGTGTTCTCGGGCAGCTTCAAGGGCCGGTTCGGCACCGGCACGTCGGCGACCTTCACGGCCAACGGCGACGGCTCGCTGTCGGGCACCGCGACGACCACGGTGAAGACCTCGTTCCTCAATGTCATGGGCACGACGTCGCTCGGCGTGACGGCGTCCGCTACGGCGAAAGCCGGTGCGCAGGCCAGGTCGCCGGTCTGCATCCTGCTGGTCAGCACCATCAACGCGCAATCGTTGCTGGTGAATTCCGGCGCCCAGCTCAATGCGCCGAGCTGCGAGGTTCACGTGCTGTCGACGCAGAGCCCGGCGGCGATGTTCAACGCCACGCTCAACGTCAAGCGCATCTGCATCAAGGGCACCAACATCACCAAGAACGGCGGCGTCACCCCGCCGGCCGAGACCGGCTGCGCCGCGATCGCCGATCCCTTCGCCGGCAAGCTGCCCGTCGTCACGGTGGGCGCGTGCACCACCAACAACAAAGTCTATGATCCCGGCTCGGTCACGCTCAGCCCCGGCGTGTATTGCGGCGCGACCAATTTCAACGGCTCCGGCACGCTGACGCTCAATCCCGGCCTTTACATCATCAAGGGCGGCGCGATGACCTTCAATTCGGGGTGGACGGTGACGGGCAGCGGCGTCACCTTCTACCTCGTCGACCAGAACGCGACGCTCACCTTCAACGGCAACGTCAATGCGACGCTGTCGGCGCCGACCAGCGGCACCTACGCCAACATCCTGATGTACGAGCCGTCAGGCCTGTCGACGACGAACCTGCCGATCAACGGCACCAGCAGCTCGTCCTACACCGGCCTGATGTACCTGCCGAGCCGCAACGTCACCATCAACTCGGTCTCGACCATGAGCAGCAACAGCGTCACGATGGTGTTCAACACGCTGATCCTCAACCAGACCAACTGGGCGATCGCGCCCGGCGCGCTGTCGATGTCGGCGACCAGCGGCCAGGCCGGCACGGCGTTTTTGTCGAAGTAGCTTGCTGCATATGAGGCACGCTCCAGCCGCAATGACGGTGCGCCCCCTCTCCCCGTTCTTCACGGGGAGAGGGGTGGGGTGAGCGGCAGCCGCACGAGCGGTTTGAGTCGATAGCCTCCACCCGTCTCACCTGAATCACAGAGGTTCGGATCACATCACGAACGTCCTCACGCCAAGAAAGAACGGACCTAACAACTAAGACTTCTTGTGTGGCTGCCCCTCACCCCGACCCTCTCCCCGTAAGAACGGGGAGAAGGAGCGCACCAGTCGTTGATCTTGCAGCGTTGTTCTTGCAGCGTCGCTCCTGCAACATCGCTCAAGCGGATCGGTGTCCCGACGGTTCTAAAGCACACCGCTGAACCTGCTCTGCTCCTTGAGGCCGACGCCTGCCCCGCGCGTCCACCGCCCGCGGCAAGACCCCACGTCATCACGCCTCTCACACCTTTGTCACCACTCTCCCTTGACACCCAGCGCGACTTGAGATGATGTTATGTTATAACATAACGATTGAGGCCGCATGCCCGTTCGCCGGCACCGACCCCTTCCCCTGAAGAGGCTGTTCGATCTCGATGCGCAAACTCCCCGTCACGGTCTTGTCCGGCTTCCTCGGGGCTGGGAAGACCACTTTGCTGAACCACGTCCTGAACAACCGCCAGGGTCTGAAGGTGGCGGTGATCGTCAACGACATGAGCGAGGTGAACATCGATGCGGACCTCGTTCGCGATGGCGGTGCCAATCTGTCACGGACGGATGAGCAACTGGTCGAGATGACCAATGGCTGCATCTGCTGCACCCTGCGCGACGACCTGCTGAAGGAAGTCCGCACGCTGGCCGAGAGCAGTCGTTTCGACTATCTCGTGATCGAGGCCACCGGCATTTCAGAGCCGCTGCCGGTGGCGGCGACCTTCGACTTCCGCGACGAGCATGGCATGAGCCTGTCGGATGTCGCGCGCCTCGACACGATGGTGATGGTGGTCGACGCGGTCAACCTGCTCAAGGACTATTCGTCGTCCGACTTCCTGACTGACCGCGGCGACCAGTTCGACGGCGACCGGCGCGCGCTGGTCGATCTGCTGGTCGAGCAGATCGAGTTCGCCGACGTGATCGTGCTCAACAAGGTCGACGATGCCAGCAGCGATCAGCGCGACGCCGCGCGCAAGATCATTCGCGCGCTCAATCCGGACGCCGACATCATCGAGACCAACCAGGGCCGTGTGCCACTGGAGCGCGTGCTTGCGACCGGGCGCTTCGACTTCGACCGCGCCCAGCAGCACCCGCTCTGGTACAGCGAGCTCTACGGCTTCGCCGACCATGCGCCGGAGACCGAGGCCTATGGCGTGACGAGCTTCGTCTACCGCGCCCGACGGCCGTTCATTCCGGCTCGCTTCGACCGGTTCCTGCGCGAATCCTGGCCGGGCGTGATCCGCGCCAAGGGCCATTTCTGGCTGGCGACCCGGCCGCAATGGCTCGGAGAGATCAGCCAGGCCGGCGCCATCGTCCGCACCAGCGCGCTCGGCTTCTGGTGGGCTGCGGTGCCGCAGAAATTGTGGCCCGAGGACCTCGACTGGCGCACGCGCATGCTCGGGCGCTGGGACGAGGTCTATGGCGACCGCCGCCAGGAGATCGTGTTCATCGGCAGCAACATGGATGAGGCGGGCCTGAGCGCGCGGCTCGACGCCTGCCTGCTGCCGGGGAAGCCTGCGATGGATGTCGCCGCATGGGCGCGGCTGTCGGATCCGTTTCCGGTCTGGCGCCGCGCCGACGAGGCGGCCTGATCGGCATTCATCCGAACTGCGGCTCGAGACAACGAACCGCGAGACACACGCGCGACAGTCGCCCCTGCTTCGCGTGTGAGAGGGAGGGCGGTATAGCCACTCCCTGCCCGGCGGAGCCGTCGCGAGACGGCTCCGCCATTTCCTTGATGGCTACGGCTTCGACTCGGCGGGATCGCGGTGCACCGGATCGATCCACAGCACCGTCTCCGGCTTCTCGACCGGCTCTATGTCGATGTTGATCGCGACCGCCTCGCCGTCGCTGCGCACCAGCACGCATTCCAGCACTTCGTCCGGGCTGGCGTTGATCTCCTGGTGCGGCACATAGGGCGGCACGAAGATGAAGTCGCCGGGGCCGGCCTCCGCGGTGAATTGCAGCCGATCGCCCCAGCGCATCCGCGCCTTGCCCTTGACGACGTAGATCACGCTTTCGAGATGGCCGTGATGATGCGCGCCGGTCTTGGCGTCCGGCCGGATCGTGACGGTGCCGGCCCACAATTTCTGCGCGCCGACGCGCGCGAAGTTGATCGCGGCCTTGCGGTCCATGCCCGGTGTCGACGGCACGTTGCCATCGAGCTGATGACCCGGAATGACGCGGACGCCGTCGTGCTTCCAGCGCTCGTCGCCGTGATCGTGGGAATGGCCGTGCGCGTGATCGTGAGAGCCTGACATGATTTTCTTCTCGGGATTTCGTCGGTTCGAGGGAACCGACAGTTCTTAGCCGAAATACCGCAACGAAGCTATTCGCAGTTCCGCGCGAACCTTTCTGCATTGGGTGCGTTGGGTCGGTGGAGTTCACACGAACAACGGAGGACGAAATCATGGGTGCCACCACCGACAAGATCAAGGGCGTCGCCAACGAGGCGATCGGCAAGGCCAAGCAGGGCATCGGCGAAGCCACCGGCAACGACCGTCTGCAGGGCGAAGGCGCGATCCAGGAAGTGAAGGGCAAGGGCCAGCAGGCGCTGGGCGATGCCAAGCAGGCGACCAAGGACGCGGTGAACACCGCCGCCGGCGCTGCGAACAAGAACCTCTGAGCAGGATCGGCGCGGTCGCTGAGGTCGCGCGATGACGATCTCCAGAAACTAACAAGACCGGCCCCTCGCGGGCCGGTCTTCGCGCCGTTGTTAGTTGACGACGAATAGCAACTATCGGCGTCCCAACCGGCGCCTATGAATGCGCCCTCTCCCCTTGTGGGAGAGGGCATGCAGGACAGTCCCCACAAGCTTCGTCGGGTGAGGGGTATCTCTCCCCGAGCATCGCTCGCCGAAGGATACCCCTCACCCTATAGCGTTCGCGGATGGGCCGGTGATGTCCTCTCCCACCCTGGCGAAGCTTCCGCTTCGCCTTGGGGGAGAGGACGCTGTATCGCACAGCACGCTTGCTGACCGAACCGCCCTCACTCTCCCAGACCTACTTCACGCCCAGCAGCTCGACGTCGAACATCAAGGTCGCGTTCGGCGGGATCACGCCGCCGGCACCGCGTGCGCCATAGCCGAGCTCGGGCGGAATGATCAGCGTGCGCTTGCCGCCGACCTTCATGGTGGCGACGCCCTCGTCCCAGCCGGCGATCACGCGCTTCATGCCGATCGGGAATTCGAACGGCTCGTTGCGATCCACAGACGAGTCGAATTTCTTGCCCTTCTGGCCGTTCTCATAGAGCCAGCCCGTATAATGCATCACGCAGGTCTGACCGCGCGTCGGCGTCGCGCCGGTGCCTTCCTTGGTGTCGATGATCTGCAGTCCGGAGGGAGTGGTCATGGTCTTTCCTGTCGGTTGGGCGGAACTGGTCTGTGCCGAGACCGCGCGGGAGCCCAGCACGCCACCGGCCGCGGCCGATGCCGCCATCATCAGCGCAACTCTTCTGTTCATCGGACGCCGCATGCTCCAGACCGCCTCTGCTCGTTCACGGGAGCCGCGGTTTAGCCCAAGCGGGAGCGGCTGACCAGCCCGGCATCTGCTTCCGAAAAAAATAATCCTATTGCCAATAATCGGAAATCATGATTATCTCCGCGCATCCCGCCTCACCGCAGAGGGGCGTAGCGCGCGATCGTCACGACACGCGAGGCGGGGTGCGATGGCCGCGAGAGATCGCAGCATTCTCTTCGACGAGGATGCGGACGAACGATATCTTGCGGACGTGAAGTCGCAGCGTCCTGACACCCCGACGCTGGTGTCACCCGCGCGATGCGCAAGCATCGTCGCGGCATGGTGGCCAACAAGCCCGGCGCACCAGGGAGACTGCGTATAAGCGTGAAGACCGTCGCGCAGGGAATGCCGGAGTGTTCGGCTTTGCCTGTGGTACCTGCCGCCTGCATTTTTTTCGCAGGCGGGCCATGGGTGAGGCCTTCACCCGGCATTCCCTGCGCCCTCTGCATGATTGCGAGGGACGACCAAGTGCAGACCTCGGGCGAGTCTCGCCGCGAGATCACGTCCTCATGTCTTCAACTCGATGGCTGTTTGAATTGTAAATCCGCCAAACCCACCGCTGTCGTCCCGGACAAGCCGTGACGCGCGCCAGCGCGTCGCGGCTCCGATCCGGGACCCTTGCGCCGCAGCAGACGTGATGGGCAAAAAGCCAATTGCCAGCCTGCCTCAAACCGCTCCCTGGGGGCATGGGTCCCGGCTCAACGCCGGGACGACAGCGGAATGTGTGGACACGACTGGGCCCAAGCGCAGTGATGGTGAGATAGTCCGCGAGAACGCGCCCGCCTCAATATCCCAGCGCGCAGCCGTCCTTGCGCGGGTCGGAGCCGCCGGTGAGCGTGCCCTTGTCCCAGTCGATCCAGATCGCCTGGCCGCCGCCGAGCGGCGACACCACCTTGGTGGTCTTGTGGCCGATCTTCTGCAAGCCTTCGACGACATCGGCCGGCACGCCGTCCTCGAGCTGATAGACGCCCTCGTAATGCAGGCCGCGCGCCATATCGATCGCTTCCTGCACGTCGCAGCCATAATCGAGGATGTTGGTCAGCACGTGGGTCTGGCCGACCGGCTGATACTGGCCGCCCATCACGCCGAACGACATCTGGGCGCGGCCGGCCTTGGTGGCGAGCGCCGGGATGATGGTGTGCAGCGGACGCTTGCCCGGACCGATGCAGTTCGGATGACCGGGCTGGATGCGGAAGCCGCCGGCGCGGTTCTGCAGCAGCACGCCGGTCTCGTTGGAGACGATGGCCGAGCCGAACGAATGCGCGATCGAGTTGATGAAGGAGCAGACGTTGCGGTCGCGGTCGACGACGGTGATGTAGACCGTCTCCGGATTCATCGGCGGCGCAACGTTCGGCAGATCGAGCAGCTTGTCGAGGCTGATCTGCGAGATGTACTCGTCGGCGAACTCCTTGGCGAGGATGCTCGCGACCTCGGTGGTCATGTGCGCGGGATCGCCGATATGCTGCTCGCGCATCATGTAGGCGATGCGCGCGGCCTCGGCCTCGAGGTGGAAGCGCTCGACGCTGAGCGGATCGATCCGCGTGAGGTCGAAGCGGGAAAGAATGTTGAGCATCACCAGCATCGTGATGCCCGGGCCGTTCGGCGGGCACTGCCAGACGTCGTGATCCTTGTAGGTGGTGCCGATCGGCGAGGTCACCTCGGTCTGGTGATTGGCGAAGTCCTCCAGGGTGTGCAGGCCGCCGATGCCGCGCAGCGTCTGCACCATGTCCTCGGCGACCGCGCCGGTGTAGAAGCCCTTCGCCCCCTCCTTGGCGATCACGCGCAGCGTCTGCGCCAGCTCCGGCTGGCGGATCACGTCGCCGACCGCCGCCGCCTTGCCGCGCGGCAGGAAGTAGCGCGCGGTGTTGGTGCCGTTCTTGAGCTTCTCGAACTGGTTGTTCCAGTCGAAGGCCACCCGCGGCGCCACCACATAGCCGTCCTCGGCGGCGCGGATCGCCGGCTGCAGCAGCCGGTCGAGGCCGAGCCGGCCATGGTCGTGCAGGATGCGCGCCCAGGCATCGATGGCACCGGGCACGGAGACGGCGTGGGCGGAGGTCAGCGGCACCGAATGGATCTTGCGCTCGAGGTACCAGTCCACGGTCGCGGCGGCAGGCGCCCGGCCCGAGCCGTTATAGGCCATGATCCGGCCCTCGCCCCTGGGCTGGACCAGGGCGAAGCAGTCGCCGCCGATACCGGTCGATTGCGGCTCGATCACTCCGAGCAGGGCGCAGGCTGCCACCGCCGCATCGGCCGCGGTGCCGCCGGCCCGCAGCACCTCGATCCCGGCCAGCGCCGCCTGCGGGTGCGATGTCGCGATCATTCCGTTCTGGGCGTGGACCGTCGACCTGCCGGGGAAATGGAAGCTTCTCATCGTTGCTCGCTGCGTGATCGTGTGGTGGTTGGAATACCAGTGCTGGCCGGCTACATCGCACATTCCTTCCGGGCTCGGCAATGCCCGGGGATACCAGCTTTTCTATGGTCAGCTCTGCTGGTAAACGGCCGCATGCCCCTCGCCGTCGCCGCCTTCTATCAGTTCGTCGCCCTGCCGGATTTTCGCGACCTGCGTGCGCCGCTCCACGCCTTTTGCGCCGAACGCGGCGTCAAGGGCAGCGTCCTGCTGGCCGAGGAGGGCATCAACGGCACCGTGGCCGGGACCGAGCCGGCAATTGCCGCCCTCGTCGGCGAGTTTCGCGACGGAATGCTGTTCGCCGGCCGGCTGGACAATCTGGAGCTGAAATACTCGCGCGCCACCGCCATGCCGTTCCGGCGCCTCAAGGTGCGGCTGAAGCGGGAGATCGTGACGCTCGGCGATCCCGCCGCCGATCCGACCCGCCAGGTCGGGACCTATGTCAGTCCCGCCGATTGGAACGCGCTGATCGCAGCGCCCGATACCGTCGTGCTCGACACCCGCAATGCGTTCGAGGTGGCGATGGGCACGTTCGAGGGCGCAATCGATCCGGGCCTGCAGAGCTTCGGGCAGTTCAAGGATTTTGCCGCACGCGCGCTCGATCCTGCCAGGCACAAGCGGATCGCGATGTTCTGCACCGGCGGCATCCGCTGCGAGAAGGCGAGCGCGCTGCTGCTGGCGCGCGGCTTTTCCGAGGTCTACCACCTCAAGGGGGGCATCCTGAAATATCTCGAGGAGACCCCGGAATCCGAGAGCCGCTGGCGCGGCGGCTGTTTCGTGTTCGACGAACGGGTGGCGCTCGGTCACGGGCTGCGGGAGCACAGCGAGGCCACGATCAAGGCCGTTCCGGAGGGCGCACGCGATGAACAGCTCTGAGCAATCCAACGCGCAGCTCGGCGAGCGGATCGACACGCTGGAGATGCGCCTGACGTTTCAGGACGACACGATCGAGACGCTGAACCAGACCATCACCGCGCAGTGGCGCGAGATCGATGCGCTGAAGCGACAGGTCGCCCTGCTGGTGGAGCGGCTCGAGGAGGCGCAAGGCAATACCGAGGGGCCGCGCAATGAGCCGCCGCCGCACTACTGAGCAGGCGGCGATCTCACGCCGGGACGGTCGCCGGCGCCTTGCCGGCGGGCAGGTCGACCACCTCGCCGGCCATGATCAGGCGGTCGCGGCCGGCGTCCTTCGCGGCATAGAGCGCGCGGTCGGCCGCCTCGATCAGCGAGGCCGGGCCGGCGGAGCGTTCGAAGCCCGGCCGGCACACCGCACCGCCGATGCTCGCGGTGACGATTCCCGCCGGGTTGTGATCGTGGACGATGCGGGCCTCGTGCAGTGCCCGCCTGATCCGCTCGCCGAGCCTGGCGCAGCCCCCGGCATCGGTGTTCGGCAGCAGGATGGCGAACTCCTCGCCGCCGTAGCGGGCTGCCAGATCCGAGCTGCGCTGCGCCTCGTCGGCGAGAATGCCGGCCACGGTGTGCAGGCACTCGTCGCCGGCCGGATGGCCATAGGCGTCGTTGAAGGCCTTGAAGTGGTCGATGTCGATCATCAGCAGCGCCAGCGAGGTCTTGTCGCGGTAGGCCCTGCCCCACTCCTCCAGCAGCCGCTCGTCGAACCGGCGGCGGTTGGCGAGCCCGGTGAGGCCGTCCTCGATGGCCAGTGTCTCGAGCCGGCCCTGCAGCGTCTTCTGCTGGGTCACGTCGCGGGTGACCGCGACGAAGCCGTCGAGCGCACCATCCGGCTGACGGGTGGCGCGGATCGTGGCCTCGACCCAGATCTCCGACTTGTCGCGGCGGCGCATGCGATAGGTGGCACGGGCTTCGTCGACGGCCCCTCGCCTGAGCTGATCGAGGATCTCCTGCAACTGCGGGCGATCGAGCGGATGCACGCCGGAGAGCGCGCGCTTGCCCAGGAGCTGCGACGGATGCCAGCCCAGCACGCGCATGGTCGAGGGCGAAACGTAGCCGATGCATTCGTCCAGCTCGATCCGCGTCACGATGTCGCTGGAGCCTTCGGCGAGCAGCCGGAAGTTTTCTTCCTTGGCGGCCAGCGCCGCGGCGAGCTGCTGGCGCTGCAGCAACTGCTTCGCGAGGAAGATGCCGATCGCAATGACGAGCGCAACCAGACAGACCAGCACCGTGAGCCGAATGAGCGCATCACGCTTCCATTCGGCCAGGACCTCCGCCTCCGTGCGCGTCACCAGAATGAGGAACGGATAGCGCTGCGCGTGCTGATAGAACCCGATGCGGTCGGACGTTTCGCCGAGCCGCCGGAAATGCAACGGTCCCGATGCGGGATGATAGGGAATCGATTCAAGGACGGGGCGCCCGACCGCCTGCGGGTCTGGCCCGACATTGTCGGCGAGGACGGCTCCGTCCCGGCTCATCAGGCTGATCGTGCCCTGACGACCGACGGCAAACTGACGGTAGAACTGAGCAAAATAGGCAACGTCGATGGTTGCCAGCACGACGCCGCCGAACCGGCCATCCGCGTGATTCCAGCGCCGCGACAGGGTGATGACCCACTGGCCGCCAGCCCTGCTCTGCACCGGGCGACCGATCAGCAGCGAACGATCGGCGGAAACCCTGTGGTGCGCGAAGTAGTCGCGATCGGCATTGTTGTAGTTGGTGAGCGTGACGTCCTCGGTGGTCGCGAGCCAGTCGCCGTTTTCGCCATACGCGAAGATGCCGCGGATGCGCCCGAGATTGCGCTTCCTCGCCTTCAGGATCGTCTGCAGTCGGGTGATCGCGCCGGGCTTGCCGTCATCGGTTTCCAGCGCCGCGACGACGCCGCGCAACAGCGAATCCGCAAGCTCGAATGTGTCCTCGACGTGCTGGGTGAGCGAATGAGCGAGATTGCCGAGATCGGTTTCGGCATTTCGCACCTCCGCCTGGCGGGAGGTCCATTCGCCCCAGATGCTGAAAGCGAGAATGGCGACCGACACGAGCGCAAGCACGCCAGCCGCCCACATGGGCAGGCGGCCTCGATCAACTCTGGTCGCACCAACGTCCATTCCGCGGGACTCTCCGGACGCGCCGAGGTTCCCATGGACATCTTATTTAACTCTGAAATGCGGCTGCTCCGAAGGTGTCCTCAGCGGCCCGTAAGACTACGGCTGCTCCCGTACAAATACGGAGCCACACCGAGAAATCCGCGGTCGCAAGCGGCGTCCCGCTTGTTAGTTCAACGGGCGAACACCGATCGCACCTTGTCCCACAACGATGACGCATGCGCCGGATCGTGGTCGACGTCGTCGTCCTTCGCTCGGGTCGTCGAGGGCTGTTGCAGGCTCACCGGATCCGATGCCGGGAACGTATCCATCAGTCCCTTGTCGAGTTGCGTAGCCGTCTCACGATCGAGACGCGCGGCCTCGCGCGGATCGACCGCGTGCTTGTCGTGGGGCGCAGGATTGAATTTCTCAGCCATGGTCAATCTCCCTGTGGAACGACAACGCAGTGGCGAAAGACGTGTTCCGCGAGATGTGGCGGCCGGCGACCGCAATGGCGCTCGTATCTCCCGCCGCTTCCGCGTCGATATCACCTTGGCCGGAACCGCGTGGGCATGTATCACGGACGGTAAACTGTTCCCGAAAGTTGCGGAGCCCGAGCGTGAGTGAGACTGCCGTGAACAAGCCCTTCATCGACGTGCTGGCCGGACGGCGGCAGAGCGTGCCCCCGATCTGGATGATGCGGCAGGCCGGCCGCTATTTGCCGGAGTACCGCGAGGTCCGCGCCAAGGCCGGCGGCTTTCTCGACCTCTGCTTCAATCCCGAACTCGCGGCCGAAGTCACGCTGCAGCCGATCCGGCGCTTCGGCTTCGATGCGGCGATCATCTTTTCCGACATTCTGGTGATCCCGCACGCGCTCGGCCGCAGCGTCCGCTTCGAAATCGGCGAAGGCCCGCGGCTGGACCCGCTCGATACGCCGGACAAGATCGCGACGCTGTCGGCGAAGGCCGATTTGTCGAAGCTGGAAGCGGTGTTCGAGGCGCTGCGCAGGGTGCGGGCCGAGCTGCCGCGGAGCACCGCGCTGATCGGCTTCTGCGGCGCCCCATGGACGGTCGCGACCTACATGGTCGCAGGCCAAGGCACGCCTGATCAGGCGCCAGCGCGGCTGCTCGCCTATCGGCATCCCGATGCGTTCGGCAGAATCATCGATGCGCTGGTCGAAAGCTCGATCGCCTATCTCCTGAAGCAGCTGGAGGCCGGCGCCGACGCACTGCAGATCTTCGACACCTGGGCCGGCGTGCTGTCGCCGCGCGAGTTCGCGCGCTGGTCCGTCGCGCCGACACGGCGCATCGTCGAGGGCGTCCGCAAGGTACGTCCGGATGCGAAGATCATCGGTTTTCCGCGCGGGGCCGGTGCGCTGTTGCCGGGCTACGTCGCCGAAACCGGCATCGATGCCGTCAGCATCGACTGGACCGCGGAGCCGGGCCTCGTGCGCGAGAAGGTGCAGAGCAAGGTCGCGGTGCAGGGCAATCTCGATCCGCTGGCACTGATCACCGGCGGCGCGGCGCTCGACCAGGCGGTCGACGACGTGCTGGCGAGCTATTCCGGCGGCCGCCACATCTTCAACCTCGGCCACGGCATTCTGCCGGAAACCCCGATCGCCCATGTGGAGCAGATGCTGGCACGGGTACGCGCCTACAAGGGATGACTTGCTAGCGCGGCCGGCTGCGCTCGATCAGCTCCGCCGCGCCGTTGGCAAGCAGATCGAGCCCGACCGCCCGGCCGAGCTCGCGCGGACGATCCGCCGGCGCCGAGCGCTGCGCCTCGATGAAGTGGCCGCCATCCTCGTCGAGCACCGAGGCGGTCAGCGTCAGCTGACCGCCGTCGATGGTCGAAAAGCCAGCGATCGGCGAGTTGCAGTGACCGTTGAGCACCCACAGCACCTCGCGCTCGGCGTCGGCGCAGGTCCGCGCCGCCGCATCGTCGATGGTCGCCAGGATGCGCCGCGTGTCCCAGTCGGAGGCCGGGCATTCGACGGCGACGATGCCCTGCCCGACCGCCGGCAGCATGTCGGCGACCGGGAAGTCATAGGAGGCGCGGTCGGACAGGCCGACCCGCTCCAGCCCGGAGCGCGCCATGATCAACGCATCAGCCGGCCCCACGGCGCCGCCGTCCGGCAGCTTCTGCAGCTCGCCATTGTCGAGCTTGCGGATGCGGGTATCGGCCGCGCCGCGAAAATGGATCAGCTCGGCCTGCGGAAACAGTCGTCGCGCATAGGCGGCGCGGCGCACGGCATTGGTGCCGATCTTGAAGCCCCGGCCGCCATCGTTGCGGAATTCGTCCAGCGACAGCCCCCGCCGCAGCACCAGCACGTCGCCCGGCGGATCGCGCGACAGCAGCGCCGCAACCACCAGCCCCGGCGTTTCCTCGTTGCCCGGCATGTCCTTCAGCGAGTGCATTGCTGCATGCAGCCTGCCATCCAGCATGGCGCGGCGGATCTCGGCCACGAACGCCCCGCCCTTGCCGCCATGGGTGAGCAGCTTGCTGGTCTGGTCGGAATCGCCCGTCGTCTCGAACTTGACGATCTCGATGTCGAGCGACGGAATCGCGGCCTGCAGCCGGCGGGCGATCTCCTCCGTCTGCGCCAAGGCCATCGTGCTCTTGCGGGTGCCGATCCGGAAACGTGTCACGAACTCATTCCTGCGTCAGCGCGCGTCCTGCAAGATCATGTCGGAGGCCTTCTCCGCGATCATGATGACCGGCGCGTTGGTGTTGCCCGAAACCAGGTCCGGCATGATCGAGGCATCGACCACGCGCAGGCCGTCGATGTCGCGCACGCGCAGGCGCTGATCGACCACGGCGACAGCATCGGTCCCCATCCGGCAGGTCGAGGTCGGATGGTAGATCGTGCTGCCGGTCTGCCGGCAATAGGCCAGGATGTCGTCATCGCTCACGATCTTGGACCCCGGATAGGCTTCACCCGAGACATACGGCTTCAGCGCCGGTGCCGCCAGGATTTTCCGCAGGATCCGGAGGCCATCGACGTTGGCCCGCCGGTCGGTTTCACTGGCGAGATAATTGATGCGGATTTCCGGCGGCACCGTCGGATCCGCGCTCCTGATCCGCAGCGAACCGCGGCTTTCGGGCCTGAGCTGGCAGACCGAGGCGGTGAAGCCGGAGAAGGTGTGTAACTTCTCGCCCATCTTGTCGGTCGAGAAGGGGATGAAGTGGATCTGGATGTCCGGGCTCGCGAGCCGCGGATCGGTCTTGAAAAATGCGCCGGCCGTCCCCGCCGCGATCGTCAGCGGACCGTTGCGGAAGGCCGCATAGCGTGCGCCGGCCAGCACCTTGCGCACCGGATTGTTGACGATGTCGTTGAGCGTGATGCGCTGGCTGCAGCGCATCACGATACGCACCTGCAGATGGTCCTGCAGGTCACTCCCGACACCGGGCGCATCGAGGACCACGTCGAGGCCGTGCTGCTTCAACAGCTCGGCCGGACCGACCCCGGACAGCTGCAGCAGTTGCGGCGAGTTGTAGGCGCCGCTCGACACCAGGATCTCCCTGCGGGCGCGGGCCGTCCGCATCCGGCCGCGCTGGCTGAACGTGACGCCGCCGGCCCGGCGCCCCTCGAACAAAATCCGCTGGGCCAGCGCGTCGGTCTCGACGTGCAGGTTGCTGCGACCGAGCGCCGGCCGCAGGTAGGAGGCCGCGGTGCTGGCGCGACGGCCGCGCCGGGTCGTCGTCTGGAAGAACCCCGCGCCCTCCTGGCTCGCACCATTGAAGTCGCCATTGAAGGGCAACCCGGCCTCGACCGCCGCCTTCACGAAGGCTTCAGACAAGGGGTCCTCGTGCCGCCAGTCTGACACCGGCAGCGGGCCGTCGATGCCATGATAGTCGTCGGCGCCGCGGGACTGATTTTCCGCCCGCTTGAAATAGGGCAGCACGTCGTCATAGCCCCAGCCGACATTGCCGCGCTGCCGCCAGCGGTCGTAGTCCTCGTGCTGACCGCGCACATAGAGCAGGCCGTTGATCGAGCTGGAGCCGCCGAGCACCTTGCCGCGCGGCTGAAACACCGAGCGGCCGTCGAGCCCCGGCTCCGGCTCGGTCTGGTACATCCAGTTGACGGTCTTTTCCTTGAACAGCTTGCCGTAGCCGAGCGGAACGTGGATCCAGATGTTGGTGTCCTTCGGACCGGCCTCGAGCAGCAGCACCGTGTGCTTGCCGTCACTGCTGAGCCTGTTGGCGAGAACGCACCCGGCCGAGCCGGCACCGACCACGATATAGTCGAACTCCAGGTCCGTCTCACGCAACGCTGCGCTGCCTTCCATCGCTTCCCCACCGGCCTTGTTGTTGTTTCATCCTCGATGATACCAAAAGCCGGCGCATGCAAGCGGCAAATCAGCAGGTCTGGTCGGCCATCTCAGTCATGACTGCTTCAGCAGCCGCGCGGCGTGCCGTGCGATCATCATCTCTTCATCGGTATTGACCACCCGCACACGCACCCGCGACTGGTCCGAAGAGATCAAGGAATGGCTCGCGCGGTTGCGGCTTTCGTCCAACGCGATCCCGAGCCACTCGAATCCCTGGCAGACGCGCTCGCGAATGCGCCATGCATGCTCGCCGATCCCGCCGCAGAACACCACCGCGTCGATGCCAGAGAGGATCGCGGCCATGGCGCCGAGCTCGCGCCTGATGCGGTCGACGAAGTAGTCGATCGCCTGCCGCGCCTCCGTCGTGCCGGCGGCCTCCAGTTCGCGCATGTCCTGCGACAACCCCGACAATCCCTTGAGGCCCGAGTGATTGTAGAGGAGATCGGTGACCGCCTCGGCCGTCATGCGCTTCTCCTCAAGCAGATAGAGAACGACGCCAGGGTCGAGCTGACCGCAGCGCGTGCCCATCGGCAGACCGTCGAGTGCCGTGAAGCCCATCGACGAACCGATGCTCTGCCCATCCCGGATCGCACACATCGAGGCGCCGTTGCCGAGATGCATCACGACCACCCGGCCCTTCTCGTCGAGCGGAGCGATCTCCTTCAATCGCGACACGACGTATTCATAGGACAGGCCGTGAAAGCCGTAGCGGCGGACGCCCTGATCGTAGAGCTCGCGCGGCAAGGCGTAGGTGTCGTTAACCCAGGGGTGCGAGCGATGGAACGCGGTATCGAAACATGCGACCTGCATGGCGCCAGGAAAGGCGCGATGGGCGGCGCGGACACCAGAGAGATTGTGAGGCTGGTGCAGCGGCGCCAGCGGAATGAGCTTTTGCAGATCATTCAGAACATCGTCATTGACGACGATCGGCCGCGTGAATGCGAGCCCGCCATGAACGACGCGGTGACCGACCGCGTCGACTTCGGTGCGGCCGATGGCGCGCTGCAGGACCTCGAGCACGACGCCGAGAGCCGCTTCGTGATCGGCGGCGCTCGCTGCATCCAGGCGTTCATCGGCCAGCGGAGCGCCCCTCAGCTTTGCTTCGAGATGCGGCGCGTTGCGGCCAAGCCCCTCGATCTGGCCATGCACGGTCTCGACAAGGACGGCATCTTCCTCGAACAAGGCGAATTTGATCGAGGATGAGCCGGAGTTGAGAGTCAGGATGTGTTGCATCGGTGATGCCGCCTCGTGACGAATGTTGAACTGATAAACTGCAGAAAATACGAATTATTTCCATGACGATCCGAAGACGAACAAAACGCTAGGTTGCATTCTGACACCGAATTATCGTCTGCCATCGTACCCAAGGTTGAGTCGGACCCGCGGGAGGGCCATTGCGTGAATATGCCTCGACATCTCCTCCCGACCACCGTGGTCGGAAGCTACCCGCAGCCGGATTGGCTGGTCGATCGCGCAATGCTCTCGAAATCCGTTCCTCGCATTCGCATGCAGGGCATGTGGCGCATTCTCCGGCCGCTGCTCGACGACGCCCAGGACGACGCGACCATCGTCGCGATCCACGACATGGAACAGGCGGGGATCGACATCGTGTCGGATGGCGAGATCCGGCGCGAAAGCTACTCCAACCGGTTCGCGACCGCGCTCGACGGCGTCGATGCCGACAATCCCGCCATCATCATCTCGCCGTCCGGAATCAAGACGCCAGTGCCGCGCGTCGTCGGTCCGATCCGGCGGACGCAGCCGGTCGAGCTGCGCGACATGGAGTTCCTCCGCCGTAACACCCGGCGTGCCGCCAAGATCACCCTGCCCGGGCCGTTCACATTGAGCCAGCAGGCCCAGGACGACTTCTACGGCGACGACGAGGCGCTCGCGATGGCTTTCGCCGAGGTCGTCAATGCCGAGGCCCGCGACCTGCAACGCGCCGGCGCCGACGTCATCCAGCTCGACGAGCCCTGGGTCCGCAACAATCCGCAGGCGGCGCGGCGCTATGCCGTCAAGGCGATCAACCGGGCTCTGGATCATATTACGGTGCCCACCATCGTTCACGTCTGCTTCGGTTATGCCGCCATCGTGCCGGGCTCCAGCAAGCCGAGCGGATATGCGTTCCTGGCCGAGCTTGCCGATTGCCACGCTGCGCAGATCGCGATCGAGGCGGCGCAGCCGCGGCTCGACCTCGGCGTTCTCAGAGATCTCTCGACCAAGACCATCGTGCTCGGCGTCCTCGATCTCGGCGATCCCGAGATCGAGCCGATCGCTGTCGTGGCCGAGCGCATCCGCAACGGCCTGAAAGTGGTGGCGCCGGAGCGGCTGGTCGTGGCGCCCGACTGTGGCATGAAATATCTGCCGCGCGCGACCGCCTTCGGGAAATTGAAGGCGATGTGCGCGGCGGCGGCGCGGGTGCGCGAGGAACTCGCCTGACAGCCCAATGTGGCAGATGCGGCGCATGTCGGGCGCGGCGCTCCACGATGGCGCCACCCTGCAAACCCATTTCCGGAATAAGGCAGGCGGTGAGCGCCGGGGGTCGGCTGGCCCGATGTCGTCGCGAGGGAGGCTCCGATGGCCGTCTGCATCACGACGAGGAACGTCGCCGCCGCGATCGGCATGCTTGCCGGCGCAGCGGTGAGCGGGACCGCGATGGCCGACCCGCTCGACGATATCATGGGCGGCCTGATGCGCGACGCGCGCAGCTCGTTTGCGCGGATGGTGCCGATCGGGCTCGTGCCGACCATGCCATCGCTCCAGCCGCCTCCCATCCAGCAGCCAACGGCACTGCCACCACCCTCTCGGCCCGCGTTCCCGCCGCAGGCCCAGGCCGTCAAGCCGCAGGCGGCAGCGAAACCATTGCGCCCCCGGCCGCCGCTCAGTCCGGCCGCGGCGACGCTGGCGGCTGCCGATGCGGCCGAGACGGTCGCCGACGCCAATCTCGATGCCGCGCTGGCGGCCAACGAGAAGGCCATTTCCGACCGCGACGCGGCGGAGGCGGTGGCAAAGGCCAATCCCACCGCAGCCAACATCGCGGCGGCCAAGGCCGCGGCCGAGGCGGCGTACACCGCCGAAGCGAACCTCACCGACGCGCTATTGGCCGACAAGGAGACCGATGCACGCCTGAAGGCCGCACGCGCCGCCGTCGCAGCCGAGCAGAGCGGCCGGAAGTCCTCAGGCAAGCCGCCGTCGGCGATGCCGGTCAACCTGCTCGCCGACAAATAGCCGGCAGTGCGCTCACAGCGCGTCGGTCCGCTCCAGCGTATCGATCGTGACCACGCCGTGGGCGCGGGAAACGCAGGCGCAGAGCTTGCGGCTCTCGTGCTTCTGCTCGGCGCTGAAGAACACGTCGCGATGATCGATCTCGCCCTCGACTTCGACGACGTCAACCGCGCAGACGCCGCACTCGCCGCGCCGGCAATCCGCCATGACCTCGTGGCCGGCGGCATTGAGCACGTCGAGCATCGAGCGGTCGCGCGGCACCACGATCTCCTCGCCGCTGTCGCGCAGCCGGACCTTGAATGGCTCGGTCGACAGCCGGCCGCTCGATCCGAACGTCTCATAGCTGAGATCGGCCGGCGCGCGGCCGCACGCCGCCCACGCGCTGCGCGCGGCATCCAGCATCCGCATCGGTCCGCAGAACAGCACGGCTGCTCCGGACGGCAGACTCGAAAAAAGATCGGTCAGGTCGAGCCGCTGCGACTGGTCCGCGGCATACACCGCGAGACGGTCGCCGAGCAGCGCCGAGAGCTCATCGAGGTAGGCCGCATCACCGCGGGATCGCACCGCGTAATGCAGCGAGACGCTCGGCGTCTTACGCAGCAGCGCATGCGCCGCCCCGACCAGCGGCGTGATGCCGATGCCGCCGGCGACCAGACAATAATGCTGATACTGCCAATCGACCTGCAGCAGCGAGGTCGGGCTCGCCACGTCCAGCCGCGCGCCGGGCTGCAGCGACCACAGATAGCGCGATCCGCCGCGGGAATCCTCGGCGAAGCGCACGGCGATCCGGTAGCCCCGCGGGTCCGCCTCGCCGACCAGCGAATAGGAGCGGACATCGGGCTGGCCGCCGGCGAGGACGCCGACCTTGATGTGGCTGCCGACCGCATAGGGCGCGCAGACATAGCCGTCGGGCCGCAGGATGAATTCGCGGATGCCCGGCGCAAGGTCGCGTGTCGAGACCAGGGTCGCAGGCGACCAATTGTCCTGGAAACGCATGATCGCCTCCTCAGCCGTTGATCTGCGTCTTGATCAGCACCGCCGCCGGCACCAGGTCCATCGGACCACGCGCCTTCACGGCCAGCCGCAGGTTGCGGGCGGCCAGCCGGGCATGCTCACGCATGATGCTCTCGGCGCGGGCGCCCTCGCGGTTCTCGATCGCATCGATGACGATGCGGTGATGCTCCTGCGCGACCACCAGGATGTGGCGCGCCTCCGGCAGCGCCGATTGCGCCATCACGAATCCGCTCGGCGAGGCGAACGGCAGCGCGCTGGCGCGGTCGACCTGGCGGATCACCGGCGGACTGCGCGACAACTCGGCCAGCAAGGCATGAAAGCGCGCATTCAGCGCCACATAGGCCGAGAAGCCGTCGAAGGAGAGCTCGGCGGGCGCGATCAGTTCGTCGATCTGGGCGAGGCATTCGCGCATCGGCTCGGTGTCGCGCACGGACACGCCGCGCTCGGCGGCGAGCCGCGCCGCCAGTCCTTCCATCGTGCCGCGCACCTCGATGGAGTCGAGCACGTCGCGCTCGGAGAACGATTTCACCATGAAGCCGCCGGACGGAATCGCCTCCAGCAGCCCCTCCTCCTCGAGCCGGACCAGCGCCATGCGCACCGGCGTGCGGGAGACGCCGGCGGCCTCGACCGCCTGCAGCTCGGATATGCGCTCACCGGGGCGCAAGCCGCCGGTGAGGATCAGGTCGCGCAAGGTGAGCTGCGCTCGGACGGTCTGCGAGATCGAACGCTCGCTGTCACGCTCGGCCATTCCATTCTACTCCGCGGCTTCACGCAGCGGCGTTTCGCGCGCGATCATCCGATCGATGATCCGCCGTGCCCACATTGCGCCTGCATCGATGTTGAGATTGTAGAACACGCGCCCCGGATTCTCGTCCATCGCGCGCTGCTGCGCTTCCAGGATCGTTTCGTCCTCGCGGAAGATGCCCGACACACCTTCGCGGATCTCGGTCGTCAGCCGCTGCTCGGTGAGCTGGTAGTTGCGGGCGAACGCCCAGAAATAATGGCAGGTCGTGTCGGTCTCCGGCGTGATGGTGTTGAGCACCATGCCGTTGACGCCCTGCGAGCGGTCACCCTCCGGCGCGCCCGTCCCGGTCGGCGCGACGCCGACGTCGATCGTCACCGTGCACGGCGCCTCGAAGCGGATGATCTGCCAGCGGTCCACCAGGCCCGGCTTGCCGAGCTGCTTCGCCCAGAATGGGGGCGGCTCGATACCGCGCATCCAGCGCGTCACGGTGGCGGTGCGCTCGCCATGGGTGACGTCGAACGGCGCTTCGGCCACCGCGTCGTTGCCGATCGACGAGCCGTGCACGAAGGTCTCGTGCGTGAGATCCATCAGATTGTCGACCACCAGCCGGTAGTCGCATTTGACGTGGATGGTCTTGCCGTCGCCGGCCCAGGCCGGATCGTGATTCCAGTGCATGTCGGGAATAATAGCGGGATCGGCCAGCGCCGGATCGCCCATCCACAGCCAGATGAACCGATGCCGTTCGACCGCCGGATAGGCACGTACGCAGGCCGAGGGATTGATGGTCTCCTGCGACGGCATGAAGGTGCAGCGGCCCTGCGGGCTGAATTTCAGGCCATGATAGCCGCAAACGACGGTGTCGCCTTCCAGCCGGCCCTTGGACAGCGGCACCAGCCGGTGCCAGCAGGCATCTTCGAGCGCGGCGATGGTGCCATCGGCCTTGCGGTACATCACGACGTGCTTGCCGCAGATCGTCCGCGGCAGCAGGGCCTGCTTGACCTCGGCGTCCCAGGCCGCGGCGTACCATGCATTCATCGGAAAAGAAGCGGCCATGGCGTGTCCTCGTGTCAGTATACTTCCAACTGAGCATTGTATACAGCAAGCAAAGGATGAGACGCAAGTTCCGCCTTCTTTCGGCAAAAACTGCCGATCCTGTATACAGCACCCGCGCGACGGTTCCGCTCCAAGGAACAAGGCTGACAGACAATCTTTTCTGATTCAGGTACTTGCGCTGATTCCTCGCTACGCACTCCGAGCCACAGTCACCCGCTCTGTAACGGCACCAGAGATCCGCCGGATCAGCCCCTCACGGCGAGAGCTGGTCCCGTTCGGAGCGCGGCTCCGGCGAGGCAGGGGTCGACGATCACAGCCCCTCGCCCCGAAGCCACGCGGCGCCGCGTGCATAGAGCGCTTCGACCTCCGGCCCCTTCAGCCCGGGCATGTCGCGCTTCACCGTGTAGCCGATGCGCGTCTGCAGATAAGCGAGATGCCGATACCCCACGGGAAACTGCTCCAGCAGCGCACGGTCCAGCGCCGGCACCGCGCCGGGCGTCACCGGGTCCATGCGGTCCTTCTCGTAGATCGGCTGGCGCAGCACGATGCCCCATTTGCCCGCGCGCTTCTCGAGGAAGTCGTAGAAGCGGCCGGTGCACAGCACGTCGCAGACGACGCCCTCGACCTCGGCCCGCTGCGAGATCGTCATCTTGGTCTGGGAGATCGCGCAATGACCGGCGAGATCGACCGAGATGCCGCCGAGGAAGTGCAGGATGTTGACACCCTTGGCCCAGGCCGCCTTGCTGATCTCGATGAACTCGTCGCCGGTGCCCTGCGTCCACGTCGCCATCATCCGCCCATCCGGATGCCACACCGTGCGGAAGCGCTCCCAATCGCCCGCATCGCGCCAGATCGCCCAGTTCTGCAACAGCTCGCGAATCTGGCGGTCGTCCTCGATCTCGGCGGCGGTCTTGGTCATGGTGGTTTCCTCTTTGCGTTGTTGCTGCTGGATACGGGATCGGGAGTGCGCTGCAAAGGCACGGCTGATCATGGCTGCCCGGTGCGTGCGACAAATTCGGTGTTGTCCCGGCCTTGAGCCGGGGCCCAGAACCACCGGCCCTCGGGGTGAGGCGAGATCGGTCGGCCATCATGCCTCGAACGTCTCCCTGGGGTTATGGGTCCTGGATCGGTGCGCGCGTGGCGCGCTTGTCCGGGACGACACCGAATGTGAGGCGAGCGCGTGCTCCCCGCGGCGCGCAGCGCCCGAGTGATGCATTCGTCATGCCCCCCTGAACAACGAGAGGGCGCGGAGAAGGCCGGACCTCGGCTGAGGCCCGTGGCCCGCCTGCTCAAAAGAATGCAGGCGGCAGGTACCACAGGTACAGCCGGACAGACCCGGCCTTCCCCGCGCGATAGTTTTACGGTGTCCTTCGTGCTCTCCCTGGGGATCGGCTTTCTTGCCCCCATTTTGCGACAACGCGCCTTTGGCGCGTTGCGCAGACCTCAGCGTCGAGAGGCCAGGACCACACGACTTCGCCGTCCGTGCCAACCGCGCTCGTCGCGCGCAGCCGTCACGTCCATCGCAGCCCACCTCAACGTTCGTGACGACGCGTACGTCCCTCTGCTCGAGGCGGGTTGCCGGCATAGAAGCATGATTTCTGAAAAAACGCAATACAATTTTTTCACTGCAGGGCGATCACCGCCAGATGCCCTCGGCGTCCGCGGGGGACCGGACAGCTCCATGCGCGGGCCGCAGGGATGCGAGGAGCATGGCAGGCTGCGGCTGCAGCGCGAGCTTTCGCCTTTGCCCGCTCACATCCAATTGACCGGTCGTGATCGATCCAGGGCGGCTGCCCCCGCTTGATTCATCTGCTCGCGTTCGATTAGTTAGCCGCAACCAACAGAACGGCGGGAAACAAACGCTTCACGACCTCCCAAGGTGTTGCACAAGGCTTCGTCGCACGATGTGCTCTTCCGGATGATGACTCCCCCCATCGCATAGGCCGGGCCGCTCTGAACCGCTGCGCTCGGCGCGCCGATCTCTCAGCTTCCATGCCGACGACCACCGGTTCGGTCGGCCCGATCCTCTCAGCTGCATCCGACGCGCGTGCCGCCGGTGATCGATCCTGCATGTCGATCAGGATCCGGCGCCGCGACGGCCAACTCAGGAGCGACACGTCACATGATCTCCGCCGAACACCTGACCCGCCAATACGGGTCATTCACCGCCGTCGACGACGTCTCCTTTGAGGTCGGCGACGGCGAGATCGTCGGCCTGCTCGGGCACAATGGCGCCGGCAAGACCACCATCATGAAAATGCTGACGGGCTATCTCGAGCCGACCGCCGGCACGGCGACCATTCATGGCCACGACATCGGCAGGCAGCGCCGGCAGGCGCAGGCACTGATCGGCTACCTGCCCGAGAATTGTCCGCTGTATCCCGAGATGACAGTGGTCGAATTCCTCGACTACGCGGCGGAGCTGAGAGGAATCCCGCCGGGCGCCCGGGCGCAGGCGCTGCGCGATGCCATCGCCGCGACCGGCCTTGCGGAAAAGGCCACCGCGCCGATCGCGAGCCTGTCGCGCGGCTACCGGCAGCGCACCGGCGTCGCACAGGCGATCCTGCACAAGCCGAAGATCGTGATCCTCGACGAGCCGACCAACGGCCTCGATCCGTCGCAGATCGCGCAGATGCGGGGATTGATCCGGGATCTCGCGAAGACAGCCACCGTGATCCTGTCGACCCATATCCTGCAGGAGGTGCGCGCCGTGTGCGAGCGCGTGCTGGTGATCAACCGCGGCCGGCTGGCGCTCGACACAAGGATGAGCGATCTCGGCGGTCCTGGCCGGTTGCGTCTCGTCACCAGCGGGCCGCCCGACCTGATCGAGCGGCTGGTCACGGGGATTGGGCTCGTGAAGAGCGTGGAGCGGCTGACGGCGGCCGAGCCCGGCCATGCCTATGCCCTCAACCTCAATGGCCACGCGGCCAGCGCCGTGGCGCCGGCCGTCGCCCGCGTCATCACCGACAACAAGCTCGATCTGTTCGCCCTGCATCCCGAACAGCGCGATCTCGAAACCCTGTTTGCCGACATCACCGGCGCCGGCGCGCCGACCCCGGAGGCCCTGCATGCATAACGTTCTTCGTATCGCTCGCAAGGAGCTGGCCGTCTTCTTCGCCTCGCCCGCGGCCTTCATCTTCATGGCCGCGTTCCTCGCCGTCACCCTGTTCCTGTTCTTCTGGGTCGACCGCTTCTTCGCCCGCAACATCGCCGACGTCCGGCCGCTGTTCGAATGGATGCCGGTGCTGATGATCTTCATCGTGTCGGCCATCACGATGCGGATGTGGAGCGAGGAGCGGCGCGCCGGCACGCTGGAGTTCCTGCTGACATCGCCGGTCGCGCCGCTGCAGCTGGTGCTCGGCAAGTTCCTCGCCTGCCTCGCTTTGGTCGCGATCGCGCTGGCGCTGACGCTGCCGCTCCCGATCACGGTCTCCATGATCGGCCGGCTCGACTGGGGACCGGTGGCCGGCGGCTATCTCGCCGCGCTGGCCCTCGCCTCCGCCTACATCTCGATTGGCCTGTTCGTCAGCGCCCGCTCAGACAACCAGGTCATCAGCCTGATCGTCTCCACCCTGATCTGCGGCGCGTTCTATCTGCTCGGCTCCAACACGCTGACCTCGCTGACCGGCAACGAAGGCGGCGAGCTGCTGCGCCAGCTCGGGGCCGGGTCGCGCTTCGAGTCGATCGCCCGCGGCGTCATCGACCTGCGCGACCTCTATTACTATCTCAGCATTTTCGGCGTCTTCCTGGTGCTCAATCTCTATGTGCTGGAGAGCCTGCGCTGGTCGTCGCAGGGCCGCGCGCCGCAGCACCGGCGCTGGCGCATGGTGGCCGCGCTCACGGTGGCCAATCTCGTCGCCGTCAACCTGTGGCTCGGCCAGCTCCCGGCCGCACGGGCCGATCTCACCGCGGGACACATCTACTCGATCTCGGACGAGACAAAGAGCTATCTCGGCCAGCTGCAGGAGCCGCTGCTGATCCGCGGCTATTTCAGCGCTCAGACCCACCCGCTGCTGGCGCCGCTGGTGCCGCGGCTGCGCGATCTCCTGAAGGAGTACGAGATCGCAGGACAAGGCAAGGTCCGGGTCGAGTTCGTCGACCCGATGCAGAACGCCGCGCTCGAGGCGGAAGCCAACAAGCAGTACGGCATCCAGCCGGTGCCGTTCCAGACCTCGAGCAAGTATCAGGCGTCGGTGACCAACTCCTACTTCAACATCCTCGTCAAATATGGCGATGAGTACACGACGCTCGGTTTCCGCGATCTCATCGAGGTCAAGGAGCGCGGTGACGGCGACAGCGAGCTCGACGTCAATCTGCGCAATCCCGAGTATACGATCACGCGCGCGATCAAGAAGGTGCTGAACGGCTATCGCGGCTCCGGCGACGTTCTGGCCGGCCTGCCGCAGCCGGTGACGCTCGAGGCCTATATCTCGGCCAAGAACCTGCCCGAGCCGCTCGCCAAGCTGAAGACCGCGCTGCAGGAGCTGATCAAGGACTACCAGAGCAAGACGCCGGGCAAGCTTGACGCGAAGATCGTCGATCCCGACGCCGATGGCGGACAGATCGCCAAGACCCTGCAGGACGAATACGGCCTCGAGCCGCTTTCGGTCGGCCTGCTCAACCCGAAACGCTTCTGGTTCCATTTGATCCTGAAGAGCGGCGACAAGACCGAGCAGATCCAGCTGCCGGAGCAGCTCGACAAGGACGGCTTGAAGCGCAACATCGACGCCGAGCTGAAGCGCTTCACGCCCGGCGCGCTGCGCACCGTCGCGCTGTACACCCCGCCGGCGCAGCAGCCGATGCCGCAGCTCGGCATCCCCGGCAGCAGTGGGCCGTCGTTCGATCTGCTGCAGCAGAAGCTGCAGGAGAACACGCTCGTCGACGCCACCCAGCTGAAGGATGGACGCGTTCCCGAACGCGCCGACATCCTGTTCGTCGCCTCGCCGCAGCAGCTCGATCAGAAGCAGCTGTTCGCCGTCGATCAGTTCCTGATGAAGGGGGGCACGGTGATCGTCGCCACCTCGCCCTATCAGCCGTCGCTGCGCGGCAATCTCGACGTGACCAAGACGCCGTCCGGCCTGGAGGACTGGCTGGCGTTCCAGGGCGTGAAGGTCGGCGACAGCATGGTGCTCGACCGCCAGAACGCCTCGTTCCCGATCCCGAGCGAGCGCGACGTCGGCGGCGGCATCAAGGTGCGGCAGATCCGGCTGATGGACTACCCGTTCTTCGCCGACATCCGCAGCGACGGGCTGGCGCAGGGCGCGGCACCCTCGGCCGGCACCCAGCAGCTGACGCTGTCCTGGGCCTCGCCATTGACGATCGACGCCGACAAGGTCGGCAAGAAGCGAAAGATCGTCGATCTGATCCAGAGCTCGCCGCATTCATGGACCGCCAAGACGACCAACGTCGTGCCGGACTTCAAGGCGCATCCCGACACCGGCTTCCCTCCTGCCGACAAGCAGGGGCGCCAGCTGCTCGGGGCCATGATGGAGGGCGAGTTCACGTCGTTCTTCGCCGGCAAGCCATCGCCTCTCGCCAAGGACGCTGCTGAGCCCAAACCCGACGCAAAGGCTGATGCAAAGCCCGATGACGCGGCGAAGACGGCGGCTGCCGACGCCAAGCCCAGCATCACCGGCGTGATCTCCCGCTCGCCCGAAAGCGCGCGGCTGATCGTGATCGGCTCGGGCACTTTCCTGTCGGACGACGTGCTGCAGCTCGCCTCCAGCGTCGACCGCACGCAGTATCTGGCGCCGCTCGACTTCGCCCAGAACCTGGTCGACTGGTCGCTGGAGGACCGCGGGCTGCTGGCGCTGCGCAGCCGCGGCGGCCAGTTCTCGCGCACGCTCGCCCCGATGCAGAGCGGCGGCCAGATGTTCTGGGAATACCTGAACTATGCGCTCGCGCTCGCAGGGCTCGCCCTCGTCTACATCGTGCGCCGCGCGCTGCGGCTCGGCGCCCAACGGAGATATCTCAACATGCTCGGCATCGCGGAGGCGCGGACATGAAAGGGCTTCCCATCCTGCTCACGGCGCTGCTGGGTGGCCAGCTCGCGCTGGCTCTCACCTTCGCGGTCAACCGCTCCGATCATGCCGCGTTCGACGCCAAGGAGCCGCTGGTCGCGTTCGCGCCGGCCAAGGTCGATCAGGTCGCGATCGACGACGATGCCGGCCACACCGTCACCCTCGCGCGCAAGGACGGCAAATGGGTGATCCCCGCCTTGTCCGACTTTCCCGCCGACACGACGAAGGTCAATGGCCTGCTCGACCGCATCGCCGGCCTGAAGAAGGGCTGGCCGATCGCGAAGACCGAGGCCGCAGCCGAGCGCTTCAAGGTCACCGAAAAGGTTCATGAGCGCCGCGTGGTGCTGACGAGCGGCGGCAGCCGGGTCGGTGCGCTCCTGGTCGGGACCTCGCCGGCGTATCGCCAGGTGCATGTGCGGGCCGGCGATGCCTCTCCGGTCTTTGCCGTCGAGCTGGCGACCTACGACATCGGCGCGGAGCCCAGCGCCTGGATGCAGCAAGACATGCTGGACACGCCGCGCGACAAGATCGCCAGCGTCAATGTCGGCGACGTCACCATCGAGGGCAAGGACGGCAAGTTCACGCTGGCGGGGCTCGGCAAGGACGAGAAGCCGCGGCCCGACAAGATCGACGCCCTGGTCAGCGCGATGGCGCATCCCCCCTTCGATAACGTGCGCGGCAAGGGCAAGGCGGCGCTGGCGCAGACGGACGCGCCCGACGTCACCATCACGCTGAAGCGGACCGATGGAAGCGCGCTGACCTATCGCTACAAGAAGGACGCCGGTGGCGGCTATCTGTTCACGCGGTCGGCGGAGGACTATCTCTTCCATGTCAACGCCGACGCCGCCGCGCCGGTCGTGCAGGCCACGCGCGCGGCATTGATCGAGCCGCCGAAACCGGACAAGGCGCCGGACGCCAAGAGCTCGAACGACAACAGCTCGAACAATAAGAGTTCGGACAACAAGGGCGCAGACGCCAAGAACCCTGATGACAACGTTAAGAAGGCCGAGACCTCAGGCGCCAAGACGGATCAGGCGCCGGCAGCGTCAGAGGCTGTTCCGCCGTCATCCCATGGCGCCGAGCAGGCCGCTCACGGCGGCGCGGAACCGCCAAAGTCGCCCGGCGGCTAGCGCACCGCGATGCGCAAATCCGGCTTCGCTGCGCAATCAGTGGAGCCGGATCACGACTTCCCAACACGGATCGACATCACCCGTCCGCCCTTGAGCTCGAAGGAGAACGCATGCGGCGGATAGGTCCAGAGCTCGACGCCCTTCAATTCGCTCGGCTCGAAATGGTTGGGCTGGCCGAACACCTTCACCAGATCGTCGGTGGGGGCGCCGAGACCGACGCTGCTGAGCTCGTAGCCCGGAGCCGTCGTGGTGCCGTCGCCGGTGACCTGCAGCGCGACGATCTTATCGGCGGCCACGGTGACCACGAAATAAGGATAGTGCTCGCGCTGGCCGACGAAGTAGATCCAGGCGACCTTGTCCTGCGCCTGCTTCAAGGTGCGGTGGGGCTGCCCGAGCGCAGCGGTCGCCGTGTCAGCACCGTCGCCGACCACCAGCGGGCCCAGCCGCATGCAGGCGCGCGCCATGACTGCGAGCAACAGCTCCTGTGACAGCTCGCGCGGCGGGGTCACGACGCAGCCGAAGCCGGCGCCGGCGCGCTTCCATTCGCCGCGCAGGTCCTTCAGATCGGCAGGAACGGCTGGCGCCGGTGGTGAGGGCGCCGGACGTGCCGGCGGCGGCGACGCCGGTCGCGGCGCCGATTGTGCATGCGCCGATGGCGAGAGCCACCCGGTCAGCATCGCCGCGGCGATCCCCACAAGCACCGCTTGAATGCGGCCCCCAGTCTTCACCATGTCGACGCCTACTTCCCACGCTTGCCCAGACCGCCAAAGGCGTCGGGATCGAACTTCCTCGGATCCACCGGCTCGTAGCGTGACCACTCCATGTCGGCAATCCCGTCGTATTGCTTAGTCCACCCGGAATCCACCGTCGCGTTGCCTTGCGCAACGGGCCGCAACTCGAAATGCATGATCTTGCCGGGGCCGGCCTCGGCGATCTTCTCGCCGCGCTTGAAGCGCGCGCCGACGGCCGGCATCTCGCCTTTGCCATCGACCAGACGACCGAGATGGGCATAACGGGTGAAGAGGACGGCGCCGTTCGGATAGCTGTGCTTGAGCACGACGTAGCGCCCGCAGCCGCCGACAAGCGGCAGGTCAGCGGGCGCCTGATCGGCCGCCTCCACCTTGACCACGACGCCATCCTCCATCACCCCGATCGGTGCCCCCTCCGTCCCGGCGTCGACATCGATACCGGGATGATCGCGCAGCGACCAGCAGCCGCACGAGGCCATTCCGGCTTCGGACGGCTGCTGCTGAGCCGGCGCGGCTGGCTGCACCGTCTGGAATTCGTTGACCAGCAGTCCGGGTCCCTGGAGGTGTAGATGTGGACGGCATAGAGCGTCAGCTTGCCGCCGACCTTCACCTCGCGCGGCAGGAAGCCATAAACGATGTCCTGCACGAAAACCTTGAGCTCCCGCCCCTTGGATGAACGCACCGTGATGCAATTCGAGACGCCGAGCTTCTCGACCTGGTCGAAGCCCGACATCGCCATCGACTTCTTCAAGAACCCCGTCTGACATGGACCCCCGGCACTCGCGAGGATGACCTCGAGCTTGAACGGCGCACCCGTCTTGATGTCGACACCCTTGGCCGGGCGCGGCAGCGCCAGAAGGTCGTCGAGACCGGCCTCCTTGTAGCGGGCGTAGTCGAACGCGGCTTCGGCGCGGTGGCCGCTGAGGACCACCAATGCCAGCAGGGTGAACACACCCCGGCGCGCGGCACGCGTGACGCTCATCTCACCACCCCCACTCACCGGTCGATCCCCCCGCGAGCCTACACGACAGGGCCGCACCCCGGCTACTGCTGCGTGATGAAGAATCCGCCGCGCAGGCCGGCCACAAAAAGTTCGTCCAAGGCAGATCATGATGTCGGATCGCGGCCGGCGGCTGCGTCCTTGGATCAAGCCGGATCGCGACGAGCCGGCGCGATCACAACCCCGAGCGCCGCGTCGTGAACCAGCGCGCGGCCTGCACTGAAATGGAAGGAAGCCCTGCCATGGCAAAGCCCAAGAACACGATCTGTCTGTGGTTCGACAAGGACGCAGAGGCCGCCGCGCGCTTCTACGCCGAGCTGTTTCCGGACAGCAAAGTGACGGCAGTCCATCGCGCGCCGGGTGACTACCCTTCCGGCAAGGCTGGCGACGTGCTCACGGTGGAATTCACCGTCTGCGGCATCCCCTGTCTCGGCCTCAATGGCGGACCTGCGTTCACCCACAACGAATCCTTCTCGTTCCAGATCGCCACCGATGATCAGGCGGAGACGGACCGCTATTGGACTGCCATCGTCGGCAATGGCGGCCAGGAAAGCCAGTGCGGCTGGTGCAAGGACAAATGGGGCATCTCCTGGCAGATCACGCCGCGCGCGCTCACCGATGCGATGACCGAAGGCGGCGCCGCCGCCAAGCGCGTCTTCGGCGCGATGATGACGATGAAGAAGATCGACGTTGCAGCAATCGAGGCGGCCCGGCGCGGGTGACGCCCGCGCGAAGCCGGAGCGCGTCGCGGCGTTCCGGCCCTACGGGCGCAGGCAGCGCAGATGGAGGAACAGCGGCACGCGCAGCCAGCGCCGGCTGCTGTCGCGGGTGATCGCCGCTTCGGGGATCGACGGCTCGCGCAGCGCCTCGATCAGGAAGCCCGCCTCCTCCAACGCCGCAAAATAGCGCTGCAGAGGACGATGCGCGCTGTGAAAGATGATGCTGAAGCCGTCGCGCTCCATCGGATCGCTGTAGTTGAAGGAGTCCAGGTAGCTCCCCTGGATCACGAACGGCGCGTCCGGCGCCAGGCTGGCGAAGCGGCCGGCCGAATTGAGCGGATGGACGATCGCCATGCACAGCCGGCCGCCGGGCCTCAGCACTCGCGCCGCCTCGCGCACTGCGGCCGGCATCGCATCGACGTCCTGCAGCGACATGAAGGCGATCGCGAGATCGGCGCAGGCATCGGCCAGCGGCAGCGATGCCGCATCGGCGCGCACGACGGAGATGGCGGGATCGGCGGCGCGCGCCGCCGCGATCAGCGAGGGCGAAGCGTCGATGCCGATCACCCTGTGCCCCGAGGCGTTGAGATGACGCGACAACCGGCCCTCGCCGCAGCCGATGTCGAGCGTCAGCGCACCCGGCCCCGGCAGCAGGCTGGTGAACTGCTCGCGATGATGGCGCCAGAAGCTGTCATGGCCCGGCGCCCTCGCCCAGGCGAGCCACTGGGCGGCCTGATCTTCCCATTGCTGGCGCAGATTCATGGCGGCTCTCGTAAGGGGTCAACTCAAGAGCCGCGCGTCTTAGACCTCTTTCCGGGGCCTGTCATGTGACGTTTTGGCAGCAGCCCGCTCAACCGCGCGCGGACGGGCTGCAGATCTCCTCGAGAAAATCGAGGAAGGCGCGGGCGCGCGAGGAGATCAGCTTGCGGCTCGGAAAGATCGCGGTGAGCTGCGCGGCGCGGGTGTCGAACACGACCCCCCTGCCGATCTCGACGAGCCGGCCCTCGCCGAGCAGCTCGACGCAATAGTGCTCCGGCAGAAAGGAAATGCCGGCGCCGTGGGCGACGGCGCGGCGCACCGCCAGCGGATTGTTGATGCGGGCGACATGCGCCCCGACGTCGAAGCGGACGAGATGACCATGCTGCTTGATCACCAGGGTGCGGTCGCCGTAGCGGCGCTCGCAGATCATGAGATGGCGCTCAAGCGCGCGGACGTCCTCGCCGATGTCGTGCGCGGCGAGATAAGCGGGGCTGGTCACCCAGATCAGGCGGCCGCCGATCAGCACCTTCTGCGCCAGCTCGGAATTCTCCTGCACGCCGACCACGACCGCGATGTCGAAGCGGTCGGCCAGCATGTCGATCGCGCGCGTCGTCGCCTCGACGTCGAGCTCGATCCGGGGATAGCGGCGGTGGAATTCGGCGAGTTGCGGCGCCAGGATCTCCTCGCAGAACGCCGGCGGCAGCGCCACCGAGAGCCGGCCGCTGGGGACGCCGGAGAGCCCGGTCATGACCGCGTCGGCCTCCGAGACCTGGTCCAGGATCTTCTGACATTGCTGGAAGAACAGCTCGCCCTCGCGGGTCACCCGGACGCGCCGCGAGTTGCGGTCGAACAGCCGGATGCCGAGATCCTGCTCGAGTCGGGCGACCGATTTGCTGACCGAGGATTTCGGCATGCCCAGCGACCGCGCGGCACCGGTCATGCCGCCGGTCGCCACCACCGCATGGAACACCGGAATGTCCTCGATCCGCCATTTCATCCTAGGGCTCTCGTTCATCGAGAGAAACGATCCGTGCACGTTAGCATGATTGTCTAGCATGGGAAACTTCGTAAGGTCGGCCCCGGCGCGGCCGCGGGTGACAGTCAGCCGCGGCCCATTTCGCGGAGGGACACATGGCCCGGATCATCGGCGGCATCGGCGCATCGCACTCGCCCACCATCGGCTTCGCACTCGACACCAACAAGCAGAGCGACCCTGCCTGGAAGCCGATCTTCGACGGCTTCGCGGCGGTGCGCGACTGGGTGAAGCGCAAGGACATCGACGTCCTGTTCATGATCTACAATGATCACATCACCTCGTTCTTCTTCGATCACTACTCGGCGTTCGCGCTCGGCATCGACGACCGCTATGTCGCGGCCGACGAGGGCGGCGGACCGCGCGACGTGCCGCCGGCGAAGGGGCATCTCGGCCTGTCACAGCACATTGCGATGGCGATGGTCGCCGACGAGTTCGACATGTCGTTCTTCCAGGGCAAGCCGGTCGATCACGGCCTGCTGTCGCCGCTGTCGATGATGGGCGATGCCAGCGGCCCGTGGCCGGGCCGCGTGGTGCCGCTTCAGGTCGGCGTGCTGCAGCTGCCGATCCCCAATGCGAAGCGGATGTGGAAGCTGGGCAAGACGCTGCGCAAGGCGATCGAGAGCTATCCGGAGGATCTGAAAGTCGCCATCTTCGCCACCGGCGGGCTGTCGCATCAGGTGCATGGCGAGCGTGCCGGCTTTCTCAACGAGGACTGGGACAACGAATTCCTCGATCTGCTGGAAAAGGACCCGGAGCGGCTCACGGCGATGCGGATCGCCGATTATGCGGTCAAGGGGGGCATGGAAGGCGCCGAGGTGATCATGTGGCTGATCATGCGTGGTGCGCTGTCGGACAAGGTGAGGCTCGTGCACAGGCAGACCTACGCGCCGTCGGTGACCAACATCGCGACCCTGGTGTTCGAGGATCTCGGCGGCACGCCGGATCCGCAGGAGGTCGCGGCCTATCGCGCGCATATCGGACACGAGCTCGCGGGCGCCGAGACGCTGGCTGGCACCTATCCGTTCACGCATCGCCGCAGCCAGGCCAATTTCCGCATCAACGACTTCCTGCACCGGCTCGTGATCCCCGCGCATCGCAAGAGATTTGTTGAGGAATTCGACGCGCTCGCGGACGAGTACGAGCTCACGGGCGAGGAGCGCGAGCTCATCAAGAACCGCCGCTGGATCGAGATGATCAGGCGGGGCGTCAGCTTCTTCGTGCTGGAGAAGATGGCCGCGGTGATCGGCGTCTCCAACCCGGAGGTCTACGCAGCCTTCCGCGGCGAGACCCTGGAGGCGTTCCTCAAGACCCGCAAGGTGCCGATGCGCTATTCCGTCGCCGGCGGCGCCAAGGCGGATGCGATCGACGCGCATTGACTGGCGCGCACGACCTGCGCCGCCCGGAACGGGCGACGCAGATCATGTCTCCGGCAGGTCGATGCCGCGCGCCTTGGCCCAGCGCTCCAGCACCTTGCGCTCACCGGCGTGAGCCACGCGGTTGGCGAAGCCACGCACCTGCACCGCGCGACGCTGCCGATCGAGCTCGATCGTCAGCAGCCGCTGCGCCGCGCCGCCATGGCGATGCCGCAGCGACCAGATCGAGGAATGGCCGGCGATGCACCTCGTCGCGTAGCTCGACACGCAGTGACGCATGGCCCTGGACTCAGCGACGAGGTCCTCCGCGGTCCGCAGCTGCGTGATCACATATTCGTCACGCTTGGCGAAGGCCTTGGCCGACGGACTCCACGACCAGTCCGCGAGTTGCGCGCCCGGCCAATGCGCCGCAAGCTCCGCCGCCTGCGCTGCCGAACGGTGACGCGCCATCTCGGCACGCCGGCGCGCCGCCTCGATGCGGGCGATCACCGCGAGATCGCGGTGCCATTCCCGCGCCAGCCGGCGCAGCGCCGCGAGCGAGCGGCCCTTGAGGCTGAACGCCCGCTCGCGCCGGCGACGATCGGCGATGTAGTCGCAGAGATCGTCGATCTCCTCGACGGTGGTCGGCTGCGCGCAGAAGAACTGCGCCGCCTCGCGCCAGAACGCGTGCTCGCCGCGCGGCGTCCGCGCGATCCGGGACCGGGTGATCCGCGACACGATCGCCGGATCGCCCGTGTAGGACCGCGCGATCGCCTGCCAGATCGCCTCGTCGAAGCCGACCTGCCCGAAAGGATGGAGGAAGCCGTGAACCTCCTTTCGCGACAGGAACGCCGACGCGCCAGCCTTGTACAGCGAGCCGCCACCGGCTGCCGCGATGTACCAGCGCTTGCGACGGACGATCTCGTCGTGGCCGAGCCCCGACGCCTCGATCCAGATCTGCTCCAGATGCGAAGGCACGGGATAGCGCGCGAACAGATGCCGCGCCGCCGCCAGCCGCAGGCGCGCGGCATCGCGCGTCTTGAGCTGCGGCTTCCAGCTCTCGGGATCCCGGATGATGTCGGCTTCGAAGCCACGCCCCGCCTCGCGGATCGCGTTGTGCAGATCCGGCGGCGGCCGCGTCGGCCGTGCCGCGCGGCGCAGCGTCAGCTCATAGGCTTCAACCCGCGCGCGCTCGGCCTCCTGCCGTCGTGCAATCGATGACTTTGCCATTGTCGTTCAACATGATCGAGAAACTATCAGCCGGACGCACTGCGGGCGTCGGCACGGATCGTGTCGCGCACAGTGGATTCGACATGGCTGATGGCCTCTCGCGTTGAACACCGTCGGGGTTGAAACGGGCGACGCTGATACATCCAATCTGCAGCGAGCACAAGCGGAAAAGCCGCCGCGCTCCGCGGCGAACGCGGTTTGGCCTCGCCCTTGCATCGGCTTCTCATGAGCCGGCTCGCAAGATGGAGTTGTCAGATGTCCGACAGCCTGCACACGGTCGTCGTGGCCAAGAAGGCCATCGAGGCGCACAACATGGCCTCGTTCGAGCTCGTTCCGGCGGACGATCAGCCGCTGCCGGGCTTCACCCCCGGCAGCCATATCGACGTCACATTGCCGAATGGACTGACGCGGCAATATTCACTGCTGAACAGCGCCTCAGAGCGCAACCGCTACTGCATCGGCGTGTGGAAGGACGGCAACAGCCGCGGCGGCTCCAAGGCGCTGCATCTCGACATCAACGAGGGCGACCGGCTGCAGGTCAGCCGCCCGCGCAACCGCTTCAAGATCCCCAAGGACACCAAGCGCGCCCTGCTCGTGGCGCGTGGCATCGGCGTGACGCCGATCCTGTCGATCGCCGACACGCTGAAGGCCAAGACCATCCCGTTCGAGCTGCACTACGTGTTCGCGCTGATGTCGCCGGACTCGTTCCGCGGCACCATCGAGGCGTCGCGTTTCGCCGAAGACACCAGATACTACAAGGAATCCAGCGAGGACAATCAGTTGCTGAAGGCTGCCGAGCTGCTGGCCGACCGACCCGACGACACGCAACTGTTCATCTGCGGCGTCGACTGGTGGATGGATCCGATCATCGCGCTCGCCAGGCAGAAGGGCTTTGCCGAGGAGCGCATCCATGTCGAGCGGTTCACCGCCAAGGCGGCGGCCGCGCTGCTCGACAAGGTGTTCGACGTCACCATCAAGAGCACCGGCGCGACCTTCAAGATCCCCGGCGACAAGACCGTCACCGCCTTTCTCGAGGAGAACGGCGTCAAGATCGCGACCTCCTGCGAGCAAGGGATGTGCGGCACCTGCAAGACCCGGGTGATCGACGGCGAGATCGATCATCGCGACAAGCGCCTCTCCGCGGCCCAGCGCGCCGAGGGCTATTTCCTGCCGTGCGTGTCGCGCGCCAAGGGCGACCGGCTGGTGCTCGATCTCTAGCAGGCATCGGCCGTGACCAGCGAGACCGATCTGTGGCAGACCGCGTGGATCATCGCCCAACAGCACGGGACCGAGGGGCCGGCGTTCGCGGCCCGCATGGCCGACAGCTTCAAGCTCGGCCACAAGCTCGCCGCGCATCGGGCGTGGCTGTCGATCGCGGCCAAGGTCACCGTGCTGATCGACGCCAGCGCATCGGCCGGCGCGCACCGGCATTGAAATGTCGAGAAGCCCACAGTTCCGGTCGCGCTGTTCGGAATCGGACACGCTCTCCCGTCGCGTCACTCCGAGACGATGCGCAGCGAGGCGCTCGGATTCCAGATCCACCGGCCGTGGCGATGAGCTCCGAGCCCGCGCCCGACCGGCGCATTCCAAAATGACGATGCGGAGGCAGTTGCGGCCGTTCGGAACGGTTCTTGCTCCGCCCGACGCCGTTACCGAGCGACCGTCCAACATGCGCGACCGCGCAGGTCGCGCCTTGTGAGGAAGCATGTCCGTGTCATCGTCCGGCACGGCGGACGTCCCAGCCGCCGCCGACATCGCGTTGGCCTATCACGCCCGCACCAAGCACAGTCTCAAGCGCTATGCGGCGGGACCCGAGACGCTGGACTGGGACGCGCAGCCGAATCCGTTCCGCGAGTTCGCCGGCAGCCCTCGGCTGCATCTGCCGCTGACCTCGGACCGTCTCGCCGTGAGCTTCGCCGAGGCCTGCGACGCCACGGCGCCGGTCCAGCCGTTGACGATCGACGGCGTCGCGCTGCTGCTCGAACTGTCGTTCGGACTGGCCGCATGGAAGGAGCTTGGCCCGGACCGCTGGGCGCTGCGCTGCAATCCCTCCAGCGGCAATCTGCATCCGACCGAGGCCTATGTCATCGCGGAGAACGTGCCGGGGCTCAGCGACGGTCTTCACCACTATGTCAGCCGCGATCACGCGCTTGAGCAACGTTGCCGTCGCGGCAGGACATCGCCCGGCGAGCCGCGACTGTGGCTCGCGCTGTCCTCGATCCATTGGCGCGAGGCGTGGAAATATGGCGAGCGCGCGTTCCGCTACTGCCAGCTCGACCTCGGACATGCGATCGGCGCCGTCAGCTACGCCGCCGCTGCGCTGGGCTGGAGCGCGCACGTGATCGACGGCATCGACAGCGCGCAACTCGCAGCACTGATGGGACTCGATCGCGCGGATGATTTCGCCGGCGTCGAGACCGAGGACGCCGATGTGCTGCTCGCGATCGTGCCGCGCGATGCGCGCTCTCGGCCGCCGACAGCCCTGCCATCGCCGGCCAAGATCGACGACAGTTGGAAGGGCCAGGCGAACCGGCTCGATCGCCATCCGCTCTATCGCTGGCCCGTCATTCCCGAGGTGAGCACGGCCACGGCCGGTGCGGCGCAGGATGCGGTCTCCGTTCCGTCGCAGTGCCCGCCGCTGCCGCGGCGGTCAGGCGCGCGCGCGGCCGAGCTCATTCTCAGCCGGCGCAGCGCGCAGCGCTTCGACGCCAGATTCACGATGGACCTCGCAGCGTTCCTTCACCTTCTCGACGCGCTGCTGCCGCGCGCCGCGCCGCCATGGACCGCCTGGCCATTCGCGCCACGGCTGCATCCGCTGCTGTTCGTCCACCGCGTCGACGGCCTCACGCCCGGGCTCTATGCGCTACCGCGCAACGGCGAGGCGGAGAGCAGCCTGCGGCGCGCGCTGCGTCCCGACTTCGACTGGCAGCACGTCGAGCGCGCAGCCGACCATCTGCCGTTGTTCCGGCTGCTGCCGACCGACAGCCGCGGCGTGATCCGCACCGCGAGCTGTCACCAGGCGATCGCGGGCGATAGCTGCTTTGCGATGGCGATGCTCGCCGAGTTCACGCCTGCCGTGAGCGACCATCCGTGGCGCTATCGGCAACTGCATTGGGAGGCCGGCCTGATCGGCCACGTACTCTACCTTGAAGCCGAAGCGGCGGGCCTGCGCGGCACCGGCATCGGCTGCTTCTTCGACGACTCCGTGCACGAGATGCTCGGCGTCGTCGCAGCCGATTTCCAGACGCTCTACCACTTCACCGTCGGCCGTGCCCTGACCGATGACCGCATCACGACACTGGCCGCCTATCCGGGCCGCACACGCAACGAAGCGGGAGACCTGCGATGAGACCGCGCATTCCGTTCCAGCGCATCGACGTCGACCACGCGGCCGAGCTGTTGCAGCGCGACGACGTGCTGCGCTTCGACGTCCGCGACCCCGCCTCGTTCGACACTGCGCATTTGCCCGGCGCGCGGCATCTCACCCAGCGCAATCTCTCCGAAATCATCGCCGGCACGACCAAGCGCACGCCGATCCTGATCTACTGCTATCACGGCAATGCCAGCCAGGAGTATGCGCAGACCTTCTCCGATTTCGGCTTCGCGGAGGTCTATAGCCTCGACGGCGGCTATGAGGCGTGGCGCCAGCGTTATCCCGCGCGGAGCGGCGCGGCGAACGTCGGTCCGGCCCTGGCGGCGTGGCTCGCCGCCGAGGGCTTTCCCGCCGAGGACGTCGACGCCATCATCGCCAATCGCACCACGCCGCTGATGAAGGCGGCACATCTCGGCAACGTCGCCGTCATCCGCGAGCTGCTCGCTGCCGGCGCCGACGTCACCGCCAGGAACGCCGACGGCAACAACGCAGTGTGGCTCGCCTGCGTCGGCCGGCATCTCGCCGCCATCGACGCGCTGGTCGAGGCCGGCATCGATCTCGACAACAGCAACGACAATGGTGCCACCGCGCTGATGTATGCGTCGTCCTCCGGCAAGGCCGAAATGGTCGCGCATCTGCTGGCCGAGGGCGCGGACATCAGCACCGAGACGCTGGACGGCTTTTCCGCGCTCGACATGGCCGCCTCGCTCGAATGCCTCACCTTGCTGCGCCGCGCCGCCAAAGCGGCGGCGTCGAAGGCGGCCGCGCCCGAGGCCCGGCCATGAGCGTCATCGAGCACGATTTCGGCATGCAGCAGCGCCAGGTCGAACGCCGGTTTCGCACGCTGCTCAGCCTCGATGCGCTGCACGAGGCCAATGTCCGTGCCAATCCCATTCCCTATCTGGAGCGCGCCAGCGAGCGCATCTATCAGCTCGAGAAGGCCCTGTTCGATGCGCTGCAGGCGGCGACGACCGCAGCCGACTCCGGCGATGAGACGATAAGCATCGGCAAGGCCGAGCATCAGCGCCTGCTGCAATGCCGGGCGATCGTGGAGCGCGCCTATGCGCAACTGGTCGCCGATCAACCCGAAACCTGAATCAACGACGAAATGGAGATCGAAATGTCGAGTGACGGCTTCTTCGTGGACTGGGACGGCAATCTGCGCAGTGCCGCCGATCCCGGCGGCGGCTATCTGTGCGACATCGACACGGTCGCGCGCTATGTCGCGGTGACGACGAAGAACGGCACGCTGGTGCACGAGGCGACGTTCTTCAAGACCAAGGCCGATGTCGAGAAAGCCGGCATCAAGGCGCCGCTGGTGCCCGGAAGTCATCCGTGGGGAACGAAGGCGGATGGGTTCTGAGCCCCCATCACCGTGACGACGTCGTTGCGAGCGCAGCGAAGCAATCCACGACCACGCGCGCGGCCCTGGATTGCTTCGTCACCCCCGCTCCACGCAATGACGGGCGGATGGAAGAATGCCTCACTCGGGATGGATCATGATCTCCATGGTCTCATCGAGATCATCGAACGGATCGGGAAAGCTCGTATCCTCCACCAGCGCGACGCCGCACAGGCAGACCTCGCCGTCGATGACCGCGAGCGCGATCGGCTCCAGGCTCTGGCCCTCGCAATCACCGCTGGTGCACAATCCGGTGTCGATCTCGAAGATCGCGCCGTGCCGGCCACAGCGCAGCATCGTGCGCTCCGCGTTGAAGAATTGGCCGCTGCCGATGTTCAGCCATTTGCCTTCGTGCGGGCAGCTGTTGACATAGCCGACGAAGCCGCCGCACACGGTATGGATGATCACGATCGGAAACGGCCGCGCCTCGCCATTGTCGCCGATCCGCGACAGGCTGAACGCCCTGGCTTCACCCGGCGCGATGCTCGTCGTCGGACAGATGACGAAGACTTCCGGCTCACGTTCCGTCATGCGCGACGCTCCCTCGACGAGGCGACGGAGCTGCGGGACCGTGAAGAGTCTCCTGTCGCAAACCTGACGGCAGCGGCCCGAACTGGCGGGCCTCGGCGCGTCACTCTCGATCTGTCCCGATCCTTGCATGAAGCATGCCGCCTGCGCGCGCGCAGTCGGCTGGGGAGACAATGATGGCCACGATGAAGTTCTATATGACGCCGGGATCGTGCTCGACCGGCATCCACATCATCCTCGAAGAGCTCGAGGAGGTGTTCGAGGCCCATATCGTCAATCTCCCGGCCGGTGACAATTTCAAACCCGATTATGTGGCCATCAACCCGAAATCGACGATTCCGGCGCTGGTGCGCAGCGACGGCAGCGTGCTGACGGAAGTGCCGGCGATCGCCTATTGGCTCGGCCGCTCGCGGCCACGCGCCGGATTATGGCCCTCGGATATCGAGACCGAAACGCGGCTGCTCGAAGCCATGAGCTACATTGCCGGTACCGTGCATGGCCACGGCTTCGCGCGCATTTTTGCGACGCCGACCTTCAGCCGCAACGAGGCCGACCAGGAGTCCGTGCGCGCGCTCGGCCGCAACATCGTCGCGAAAGGCTTCGCAGTGCTCGACAAGATGCTCGGCACGCGGCCCTATCTCGGCGGCGAATTCTCCGTGGCGGATCCGATCCTGTTCTACGTCGCGTTCTGGGCCGACAAGACCGGCATTGCGCTGCCGGCCAACCTGCTCGCGCACTACCGGCGGATGCTGGCGCGGCCGGTCGTGCAGCGGGTGCTGCGCGAGGAAGGCTACAATCCGGCGACGCTGGGGCAGACGACGACGCCGTGACTACTCAGCGGCCTCCGGCAGCAGCGCGTGGTCTCCGAGATCGATGCCGCGGAAGATGGCGCAGCGGCGGAAGACCTCGATGGTCGGACGGACGCGCTTGTGGTGGCAATATTTGGCGACCAGCTTCGCAAGCCCCTTGATGTCGCGGCCCGAGGCACCCGGGAACGTCTCCACCAGCGGCTCCACCAGGCCGGCATCGATCTTCAAGCCGAACTGCTCGCACATCACCCGCCAGATCCGGCCGCGCGCTGCGGCGTCCGGCGCCTGGAACTTGATCAACGCAATGCAGCGCGACACGATGGCTTCGTCGATGTCGTCGATGCGGTTCGTCGTGAGGAACAACAGCCCATTGAAATATTCCAGCACGCGCAGGAACACGCCGACGACGGCATTCATCGTCATGTCGTCCTCGCGCCGCTTGATGTAGACGTCGGCCTCGTCGATCAGCATGACCGCGCCCCAGCGCTGCGCCCGGGTCAGCGCATCCTTCAGCGCGCCCTCCATTGCCGCGACGTTCAGCCCGAGCTGGCCGGAATGCACGCGATAGAGCGGCCGGCCGATGATCTCGGCGTAGACCTCCGCCGTCAGCGTCTTGCCGACCCCGGGCGGGCCTGCGCACAGCACCGTAGTGCCGCCCGACTTGCCGGCGACGATGTCGTCCATCAGCAGGTCCATCTCGGCCGTGAGAATGTCGATCAGGTCGGTCTGCTCCTCCGGCAGCACCAGCTTCTGCTTGAGCTCGGGCTGATAGGCGTAAGGCACCATGTCGTCGGCGTGCACCCAGAGATAATGGTGCAGGTCGAGATGGAACATCAGCATGTAGGGATGGACGGGGATCTTGCAGAAGAGGCCCTTCGGGATCGCCGCCCTGGAGTCCGCGACCTCCTGCTCGGCATCATAGAGATTGCTCTTGGCGGCCTTGCGCAGGTACTGCCCGAGAATGTCGCCGGTGACCTCGAGCGTCAGCGCCCGCTCGGTGAGAACGCCCTCGTCGTTGACGAGGCGCGCGCTGCCGCCGCCCGACGACAGCACGATCACGTCCTTGCGCGACCAGTCCATGTCGCGATGCGAGGAGTTCGGATCATCGGCGAAGAAGCCGATGCCGCGGCCGGAGAACTGCGCGCCATAGCGACCGCGCCAGGCGAAGTACCGCTCGGCCGTCTCATCGTAGGCGGATATCAGCTCGGGCGTCTCCTTGAGGAAGCCCTTGGCGGCGAAGATCTCGGCGACCGTCCTGCCGACGATGTCGCCGGCGGAGATGCGCAAGGTGGACGTGGTGATCGCGCCCTTGGCATTGGCCTTGAGCTCGATGAAGACACGGCCGGCCTCGTCGTTCGACGGCGCCGTGTAGTCGAGCCGCGTCACGACATAGGGCAACGGACGGCTGGCGACGTTGGCGGTGAACATCCAGCCGCGGATGGCGCCCGAGATCAGGTAGCGCGCAATCGCCGGCAGCACCGATTCCAGCTCGTGCTCGGCGAAGCGGGCGCCGGAATCGGCAAAGGCGCGCTGCAGGGTCGCGATCTGCGCCGCACGGGCGTGCCATTCGGGACCGGCCTTCTGGTAGCTGTCGCGCAGGAAGTCGAGCTCGGCGGTCGCGAGCTGCGCCACGTCGACCTCGACCCTGTCGCCGAAGCGCAACTGCTCCTTCAGCGAGGCGAGGTGCGGAAAGGCCGCCGCCATCGCCTCGATGGTCGGACGTTCGATCTGCAGCTTCATGGTTCGCATCTCGATGCCGCCCCACTCACGACGGCACTCTCGTCGGCGGGCGCATCGCCGCGTCCGCCTTCGCCAGCAGCAGACGGTTCGCGGCGAGCGAGAATTCCTGCCAGGCGGCGGCGATGTCGCGCAGGATCGTCTGCACATAATCCTTCGACGGCTTGTGCTCGAACGGAAAGTTCGACAGCGCGCAGGAGGTGCGGTTGAAGGCTATGGCATCGTCGAGCAGCGACTGCATGACATCGCGAAACGGCTTCTGGATCTCCGGCATCAGGACGGAGCGTCCGCGCTCGACGGCAACGTCGCGCATGTCGAAGGTCAGTGCGTCCAGCACCTGCAGCGCCGCAGCGAACACCTGCTCGGTGGCTCCGAGAAGAGCGAGCTGGGTCAGTTGCTCGCGCTGCTGCGCGGCGAGGCCGCGATTGAGCCGCTGCCGATAGTCGTCGAACGCGGCGTCACGCTGCGCGGCGACCCAGGCGCCGAACCAGGCGAGGCTCGCGGCGTTGCCCGACAGCCCGTCGCCGGTCGCGGCGACCGCGCGCGGCGCGGCGGTCTCGCCGATGCCCCGGGCGATCGCGCGCTCGATGCGCCTGGCGGCGTTCAGCGCGCCTTCGAGATAGCCGGCCGCGTGACTTGCGGTTTCAGCGCCGCCAAGATACAGCCGCCCGTCCCACAGCGCCCGCCGCAGCATCGGATTGGCGATCTCGCTGTGCTCGCCGCGTGGCGTGGTGCGATCCAGTGCGCTGCAGGTGAAGCGCTCGGCCGCCCAGTCCTGGTAGTGCTGCTCGCCGCCTTCCAGCGCGGAGCCGAACAACTGCACCATCTGGCTGTCCATCAGCAACGGCAGCCCGACGCTGAAGGCCGCGCGCAGATCGGGCGAGAATGCGAGGAAGCCGCCGAGCGCAGCGCGGTCGCCGCCCGCATCGCAGGCATCGAAGATCTCGCCGATCACGGCCTGCTCGTGGCTGACGAACGCATTGCCGGACCGGCCCTGGTCGCGCCAATGCGCCTGGTCGTAGGCGATCACGACCTTGGCCTGCGCCGCCATCCAGGTCTCGGCGCCACGCATCGCCTCGAAGGTCGCGTCGTCCAGCTCGGGAAAGAAGCCGACGTGGTCGATCAGCAGCCGCGGCGGCAGCGCGAGCACGGCGCGCCTGGCCTCGATCGCGACCGATTCCGTTGCTGTGGCGAAGATCAGCCGCACATGCGTGCCGCAGTCGACGATGCGCATCAGCTCATGGCCGAGATGGATAAAGGGCTGCGGCAGATCGCGTGCCAGCGCCTCGATCAATTTCGCCATGCCGCCGGAGAGCCGGCGCGCGCCCTGGTGGACCGGCGGCCCGCCGATCTGCTCGGCCGGCTTGTCCGCCTCTCTCAGATGAAGATGCGTGCCATCATCGTGCTGGGCAAAGTCAGACAGGCCGAGCTCCGCGACCAGGCCGGCGAGCAGCGGCTGGGTGTCCGGCCAGAACCAGGTCGGGCCGAGGTCCAGCGCAAGCCCGCCCTTGCTCCTGGCCGACAGCACCCGCCCGCCCAGGCGATGTCGGGCTTCGAACAAAGCGAACGTGCTGCCGCGCTGCTGCAGGCTGCGCGCGAGTGCCATTCCGCACAATCCACCTCCGACAATGGCCGTTTCGAGCATGGCAGGACCTCGGCTGATGCGTTGCGATCGCGTCTCGACCGGGTCCTGCAAAAAGCTTGCAAGTTTTTGCAGGCGCGCGCGTGTGCGTTTCCAAACATTGCTTGATTTTCGCAACGGCTTGGCTCACCTCATCACAATGAGCGACGAGCGCGAGATCCTGGCCGCCAATGCGGCCTTCTATGCTGCCTTCACGGACGGTGATTTCGCGGCGCTCGTCGCCCTCTGGGCCGATCGCGACGGTATCTCCTGCATTCATCCCGGCTGGCCGGCGATCGTCGGCCGCGCCGCCGTGATCGGCAGCTGGCGCGATATCCTCGCCAACCCGGGCCGGCCGAACATCGTCTGTGCGGATCCGCACGCGATCGTCAGCGGCGATCATGGTCACGTGCTCTGCATCGAGCTGGTGGATGGCGCGGCGCTCGCCGCGGCCAATCACTTTGCGCGCATCGACGGCGCCTGGCGGATGATCCACCACCAATCCAGCCCGATCGCGCAGCTCGCGACACCGGAAGACGACGCCGACGGCCATCGCCTCCACTGATCGTCGCATCTGGCACGAAACTTGATGTGTCCTCCCTGACCGGCAGCAATGTCGGAGATTGTTGATTTTCGTCGCGTCGGATTCGGACCGGATGTCCGTCTCCACGCAAGGCGATCTGCGAAGGCTGCGACCAGCAGTGTGCAGATGCCGACGGGAGACACGGGATGGCACGCGTTCTGACCGCCTATCTGAAGCGCAGCGATGTGCCGACGCGCACAGCGTTGCAGCACGCCATCGACCTCACGTTCGGCCAGGCGCGGGGAGCACTGGGATGAACATCACGGCTCCGCTACAGCCGACCGCGATCCACGCCGTTCCCGCCGAGCTCTGCGACTGCGGCTTCCGCTTGCTGATGATCAGGCAGTTCAACGTCGGTGCCGTGCCGCCGGCGTTCGCCATCATCGATCAGCGCGTCATGCGGATGCCGCAACGGCTCGGACGCCACGGCGTGTCGTTTGCCGCGACGTTCCTGCCCGAGGTGATGGCGTGGCTGATCGATCACCTCGGCCGTCCCTCGCTGCATGATGAGACCGGCCGCTCCTATCGCAATCCGCGCTGGCCGGTGGTGTGCTGGCATGACCAGGAACGCTACTGGCCGAGCGGCGCAGTCACGGTCGAGTGGTTCGCCGAGGTCGCGTTCCAGGATCACGCCTCTTGGATGGCGTTCCGTACCCATTGGCATGACGACCTGATGGGACGGAATGGCGACGTTCACGCCTCCGGTGGAGAAGCAGAGCTGTGCGACGAACGCGCAGCGGGAAAGGAATTTGCCGGCGAGGCGTTACAGCGAGCATGATTTGTCAAAGTCGGGGCCACGGCATCAACGGCCCTTGTCCAGGCAGTCCTGCCGCGTGATAGTCGAGTGGCCACAGCAGTTGCGGAGGATCTCGTGCGCTACGTCTCGTGGTTTGAAGGCTGGCTCGGCACCTTCCGTTCCGAGCGCATGTCGGAGCAGAGAACGACCGGACGAAACGCCGCCGTTCTTCCGCGGCGGTCCGCCGGGCTCTCCAGCGAGGACCTGTTCTACATCGCCATGCTGGGACCGCACGTCTGACCGGCGCTGCTGCCGAGCGCAATCAGGGGCGGCGGGCTGGACAAACGGCCGCCATGCCGCCACACAGGTGCGACATCCCATGCGCCCCGGCCCGGGCTGCGCACCGTGATTGCCGCTCCATGCCGCAGGTTTGCTCCACGGACGCATGAACGGTTCCGGAAGCCGCGGCGGAGCTCACCTGCGGACTCCCGAATGACATCGCCGACGCCTTCTCGCCTGTTCCCGAATGCATCTGATCAGCCGCGCCTGATGGCTCCGACCGAGTTGCGGCGGCGCTGGCGCGCCGGCGAGGAGGTGGCGCTGCTCGACGTCCGCGAGGAAGGCCCCTATTCGCTGTCGCACCCGTTCTTCGCGGTGTCGCTGCCGCTGTCGCAGATCGAGCTGCGCATCCTCGATCTCGTGCCGCGGCTAAACGTGCCTGTCGTCGTCTATGACGATGACGAAGGCTATGCCGCGCGCGCGGTGCCGCGCATCCGGGCGCTGGGCTACACTGACGTGTCGGTCCTCGATGGCGGACTGTCCGGCTATGCGCGCCATGGCGAGGTGTTCCGCGACGTCAACGTGCCGAGCAAGGCGTTCGGCGAACTGGTCGAGGCGATCAGGCACACGCCGTCGCTGTCGGCCGACGAAGCCAAGGCCCTGATCGAGCGCGAGTCGAACCTGGTCGTGCTCGATGCCCGCCGCTTCGAGGAATACCGCACCATGAGCATTCCGCGCGGGGTCAGCGTCCCCGGCGGCGAGCTGGCGTTCCGGGCGCGCGAGATCGCGCCCTCACCCGACACCACGATCATCGTCAACTGCGCCGGACGCACGCGCTCGATCATCGGCACGCAGTCGCTGATCAATGCCGGGCTGCCGAACAGGATCTATGCGCTGCGCAACGGCACGATCGGCTGGACGCTGGCCGGCCATCAGGTCGAACGCGGCAGGACCGCGCGCATGCTGGAGCGGCCAGCGGCGAGCTACGCGACCGCGCTGGCTGATGCCAAGGCCTGGGCCGAGCGCGTCGGCGTCGGCGTGCTGGATGCCGCGACCTTCGCGCGCCATCAGGCCGAGGCCGGGACGCGCACGCTGTATTGCCTCGACGTTCGCACGCCCGAGGAATATGCCAGCTCGCATCCAGCCGGCTTCGCGTCGGCGCCGGGCGGCCAGCTCGTGCAGGCGATCGACGAATGGGTCGGCGTGCGCGGCGCCCGCCTGGTGCTGTTCGATGATGACGGCGTGCGCGCGCGCATGACGGCGTCGTGGCTCAAGCAGATGGGCTGGGACGTGTCGGTCGTGGGACCGGATGTCGTTGCAGCCACCGAAACCGAAATCCGCGCCGCACGCCGGCCGCCGCTGCCGCAACTTGGCGAAGCGACCATCAGCGCCGAGCAACTCGCGGCCGATGCGGCGGCGTGGACCATCGTCGATCTCACACGCAGTCCGAGCTACAAGGCCGGGCACATTCCCGGCGCACATTTCGTGCTGGCGTCGCGCTTTGCCAACGATCTGGCCAAGCTGCCCGGCAGTAGCGCAATCGTGCTGACCAGCGATGACGGCGCCGAGGCGGCTTTCGCGCTGGCCGACGCACGGGCTGCGACGCCGCGCGAGGTCCGCGTGCTTTCAGGTGGCACGCGCGCATGGACGGCCGCGGGTCACGCATTGGAGACGGAGCGGCAGTCCCGGATCTCGCCTGCCGACGACGTCTACAAGCGGCCCTATGAGGGCACCGACAACGCGGCCGAAGCGATGCAGGCCTATATCGACTGGGAGCTGCAGCTCGTCGCCCAGCTCGCCAACGACAGCGTGTCGAATTTCCACGTGGTGTAGGTCGATCGAACCGTATGGTGGGCACGCGCCGCCTTGCGGCGGCGCTTTGCCCACCCTACCTCGCAGCGTCGCCGGACGCTGCGCGCCGAACTCAGCGGCGCTGGTTGTAGACGTCGATGCAGACGGCGCCGAGCAGCACCAGGCCCTTGATGACCTGCTGATAGTCGATGCCGATGCCGAGGATGGACATGCCGTTGTTCATCACGCCCATGATCATGGCGCCGATGACAGCGCCGCCGACCCGCCCCACGCCGCCATAGGCCGAGGCGCCACCGATGAAGCACGCCGCGATGACGTCGAGCTCAAACCCGAGACCGGCCTTCGGCGTCGCCGTGTTGAGACGCGCGGCAAAGATCAGGCCGGCCAGTGCCGCCAGCACACCCATGTTGACGAAGGTCATGAACACCAGCCGCTCGGTCTTGATGCCCGACAGCTTGGCGGCCTTGGCGTTGCCGCCGACCGCATAGATCTGCCGGCCGACCACGGTGCGGCGGGTCATGAAGCCGTAGAGCGCGATCAGCGCGGTCATGATGACCAGCACGTTGGGCAGGCCGCGATGCGAGGCGATCAGATAGGTGAAATACATCAGGGCGCCGGCCAGCACGACGTTCTTGGCAGCGAAGAATCCGAACGGCTCGACCTCGATGCCGTGCTCCACCTCGCGCGCGCGGCCCTTGACGCTGGCATAGACCAGGATGAGCGTCAGCACCGCGCCGATCGCGAGCGACGTCGGATAGAGGTGCGCCGCGCTCGGCATGAACTCAGGGATGAAGCCGGACGACAGCTTCTGGAACGTGCCCGGGAACGGCCCGACCGACTGCCCCTGCAGCAGCGCCAGCGCCAGCCCCTTGAACACCAGCATGCCCGCCAGGGTCACGATGAAGGAGGGAATGCCGAAATAGGCCACCCAATAGCCCTGCGCGGCGCCGATCGCGGCGCCGACGATCAGGCAGGCAATGATCGCGAGCGGGAAGTCGACGTGATAGCGCACCATCAGCACGGCGGCGACCGCGCCGACGAAGCCCGCGACCGAGCCGACCGACAGGTCGATGTGCCCGGTGACGATCACCAGCAGCATGCCCAGCGCCATGATGACGATGTAGCTGTTCTGCAGCACCAGGTTGGTGAGGTTGAGCGGCTGCAGCAGGGTGCCGTCCGTCATGAACTGGAAGAACAGCATGATCACGAACAGCGACAGCAGCATGCCGTAGCTGCGCAGATTGTTCTTCAGGAAGCCGCTGTGCGACTTCTCCTCCGGGAGCGAAACCGTCTTGTCGGTCATTGCTGGCGTCCTCCCGGCCGCTTACGCGGCCGTCTCCTGGTTCTTGATGGTTTCGTTACGCATGATGGCGCGCATGATCTTTTCCTGCGTCGCCTCCGGCCCGGCGAACTCGCCGACGAAGGCGCCGTCATTCATCACGCAGATGCGGTCGCAGATCCCGAGCAGCTCCGGCATCTCCGAGGAGATCACCACCACACCCCGGCCGGCATCAGCGAGCTCCTGGATGATACAGTAAATCTCGTACTTTGCGCCAACGTCGATGCCGCGCGTCGGCTCGTCCAGGATCAAGACCTTGGGATCTGTCATCAGCCATTTCGACAGCACGACCTTCTGCTGGTTGCCGCCGGAGAGCTGGCCGGCCTCCTGGTAGACGTCCGAGCAGCGAATCCGCATCCGGCCGCGGTAACCGGACGCCGCCTTGAGCTCGGCGATGTCGTCGATCACGCCCTTCGGCGCGACCTGGGAGAGAGACGCCAGGGTGATGTTCTTGCGGACGTCGTCGGCCAGGATCAGGCCGAGCTGCTTGCGGTCTTCGGTGACATAGGCGAGGCCGGCATCGATCGCCGCCGGGACGCTGGTGAGATGGACGTCGTGGCCTTCGAGCCGGGCGCGGCCGGTGATGTTGATGCCCCAGGAGCGGCCGAACAGGCTCATGGCGAATTCGGTGCGCCCCGCCCCCATCAGGCCGGCGATGCCGACGATCTCGCCGCGGCGGACCTGGAAGTCGACGTTCTTGATCACCTGCCGATCGGTATGCTGCGGGTGGTAGACTGACCAGTTCTCGACCGTGAACACGGACTCGCCGATCTTGGGTTGCCGCTCCGGGAAGCGGTGCGCCATGTCGCGATTGACCATGCTCTTGATGATGCGGTCCTCCAGGACCGGCTCGGCGCGGCAGTCGATGCTGTCGACGCTGCGCCCGTCGCGCAGCACCGTGATGCGGTCGGCGACGCGGGCGACCTCGTTGAGCTTGTGCGTGATCAGGATCGAGGAGATGCCCTGCTCGCGGAAGGCGACGAGGCGGTCGAGCAGCGCCTGGCTGTCGGCCTCGTTCAGGCTCGCCGTCGGCTCGTCCAGGATCAAGAGCTTGACGCGCTTGGACAGCGCCTTGGCGATCTCCACGAGCTGCTGCTTGCCGACACCGAGATCAGTGATCAGTGTATCCGGCGATTCCTTCAGGCCGACCTGGGCCAGCAATTGCTGGGTGCGCCGGTAGACCTCGTCGCGATCGATGACGCCAAAGCGCTGCGGCGCATGCGACAGGAAGATGTTCTCGGCGATCGACATCAGCGGGATCAGCGCGAGCTCCTGGTGGATGATGATGATGCCGAGCGCCTCGGAATCGTTGATGTCGCGGAAGCGCCGCTCCTCGCCCTCGAAGATGATCTGGCCCTCGTAACGGCCATAGGGATAGACGCCGCTGAGCACCTTCATCAGGGTCGACTTGCCGGCGCCGTTCTCGCCGACCAAAGCGTGGATCTCGCCCGCCTCGACCGTGAAGCTGACGTCGCGGAGCGCCTGCACGCCCACGAAGCTCTTGCTGACGCCGCGCATTTCGAGGATTGCCGTCATCGCTCTGTATCCCGCAACTTGAGCCGTCTTGGAGGTGGCCGGCGAGCGCATGACCGCGCTCGCCGGCCACCGGTGATCACTCGACCTGCGACTTCTTGTAGTAGCCGCCCTCGATCAGGACCTTCTCCCAATTGCTCTTGTCGACCACGACCGGCTTGAGCAGATAAGCGGGAACGACCTTGACGCCGTTGTTGTAGGTCTTGGTGTCGTTGACCTGCACCTGCTTGCCGTTGAGCACGGCATCGACCATATCGGCGGTCACCTTGGCGAGGTCGCGGGTATCCTTGAAGATCGTCGAGTACTGGTCGCCGCGCAGGATCGCCTTGACCGACGGCACCTCGGCGTCCTGGCCTGAGATGATCGGCATCGGCTGGTTGCCGCTGCCATAGCCGACGCCCTTCAGCGACGAGATGATGCCGATCGAGAGGCCGTCATAGGGCGACAGCACCGCGTCGACACGCTTGTTGCCGTAATAGGCACTGAGCAGGTTGTCCATGCGGGCCTGGGCGGTGGCGCCGTCCCAGCGCAGGGTCGCGACCTTGTCCATGCCCATCTGGCCGGACGCAACCTTGAGCTTGCCCGAGTCGATGTACGGCTGCAGCACCGACATCGAGCCGTTGTAGAAGAAGTAGGCGTTGTTGTCGTCCGGCGAGCCGCCGAACAGCTCGATGTTGAACGGGCCCTTGCCGTCCTTCAGGCCGAGCTTGTCGACGATCGACTGCGCCTGCAGCACGCCGACCTGGAAATTGTCGAAGGTCGCGTAGTAGTCGACATTCGGCGTGTCGCGGATCAGGCGGTCATAAGCGATGACGGTGACGCCCTTCTCCTTGGCCTGCTTCAGCGCATCGGACAGCGTCGTGCCGTCGATCGCGGCGATGACCAGCACCTTGGCGCCCTTGGTGACCATGTTCTCGACCTGCGAGAGCTGGTTCGGGATGTCGTCCTCGGCATATTGCAGGTCGGTGTTGTAGCCGCGCTCCTTCAGCACCTTCACGATGTTGTTGCCGTCGTCGATCCAGCGCGCCGAGGACTTGGTCGGCATCGCGATGCCGACGGTTGCCTTGCCCTGCGCCATTGCGGCGCTGGACAGCGCCACGGCGCCGAGGCCGGCCAGCGCGGCGGCCATGATGGTCTTGAAATTCAGCATGCTTCACTCCCTCTAAGATTTTCAGATTTGAACTAGGAATACGCGATTGCGTATCTTGATACCAGATAGCTGTTAGGCTGAACGACGCTCGACTCGATTGTTCCTCCTCTCAGATCGAAAGCTTCACGTCAGGCTCGGCGCGACCGCGGGCGCCGACCTCAAGCAGGAAAGTCTGGCCGTGGCCGGGGTCGGCCGCCTTGGCCGCCGCGTCCATGTCCTGCCAGGCCGACGTGACCAGCAGGCGCGACAGACCGGGACCGACGAAGGCCGGGCAGCTCGCCTGGCTGGCCGGGACCGCGATGCAGCGCAGATGCTCGCCCTGCGGGCTGTAGACATCGACACAACCGCCGCCCCAGCGCGCGTTCCAGATCCGCCCCTCGGCGTCGACGACGGCACCGTCGAGCCCGCCGACGCCGGCATGGCGCAGCAGCACCTCCGGCTCGCCGCGCGGCAGGCCGGTCGTCGGGTCGAGCGCGACGCGGTAGAGCACGTTCTCGTCCGTATCGGCGAAATAGCCGATCGCGCCATCCGGCGAGAAGCAGATTGCGTTGGGAATGGTGACGTTGGGGAACAGGCGGATGATCTCACCGCGATGCAGCGCATAGATCGAGCCCAGGCCGCACTCGGCGTTGCGCCCCATGGTGCCGATCCAGAACGTCCCGGAGGGATGGACCCGCGAGTCGTTCGACCGCGTCGCAGGATTGTCGGCCTCGAGCGGCAGGAACAGCGACAGCGCGCCGTCGGCGACGGAGCGGACATAGAGTCCGTCCTCGGCGACGATCAACTGCCTCACGGCATCGATGCGGCCGAGCGCGCTCGCCATCCTGCCGAGCCCGTGGCGTCGGACGTCGCCGCTACCGATATTGGCCTCGAACAGCAGGCCTTCGCGGATGTCGAACCACCAGGCGGTGTCGGTGTGAGGATCGTAGGTCGGCCCCTCGCCGAGATGGCAGCGCTCGTCGCAAAGGATCGTGGTCGGCACCTGCTCCATCATGCGGACGCTCCCGCGATCGAGAAGCGATACACCGTCTCGTGCTTGTAGACGTCGTCGGGCGCGAGACGCGCGCTCGGAAAATCCGGACGGTTCGGACTGTCCGGCCAGACCTGCGGCTCCAGGCAGAGCGCGTCGGATTGGCGATAGACGCGGCCCTTGCCGCTCACGGTCGCGTCAATATAGTTGCCGGAATAGACCTGCAGGCCCGGCTGATCGGTGAGCAACTCCATGATCCGTCCCGACCGCCGCGACTCGATCCGTGCCGCGAAGCGCACGCCGTCGCCGGCGCGCAGACAGAAATTGTGGTCATAGCCGCGGCCGCATCTGATCTGCGCATCGTCGGCACGAATGCGCGCGCCGATCGCATGCGCGTCGCGGAAATCGAACGGCGTACCAACAACGCTGTGCGGCGGCCCCTCCAGCGGGATCGCCGTTTCGTCGATCGCCAGGTAGTGGTCCGCAGCGAGCGTCAGACGGTGATCGAGAATATCGGTGCCGGCGGCCAGGCCGTCGAGATTGAAGAAGCTGTGATTGGTCAGGTTGACCACCGTCGTCCGGGTGGTCCGGGCGCTGAAGCTGACAGCCAGCTCCATCGGCCCGGTCAACTGATAGGTGACACGGACGTCGAGCCGCCCCGGATAGTTAGCCTCACCGTCGGGGCTGACATAGAGCATCGTGACCGAGGGCTGGTCGCCGTCTTCGGTGGCGACGATCTGCCAGAGCTTGCGGTCGAAGCCGCCAGGGCCGCCATGCAAGGCGTGCGCGCCATTATTCGCTTCCAAACGGATGTCCTGACCATCGAGCACGAAACGTGCCTTGGCGATGCGGTTGGCGTAGCGTCCGACCGTCGCGCCGAAAAATTTCCGGAGCAGCAAGTAGCTCAGCAGGTCGTCATGACCGAGCACCACGTCGTCGACGACGCCCTGCGCATCCGGCACCAGCAGCGCCTGCAGTACCGCTCCGTAGGTGATGATCCGCGCCTCGAAGCCGTCGGCGCCACGCAAGGTGACGCGCTCGACCTCGCGGCCGTCCGGCAGGCTGCCAAACACATCCCTGGTGATATCAGCCTCTGCCATCGCTCTAGTCCTCGAACGGCTCGACGAAGTGGCGGCGGCCGAGCAGGAACGCGTCGGCCACCAGCCGCAGCGGCGCGAGATCGACGTCACCAGCGCCCGTCTTCGTCAGCTCGACGAAGCGGCGATAGAGGCCGGGATATTCGCGCTCCTTCTCGTCGATCATCACTTGGTCATCCGCGGTCATCCGCGCGCCGCCGAGCGACAGCTTGAGTTGCCCGGCGTCGGTCTCGATCCGGATGTCCCAGCTCTGCGGCCCGGTCTGGCGGAAGTCGAACTCGGCCGCGATCGGCAGGTCGCCGGCTGTCGACAATGACAGGTTGGCCGCGATCGGCGCCTGACGGTTGGACGGAAACGACAGCTCCGCTTCGGTCAGGAACACCGGCTCGGGCAGGATGCGGGTCAGGATCGACAGTGCGTTGATGCCGGGATCGAACACGCCGAGACCGCCCGGCTCCCAGATCCAGGCCTGGCCGGGATGCCAGACACGCACGTCCTCCTTCCAGTCGATCCGCACGCTGCGGATTCGACGCTGTGACAGCCATTGCCGCGCCGGCTCGACTGCGGGCGCGTAGCGCGAATGCCAGGTCGCGAACAGCGTGCGCCCCTTTGCGGCGGCGAGTGCAATCAGCGGATCGAGCTCGCTGACGGCGGCACCGGGCGGCTTTTCCAGCATCACATGCTTGCCGGCCTCGAGCGCCGCCAGCGCCTGCACACGGCGCACCTGCGGCGGCGTGCACAACGCGACCGCGTCGATCTCGGGACCGTCGCGCAGCAGCTCCTCGATGGTGCCGAAATGCGGCAGGCCGGGCAGCGAGGCGTTACGGCTTGCGACGGCCGTCAAGGTCACGCCCGCGGTGGCGGCGATCGCCGGGACGTGCTGGTCGCGCGCGATCTTGCCGAAGCCGACGATGGCGACACGAAGCTCGCTCATCTCAGCGTCCCCAGCGCAGCACGACCGGGTCGAGCCGGCGCGCGATCTCGATCAGACCCTTCTGTGTCGCCGGATGGATCGGCGGCTGCGGCGCGCGCAGCGTGTCGTGCTTGATCACGCCGCCCGCCTTCATCAGGATCTTGCAGGTCGCAAGGCCGCACTGCCGGTTCTCGTAGTTGATCAGCGGCAGCCAGCGCTCATAGGCGGCGGCCGCGGCCTCGCGGTCGCCCGCGAAATACGGATCGATGATCTTGCGGATGCCGTCGGGATAGCCGCCGCCGGTCATCGCGCCGGTGGCGCCGGCATCGAGATCGGCCATCAGCGTGATCGCCTCCTCGCCGTCCCACGGACCTTCAATCGCCAGGCCGCCGGCCTCGATCAGCGCCCGCAGCTTGTCGGCGGCGCGCGGCACCTCGATCTTGAAGTAGGCGAGGTTTTCGATCTCCTTGGCCATGCGCGCCAAGAACGGCACCGACAGCGGCGTGCCGGCGACCGGCGCGTCCTGTACCATGATCGGGATCGAGATCGCGTCCGACACGCCGCGATAGAACTCGTAGATCGAGCTATCCGGCACGCGGAAGGTCGCGCCATGGTAGGGCGGCATCACCATGACCATGGCGGCGCCCCTCTCCTGCGCCCGGCGCGAGCGCTCGGCGCAGACAAAGGTCGAGAAATGCGTCGTCGTGACGATGATCGGCACGCGGCCGGCGACATGCTCGAGCACGGTCGTCATCACCAGATCGCGCTCGTCGTCGGTCAGCACGAACTGCTCGGAGAAGTTGGCGAGGATGCAGATGCCGTGCGAGCCGGCATCGATCATGAAGTCGATCGCGCGCTTCTGGCCCTCGAGGTCGAGACGGCCGTCGGCGTCGAACACGGTCGGCGCCACCGGGAAGACGCCCTTGTAGAGCTTTTTGGCGGAAGCGGTCATGGGCACCTCTTTAGTGATTGTCGCGCGGCACGGGCGAGCCGGTGCGGCCGACCAGAAAGTCGAAATCGACGCCGCGATCGGCCTGCAGCACGTGATCGATGTAGAGCTTCTGATAGCCGCGGGCCGCATGCGGCTTCGGCGGCGTCCAGGCGGCGCGGCGTGCGGCGAGCTCCTCGTCGGTGACATGCAGGTGCAGCCGGCGCCCAGTCACGTCGAGCGTGATCATGTCGCCGTTCTTGACCAGCGCCAGCGGTCCGCCGACGGTGGCCTCGGGGGCGACATGCAGCACCACCGTGCCGTACGCCGTGCCGGACATGCGTGCGTCCGAGATTCGGATCATGTCGCGCACGCCCTGGCGCAGCACTTTCGCGGGCAGCGGCATGTTGCCGACCTCGGCCATCCCCGGATAGCCCTTCGGCCCGCAATTCTTCAGCACCATGATGCAGGACGCATCGATGTCGAGAGTGTCGTCGTCGACCGCGTCGTGCATTTCCTCGACGCTTTCGAACACGACGGCGCGTCCGGTGTGGTTCATCAGCTCCGGCGAGGCCGCCGACGGCTTGATAACGGCGCCGTTGGGGGCGAGGTTGCCGGTCAGGATCGCGATGCCGGCTTCGGTCTTGAACGGCGTCTCGAACGGCGTGATGACCTCGGCATTGTAATTCGGCGCCTCGGCGACATTGTCCCACAGCGTCCTGCCATTGACGGTCCGGGCGTCCTTGTGCAACAGGCCGCGCTCGCCGAGTGCGCGCAGCACCGCCGGCAGGCCGCCTGCGTAGTAGAAGTCCTCCATCAGGAAGCGGCCCGACGGCATCAGGTCGACCAGGCAGTGCACGTCGCGACACAGACGGTCGAAGTCGTCGAGCGTGAGCTCAACGCCGACACGTCCGGCGATCGCAAGCAGATGCACCACAGCGTTGGTCGAGCCGCCGATCGCCGCGAGCGTGCGGATCGCATTCTCGAACGCCTGACGGGTCAGAATGTCCGATGGCTTGAGGTCTTCGCCGACCATCTCGACGATGCGCCGTCCCGCCATGCGCGCGAGCAGGTTGCGGCGCGCATCGGCGGCGGGGATCGCGGCATTCTCGGGCAGGCCGATGCCGAGCGCCTCGACCATCGAGGCCATCGTCGAGGCCGTGCCCATGGTCATGCAGCTGCCGGCCGAGCGGTTCATGCCGGCCTCGGCCTCATGAAATTCCTTCAGCGTGATCTCGCCGGCGCGCAGCTGCTCGCTCATCGAGATGATGTTGGTGCCGGAGCCGATGATCTGGCCGCGATAGACGCCGCGCAATTGCGGGCCGCCTGAGACGCCGATCGCCGGCAGGTTGGCCGAGGCCGCGCCCATCAGGAGCGCCGGCGTGGTCTTGTCGCAGCCCATCAAGAGCACGACGCCGTCGAGCGGATGCGCGCGGATCGCCTCCTCAACATCCATCGAGGCGAGGTTGCGGAACAGCATCGCGGTCGGACGCATCGTCACCTCGCCGAGCGAGGAGACCGGAAACTCCAGCGGATAGCCGCCGGCATCGAGCACGCCCTGGCGGACATGCTCGGCGATGACGCGGAAATGCGCATTGCAGGGCGTCAGCTCCGACCAGGTGTTGCAGATGCCGATGACCGGGCGGCCCTCGAAGCGATCCTGCGGCGTGCCGCTGTTCTTCAAGAACGAGCGATAGTAGAAGCCCATTTTGTCCTGGCGGCCAAACCACGCCTGGCTCCGCAGCGTCTTCTGCTCGTTGTCGTTGCTCATTCCTGGTCCGTTCGTGCAGCCGATTGCGCATGACGCCGCCGGCCGTTGTAGATGACTTCGATCATGGCCTCCGAGGCGCCCTCGGGATTGCCATCTGCGATCGCATCGATGATGCGCTGGTGCCAGACCAGCACGGTGTCCCGGTCGGCGGTTTCGATCGGCGCGCTCAGGACGAACGACGCGCGCAACGCCGCCTCGATGACCGCGCCGATCGATCGCATGAAGGGATTGCCCGAGGCATTGGCGATCGCGATGTGCAGAGCGAGGTCGGCTTCGGCAAAGGCGATCGAGGTCGACGGCTCGCGCTCCATCTGCGCCATCGCCTGGTTCATCGCGGCGAGATCGTCGTCGCTGCGGCGCTCTGCCGCGAGCGCCGCGGCGCGCGGCTCGATCGCCAACCGGATCTCGGCGAGGTCGGCAAGAAAGCGCTTGTCGATCCCCGCGTCGAGGTGCCAGGCGAGCACGTCGGGATCGAACATGTTCCAGTCCGAGCGTCCGCGCACCACGGTGCCGACGCGGGCCTTGGTCGACAGCAGACCTTTTGCAACGAGGGTCTTCACGCTCTCGCGCAGCACCGGCCGTGAGACGCCGAAAGTCGCGGTCAGCTCGGCGTCACCCGGCAACCGCGCGCCCTCGGCCAGACGGCCCGAGATGATGTCGATGCCGATGCTGCGGGCGACCTCGGCATGGTTGGAATGCGCGCGCCGGGTCGGAATCGAGACGATGTGCGACGTCGTCATGTCGGCGCCCCCACCGGCTTGGCCGCGGCGGGCTTGACGGATGAGCGGCGCGCGAGCGCCATCAGACCTTGCTGCAGCGCAATGAAAACGAACAACAGAACCCCCGTGGCGATCTTGGTCCACCAGCTCGACAGCGTGCCGTCGAAATTGATGTAGGTCTGGATCATGCCCTGTATCAGGACGCCAAGGAAGGTGCCGATGACCGAGCCCTGTCCGCCGGTCAACAAGGTTCCGCCGATCACCACGGCAGCGATGGTATCGAGTTCGACACCGACGGCCGAAAGCGAATAGCCGGCCGCGGTGTAGAACGAGAAGACGATGCCGGCGAGGCCCGCAAGCACGCTCGACAGCATATAGATGCGGATCGTCATCGGCCCGACCGGAATGCCCATCAGGGCTGTCGCCGCACGGCTGCCGCCGAGCGCGTAGACGTTGGCGCCGAACCGGGTCAAATGCAGCAGCAACGCGCAGAGCACCAGGATCACCAGCATCGCAATCGCGATCGCGGTGAGCCGTCCGCCACCTGGCAGGCGGATCGCGAAGTCGGAGACGGCACTGTAGATCGGGGCGGTGATCGGAATCGATTCGGTCGACAGCAGGAAGCTGACGCCGCGCGCCAGGAACATGCCGGCGAGGGTCACGATGAAGGGCGGCAGCTCGAACACGTGGATCACCGCGCCCATCGCGGCACCGAACAGCGCGCACAACACCAGCACCAGTGCGAAGGCGGCGAAGGGCGGGATGCCCCAGCGCTCGACCGCGAGCGCCACGAATACCGTGGTGAAGCCGATCACCGAGCCGACCGAGAGATCGATGCCGCCGGAGATGATGACGAAGGTCATGCCCGCGGCGACGATGCCGAGGAAGGCATTGTCGGTGAGCAGATTGGCGACGACGCGGGTCGAGGCGATGTTCGGGAATTGCAGCGCGCACAGCGCAAAGCCCGCGACCAGCACAAACGCCGTGATCGCAACCGAGGTCGAGGCCTTCATGGCTTGGTCCTCCGCCAGCGCGCGGTGAAGCGCGAGAGATCGCCGAGCCGCGGCGACTGCGCCAGCAGGACGGCGAGAACGACCACGGCCTTGACCAGCAGATTGAGCTCCGGCGGATAGCCCGACAACAGGATGCCGGTGTTCATGGCCTGGATGATCAGTGCGCCGGCCACCGCCAGCACCAGGCTGAAGCGGCCGCCGAACAGCGAGGTGCCGCCGATCACGACCGCGAGGATCGCGTCGAGCTCCAGCCAGAGCCCGGCATTGTTGGCGTCCGCACCCATGATGTCGGCCGCGGCGATGACGCCGGCGAGCGACGCGCACAGGCCGCACCAGACATAGACCGCCAGGATCATGGCGCGCGTGCCGACGCCCGAAAGCTCGCTGGCGCGCGCGTTGCCGCCGGTCGCCTCGATCAACAGCCCGAGCGCAGTGCCGCGCACGACCGCCCCCGTCAGCAGCAGCATGCCGATCGCGATCACGACCGGGGTCGGCAGGCCCAACACGGCGCCGTTGCCCATCCACACCAGATCCGGCGAGGTGAAGGTGACGATGCGCCCTTCGGTGATGAGCTGCGCGATGCCGCGTCCTGCGACCATCAGAATGAGCGTGGCGACGATCGGCTGGATACGCAAGAAGGCAACGAGGATGCCGTTCCAGAGCCCGCACACCAAACCGACAGCGAGCGCGGCGCCGATGACCACCGGCAGCGAATGCGTATCGGCGAGGCTCGCCGCGGTGGCGCCCGCGATCGCCATGACGGCGCCGACCGAAAGGTCGATGCCTCCGGTCGCGATCACCAGCACCATGCCGAGCGACAACAGCGCCACCGGCGTGCCGCGGTTGAGCACATCGATCACGCTGCCGAACAGCCGGCCATCCTGCAGATGGAGATTGAAGAACTGCGGCGACACCGCGCGATCGATGATCAGGATCACGATCAGCGCGAACGCCTGCGCGAGACCACGGCGCGGAATGCGAAGCATCATGACACGGCCTCGCGCACAGGCTCACCATCGGCCGCGATCGCCGCAAGAATGCTGGAAACCTCGACCGCCTCGCCCTTCAGCTCCTCGACATGGGCGCGGTCCCGCAGCACGACGACGCGGTTGGAATAGGTCACGATCTCGTCGAGCTCCGAGGAGATCACGAGCAGCGCCAGCCCCTGCTCGCACAACTCACGCACCAGACGGATGATCTCGGCATGGGCGCCGACGTCGATGCCGCGCGTCGGCTCGTCGAGGACGAGGAGCTTCGGCGACGTCGCGAGCCAGCGCGCCAGTAGCGCCTTCTGCTGGTTGCCGCCCGACAGCAGCCCAATGGGACGTTCCGGATCCGGCGGCCGGATGTCGAGCATGCGGATGTAACGCATCGCGATCTCGTCCTGCTCGCACCGCGACAACGGCCGGTGCAGGCCGCGCCGCGCCTGCAGCGCCAGCACGATGTTCTCGCGCACGGTGAGATCGGCGACGATGCCCTCGGTCTTGCGCTCCTCGGGGCAGTAGCCGAAGCCGAGCCCGGCGGCATCGCGCGGCGAATTCAGCCGGACGGTCTCGCCGTTGACGGTGGCCTCGCCGCTGTCGGCGCATTCGGCCCCGAACACCAGCCGCGCCGTCTCAGTGCGGCCGGAGCCGAGCAGGCCCGCGAGCCCGACCACCTCGCCGCGGCGCAGTTCGAGATCGAACGGCGCAAGATAGCCCTGCTTGCCATAGCCCTTGAAACTGATGCAGACCTCGCGCGCCGTGTCGGGCTGGCTCGCCGCGCGTTCGTGCGTGGTCTCGGCCAGCTCGCGCCCCAGCATCATTCTGATAAGGTCGAGCCGCGGCAGATCGGCGATCTCGCGCGTGCCGATCAGCCGGCCGTTGCGCAGCACCGTGACGCGATCGCAGATCTCGTAGACCTGATCGAGGAAGTGGCTGACGAACACGATGCCGATGCCATCAGCCGCGAGCTTTCGCATCACCTTGAACAGGATCTCGACCTCGTGGCGGTCGAGGCTGGCCGTGGGCTCGTCGAGAATGAGGACGCGCGCCGACAGATCGACGGCGCGCGCGATCGCGGTGATGTGCTGGACCGCGACCGAGTAGCTCGAAAGCGGCGCGCCGACGTCGATGTCCAGCCCATAATCCAGCAGCAGCGCGTGCGCGCGCCGGCGCATCTCGGCCTCGCGTACGACGCCGAACCGCGTCGGCTGCCGGCCAAGGTAGAGATTTTGTGCCACCGAGAGGTTCGGCAGCAGATTCACTTCCTGATAGACCGTGGCGATGCCGGCATCGACCGCGTCCTTGGCCGAGCGTGGCACAATCTCGCGATCGGCGAGCCGCACGGTGCCGGCGTCACGCGCGAACACGCCGGTGACCACCTTGATCAGGGTCGACTTGCCGGCGCCGTTCTCGCCGAGCAGCGCATGGATCTCGCCCTCCCCCAGAGTGAAGTCGACGTCATCAAGCGCCTTCAGCGCCCCGAAGCTCTTGGTCAGGCCGCGGATCTCCAGCAGGGCTGGACGCGTCGCCGGCGGAGCTGAAGGATCAGACATGACGAGCTACTTGGCGCGACGATTGGACATCAGCCAGGAAGCTGACGCCCGCCGAATGAGCGGACGCCAGCACCTGATTTCGTCGTCCCGGCGAACGCCGGGACCCATACCGCGGAATAGTCGATTGAGGCACTGGGCCAATACCGCAGACCTCACAAAGATCGGTGGCTATGGGTCCTGGCGTTCGCCAGGACGACGGCAACAACATAGGCTTCAGCTCAGTAGCCCAAGCCCTTCTTGCTGTCGTAGACCTTCTGCGGATCGTCAGTCGCGGTGTAGAGCTTCGATTCCGTCTGGATCCACTTCGGCGGAACGGTGCCCTTCTCCTTGAAGGCCACGATCGCGTCGAACGCCGGCCCCGCCATGTTCGGCGTCAGCTCGACGGTGGCGTTGGCCTCGCCGGCGGCGATTGCCTTGAAGATGTCCGGCACGGCGTCGATCGAGACGGTCAGGATGTCCTTGCCCGGCTTCAGGCCGGCCTCCTTCATTGCCTGGATCGCGCCGACCATCATGTCGTCGTTGTGGGCGTAGACCGCGCAGATCGACTTGCCGCCGTTCTCGGCCTTGATGAAGCTCTCCATCACCTCCTTGCCCTTGGCACGGGTGAAGTCGCCGGTCTGGCTGCGCACGACCTTCAGGTTGGCGTTCTTGGCGACGACGGCGTCAAAGCCCTTCTTGCGGTTGGTGGCGACGCTGGCGCCGACCGTGCCCTGCAGCTCGACGACGTTGCAGGCCTTGCCGCCGACCGTCTTGGCGAGCCACTCGCCGGCGACCTCGCCCTCATGCACGCTGTCCGAGGTGACGGCGGTCAGATAGAGGTCCTTGCCGGAGGGATCGATGTCGCGGTCGAGCAGTACGACCGGGATCTTGGCTTCCTTGGCTTCCTTCAGCACGGCGTCCCACCCCGAAGCCACGACCGGCGCGAGGAAGATCGCGTCCACGCCCTGGGCGATGAAGGAGCGGATCGCCTTGATCTGGTTCTCCTGCTTCTGCTGGGCGTCGGCGATCTTCAGGTTGATCTTGCGCTTGGCGGCTTCCGACTTCGAGACCGAGGTCTCGGCGGCGCGCCAGCCGGACTCCGATCCGATCTGCGAGAAGCCGACGGTCAGCTCCGCGGCGCCAGCGGACGTGGCAAGCAACAAGGCGGCCGTGGCCGAGGCCGCAAAGAGGGCTTTCAGGGTCATCAGACGTTCTCTCCCAAAAAGGTACTGTTTTTTGATGCGCCGCCGCGACAGCGGTGTTGACGCACCTATTCACCCGCCTCGACGGCCGGTGACGTCCGTTATTTCACGGAACCCAGGGGATGACTAGTCATATTATTTGACTGTAATACTTTTTGAGAATGACAGGCGCCGGCGCAGCCCCGCTGCCGCCGAAGATAAGCGTCTGACACAAACAAAACTTTAAGTTGTGGATAGGCTGGATCAGCGCAGCTTCGTCGCCTCGCGGGCGCGCTGCTCGATCGCGGCCCACGCACCGGCCTTGATGTCGGCCGCGGGTGCGACCCACGAGCCGCCGATCGCAACGACCTTCTTGTGCGCCAGCCATTGCGCGGCGTTGCCGGCATTGATGCCGCCGGTCGGACAGAAGCGCACGTTCGGGAAGGGACCCGCTAGCGCGTCGAGCGCCGCGAGCCCGCCGGCCGGCACCGCGGGAAAGAACTTCACCAGCTCATAGCCCCGCGTCACGCAGGCGATGAGATCAGAGGCGGTCTGAATGCCCGGCGCGAACGGCATCTCGCCGGCATTCGCGGCGTCGAGCAGGCCGAGCGAAAGGCCCGGACTGATCGCAAAGGCGGCGCCCAGCCTGGCGGCGCGTTCGTAGTCCGCCGGCGTCAGCACCGTGCCGATGCCGACGACGGCGTCCGGCACCTCATCGATGATCGCGCGCGCGGCATCGAGCCCCGCCTGCGTCCGCAAAGTGATTTCGATGACGCGGAGGCCGCCGGCGACGAGCGCACGCGCAAGCGGCACGGCATGCGCCGCGTCCTCGATCGTGATCACCGGGATCACCGGCGCCAGCGCGAAGACCGCATCGAGCTTCGCGCGCTTGTCCAAATTGTTCATCACGCCTCGCTCATCGTCAGAATGTCCCGCGGCATCGCGGTGGCCGGGATCACGGCCCCCGGCGCCATGATCACGGCACCGGCGAGCCGGTGCCCTGCCAACGCCGCCTTGCGCGGCGGCGCGCCCTTGATGCGCGCGGCGAGATACCCCGCATTGAAGGAATCGCCGGCCGCCGTGGTGTCGATTGGCTTGAGCACCGCAGGTGGCGCGATGTCGACCAGCACGCCATCGGCATGGATCAGGCAGCCGCGCGCACCGCGCTTGACCACGACCTCGTTGACCCCGGCGTCCTTGAAGCGGCGCAGGCTGACGGAGGCGTCGGCATCGCCGAACAGCATCTGCTCGTCCTCCAAGGTCGGCAGCGCAACGTCGACCAGCGGCAGGATCGCACGGAACGCGCGCTGGGCGACCTCGCGGCTGGCCCAGCCGCGCGGCCGGTAGTTGCCGTCGAACACGACCCGCGCGCCGCGCTTGCGAGCCACCGTCAGGAGCTCGCGCAGCTTGGCCTTGCCGGTCTCGCCATAGAGCGAGAGGCTGATGCCGGAGAGATAGATCCAGTCGAAGCGCGAGAGCCTGTCGAGCATATCGCGATCGGCGCGATCGAACAGCTCGCGCGCCGGCGCGCGGTCGCGCCAATACAGGAAGCTGCGCTCGCCCTTGGCATCGCGCTCGATCATGTACAGGCCGGGCACGCGGCCCTCGACCTGCAGCACCTCCGAGGTGTCGATGCCCTCGGCCTGCCAGGCCGCCAGCATCATGGCACTCAGGGGATCATCGCCGAGCGCCGTCACGTAGGAGGTGGGCACGCCGAGCCGGGCCAGATAGAGCGCGGTGTTGAGCGTGTCGCCGCCGAAGCCGCGCCGGAACAGCGAGCCGTCCTCCTGCGCAAACTCCACCATGCACTCTCCGATGCAGGCGACTTTCATCGGCGTCAATCCATCCATCAAAACGTCAAATGAACCTTCATCGACCGGCTGCGATCGCTGGCGAGCTCGAAGGCGGCGACCGCCTGCTCGAATGGCAGCGCAGCCGAGATCAGCGGCTTGACGTCCAGCAGCCCCTCGCCCATCAGCCGCAGCGCCAGCTCGAATTCGCGGTCGAACCGGAACGTGCCGCGCAATTGCAGCTCCTTCGTGACCAGCGTGTTGAGCGGCAAGGTCATCTCGCCGCCGAGCCCGAGCTGGACGATGACGCCGCCGGGCCTCATGACGTCGAGCGCGGCCCGCAAGGCGGCCTGGTTGCCGGAGGCCTCGAACAGCACGTCGAACGTGCCCTTCCCGCTCCGCCACGGATCGAGCGCCGACGGCTCCGCCCCGACATTGAACGCATGGCTGGCACCGAGCGTGCGCGCCACCGCCAGCGGCGCATCGGCAATGTCGGTGACCACGATCTCGGCCGCACCGCCGTAGCGCGCCACCAGGATCGACAGCGCGCCGATCGGGCCGCAGCCGGTCACCAGCACGCGCTTGCCGAGCAGCGAGCCGGCCTGATGCGCCGCATGCAGGCAGACCGACAGCGGCTCGGCCATCGCGGCCTCACCGAGCGACAGCGACGGCGCGATCGGCACGGCCTGCGAGGCATCGACAGTGACGAACTCGCGGAAGCCGCCCTGCACGTGGGGATCACGCATCGCGCTGCCCATGAAGCGCATGTCGAGGCATTGGTTGCGCAGCCCCTCGCGGCAATAGCTGCAGCGGCCGCAGGGCAGGCTCGGATTGACGGCGACGCGCGTGCCCTCGGCGAGGCCGGTCACGCTCGCGCCGACCGCGGCGACGACGCCTGCGATCTCGTGCCCCAGCGCCATCGGCTGCCTGATGCGCACGGTGCCGAAGCCGCCGTGATGATAGTAATGCAGGTCCGAGCCGCAGATCCCGCCGGCCTCAATCTTGACCCGCACCTCGCCGGGTCCCGGCGCCGGATCGGGAAAGCTGTCGATGCGCAGATCTTTCGGCGCGTGAATGACGACCGCACGCATGGCCGGCCTCCCTGTCTCTTGTCTTCCGCGATCCTACATCGCCGCCAGCATGCCGCCGTCGACATAGATGGTCTGGCCGTTGACATAGGTCGACGCCTCCGAGGCCAGGAAGATCGCGGTGCCGACCAGCTCGTCCGGCCGGCCCCAGCGCTTCGACGGGACGCGCGACATCAGCCAGTTGTTGAAGTCGGGGTTGCTCATCAGCGCCTGGTTCATGTCGGTGAGCATGTAGCCCGGTCCGATTGCATTGGCCTGGATGCCGTGCGCCGCCCATTCGACCGCCATCGCGCGGGTCAGGTTGCGGATGCCGCCCTTCGCCGTGGTGTAGGGCCCGATGGTCGGCCGTGCCAGCTCGCTGCCGAGCGAGCCGATATTGATGATCTTGCCGCTCTTGCGCGGGATCATGCGTTTGGCCGCCTCGCGCCCGATCACGAAGGCGCTGGTGAGGTTGGTCTCGATGACGCGGCGCCACTCATCCGTGGTGAACTCGACCAGCGGCTTGCGGTGCTGGATGCCGGCATTGTTGACGAGGATGTCGATCGCGATCCCCTCGGCGTCGAAGCGCGTGAAGGCGCCGACGACGGCGTCCTCATCGGTCACGTCGAACGGACAGGCCTCTGCCTGATGGCCCGCGGCGCGGAATTCTTCCACGGCAGCCAGGGTACGCGCGGGGTCGGTTCCGTTAATGACGAGCCGCGCCCCCGCCTTGGCAAAACCCTCCGCGATGGCGCGGCCCAGGCCGCGCGAGGAGCCGGTCACCAGCGCGGTCTTGCCGGAGAGATCGAAGAGCGAGGTCGACATTTGTTCAACTCGAATGGGCAAATGCGGGCCGGCATCCTCGGCCACGGGACGCGCGCTGACAAGCGGGTTGTCCGGCACCGGCGGGATCAGACCGGCAAGCGGTTAATGGCCGCCACCGCGGTCATGATCCCGCGAATCTCGGCGAGGCCCTTGAGGCGGCCGACCAGCGGATAGCCCGGATGGGTGCCGCGGCCGATGTCGTCGGCGAGCTCATGGCCGTGGTCGGGCCGGAACGGGATCCGCCAATCCGGCTCGCCTTCCGCCTTGCGCCGGGCCTGCTCCTTCAGCAAAGTCGTCACGACCGCGACCATGTCGACGTCGCCGCGCAGATGCTCCGCCTCCATGAACGAGCCGTCGAGCATCTTGGTGACGTTGCGCAGGTGCACGAAGCGGATGTGCGGCGCGAACCGCTCGGCGAGCGCCGGGACGTTGTTGTGGCCGCCGGCGCCGAGCGCGCCGGTGCAGAAGGTGAGGCCGTTGGCCTTCGACGGGGCGGCATCGACGATGAACTGCAGATCCTCGGCTGAGGACACCACGCGCGGCAGACCGAACAGGTCACGCGGCGGATCATCGGGATGGACACAGAGGCTGACGCCGCATTCCTCGGCCGTAGGCACCACCTCGCGCAGGAAGCGCGCGTAGTTGGCGCGCAGCTCGGCATGGCCGATGCCGCGATATTTCTCCAGCATGCGGCGCAGACCGGGCACGTCATAGCGGTCATAGGCGCCGGGCAGCCCAGCCATGATGGTCGCGAGCAGCCGGTCCTTGTCGGATTCGGACGCCTGTGCCACCCAGGCCTTGGCGCGGTCGAGCACGTCGGCGGAGAACTCCGCCTCGGCACCGGGCCGCTGCAGGATGTAGCAGTCGAACGCAGCAAGGCGATCCATATCGAAGCGCAGCGCCGTGGCGCCGCCCGGCAGACGGAAGGCGAGCTCGGTGCGGGTCCAGTCCAGCACCGCCATGAAATTGTAGCAGACGGTGGTGACGCCGCAGGCGGCGAGGTTGCGCAGCGACTGGCGGTAGTTGTCGAACAAGGACGTCAGATCGCCCTCGCCCAGCTTGATGGCCTCGGAGACCGGCAGGCTCTCGACCACGCTCCAGCGCAGCCGCAGCGATGAATCGCCTTCAATCACGCCGATGCGCTTGATGATCTCATCGGTGCTCCACACCACGCCGTAGGGGATGTGATGCAGCGCCGTCACGATGCCGGTCGCGCCGGTCTGGCGAACCTGCGGCAAAGTGATGGGATCATCGGGTCCGAACCAGCGCCACGTCTGTTCCATGTCGTCACCTTCCAAAATGAATCACGCGCGCGATCAGCGCCGCCGCCGTGCCCGCGTCCGCGACTCGGCCTGCGCCATCTCCTCCTGCCGGGCAAAGATGCCGTCGGCGCGGCGAAACACCTCGCGCAGATGCCGGCGCATCGCCGCGACCGCCTGGGCCTCGTTGCAGGCGGCCAGCCCGTCCAGGATCTCCTGATGCTGCGCGATCAGGAGCGGAATATGGCCGGCGTCCTCGATCAGGGTGAGATGGCGGACGCGGTCGAAATGGATCTTGGTCTGGCGGATCACCTGCCAGACATGCGGATGCCGGCTGGTGCGGGCGATGGTCTGATGAAACGCCTCGTCATGGGCGTAGAACTCCGCCGGCGTCGCCGCCGCCTTCTGCTTGTCGATCAGCTCGGTCAGCTCGCGCAGCGCCGTCGCATCGATGTAGCGGACGGCCTCGGCAACCAGCGCGCATTCGAGATGCTCGCGGATGAACTGCGCCTCGCCGAACGCCTCGCGCGACACCGGCGCCACCACGCTGCCGCTCTGCGGATAGATGCGCACGAGGTCGACATCGGCGAGCTTGATCAGCGCCTCGCGCACCGGCGTGCGGCTGACGCCGAGCCGCTCGCACAGGTCGAGCTCGGCCATCGGCGTGCCCGGTGGCAGCGCGCCGGACACGATGTCCTCGAGCAGCCGCTCATAGACCTGGTCGGCGAGCCGCCGGCCGGCCTTGCCGTCCAGTCGCGTCAATGGTGTCAGATCGTCATCCATGACGGCAGTCTACCCGATTCACAGGAAGCCGATCGAGATCCACGGCAGGAACACGATTAAGAGCAGCGCAACGACGAGTGCGGCGAGATGCGGCCAGACGTGGCGGATGACCTCATCCGGCGAGGCGCGGCCGATGGCGCAGGCGAGATAGAAGCCGACACCGAAGGGCGGCGTGAACAGGCCGAGGCCCATCGCGAACACTGCGATGATGGCATAGTGCACCTCGTGCACGCCCATCATGCGCGCGATCGGGAACAGCAGCGGCCCGAACAGCACCACCGCCGGCACGCCTTCGAGCACGCTGCCGAGCACGACGAAGGCGAGCGCCGAGATCAGCAGAAAACCCCAGCGGCCGCCCGGCACGGCGACCATGAGGTCGACGAGCTGCTGCGAGAAGCCGGACTGCGTCAGCGCCCAGGCCATGCCGGTCGCAGCCCCCACCACCAGCAGAATCGCGCCGGACAGCGAGGCCGTATCGACCAGGATGGGATACACCCGCTTCCAGTCGAACTGGCGATAGACGAAGATGCCGACCAGCACCGTGTAGATGACGCCGATCGCCGCGACCTCGGTCGCGGTGGCGACGCCCTCGACCACAGCCGAGCGGATCACGATCGGCAGACCGAGACCGGGAATGGAGATCGCAAACAGCCGCAGCCGCGTCTTGGCATCGAAACGCTGCGCGCCGCTCATGTCCTCCTTGCGCGTCTGCAGGAAGACGACGACGGAGAGTGCGATCAGGCCGACCACCGCCGGCAGCAGCCCGCCGGTGAACAGCGCCGCGATCGACACGCCCGTCACCGAGCCCACCGTGATCAGCACGATCGAGGGCGGGATCGTCTCCGACATCACAGCGGAGGCGGACAGCAGCGACACCAGGTCGCCTTCCGAGCTGCCACGCTGCTTCATCTCCGGAAACAGCGCCGGCGCCACCGCCGCCATGTCGGCCGCCTTCGCACCGGAGATGCCCGAGACGAGGTACATCGCGCCGAGCAGCACATATTGCAGGCCGCCGCGCAGATGGCCGATGAGCGAAACCAGGAACAGGATCATCGCCCGCGCCAGTCCGGCGATCTCGATCAGCGCGCCGAGCAGCACGAACATCGGCACCGCCAGCAGCACCATGTGCGACATGCCCTCGCTGACCCGGCCGGGAACGATCAGGACCGGCACGGTGGTGCTGAAATGCAGATAGGCCACGGTGGCGAGCAGGAAGGTGAAGGCGATCGGCGTGCCGATCACCATGGCGCTGGCGACGAGCACAAAGAAGAAGATGAACAGATTGTAGTTGCCGAGCTCCTCCAGCACAGGCGCGGCGGCATAGAGCGCCCCTGCACCGGCGAGCACGAGCGCCAGAGCGCCGACGATCTGCATGAGGCTCGCCTGCTGGATCAGCCGGTCGACCGCGGTCAGCAGCATCAGCAGCACGCCGACCAGCATCGCGGCCTCGCGATAGCCTTCGCTGATCTCGAGCACGGGCATCTGGCTGATCAGGTGGCTTTCGAGGTGGTGCCAGGACGGCATCACCAGCGCCACCAGGACGGTGCAGACCAGCATCAGGCCGAGCGCATCGGTGCGCGCCCGCCACGCCGGCGACAGATTGCGGACGAAGGCGGTGAGCCGCATGTGCTCGGCGCGTCGCAATGCGACGACGGCGCCGAGCATCGCCAGCCACACGAACAGCACGGTGGCGAGCTCGTCCGACCAGATCAGCGGCGCATTGAAAACGTAGCGCGCGGCGGTCGCCGCGCCGAGCAGAACGAGTTCGGCGATGACGATCGCCGCAGCCAGCGCCTCGACGGCGCGGCCAAGCAGATGATCGAAGCGCGCGAACGCGCCATGCGACGGCACCGAGGTCGTCGCTGTCATGTCAACGGCCATTGCATCCTCCCCGGCTCACACAGGCCGACCGTATTTTCCACCGATCGCAGCTGAAGTCGAAACTACTCTGGCCTCATGGTTCTCAAGGCGATGCAATTGCATCGCCTGAACGCGTCGCAAGGCCGACGCTCCTCACCATGAGGGACAGGATCTCACCGCAAAATCAGCCCTCGTCCTGAGGAGCCTGCCGGAGGCAGGCGTCTCGAAGGACGGTGGCAGGCACGCTGTCGACTACGCGGTCTCTCACGCAAGTCTCACAGCTGACCGACGGATTTCTCCAGCAGCCCCCACGCCTCGGTGCCGAACTTGGTCTTCCATTCGGTGTAGAAGCCGGCGGTGCGCAGCGCATCGCGGAACGGCTTGGTGTCGACCTTGTTGAAGGTCACGCCAGCGGCCTGCATTTCCGCCTGCGCCTTGTCGTTGAAGCTCTGGATGTCCTGGCGCTCCTTGACGGCGGCCTCCGACAGCGCCGCGGTGACGGCGTCGCGGACGTCGGCAGGCATGACATTCCAGCGCGCTGCATTGGCGAAGATGTAGTGGCCGTCCCAGATATGGCCTGATAGCGCGATGTACTTCTGCACCTCGTAGAGCTTGGCGCTCTGGATCAGCGCCAGCGGATTCTCCTGGCCGTCGACGATGCGGGTCTGCAGGGCCGCATAGAGCTCGCCGAAATTGATCGGCGTCGGCGCCGCGCCGAGCGTCTTGAACAGCGTCACCCACAACGGATTGCCGGGCACGCGGATCTTGAAGCCCTTGAGGTCGTCGGGCGAGGCGATCGGCTTCGCACCGGACGTGATGTTGCGATAGCCGTTGTCGAGGCATTTCGGCAGCACGTGCAGGCCGACCTTGGCGAACTCGCGGCGCACATGGTTGCCGAGATCGCCGTCCATCGCCGACCACACCTGGTCGTAGCTCTCGAACGCGAAGGCCACCGCATTGATGCCGCCGATCGGCACCACCGTCTGGTTCACGCCTGACGTCGACATGAAGTCGAGCGCGCCGCTGCGCACCTGCGAGAACATGTCGGGCTCGCTGCCGAGCTGGCTGTTCGGATAGACCTGCAGGTCGACCAGACCATTGCTCTGCTTCTTGATGACCTCCGACGCCTCGATGATGCGGACGACGCCGGGATGGGTGGCGGGGAACGCCGTGCCGTAACGCAGGCGATACTTCGCCGATTGCGCCCGGGCGGGTGCGAACGCCAAGGCCGAGGCTCCCGCGAGCGCGGTGCCGACGAAGCTGCGACGAGACATGGATGTGGGCAAAGACACTGGCAAACCTCCCCTGCCGGCCCGCTGCGGGGGCCTTTGTATGTCATTCCTGTATCTCAAGCCTATAAGGGATACCAAATAGGCTTTCAATAGGAAACTTGTATCCAAGTTTTCGGGTTGCTATACGATGGCAGCCTGCGGTCGAGATTGGCGAGAAGGATGGAGGAACGCGTGAAGAGCCTCGTGGTGGAGCGGCCCGGCCGCCTGTCGATCGAAACGCGCCCCGTTCCCGAGCCTTCGACGGGCGAGGTCCGCATCAAGGTCGAGCGCGCCGGCATCTGCGGCTCCGACATCCACATCCTCCACGGCAGCAACCCGTTCGCGCGCTATCCGCGCGTGATCGGCCATGAATTCTTCGGCAGCATCGACAAGCTCGGCGACGGTGTCAGCGCACGGCTCGGCGCCCGCGTGGTGGTCGATCCTGTCGTCGCCTGCGGCCACTGCTACCCCTGCTCGGTCGGCCGCCCCAATGTCTGCGCCCATCTCGCCGTGCTCGGCGTCCACCGCGACGGCGGCTTTTCCGAATATGCCTGCGTGCCGGCGGCCAACGCGCATCTGCTGCCGGACAGCGTCGACGACGACAAGGCGCCGCTGGTCGAGCCGTTCTCGATCGCCGCCAACATTACCGACCACACCCGCGTGTTCGCCTCAGACGTCGCGCTGGTCTACGGCGCCGGGCCGATCGGGCTGACCGTGATCCAGGTGCTCAAGCACGTCTACGGCGTGAAGCAGCTGATCGTCACCGACCGCATCGATGCCCGGCTCGAAGCGGCGCGGCACAACGGCGCCGACCGCGTCATCAACACCGCCAGGACCGCCCTGCCCAAAGCCCTCGCCGCGGCCGATGTGACGCCGACCTTAATTGTCGATGCCGCCTGCCATCCCGCCATTCTCGCCGAGGCCATCGAGATCGCCTCGCCTGCCGCACGCATCGGCCTGCTCGGCTTCTCGGCCGAGCCGTCGACGATCGTGCAGCAGAAGGTCACCGCGAAGGAGCTCGCGATCCACGCTTCCAGGCTCAACAGCGGCAAGTTCGCCAAGGTCATCGACTGGTTCGCCAGTGGCGCGCTGCAGCCGGAGCGGCTGATCACCCACCGCTTCGGGCTCGACGCCTACGCGACCGCGTTCGACACCTTCGAGCACAACCAGACCGAATGCTGCAAAGTGCAGCTGATCTTCTGAAGTCCCGGCATGGATCGTCTCAGCCCCGCAACGCTTCCCCGCCTGCCCGCCGGCATCATCAAGCCGGATTACGACCGCGCAGCAATCACAACCGGCATCGTCCATCTCGGCCTCGGCGCGTTCCATCGCGGGCATCAGGCGGTCTACACCGATGCGCTGCTCAAGCACGATCCGCGCTGGGGCATCCTCGGCGTCTCCCTGCGCTCGCCGGACACCCGCGATGCGCTGGCGCCGCAAGGCGGGCTCTACAGCGTGACGGCGAGCGACGGCGCCGGCCGGCAGCGCCGCATCATTGGCGCACTCACCGGCCTTGCGGTGGCGCCCGAGGATCCGGCGGCCCTTCTGGCACGCCTCGCCGATCCCGCCATACGCATCCTCTCGACCACCGTCACCGAGAAGGGCTACAGCCACGATCCGTCGACCGGCGCGTTGCGCGTCGACGATCCCGACATCCTGCACGACAGTCTCAACCTCGGCCATCCCCGCAGCACGCTCGCCTTCATCGTCGGCGGCCTGCAACTGCGGCGACAGCGCGGCCTGCCGCCCTACACGGTGCTCGCCTGCGACAACCTTCCGGCCAATGGCCACACCTTGCGCGGTCTGGTCATCGCCTTCGCCGGGCTGGTCGATCGCGATCTCGCCGCATGGATCACGGACGACGTCCGCTTTCCCTCGACGATGGTCGATCGCATCGTGCCCGCCACCACCGATGCCGACCGCGCCGATGCCGGCGCCGCGCTCGGCCTCGATGATGCATGGCCCATCGTCACCGAGCCGTTCAGCCAATGGGTGATCGAGGATGATTTCGCCGGCGCGCGCCCCGCCTGGGACGTCAGCGGCGCACAGTTCGTGCGCGACGTCGCCCCGTTCGAGCTGATGAAGCTGCGGCTGCTCAACGGCGCGCACTCGACAATCGCCTATCTCGGCTATCTCATGGGCTGCGAGACCGTCGCCGCGGCCATGGCCGAGCCCGAGCTGGCCGGCCTCGTCGAGGACATGATGCGCGAGGAGGTGACGCCGACGCTGCCCGCGCTCGGCGGCTTCGACGTCGCAGCCTATCGCGCCGCGCTGCTGCAGCGCTTCCGCAATCCCGCGCTCAAGCACAAGACCGCGCAGATCGCGATGGACGGCTCGCAGAAGCTGCCGCAGCGTCTGCTCGGCACCATCGGCGACCGCCTCGCCCGCGGCCTTCCCATCACCCGGCTTGCGCTTGCCGTCGCCGGGTGGATCCGCTACGTCAGCGGCACGGACGAGCGCGGCCAGCCGATCGCGCTGCGCGATCCGCTGGCAGCGCAGTTGCGCGCGCTCGCCGACGAGGCCGGCCCGGTCGCCAGCCGGCTCACGCCGGCGCTGCTGTCGCTCACCTCGGTGTTCGGCAGCGAGCTGCCACGAGACCCGCGCTTCGAGTTCGCAATCGAAACGGCCCTGGACGATCTGTTCCAGAAGGGTACCCGTGCCACGGTGGCGGAGACGCGACGGGCCGCCCGCTGAACATCGGCTTGGACGCAGCTCCGGCTCCGGCGACCGCCGACATCAGCCGCCTGGCAGCAGCTTGCCGGGATTCATCAGGCCGTGCGGATCGAGCGTGCGCTTCAGTTGCAGCATCAGCTCCAGCTCGAGCGGCGGCTTGCACAGCGGCATCTCTGCCGTGCGGAGCTGGCCGATGCCGTGCTCGGCGCTGATCGAGCCGCGGCGGCGGGTGATTTCGTCATGGACCAGGCGGGTGATGCGCGGACCGTACCGATAGAACTCGTCTTCGCTCATGTCGAGCGGGCGCATCAGATTGTAGTGCAGGTTGCCGTCGCCGAGATGGCCGAACACCATCGGACGGATGCCGGTCAGCGCCGCGCCGACCGCAGCGTCCATGACCGTGACGAAATCGGCGATCTCGGCGACGGGCACCGAGATGTCGTGCTTGAGCGCCCTGCCCTCCCGGACCAGAGCCTCGGAGACGCTCTCGCGCACCCGCCAGAACGCCTTGGCCTGGGTGCCGTCCTGGGCGACGACGGCGTCGGAGGCGAGCCCTTCCGTCATCGCGGCGGCCAGCGTGGTTTCGAGCCGTGCGGTCAGCGCGGCTTCCTCGCCGATATCGCTCAGCTCGATCAGGACAGCAGCCTCGGGAAGTGCAGCGAACGGCAGCCGTATATCCGGCATCTGCCGCAGGATCATCTCGAGCGTTGCCGAGGTCAGGAACTCGAATGCGGTGAGGCGATCGCCACAACGCGCGCGCGACAGCCGCAGCAGGTTCAGCGCGGCGGCCGCATCGGCGACCGCGACGAACGCGGTGGCCCGTGCGGTCGGCCGCGGAAACAGCTTCAACACGGCGCCGGTGATGACCCCCAGCGTGCCTTCGGAGCCGATGAAGAGATCGCGCAGCGCATAGCCGGTGTTGTCCTTGCGCAAGGCGCGCAGGCCGTCCCAGATGCGGCCATCCGGCAGCACCACTTCGAGCCCCAGCGTCAGCTCGCGCATCACGCCATAGCGCAGCACGGCGACGCCGCCGGCATTCGCGGCGAGATTGCCGCCGACGGTGCAACTGCCCTCCGAGCCGAGGCTGAGCGGAAAGAACAGGCCGGCCTCGCGCGCCGCGTCCTGCACCCTCGCCAGCACGATGCCGGCGTCGACGACGATGGTCTGGCCGACGGGATCCACCGCTCGGATGCGGTTCATCCGCGACAGGGACAGCACGATCGCCCGGCCGCTCGCATCCGGAGTCGCGCCGCCCGACAGGCTGGTGTGTCCGCCCTGCGGCACGACGGCCACGCGGGCGGCGGCACAGGCCTCCATCACGGCCGCGACCCCGTCCGTCGATCCCGGCCGAACCACCGCCAGCGTGGCCCCGTGATATTTGCCGAGCCAGTCGTGCAGATAAGGCGCCTGATCCTCGGCCGCGACGAGAACATGCGCGACACCGACGAGGCGTTGCAGGCGTTCGATCAGCTCCGTCATGACGCGCACTTCGATGGCTCCAGAGGCTGCACTTGCGATGCGCACAAACTAACAGGACAGTGCCTCGCGTCCCCAATACCGAGTTGTCCGCCACCCATAATCGAATGTTATGGGCTGCTCAGGCGGACGCGAAAGCCACCGGCGGGGCGATATGCGGGACGGCGTCGACCAGCTCGCGCGTGTAGTCGGTCTGCGGATTGGCGAACAGCGCCCGGCTCTCGCCCTGCTCGATGATGAGACCTGTGCGCAGCACGATGGTGCGGTCGCACATCATGCGCACGACGTTGAGATCGTGGCTGACGAACAGGAAGGCGAGATTGTCCTCGCGCCTGAGCTTGTTGAGAAGCTGCAGCACCACGGCCTGCACGGAGACGTCCAGCGCCGCGGTCGGCTCGTCCAGCACCAGCAGCCGCGGCTTGCAGGCAATGGCGCGGGCGATGCCGACGCGCGCCTTCTGCCCGCCGGAGAGCTGATGCGGAAAGCGCGACAACAGCTCGCGCGGCAGGCCGACGCGATCGGCGCATTCCTCGACGCGCTGACGCAGTCTGTCGCCCGAGCGCATGTTCATCAGCCGCAGCAGCGGATGGGCGATGCAGTCGAACGCCGTGTAGCGCGGATTGAGGCTGTCGTTCGGATCCTGGAAGACGATCTGGATGTCCTTGCGCAGCTCGCTCGCGTGAAAGTCGCGAGCCGGAATCTGGCCGATCGCCTGGCCGTCGAACAGGATCTCGCCGGCGCTGGCGTCGATCAGACGGCAGATCATCCGCGAGGTCGTGCTCTTGCCGGAGCCGCTCTCGCCGACGAGACCGACGCTCTCGCCGCCGCGCATCGTCATCGAGAAGTCGGCGACGCCGACCGTACCGTCGTCGAATCGCTTGCTGACGCCCTTGACGTCGAGCAGGAGCGGCGTGCCGTGAGGCAGCGGCGGCAGCTCCGTCACAGCGACCAGCGGAATTTTTTCGCCGTCCGGCACCAGATCCTCGACACGCGAAGTTGCCGTCGGCGACGCCGCGACGAGGCGCTTGGTGTAGGGATGCTGCGGCCGGTGGAACAGCGTCAGCGGCGCGGCCTCCTCGACCAGCCTGCCCTGCTCCATCACGACCACGCGCGCGCAATAGCGCGCGGCAAGCCCGAGATCATGCGTGATCAGGATCGTCGCCATGCCGCGCTCGGCGGCGATCTTCGCAAGAAGATCCATGACCACCTTCTGCGTGGTGACGTCGAGGCCGGTGGTCGGCTCGTCCGCGATCAGCAGCTGCGGGCTGCAGGAGATCGCGATTGCGATCATCACCCGCTGGCACATGCCGCCGGAGAGTTCGTGCGGATAGGCGCCCATGCGGCGCTCGGGATCGCGGATCTGCACGGCCTTCAGCAGCGACAAGGCCTCCGCATGCGCCTCCTGCCGCGACAGCCGGCGATGGGCGAGGATCGCATCCGCGATCTGCTGGCCGACGGTGCGGATCGGGTTGAGCGCGGCACGCGGATTCTGGAAGATCATCGCCATGACCGCGCCGTGCAGGCTGCGCAGATCGGCACCGCCGGCCCGGGTGACGTCCTGGCCCTTGAAGCGGATGCAGCCATCGGTGATGCGGCCGGCCTTGTCGAGCAGATGGGTGATGGCAAAGCCGGTCACCGACTTGCCGGAGCCGCTCTCGCCGACGAGACCCAGCATCTCGCCCGGCTGGAGCGACAGCGACACGCCGCGCACCGCCTCGACGAGCCCACGACGGGTCGAGAAGGTCACTTTGAGATTCTCGACCTCGAGCAGCGGCTTGGAAATATCAGGCGCCGTCACGTCCGCATCCTCGGATGCGCCCCAGCTATTTGTGTTCTGACGAGACATCATGTGCGCATCCGGGGATCCAGGATGTCGCGCAGGCCGTCGCCGAGCAGATTGAAGCACAGCACGGCGCTCATCAGCGCGAAGCCGGGAAACGCCACCAGCCACCAGCGCCCGGTGGAGATGAAGCGGGCGCCCTCGGCGACCATGATGCCCCATTCCGGCGTCGGCGGCTTGACGCCGAGGCCGATGAAGGAGAGGCCCGCGGCATTGAGGATCGCCCAGCCGAGATTGAGCGACATCTGCACCGCCATCGCCGGCAGCACGTTCGGCAACAGGAAGCGCAGCACGACAGCAACATGGCTCTCGCCACAGGCACGCGCGGCCTCGACCCAGCCGAGATTGCGGCGGATGTTCACCTCGGCGCGGGCGAAGCGGATGTAGAACGGCAGGTTGATGATCGCGGTCGCGATCACGATGTTCTCGACGCGGTTGCCGAGCGCCGCGACCATCGCCATCGCCAGCACGAACAGCGGAAACGCCATCAGCACGTCGACGAAGCGGCCGACCGCCTTGTCGAGACGGCCGCCGGCATAGCCGCACAGCGCACCGATGACGGAGCCGAGCGCAAAGGACACCGCGACCGCCGTCACCGCGATCGTGAGGTCGAGCCGGCTGGCGACGATCAGGCGGCTGAGCACATCGCGGCCGAGCTGGTCGGTGCCGAACCAGTGCGCGGAGCTCGGCGGCTGCAACGCGGCAGAGACCTCGGACGCAACGGGATCGTAAGGCGCCAGCCACGGCGCAAAGACCGCGATCAGCGCCAGCAGCAGCGCGCCGCCAGCCGCGACGGCGGTGACCGGATTGCCGCGCAGCACGAAGGCCGTGTGGCGCAGGGTTGAGGCGGTCTCTATCGTGCTCATGCTCACGCCACCGTCGCCCTGGGATCGGCGATGCCATAGAGCACATCGACCAGGAGATTGACGATCACGAAGATCGTCGCCATCAGCAGCACGAAGCCCTGTACCGGCGCGTAGTCGGAGACCAGCAGCGCATCGAGCGCGTAGGAAGCGACGCCGGGCCAGGAGAACACCTTCTCCACCAGCACGTTCGCGCCCAGCATGGTCGAGAACACGATGCCGGCGATGGTGATGACGGGAAGGATCGCGTTCCTCAAGGCATAGGTGACGACGATGCGCCACCACGACAGCCCGACCGAGCGCGCGGTGCGGACGAAATCGCTGCCGAGCGAGACCAGCATCGAGGCCCGCGTGATGCGCGCCAGCGGCGCGATCACGAACAACGCCATGGTCAGCGCCGGCAGCATCAGCTGCCGCGCCGCCGCCCACCAGCCCTCGACATCGCCTGCGAGCAGGAAGTCGATGATCAGGAAGCCGGTGCGCGATGGCGGCATCGTGGTGAAGATATCGATCCGCCCTGTCGGATCCGGCGCGAAACCGAGCAGATAATAGAACACGTAGATCAGCAGGAGCCCGGAGACGAAGGTCGGCACGCAGACGCCGAACGAACAAAATAGCCGGACGCCGTGATCGACCAGCGAGCCCGGCCGCAGCGCAGCCAGCACGCCGAGCGGCACCGCCGAGACCAGCGCGATCAGCAGCGCCGTCAAGGTCAGCTCCAGCGAGGCCGGCAGTCGCTCCTTGAGATCCTTGGCGACCGGCTGCCCGGTCATCATCGAGCGGCCGAGGTTGCCGCGACCGACATCATAGAGGTAGATCGCGAGCTGATTCGGCAGCGGCTTGTCGAGCCCGAGCTGCCGGCGGATGACCTCGATCTCCTCCTGGCCGGCATTGGGGCCGGAGGCAAAGAACACGGCCGGATCCCCCGGCAGCACGCGCATCAAGAGGAAGGTGAAGACCAGGACACCGAACAGTGCCGGCAGCGACGAGACGAAACGCCGTCCCGCCCGCAGCAATGTTGCGCCGATCGTGCCCATGGTCCTCAGCCGTCCCGGTTACTTGCGGCTCAGGTTACGATAATCGACCTGTCGCGTGAACTGGTAGACGTAGCCGTCCACCGTCGGCTGCATCACCGCATCCTGCGCCGCCTGCCAGATCGGGATCTGGAACATCTGGTCGAAATGGATCGCGTTGAGCGCCTTGCCCTGCTCCTCGTATTTCGCCTTGTCGGCCTCGAAGCGCGCCTCCTGCGCGATCTTCTCCAATTCGGCATTGTCGGTCGAGGAATAGTTCCAGCGCTGCTTGCCGGTGTAGAAGTTGCGGTAGAAATAGTCCGTCGAGGGCAGCCAGGCGACGATGCCCTCGGTGAAGAACGGCAGCTTCTTCTCGTTGATCGCGGTCGACATCTGCGCGTCCGGCAGCTTCTGGATGTCGACCTTGATGCCGATCTTGGCGAGCTGCTCCTTCACCAGCGCCGCCATCGGCTCGGCGGTCGCGGCCTGGCCGACATTGAAGCTGAAGGTGGTCGAGAAGCCGTCGGGCATGCCGGCGTCCTTCAGATAGGCCTTGGCCTTCTCCAGGTCGAGCTTGATCGGCTGCGGGATCGGATAGCCGCCGCTCGGCGGCTTGCCGTCGGCCCAGGTCGCGCCATAGAGCGGCGCGCCGCGGCTGAACAGCGCGGCCTTGAACATGTCGTCATAAGGCAGCGCATAGGCGATCGCGCGGCGCACATTGACGTTGTCGAACGGCGGAATGGTGTTGTTCATCGAGATGAAGGTCACCGCATTATACTGCGGCGTCGAGATCACCTTCAGCTTGCCCTTGCCCTCCAACGACTGCACGTCGCTGGCCTGCAGGTCGATCACGAGATCGGCGTCTCCGCGCTCGACGAGGTTGGCGCGCGTCGCCGGCTCCGGCACCGACTGGATGATCAGGCGCTTGAATGCCGCCGGCTTGTCCGGCGTGCCGCGATTCCAGGCCTCGTTGCGCTTGGCGATCACCTGCTCGCCGGGCTTGAAGGTCTCGACGATGTAGGCGCCGCTGCCGGCCGCATTCTCCTTGGTCCAGTTCAGCGCCCACGGATCTTCGGCCGTCGCATGCGCCTTTGCGAGCTTGGAGTTGATTATGATCGGGTAGACGGTCGCGAGATTCGGCAGTGCCAGCTTGTCCGGCTTCGGCAAGGTCACCTCGAACGTCAGGGGATCGATGACCTTGAACTGATCGGCCGACGTCAGCGACCCCGTCAGCAATTGCGCCTTGCCGAGGATCGGCGCGGTGACGCAGCGGTCGAGCGACCATTTGACGTCCTCGGCGGTGACCGGCGAGCCGTCCTGGAACTTCGCATCAGGGCGCAGCTTGAAGGTGATCTTCAGACCGTCGGCGCTGACAGAATAGGATTCGGCGAGCTCGCCGGTGATCGTGTCGAGATCGAACACCCACTTACCATTGAGCTGCTTGCGGCCGAACGACACCAGCCGGTCGTAGCTCGACATCGACAGCGCGAAGGCCTCGCGCGTCGAGCCCGGAATGTTCGGATCGAGCGTGTTGACGGTGGCGCCGGTGACGTAGCGCAGAGTCTCGGCGCGGCTCTGCGCATGCACCGACGGCGCAGCCAGCATCACCGCGAGCCACGCGGTCGCCGCGAACAACGAACGTTTGGACATCTCGAAACTCATCGCCCCTGTTCCCTCATTGGTCTCAAAATCCGGCACTGAAATCGCGCGTCGGCGGAGATCCGCGACGCGCTACCATGAGATCGACGTACAAGATCGACTCTCGGCATCGACGCTCAACAGCAAATCACGTGCCACGGCGCACCGTCGCCTGCTTCACATCATAGGCCCGGAAGTTCGCCCAATGCTTGTCGATATCAGCCGTGAACAGCCCACGCGTCAAACCATGCACGAGCTTCGGCACTGCGGTCGTCATTGCGTTGATCGACGATCCCGACGCGCCGAAGCTCATCGTCGAGGCGATGGCGAACACGTGAATGTTGCCGATCCACGGCGTCTCTCCCGCGTTGCGCTCGCACAGCGCATAGTCGTCTGCAAGATAAGGGAAGGCGCCGAGCCGATCGTTGCGTTCGCTCGCATCGGGCGTGTAGCGGTCAGACCAGCGCGCGATGTTGGCCGCGAAGCGCCGCAGCTCCGGCCGCTTTGCGAAGTCCATCGAGATGCCGGTTGCGCTGATCACGAAGTCCGCCGTGATCTCGCCCTTCGCTGTCTGCAGCACGACGCCGTCGGCCGTCTCGCGCGCGCCCGTGACCGGCGCGCCTTCTTGCAGGCGGAACGCCGCGTGGCGGGCGCAGCGATCATAAGTGTGCTGCGGAAAACCTTCGCGCAGTTCCAGGACTGCGCGCATGAAGCGCCAGCGCCAGGCATCGTCGAGCTCGGAGAAGTGCCTGAGAAAGCCGCGGAACGTCAGCCAGCGATAGGGCTGGATCAGCTGGATTTCCGCGCGGCGGCATAGCAGATCGACGCGCGCCGCACCGGCTTCGAGTGCAGCCGCCGCATTGTCGAACGCCGAGGCACCGGCGCCGATCACGGCGACGCGGCGGCCGCGCAGGCTGTCGAAATCGATCTCGGCGCCGGAATGGGCGCCGCGCGTGGCGGGCAGATGGCGCAGCGGCTCCGGAATGCTCCAGTCGCCCATCCCCTCCTGCCCGGTCGCCAGCACGATCTTGCGGGCATGGATCGTCGTCTCACCATCCTTGCTGCGCACGGTCGCCTGCAGCAGTCCGTCAGCGGCGGGTGCGATATCGACGACGTCGCAGCCGTTGCGCACGGGAAGGTCGAGCACCTCGCGATACCAGGCGAGATAGTCTGCCCAATATTCGCGCGGAATCAGATCAAGATTGCGCCAGCTCTCGCCGCCGAACTTCGCCTCGTGCCACGCCTGATAGGTCAGACAAGGTATGTCGAGATCGGGTCCGGTGAAGTCTTTCGGGCTGCGCAGGGTCGGCATGCGCGCATAGCTGAGCCACGGTCCTTCGCGGCCTGCCTCAGCCTTGTCGAGCACGAGAATGTTGCCGACGCGGGAGCGCAGCAGCGCGAAGGCGGTCGCGAGACCCGATTGCCCGCCCCCGACGATCAGCACATCGAACGCAGGTCCGCCATCGGGACCGGTGACAGGCGTCAGCCATGGCATGCTGGGATGCGCGATCCTGGCAAGATCGCTGCGAACCTGGGCCGTCAGCGCGGCAAGACCGTCGCTCATGCCGGCCACCGGATGAAACACGCGCAATCGCGATCGGAACGCTCGCTGTCGCTCACGCTCTCTCCATCAGTCATGTCACCCGGCACGCGAAGCTTAGCAAAGCAGGTCTGGGACCGACCATACCGATTTGTCCGCCGCCCATAACAGCTTGTTATGGGGCGGCAGCCGCGGCTAGAGTCGACAGCCATCCACAGCGAGACAAGAGGTCGCATGCCGCTCAATCTGCGCCAGATCGAGGTGTTCCGCGCGATCATGATGACAGGCTCGATCAGCGGCGCTGCGCGCCTGCTCTCGGTATCGCAGCCCGCGATCAGCCGGCTGCTGGCCTATACCGAGGATGGCCTCAAGCTCAAGCTATTCGAGCGCATCAGCGGCCGGGTGCAGCCGACGCCGGAGGCCAAGCGGTTGTTCGCCGAGGTCGAGCACGTCCATCGCGGCGTCGCGCGCATCAACGACCTCGCCGACGAACTGCGCGCCGGCGGCACCGGCACCATCCGCGTGGTGGCGAGCCCGAGCGCGGGCCACGGCATGGTGCCGGAGGCACTGTCGCGGCTGCGCGGCCGCTTTCCAGATCTGCGCGTCGAGTTCGAATCGTTGACCCTGCTGGAGATCGTCGGCCGCGTCGGCACAGCCCGCGCCGATCTCGGCATCACTGTGCTGCCGGTCGACGAGCCGACAGTCGCGGTAGAGACGATCGCGGAGGGCGCGCTACACGTGATCATGCCGGCCGACCATGCCCTGACGAGGCTGCGCAGCATCAGGCCGAAGGACATGCTGCCCTATCCGCTGGTCGGCTTCGGCCCGCAGACGCCTTATGGTCACATCGTCACGTCGGCCCTGGCCGGCGGCCCGGAGCCAGCCACGATCGTGCGCTACACGCCCGACGCCTGCGCCATGGTGCGCGCCGGCGCCGGCCTCGGCGTCGTCGACGAGTTCGTGCTGCGCGGCCACGCCTGGCCCGACCTCGCGGCACGTCCCCTGGCGCCGAAGACGCCGATGCGCGCTTATCTGCTGACGCCGCGCTTCGAGCCGCTGTCACGGAATGCGGCGGCACTCGCGGATATCTTGCGGGGGCGTGATCGGAAGGGAGCGGCGACGAAGCGGTGAGTTACGGAAACGGCGTGACAGAGATGACAACCGGATTCCGTCATTTTTGTCACGAGCCGCTGCGTCGCAGATGGTGAGAGCCGAGCTATGGCGCCGACAGCAGTGCGCTCCCTCTCCCCGTCCTTACGTCCTTACGTCCTTACGGGGAGAGGGAGCATACCGGTTCTTGCGGCGATGGTTCCGCTCAAACGATGAGAGACAAGTTGGCTCTATTTCTACGCCGCTAACCACCCGCCATCGACCGGCAGCACGATGCCGGTCGTGAACGACGCCTCGTCGCTGGCCAGGAACAGCGCGGCCGCAGCGACCTCGTCGGCCGCGCCGAACCGCTTCATGGCATGGCGCTGGCGCGAGGCCTCGCGCACCGGCTCCGGATCGGCGTGGCGCGCAAAACTGCGGCGCAACAGCGGCGTGTCAATCGCGCCGGGCGCCAGCGCATTGACGCGGATGCCATCGGTGGCGAAGTCCACCGCCATGGTGCGGGTCAGGCTGATGATCGCGCCCTTGGCGGCGATATAGGCGCTATTGCCCTTGCCGCCGGCGACCGCGAGTTGCGATGCGACGGTGATGATCGAGCCGGCCTTCTGCTTCTGCATGATCGGCACCGCGACCTTGGCCCACAGCCAGGTGCCGCCGACGTTGGCTCGGAACACCGCATCCCAATCCGCCGGATCGGTCGTGACGACGGTGCCGCCACAGGAGAAACCGGCCGCGGTCATCAGCACGTCCAGCCGGCGGCGCGCGGCGGCCACGCTCTCGATGGTTGCCTTGGCAAAGTCGGCGTCGCCGACATCGCCGACATGGACGCTGCCGTCGCCGCCCGCATTGCGCACCAGCGCCAGTGTCTCCTCGGCGCCTGCAGCATCGCGATCGACCAACGCGAGGAACGCACCTTCGCGCGCGAACATCACGGCACTGGCGCGGCCGATGCCGGAGCCGCCGCCGGTGATGACGGCGACCTTGGCCTTGAGCCTCATCTCAGTCTCTCCCGTACTGATCGAACCAGCGGCCGAAATGCTCGGCGGAAGCCGCGCAGTCGAAGCGCGCGCGCCAGCCGAACTCCTCGGCCAGCCGCGTCGTCGACAGCCGGCCGCGATTGGGTGCGAACACCGGCACCGTCGGCGTTTCCCCCTGCTCCTTGAGCCGGCAGGTGAATCCAGCTCGACCGGTCGCGAAGGCGCGGCCCCAGGTTTCGGCTGTGAACGTCGCCGCGTTGGAGATGTTGTAGAGCGCGTGCTGCGGCTTCTCAGCCTCCAACAGCAGACAGACAGCATCCGCGACGTCGACCGCGTAAACCCAGTCCTTGTCGCCCGGCTCGCTCAGCAGCGCAGGCTCGTTGCGCGCGCAGCAGGCGGCGATGAGCGCCTGCGGCGAGGGCGTGTCGCGCACGCCGCCGCCGCGCTCGAACGGGCCGAACACGGCGGACAGGCGCACGCTGATGACATCCGTCTTCCACAGATCGCTCAGCCGCGCGGCGACGCGCTCGGAGGCGAACTTGCTGATCGCATAGAGCGACACCGGCTCGCACGGCGTGGTCTCCTCCAGCACGGCGAAGCGCTGGCCGCTCGCGCCATAGGACGTCGCCGAGGACAGGTTGATGACCCGGCGGATGCCGCTGCCGCGCGCCGCCCGCAGGATCGGCACCTGCGCCAGCAGATTGACCGCGAGGATGCGCTCGGGGTCGGCGGCATCGCGCTCGGCGCCCGCGGTGATCGCGGCGCCCATCACGACGGCATCGCAGCCATTGCTGATCGCGGCCGCCACAGCGCTCGCATCGGTGACGTCGCCCTGCACCAGGTGCAGACGCTCGCGATAGGGTTCAAACGCACGCTGCGCCGCCGCGGGCAGACCTGTTGCGTCGAAGATCGTCACGGCATGGCCGCGCTCCAGCAGGCCTTGCGCGATGTTGAGGCCGACGAAGCCGGCCCCGCCGAAGATCAGGACATGCATGCGAAACACGCCTCCCCGAGGGCCTCATGGTTCGAGACGGCTGCTGACGCAGCCTCCTCACCATGAGGGGACACGGCTCGCGCGCCGCGAACCTCGCCCTCGCTCCTTATGCTGAGGAGGGCGCGTAGCGCCCGTCTCGAAGCACGAGGCCACCGGCCGACGTGTGCTCGCGCCCTCACAGCAGCGTCGCCCCGAAATTCTGCTCCGGGTCCATGTCCGCTACCAGCCGTCCCGTCGGCTTCGCCGCCTCGCCGCCGCTGCGGGCGAGGAACTGGCCCGAGCCCGGCTGCACCGAGACCTTGCCGCCATCGACGATCACCCGGCCACGCGACAGCACGGTCACCGGCCAGCCCTGCACGCTGCGCCCGGCGAACGGCGTGTAGCCGGCAAGGTCGTGCATGGCGGCATCGCTGATCGTGACGTGCTTGTCGGGATCCCACAGCGCGATGTCGGCATCGGCGCCGATCGCGATCGCGCCCTTCCGCGGATGCAGATTGTAGATCCTGGCTGGCGCCGTCGCGGTGAGCTCGACGAACTTGTTGAGGCCGAGCCGGCCCTTCGACACCATCGCGTCGAACAGCAGCGGCAGCCGCAGCTCGAGGCCCGGCAGCCCGTTGGCGATCTGCTTGAAGTTCGGGCTCGGACCGGCGCGCAGCTTGCCGGTTTCGTCGAAGCGATACGGCGCGTGGTCCGACGAGATCGTCTGCAAATCGCCGAGCGCCAGCGCCTGCCACAGCGCCTCCTGGTCGGGCGCGCGGCGCGGCGGCGGGCTGCACATCCACTTCGCGCCATCGATGCCGGGCTTGTCGAGATCATCAGCCGTCATGAACAGATATTGCGGGCAGGTTTCCGCGAACACCTTCAGCCCCTGCCCGCGCGCGTCGCGGATCACCTTGGCGCCTTCCGCGGTCGAGACGTGGAAGATCATGATCGGCTGATCGACCAGCGCCGCCATGCCGATCAGGCGGTTGAACGCCTCGGCCTCGGAGAAGCGCGCATGGCTGATGGCGTGGTATTTCGGCGCGGTGTAGCCGCGCGCCAGCAGCCGCTTCACCATCCATGAGATGATGCCGTGGTTCTCGGCATGCGCGCACAGCATCGCGCCGCCCTCGCGCGCGGCGACGAGGATGTCGAGCAGCGGCTCGTCGTCGATCTTGAGCCGGTCATAGGTCATGAAGATCTTGATCGAACCGTGCCCCTGCCGGATCAGCGCCGGCAGGTCGCGCTCCAAGGTCTCCTTGGTCGGATCGGCAATGATCATGTGGAACGCGTAGTCGATCACCGCGCCCTTGCGCGCCAGCGCGTGGTAGTCCTCGAGCACCTGCGGCAGCTGCATACCGACATGCTGCGCGGCGAACGAGATCACGCTGGTGGTGCCGCCGAACGCGGCGGAGGTCGTCGCGCTCTCGAACGTGTCGGCATTGACGATGCCGGCAGCCGAGAGCTGCTCGATGTGGCAATGGCTGTCGACGCCGCCGGGCAGCACATATTTGCCGCGCGCATCGATCTCGCGCCTGGCGGGCCCGAGCCCGCGGCCGATCGCCGCGATCGTCTCGCCTGATACGGCGACATCGGCCTCGAACGTATCCGTGGTGGTGGCGACGCGCCCGCCCCGGATGATCAGGTCATAGGCCGGCTCGGTCATCGCGATCTCCTAGTTCTGTCAAATGGAACGCCGTCGACGCGAGATGGCCGCATCGGCCCCATTGCGTCAGCCGTGGCATAGTGATTGCCTGTCACGCGCCGTCAACACTGAAGAAGCAGGTAGCTCCCATGTCCCGCCCGCGCATCACCGTGATCAACCCGAACTCCAACCAGGTGGTCACCGACGGTCTCGCGGCGGCGCTCAAGCCGCTGATGTTCGCGGAGGGGCCCGAGATCGTCTGCGAGACACTGAAGGAAGGCCCCTACGGCATCGAGAGCCAGAAGGACGCGGACAGCGTCACTCTGCCGCTGCGACGCTTCGTCGAGGGCGACAACGCCTCCAGCGCCTTCGTGATCGCCTGCTACAGCGACCCTGGGCTGCATGTCTGCCGCGAGGCCACGGCACGGCCGGTGCTCGGCATCGCCGAATGCGGCGTGCTCACCGCGCTGACCCGCGCCGATACGTTCGGCGTGCTCGCCATCGCGCAGCGCTCGATCCGCCGCCACATCCGCTATCTCCGCCAGATGGGGCTGATGGACCGCCTCGCCGCCGAGCGTCCGCTCGACATGACGGTGGCCGAGACGGCATCTGGTGAAGGCACCTTGGCGAAGATGATCGCGGTCGGCCGCGCGCTGAAGGAGGAGGACGGCGCCGGCGCCATCGTGATGGGCTGCGCCGGCATGGCGCGGCATCGCAAGAACCTGGAGGACGCGCTGGGGATTCCGGTGATCGATCCGACCCAGGCTGCGGTGACCATGGCTCTGGGCGCGGTGGCGTTTGCCAGCTGAGCGCATTGTTTGGTGGCAACACTCGCGCGGCGACCTCGGTGCACCTCGCCCCGCTTGCGGGGAGAGGTCGGATTGCATCGTCAGATGCAATCCGGGTGAGGGGGACTCTCCGCACGGTCGGTGCGCGTGGCTGCCCCTCACCCCAACCCTCTCCCCGTAAGAACGGGGAGAGGGAGCGCACCGAGATCCGCGCGAGGATTTCGCCTACAAACTACAACATTGGGTCACTCCGGCGGCACTGCGCCGGTGCGGCTGGTGATGAGCCCGTAATGCTCGACCCGGCGATGCCGCCCGAAGTCGAAGATCGTCTCCTTGCCGAACCGTGTCGCATCGAGATCGCAAGGTACGACCAGCACCTCGTCGCCCTCCGTCAGCGCTTCCGCGACGATCTCGCCGTCGGGATTGACGATCAGGCTGCCGCCGATCAGGTGATGACCGTCCTCGACGCCAGCCTTCGCGACCGCCACGACCCAGCACGAGTTCTGATAGGCGCCGGCCTGCGCGGACAGCCGGTTGTGGAACAGGCGCTGCTGCAGTCCCTCCGCTGACTTCAGCGAATTCACCGACGGCGTGTTGTAGCCGATCAGCACCAGTTCGACGTCCTGCAGGCCCATGACCCGATAAGTCTCCGGCCAGCGGCGGTCGTTGCAGATCGCCATACCGATGATGCCGCCGAGATTGCGCCAGACGGGAAAGCCGAGATCGCCCGGCTCGAAATAGCGCTTCTCCAGATGCTGGTGGCTGCGCTCCGGTTCGAACTCCTCGTGGCCTGGCAGATGTACCTTGCGATACTTGCCGACGATGTTGCCGGCGCGGTCGGTGAGAACTGCCGTGTTGTAGTGATGCCCATCCGGCGTCAGCTCGGCATAGCCGAGATACATCGCGATGCCGTGCTGCGCTGCGCGGTCGAACAGCGGCTGCACCGCGGCGTTGGGCATCTCGCGCTCGAACCAGGCATCGACATCGGCCTGATCCTCCATGTACCAGCGCGGAAAGAACGTGGTGAGCGCCAGCTCCGGATAGACGATGAGATCAGCGCCCCTGCGCTTGGCCTCGTCCAGCAGCGCGATCATGCGCGTGACGACGGCCTCGCGGCTGTCAGCGCGCTGGATCGGCCCCATCTGGGCCGCGGCAACGTTGATGATGCGCATGATGGAACTCCACAATCAGTTCGTATATGCGCCCTCTCCCCTTGTGGGAGAGGGCATGTATGACGTCTCGGCAAGCTCGGTTGGGTGAGGGGTCTTTCTCCACGAGCGGCACTCGTCGAACGAGACCCCTCACCCGACCGCGTACGCGGATGGCCGTACATGCCCTCTCCCACAAGGGGAGAGGGCGCTGCATCGGACAGCGCTGAGATGACCGGCGGCACCGAACCGATATCGAGAGAGCGGCGTGTGCCACTATGCCGAAAGTACCTGGTGCCGCCATCATCCCGGCCGATGCAGCACCGGGCGCGTGCGCGAGAACGACGGCCGCCCCCGCTTCAGGCCCCACAGCGGTTGCGCCAGCGTTGCGACCGCCTCGGTCGGATCGGCGGCATCGATGCAGACGAGATCGGCCGGCGCGCCGACGGTGATGCCGTAGTTGCCGAGCCGCATCAGCTTCGCCGCATCATGGGTCACCATGTCGAGGCAGCCGGCGAGATGGTCAGGGCGCGAGACGTGGCAGACATTGGCGTAGAGGTTGGCCATCCGGATCAGCGAGCCGTCGCCATAGGGCGTGAACGGGTTGAGCACGTTGTTGGTCGAGAGCGAGCAGGTCACGCCCCTCTCGCGCAACGGCTCCAGCGGGACCACGCCGCGCGGGATCGCATGATCCTGCCGCCGTCCCATCAGATGCAGGTCGGTCGAGGGCAGCACGGTCACGGCGACACCGGCATTGGCGAGCTGCGCGGCGATCGCGTTGAAGCGTTCCGGCGGCAGCAGCGACAGCTGCGTGACATGGCCGACAGCGACGCGCCCGCCCCACTTGTACTCCTCGGTCTTGCGGCAGACATATTCGATCTGCATGTGGTCGAGCGTCTCGGCGAGATCGAGATGCATGTCGATGTCGACGTCGTGTTCGCGCGCGATCGCGAAGATGCGGTCGATCTGCGCCGGCGGGTTGGTGTCGAAATACGGGGCGGCGCCGATGGTGCGCGCGCCACGACGCAGTCCTTCGATCAGCAGCTCCTCGGTGCCCGGATAGTTCGTCAGGCCTTCCTGCGGGAACACGCAGATCTCGAGATCGAGCGCCCAGGCGTAGTCGCGCGCGAGCTGTTGGATGGCTTCGAACGCGATGAAGCCGATGCCGGGATCGAGCTCGACATGGGTGCGCATCCGCATCGTGCCATGGCTGACGCAGCGCTCAACGGTCTGCTTCGCCCTGGCATAGACATCCTCCGGCGTGAAGTTGCGCTTGGCCGCCGCGGTCTCCCGCACCGCCTCGGCGACTGTCCCCTCCCGGATGCTGCAGCGGTCGAGGATGCAGGTCTTGTCGAGATGGATGTGCGTCTCGATGAAGCCGGGAACGACGAGGCAATGTTCGGCGTCGCGCTCCTCCACCTCGGCCGGCAGCGCGGACTCGATGGCGGCGATGCGGCCTTTGGAAATTCCGATATCGGCGCGGCGCAGCTCGCCCTGCTGCGCCAGCACCGCGTTGCGAATGATCAGGTCCATGCCGCCTTTGCCGCCGAAGACTCCCTACGCGCGCCAAGCTGGCGGCGTCGCGTCCAAAAGGCAAGCGCCATGCCAGCGGGCGAGGCCGCGCTGCATTGCAAGCCGGCCGTCGTCACCATTCGTTTACAAATAGATGCCGCCCGGGATACCCTTGTTTGCTGCAGAAAAACTGCTATATTGATGCATGGAAAACGTGAACGCGTTCTGCTCAGGCCCGTCGTCAAGGCGGGCCGTTGCCGTTTTGGGGGTGGCTGTCCGATGACTCGCTCCAACCGCACGGATCATATCCGCCTGACCTCGCACCCGGTGCCAGGCGCCAAGCATAATTTCCCGCTCCACTGGGGCGCCGAGACCGCGCGCGAGCGCGGGCCGATCATCGGCACCGTGTCGCGGCCGCAGGACCGCAACGTGATCGGCAGCCATGGTGGCTCCTACACGGTCTACCGCGCGCTCGCGGTATCATCCGGTGCGCTCGATCCGATCCGCCGCCCCGATCTCACCAACACCCATCCCGCCGCCACGATCGGCCCGTTCGCGCAGTGGCGCGATCCGGCGAAGATCGTCGCGCTCGATCCCTGGGGCCATCTGGTGGCCGAGAATTTCGGCGGCGAGATCGCGGAAGGAATCGATATCCGGCCGACCATCGCCGTGACCAAGGCACGCATCGAGCTCCCCGAGCTGCATGCAGCGCTCGCGGCCAAGCGCCTCGTCCATGACGGCGACGTCGTGCATGCCAATGGCAGCGTCTCGGTGGTGAAGGTCGCGATCGACCCGGTGTGGTACCTGCCCGGCGTCGCCGCGCGCTTTGGCACCAGCGAGACCAGTCTGCGCCGCGGCCTGTTCGAGCAGACCGGCGGCATGTATCCGGAGCTGGTGACCCGGCCCGATCTGCAGGTGTTCCTGCCGCCGATCGGCGGCACCACGGTCTATCTGTTCGGCGACGTCACCAAGCTGAACGACGGCCGAACGAAGATCACGTGCCGCGTACACGACGAGTGCAACGGCTCCGACGTGTTCGGCTCCGACATCTGCACCTGCCGCCCCTATCTGATCCACGGTATCGAGGAATGCGTTGCGGCCGGGCAGAACGGCGGGCTCGGCATCATCGTCTACAACCGCAAGGAAGGCCGCGCGCTCGGCGAGGTGACGAAATTCCTGGTCTACAATGCGCGCAAGCGCCAGGAGGACGGCGACGCCGCGGCGGCCTATTTCGAGCGCACCGAATGCGTCGCCGGCGTGCAGGACGCCCGGTTCCAGCAGTTGATGCCCGACGTCATCCACTGGCTCGGCATCAAACGCATCGACCGCTTCATCTCGATGAGCGACATGAAGCACGACGCGCTGGTGGGCCAAGGCGTCGACATCGTCGAGCGCGTGCCGATCCCAGACGAGCTGATTCCCGCCGACGCCCATGTCGAGATCGCGGCCAAGAAGGCGGCCGGCTATTTCTCGCTGGAGCCGCAGAAACCCGAGGCGCTCGGCGACACCGTCGGCCGCCCGCTCGAGAAGTATTGAGCGCAGCAGCAGATCATGGACGACGTCTCATATCTCCTGTCGGCCCGCGCCGTGCGCGAGCGGTCGCATCAGCTGCTTGCGCTCGGTCTCGCCGACAAGCTGCCGCATTTCCGCATCGACATCGCCCGGCTCGACGCGATCGCCGACGTCGTGCTCGATGTGACCCGCAAGGCCTATCCCGACGGCGAGGTGCCGTTCCACTCGCGCTGGCGGCATTTCGTGGTCGGTGGTGTCGATCGCTGGGCCGCGATCGCCGACAAAGTGAATTGGCCGAATGCGGCGTCGCGGGCGCGCGCCGAGTTCGATCTCGCCATCGCGAGCGTGCTGCTCGACGCCGGCGCCGGCGCGGCGTGGCGCCATCATGACGAAGCCAGCGGCTTCAGCGTCGGCCGCTCCGAGGGGCTGGCGCTGGCCAGCCTCGAGATGTTCGCAAGCGGCGCGTTCTCGTCCAATGCGAGCGATCCGCTGCGGGCCGATGCGGCGAGGCTCAGGCAGCTCACGGTCGCGGATCTCGAACGCGGTTTTCAGGTCGGTGCCGACAATCCGCTGGTCGGGCTCGAGGGGCGCGTGGAGTTGCTGCGGCGGCTAGGCGCCGTCGTGGCGGCAAGCCCCGAGGTCTTCGGTGCGAAGGACGGTCCGCGGCCGGGTGGCCTGTTCGATCGGTTGGCTGCTGGCGGCCGCATCGAGGCCCCTTCGATTTTGCAGCAGGTGCTGCGTCAGCTCGGCCCGATCTGGCCGTCACGCCTGACGCTGCACGGCACGGCGCTCGGCGATTGCTGGCGGCATCCATCATTGATCACCGATGACGCGACCACCGGTCTCGTCCCGCTGCACAAGCTGTCGCAATGGCTGAGCTATTCGCTGATCGAACCGCTGCAGCGCGCCGGCCTTGTGGTGGACAACATCGACGGCCTCACCGGCCTCGCCGAATACCGCAATGGCGGCCTGTTCGTCGACGGCGGTGTGCTGAGCTTGCGCGATCCCGCCGATGCCGCGCGCGTGCATGAGGTCGATTCTCCGCTGGTGGTGGAATGGCGCGCGTTGACCGTCGCCCTGCTCGACCGGCTGGCCGAACTGATCCGCCGGCGCACCGGCCAGACCGCGGAGCAGCTACCGCTGGCGCGCATCCTCGAAGGCGGCAGCTGGGCCGCCGGCCGCAAGCTCGCCTTCGCCCGCCGCCCGGACGGTTCGCCGCCGCTGACCATCCTCACCGACGGCACGGTGTTTTAAGGGGTTTGGGCCTGAGGTCGCCGACCTCGCGGTTCCGTCATTGCGAGCAAAGCGGGAAGGACGTCTGGATTGCTTCGTCGCTTCGCTCCTCGCCATGACGAAACTGATCAGTTGCGCGTACGGTGGGCAAAGCGCAGCGTGCCCATCATTCCAAGCTGAGCTAAGATCGCGGTGGGCACGGCGCGTCGCGCCTTTGCCCACCCTACGCTTCGGAGATGAAAGCCATGGAAGGCGTCACGGTCGTCGATCATCCGCTGGTGCAGCACAAGCTGACCCTGATCCGCGACAAGTCGATCTCGACCAAGTCGTTCCGCGAGCTCTTGAAGGAGATCGGCATGCTGCTCTGCTACGAGGTCACGCGCGACCTGCCGCTGACCGAGGTCGAGGTCGAGACGCCGCTGGCGCGGATGCAGTCGGCCAAGATCGCCGGCAAGAAGCTGGTGTTCGTGCCCGTGCTGCGCGCCGGCGTCACCTTCGTCGACGGCATGCTCGATCTGGTGCCGACCGCTCGCGTCGCCCATATCGGCCTGTACCGCGAGCCGCAGACGTTCACCGCAGTCGAGTACTTCTTCAAGGCGCCGTCCGACCTGCAGGAGCGCCTGGCCGTCGTCGTCACCCCGGTGCTCGCGACCGGCAACAGCGCCGTCGCCGCGGTCGACCGGCTCAAGGAGCGCGGCGCCAAGGACATCCGCATGGTCTGCATGATCGCCGCCCCCGAAGGTGTCGAGCGCGTCCGCGGCCTGCATCCCGATGTCACCCTGTGGACCGCCGCGATTGACGATGGCCTCGACGATGACGCCTTCATCGTCCCCGGCCTCGGCGACGCCGGCGACCGCGCCTACGGCACGCGGTAGCAGCATTCAGCCGGCGAATGCCGCCTCTGCCTCCGGCAGCGCCCAGATCCTCTCGATCGCAGCAGTACCCGCGGCGGTGATGGCCGCCTCGTCGCCGTGGAGATAGCGGCCGTCGTGGATCAGCAGCCGGCCATCGATCATCACCTGGTCGATGTTGGCGCGGTTGGCGAGCGCGATCAGGCCGCGGCGCGGGTCATGTAGCGGCCGAAGATGTGGATGCGTCATGTCGACGACGGTGAGGTCGGCGGTCGCCCCCGCCGCGAGGACGCCGAGATCGTCGCGCTTGATCATGGCGGCGGCCGTCGTGGTGACGGCGTCGATCAATTCCGGCGCGCTCGCCGTCTCGGCGCTTCCCAGCGCGACCTTCGAGATCAGCGACGCCGCATTGAGTTCGCCGAGCAGGTCCATGTTGTAGCCGTCGGTACCGACGGCGGTGCGCACGCCGTGCGCCGCGAAGCGGCCGAAGGCGGCGGTGACGCCGGCGCGCGCGAACACGCGCGGGCAGTTCAGCACGCCGGCGCCGCGCGCCGCCATCAGCGCGAGGTCGGCATCGGTCGAGGCATGGCAGTGCGCGGCCAGCAGATCGGGACCGAGCAGGCCGAGCCAGTCGAGATATTCGGCCGGCGTGCGGCCGCCATGGCGCTGCGCAATCGTCGCGACTTCGCCTGGGCTCTGCGCCATGTGCGTCGTGATGGGAACGTCGAGCTCGCGCGCCCGGCTCGCGGCCGCGCGCAAGAGATCCGGCCCGCAGGTATCCGTCGCGTGCGGGCTCATCGCGAGCCGGATGCGGCCGTCGCCCTGGCCGTGCCAGCGCTGATGCAGCGCGTTCCAGGTCGCCATGTCGGCTTCGCCGTCGTCACCGGCATAGTGCACGGTGCCCGAGGCATCCGCCTTGGCGTCCGAGGTCGAGAACAGATAGGGCGCGCCGTAGAAGCGCAGGCCCATCTCGAATGCCGCATCGAACAGCTCCGGGATGGCGTTGCGGAACGGCTCCATCACCGTGGTCGCGCCGCCCTTCAGGAGCTGCAGCACGCCCATGCGGCCGATCGCCAAGCGCTCCTCCGCGGTGAGGATCTCCGCGCCGCGCTTGGACAGCGGCAGCAGCACCGTGTAGACGATGCTCTTGTTGTTGCGGCGGCCGTTGCCGTCCTCGGTCAGCGTGCGTGCGATCGCCTCGCTGAAGACGTGGTTGTGCAGGTTCAACAGGCCCGGCAGCACGAATCGGCCCGGACGATCGAACACCTCGTCCGCCGCCGGCCTGTCGCGCGTCACGGCCGCGATGCGCCTGCCCTCGACCAGCACCCAGTGATCGCGCAGCACGTCCTGGGCGCCGTCCCTGCGCGTCAGCACATAGCTGCCGAAGATCGCGGTCGTGCTCATGCGCTCTTCGCTTCCGCCGCCTCGTGACGCTGGTAGTTCGCGGCGATCTCGGCGCCGGTCGTGATCCAGACGTCCTGGCACGATTTGGCGTAGGTCAGGAACTCGCGCAGCAGGCGGAAGCGCATCGGCCGGCCCGAGACCTGCGGATGCAGCACGGTCGTCACCATCGCGCCCCAGTCGCGGACTTCGTCCAGCTCATCCTTCCACATCGACAGCACGTGCTCCTTCGGAAAGATCGAGCGCGGCGAGAACCGCGCCGACAGGCCGTGCATCCAGTCGTCATAGCTCGCGGTCACCGGGATCTCGATCGTGCCCGGCCTGCCGTCGGCGGGGCAATGGCGATAGGGCCTGACGTCGTCGCGGAACGACGACGTGTAGACGATTCCCTGGTGCACCAGCGCTATCCGCAGCTCCTCGCAGAACTCGCCGAACGGCGCGCGGTAGCCGATCGGGCGGATGCCGAGCCGGCGCTGGATCGCCTCGAAGCCGCGCTCGATCTCCTCGACGATGAAGGGATCGCCCGGATCGGGCAGCAGATGGTGATAGCCGTGATGGCCGATCTCGTGGCCCGCCTTCAGCACGGCCTCCGCCATCGCCGGATGCGCATCGACCGCCCATCCCGTGATGAAGAACGTCGCCTTGAGATCGAGCTCGGCGAGCAGCTCGAGCAGCTTCGGCGTGCCGACGCGCGCCTCGAAGCCGCCGAAGCTCATCGTGACCAGGCGCGCGGCATGCGCGGGATCCTTCGACGTCCAGGCGCTCTCGGCGTCGATGTCGAACGACAGGAACATCGCCGCTCTGTACGGCGCAGGCCACGGATAGTCCGGCGCCGGCGGCGCAGTGTTGGCGGGAACGACCGGGATCCCCGCGAGCGCCTTACTGTCCAGCATTGATCAGCACCTTCTCGATTCCGTTGTCGCTGAGCTTCCACTTCGCCAGAAGCGCCTTGTAGCTGCCGTCGGCGATCAGGCCCTCCAGCGCAGCGTGCAGCGCGCCACGGAGCTCGTCCGCCTTCACCGGCGTCGCGAGTCCGGTATATTGCAGCGCGATCATCTCGCCGACCGGCGCGTAGGCGTTCGGCTCGAGGTCCATGATGTAGGGCAAGGTCTCGTTGCCCTGCACGGCGGCGTCGATGCGGCCCTGCTTCAATTGCGTCCGCGCATCGGCCGAGCCTTCCGTGCCGACGAACTGGATCGGGCTTGATCCGCAGTTCTTCTCGCTCCAGGCCGCGATCTGGTCCGGAAACTTGGTGCGCCTGGAGGCGCCGACCTTCCTGCCGCACAGCGCGGTCGGCTCCTTGAGCTCGGCCGCGCGCGACGCCTGCACGAAGAAGCGCGGGCCGCTGCGCAGATAATCGATGAAGGTCGCGGTGTCCTGCCGGCTCTTGTAGTCGGTCATGCCGGTCAGGATGATGTCGAAACGCTGCGTGGCGAGGCCCGGCATCAACTGGTCGAAGCTCGTCTCCTGCCAGACAGCCTTGACGCCGAGCTTCTTGGCCAGCGCCTCGCCGAGCTCGACATCGAAGCCGGTCAGGGTCGATGTGGCCGGATCCTTGAACTCCATCGGCGGATAGTTCGGCACCACCGCGATGCGCAGGCCGTTCTGCTTGATCTCGGCCGGCAGTTCGGCGGCGAGAGCCGTGCCCGCCACGGCGGCGCTCATGAGTCCAGCCAACACGATCCACTTCAAATCCATCACCTCACCCCACTTCCGCTGCCAGAAACGCTCTTGTTCTCGCCTCGCGCGGCGCGCGCAGCACCTCGCGGGCCGGGCCGCTCTCCACGATCACGCCCTGGTCCATGTAGACCACCCGGTCGGCGACCTCGCGCGCAAAGCCGAGCTCATGCGTCACCACCAGCATGGTCATGCCGGATGTCGCGAGCTCCTTCATCACGGCAAGCACCTCGCCGACCAGCTCCGGATCGAGCGCCGAGGTCGGCTCGTCGAACAGCACCAGCCGCGGCTTCATCGCAAGCGCCCGCGCAATCGCGACGCGCTGCTGCTGGCCGCCCGACAATTGTGACGGATAGGAGCCCGCCTTGTCGGCGAGGCCGACCCGGCGCAGCAGCGCCATCGCCTCGTCCTTCGCCTCGGCCGGCCTGCGCCTCTGCACCTGCACCGGCCCCTCGATGACGTTCTCCAGCGCCGTCATGTGCGGAAACAGGTTGAAGCGCTGGAACACCATGCCGCAGGCGAGCCGCTGCCGCGCGATCTCGCGCTCCGACAGCCGGTGCAGCCGGCCGTCCTGCTCGCGGAAGCCGAGCAGCGCGCCGTCGAGCCAGATGCCGCCGCTGTCGGCCGTGGTCAACTGGTTGACGCAGCGGAGCAAGGTGGTCTTGCCGGAACCGGATTGCCCGATCAGGCAAACCACCTCGCCCTCGAAGACGTCGAGCGAGACCTGCTTCAGCGCCTGAAATTCACCGAAGCGCTTGCTCAGTTGGCGGATGGCGACCAGCGGCCTCATCAGCGGCCGCCTCGCGCGATGCCGCGGGCAAAGCGGCGTTCGAGCAGCATCTGCAGCGGCGTGAGGATCGAGACCACGAGCAGATACCACAGGCCGGCGACGATCAGGAGCTCGATGACGCGCGAATTGGCGTAGTAGATGTTCTCGGCCGAGTGCAGCACCTCCGGATACTGGATCACGCTGGCGAGCGAGGTCGCCTTGACCAGGCCGATGAACTCGTTGCCGAGCGGCGGGATCACCACGCGCATCGCCTGCGGCAGAATGATCCGGCGCAGCGCCTGCAATCGTCCCATGCCGATCGCCTGCGCCGCCTCGTATTGCCCGATATCGACCGACAGCAGGCCCGCGCGCATCACCTCGGACGTGTAGGCGCCCTGGTTGATGCCGAGCCCGAGCAGCGCGGCCAGGAACGGCGTCATCACATCGACCGCGCGCGCGCTCCACAGGCCGGGAATGCCGATGGTTGGAAACACCAGCGCCAGATTGAACCACAACAACAACTGGAGGATCAGCGGCGTGCCGCGGAACAGCCAGGTGTAGCCGGCGGCGACCGACCGCAGCACCGGATTGGGCGACAGCCGCATGATCGCAACGACGACGCCGAGCGCGATTCCGAGCATCATCGCCAGGACCGCCATGACCATCGTGTTGACGATGCCGCGCAGGATCACCGGCGCCGTCAGGAAGCGTTCGACGAACACCCACTCGATCTGCCCCTTGGCGAAGGCCCGCCCGATCGCGACGAGGACGACGACGATGACCGCGGCCGCGAGCCAGCGGCCCCAATGCGCCTGCCGCGCAATCCCGTGTCCGGACAGATCCGGGAAGCCGTCGGCCAGGGCCTCGCTGCGGCTCATTGCGGCGCCGCGTTGAGCATGGGCTCGCGGACCGCATTGGCCCCGAGCCCCCATGTGTCCAGGATGGCCTTGTAGCTGCCGTCGGCGATCATCGCCTTGAGCTGCTCGGTCACCACTTCACGCAGCGCGGCATCATCCTTGCGGAACATGATGCCCTGGTAGCCGAAGGCGATGGGCTCGCCGACGATGCGATACTTGCCGGCCTCCTGCGACTGCGCATAGGGCAAAGTCTCGCTGCCCTGCACGGCAGCATCGATGCGGCCCTGCTTGAGCTGATTGCGGACATCGATCGAGTTCTCCCCCGGCGCATATTGCGCGGCGGGCTTCCCTGCGGCCTCGCAACTGGCCTTGCTCCATTTCTCGATCTCCTGCGGGAAGCTGGTCGAGCGCGTGGTGCCGATCTTCCGGCCGCACAGATCGGTCGCGGCCTTGGCATCGCTGTCCGCCAGCACGAAGAACTGCGGACCGGTGACGAGATAGTCGACGAAATCGGCGGTCTCGCGCCGCGACGCACGATCCGAGATGCCGGAGATGATGAAGTCGGCGCGCTTCGTCTGCAGCGACGGAATGAGCTCGGCGAACGGCGTCTCGCTCCACACGATCTTGACGCCGAGGCGCTTCGCCAGCGCGTTGGCGAGGTCGATGTCGAGACCCTTCAGCTCGTTGGTGGCGGGGTCGTGATATTCCATCGGCGCGTAGGTCGAGTTGACCGTGAGCTTGAGCACGCCAGCCTGCTTGATCTCAGCGGGCAGCTCCGCCGCCCCCGCCGCAGCAAACGAGGCGAGGATGACGAGACCTGCAAACAACGAACGGCGCATCCTGCAACACTCCCCCATGTGAACGGCTAATCGACCACGACCGGCTCGACGACGCCGGCGCGCTCGGTGATGAGCCCGTACTGATCCGGCCGGCGATGGGCCGCGAAGTTGAACATCTTCTCCTTGCCCTGGCGGCACAGATCGAGGTCGATGTCGGCGACGACGACCTCGTCAGCGAGCGTCCTCGCCTGCGCCACGATGCAGCCATTGGGATCGACGATGCAGGAGCCGCCGATCAGCCCGCTGCCATCCTCGTCGCCCGCCTTTGCGACCGCGATCGCCCACGTCGCATTCATGTAGGCGTTGGCCTGCGCCACCAGCGTGGAATGGAAGGTGCGCAGCGCGGCATCCTCGGTGTTGCCGCCGTTCGGATCGTAGGCCGCGGAATTGTAACCGACGCAGACCAGCTCGACGCCCTGCAGTCCGAGCACGCGCCACGATTCCGGCCAGCGCCGGTCGTTGCAGATCATCATGCCCATGATGGCGCCGCCCCACTCGCGGCCGGCGCGCACGGCCGGAAAGCCGAGATCGCCATAGCCGAAATAGCGCTTCTCCAGCTGCTGATACTTGGCACCCGGGCGCGGCTCGACGGAGCCGGGCAGATGCACCTTGCGATATTTGCTGATGATCTCACCGTCGGGATCGACCAGGATGGAGCTGTTGAAGCGGCGTCCGTCCGGTGTCAGCTCGGCATAGCCGACATAGAAGCCGACGCGAAGCGCCCGCGCCCGGTCGAACAGCGCGGCAACGGACGGATTCGGCATCGAACGCTCGAAGTGGCCGTCGAGCGCCTCGCCTTCGAGGATCCAGCGCGGGAAGAAGGTCGTGAATGCGAGTTCGGGGAAGACCACCAGCTTCGCGCCCTCGCTGGCGGCCTGATCCAGCAGCGCGATCATGCGGGACAGCGTGTGCGTCCGGCTGTCGGCGCGCTGGGTCGGTCCCATCTGGGCCGCGGCGGCGCGGAAGATACGGCTCAATAGTGCCTCCAATCTGTGCGTCATGCCGAACGATCAGGCGGAACGCCGCCTGAATGCGCGCACTGAAAGAAGGGATCATTTGGCGAAAGCGGCGCGGGATTTGCAATCTGCCCACACGGCCGCGCGCTATGATATTTTGGCCGAGACCATAACCTGGGCTTATAGGGCGTTCACATGAACCTGCGCCAGCTGGAGATCCTGCGGGCGGTCATCCGCCACCACACCACGGTCGCCGCCGCCGAGGAGCTGGCGCTGTCGCAGCCCGCGATCAGCAATGCGCTGAAGGCGATGGAGGCGCAGGCCGGCTTCACGCTGTTCGAGCGCGTCAACAACCGGCTGTTCCCGACGCCCGAGGCGATGACGCTCTATGAGGAGAGCGAGGCGATCTTCACCTTGCATGCCCGGCTGGAAAGCCGCGTGCGTGACCTGCGCGAGCAGAAGACGGGTCATCTGTCGATCGTCGCCACGCCGCCGCTCGCCTACAGCATCATCCCGCCGACCTTGTCAGGCTTCCTGCGGCGCCGGCCGCAGACGCGGATGTTCTTCGACGTGCGCCGCTACGAGGGCATCATCGAGGGCGTGCTCGGAAACGTCGCCGAGCTCGGTTTCGCGCTCGGACTGTCTGACCATCCCGGTATCGCGCACGAGGTCGTGCACACCGGCGAGATGGTGTGCGTGATGCCGGCCCGGCATCCGCTTGCGGAACGCGACATGATTTCAGCGCGGGACCTTGCCGGGTTCCCGCTGATCGGCCTCGAACGCGGCACACGCCTCGGCGAAGCCGTGCGCGAGAGCTTCCGGCAAGCCGACGCCGACTTCCAGCCGACGGTCGAAGTGCGTTACTGCAACACGGCCTGCGTGCTGGCTTCGACCGGCGTCGGCGTCGCCGTGGTCGATCCATTCTCGCCGCGCCAGGGCGGGCATGATCTCGTGGTACGGCCGTTCACGCCGAGCACCAAAGTCTCGGCCTATGTGTTGTGGTCGGAGGCGCGGCCGCTGTCGAACCTGGCGAAGACGTTTCGCAGCGAGGTGCGAAACGCGAGCCGCAGTCTCGCGGATGGCCTCGACGCGGCGGCTCCGAGTCTCGCCGCTTCCGCGGAACGCGGCTGATTGCCGATCGGCACGACGCGTCCAATAGACCCGTGGACGTATCGTTTGCGGTCCATCATCCGAAATGCCTGCCTGCGGCGGCCTTCTCGCGATGATGCTCTGCGCCTCCGTCATCTTGCGGCTGGCGGCGGAATGGTTGCAGGAGACATTGTGGACCATGGCTCGCCCGCCCGCAATCGCGCCGCCAGCGCCGCCGCGCAGCCGACGAGCAGCTTCTCGCCCTTTGCAGCAGATGCCTTGCGCGCATCGCCTGCGACGCCGGAGGTGGTGATGTCGGCGAACGATCTGAACATTTTCAGCGACGGCACCATCGAGCCCATGATGTCGAAGCTCGGCCCGAAGGCCGCGTCGAGCCTCGCCGCATCGACGAGGCTCGGATGAGCCGCCATCATCATCGACGTCTCGGCTTCGCAGGCGTGCATCACACCGTCCTGATCCTCGAGGACCTCGGCCATCGTCTCCCGCCCTTCCATGAAATAGGTCGTGGTCGCGATCGGGGCATTGAACTCGCGCGTCAGTTCGCCGGTGAGGGCGGCCAGCGCCTGGATGTTGCCGCCATGGCCGTTGACGATCACGATGCGGCGGAAGCCGGCATTCAGGATCGAGCGGCAAAGGTCCCTGAGCACAGCGTGGTAGGTGGAGAGACTGAGGGTAAAGGTGCCGCCGAATGGAACGTGATGGTCGGCGAGCCCGCACCAGACAGTCGGCGCGACCACGATGGGATGGTCTGGAGCCAGCTCCAGCGCGGTGCGGCGGCAGACCTCGCTGCACAGGAAGTCGTCGACTCCCGTCGGCAGATGCGGGCCGTGCTGCTCGGTCGAGGCCACCGGCAACAGCACGAGCGCGTCACGGGCCGCGAGCGCGCGAAGCGCTGCGGCGGAAAGTCTATTCCAGGCGGTTTCGGTCATGATGGCTGCTCGCGTGGTCGGAGATGAGGCAGATTGGCTCAGATCACGCAGCGACCGCAACAGCCCATCTCGGCGTCTCTTGCGCGCAGGCCGACAGTGGCCTGCGTGCAGCCAGGCCTGCACGCCACTGCGCGATACAGCGGCCTCTCCCACAAGGGTGACGGCGCGGCAACCCGGACCGCACCCTCGGCTACATCAGGAGCATGCTCTCCATACGCTCAAACATCGACAGCGATTTCGACCTCGACAAGGTGCAACGGCCCTGCGTCCTCACAACACCACGGCTCGCGCGGCGGGCCAGTCTCACGCCCGCGTCAATTCGATGTCGTGGGTCTGCTTCGTCTCCGCGTCGTACACCCTGATCTGCAACATCGGAAACCGGCGCTTGAGGTCATGCGCGCCGTTGTGTGCGCCATCCTTGGTCTTGAATTCGGTCTTGATCTGACCATCGACCACGACGGCATAGCCGGTCAGCGGAAGGTCTTTGCCGGATTTGTCTTGAGCAGGCTTGTTGTGAACAGACTTCTCTTGGGCAGACTTGAGCATTGCGAGCCGACGTCGATTCGTGAGTTGAAGGGGTGCCGAGCGCGCGATCTCTCCGCCTCGGACGACTCCGATGTAAGGTGAGTCTGTCGCGACGAGCAAGCGAAGACGTGTTCTTCACAAGCAGGACAACTACGGTTCAACCTGACGGCGCAGCGCCGGCCCGCGATGATCTCGGGATGTTCAGCGCGAACGAGTCGCGCAAGTTCCAGACTTGCGACGCGAACGTTCCGGTGGCTCGGCATCATGCTCGCCACCGCGAACGAGGAGCGCTGTGGTCGCGCGTCTCTCAGCGCCCGCAGCGCCCACCTCGCACCACCCCCAAGGCAGCAGCTCGATGCCAACTTGAGATGCGCTCTCCGACTGAGCACGGGTAGACGCAAAATCCCGCCACCATCGAACGAACGAATCAGCATGGCCGCCATGCGCGAATTGCCCGTCGTGTTAGTTCGTCGCACGTTTGGCGCTTGCGCCGTCGGGCAAATCACCTGCACATTTCCGCGCATCCCGCCTCATGAAGAGGGGCGTGTCGCGAACGTCACGAGACGTGGAGTGCGGGATGCGATGGACGCGACGTGTCGCAGCGGGTGTCATGCCTGCGGACGAACGGCACGGTGCGGACGGCGAAATCGCATGGTCCTGGCGCCGCGACGCTGGCGTCAAGCTCGCGACGAGGTTTCAGCCTCGCGCGGGTGACGGTGGCAAGACAGCCCGTTCACCGGGGAGAGTGCGTATAAGCCGTAACACCGTCGCGCAGGGAAGGCCGGGATGTCTCGGCCGAACCTGTGGTTCCTGCCCCGTGCATTCTTTCCGCACGGGGGCCATGGGGGCGGAGAGCTCCCGGCCTTCCCTGCGCCCTCTCCCTTGAAGAGGGTTCCGTCAAGCAAGACTCGGGCGCGATCCGCGCCGCGAGATCGCGACGTGCTGATTTGTAGACGTTCTGTTTGTCGATGGCTGTTTGTCGATGGCTGTTTGTCAGAGTGAACTGCTGACCAATGTTGCGTGCCGTGCACGGGGGCACGACGATCTCCGTAAGATGACGGATGGGCTTGCCGACCGCCGGTGCCGCTCCGGCAGCCAGGGATCGTAAACGGCTGGGCAGACCGTTGACCCGCCATTTACCTCACGGTCCGACCACGACATCGTGATTTGATGCAGGTCAACATGCCCGGCCCGGACGCACCACCTACTGACAAGGCGTTCAAGCGAATCAGGCCTTGCCGTTACCTCGTTCGGCGTCCCTCGAACGGTCCTGTGCACTTGTCATCATGGAGAACCACATGAGCGAGACCGGCGTGACCGCCCTGGATCACACCGTCCAGGAAACCAACATCTGGCTGAAGGCCATCGAGCAGCGCCTCGCGCTGGCGAGCCGGCAGCAGGCCTACAATGCACTGCGTGCCGTGCTCCATGTGCTGCGCGACCGCATGCCCCTGGCCGTCGCCGTGAATTTCGGCGTCCAGTTGCCGATGCTCATTCGCGGGATCTACTACGAGGGCTGGCACCACGCGGCAACCCCGACCAAGGACCGCCATCTCGAATATTTCGTCGATGACATCTTCCGCCAACTGCCGCCGCAATTCCCGGTCGATCCGCTCACGGCGGCGCGCGGCATCTTCGAGATTCTCTGGGAGAAGCTCGATCCCGGCGAGTTCGACAAGCTGATGGCCCACCTGCCCGTGTCGCTGCGCAATCTGCGCGAGCCGGCGACGTAAGCGTCAGTGCGCCAACTGCCGGTACAGCGCCGGCAGTGCGGCCGGTAGTCGCCGGATGTTGCCGACGATGGCGTAGCCGCCGCGACCGAACAGGGTTGGAAAATACGACTGCGCCGACGCATCGATGGTCACGCCGAACACCGCGACGCCGCCGCGTCGCGCTTCCTGCACCGCCTTGCGCGTGTCCTCGATCGCGAACCGTCCCTCATAGTGATCGACGTCGTTCGGCTTGCCGTCGGTCAGCACCAGCAGCAGGCGCTTGCGCTCGGATCGCTCGGCGAGCTCGCCGGCGGCGTGACGCACCGCCGTGCCGATACGCGTGTAGTAGCCGGGCCTGAGCGCGCCGATGCGGCGCTCGACCCGCCCGCTCATCGGCTCGCCGAATGCCTTCACGGTCTCCAGGCGGACCCACGAGTTGCGCCGCGAGGTGAAGGTGAGAATGCTGTGGCTGTCGCCGCAGGCCGACAGCCCATGCGCCAGCACCAGCAGCGCCTCCTTCTCGACGTCGAGGACGCGCACGCCATCGATCCATGCATCGGTCGACAGGGACACGTCGACCAGGAGAGTCACCGCGAGATCATGCGCCAGCGGGCGCATCGCGAGGTGCACGCGGTCGATGCCGCCATGGCCGGCATTGAGATCGCTGCGCGCGCGCACCAGCGCGTCGATGTCGAGGTCGTGGCCGTCGGCCTGCGCGCGCATGATCTCGTGGCGCGGCCGCAAGGTCTCGAACCTGCGCCGGACGCTGCGGATCCGCCGGCGCATCGCGTCGTCCGGAGCCCACGCCTCGCCCGCTTCGGCGGCGTCGCCGGTCACGACGCGGCAATGATCCGGCAGATAGGCGCCGCTGCGATAATTCCATTCGGGATACAGCCGGCCGCTGTCGAGCCTCGCGGTGTCGACCGCCTCGGGCGGCAGATCGAGGTCGAACTTCAGCTTGCTCGCCGGCCGCCCCTTGCGCCTGGCGATCGCAAGCTCGTCGAGATCGTCGGCGGCCTTGCGGGCGTCGTCATCGTCGGTATCGTCGGACGGACGATCGACATTGACCATCTCCGCCATCGCGAGGATCTTCTCGAAGCGGTTGAGAATGAATGGATCGCGCTTGGCCGTGTCGTCGCGCTCGCGCCGCGCGAATCGCTTGCGGGTGTCGGGTGCCCCCTCCTGCTCTGCGGGCGTCTGCGTCTCGTCGTCGTCGCGCGCCGCGGCAACGGCATCGCGACCCCAGCAATCGCCCCACAGCGGACACGGCAGCATCGGCCGATAGCCGGGCGGCGCGGCCTGCGGCAAGGGGCCGCCGGCGATGACCGCATTCCACAGCGCGCCTTTGGGCGGCGCGCCCGCGCCGAGCAGCGCCATGACGATGTGCTCGACCTGCTGCTCGAGCCGAGGCAGCGGCCGCCGCGGCCGCGCCGCAGCCAGCGCTTCGGCGAGTTGCGCATGCGGACGCGCCAGCCCCGGGAAGCGCGCCAGCACCAGCGAGGTCGTCTCACAGGCCCGGCGCAGCGCCAGCAGATCACGCCGCAGCGGATCGCGCTCCGCGATCCGCTCGACTGCCATGGTCGCGAACCACGCCGCGAGCCAGTGATAGAGCTGCGCATTGAGCGCGCGATCCGGCAGCAGCGCGATGGTCTCCGGCAGGAACACGGTGGCGCCGTCGCGCCCGGCCTGATCGAGGCATTCGTCGCCGAGGCCAATGCGCTGGCGCCAGCCGAGCCGATGGCCCGATTTGCGCGCCTTGGCTCCGGCGACCTGCACGCCGCTCTCGCCGCCCAGCGCGCGGAACATGACGGCGATGCGGCCGCTGATCTCGTTCAGGGCGACGGCCTGGTCCGGATGGACCGGATAGCTCGAGGTCGTGCCGACCATGCGATGCCAGGCACGGCCGACGGTCTCCTCCAGTTCGAGGAAGTCGAGCATGGCTCACCCGATCACGGCATGCGCGACCTCGCGCAGCGCGGCCTTGACGTCGGCGTCGTCGGTGAGCGGCTCGATCATCGCAGCGAGCACGGCGTCCGCGATGGATGCTCCGGCGGCGACGAGCGTCGCACAATAGACCAGCAAGCGCGTCGAGACGCCCTCCTCCAGGTCATGGCCCTGCAGCGCGCGCAGCCGATGCGCGAGCGCCACCAGCGGCCGAACGCGCTCCGGCGCCAGCCCGCTCTCGGCGGCAACCACCACGATCTCCTGCTCGGCCGGCAGGAAGCCGAATTCGATGGCGATGAAGCGCTGCCGTGTCGACGGCTTGAGCGCCTTGTGCAGCGACTGGTAGCCGGGATTGTAGGAGACCACGAGCATGAAGCCGTCGGGCGCGATCAGCTCCTCGCCGGTGCGCTCCAAGGGCAGGATCCGGCGGTCGTCGGTGAGGGGATGCAGCACGACGGTGACGTCCTTGCGGGCCTCGACGACCTCGTCCAGATAGCAGATTCCGCCCTCGCGCACCGCGCGGGTCAGCGGGCCGTCGGTCCACACGGTGTCGCCGCCCTTGAGCAGATAGCGCCCGGTGAGGTCGGCGGCGGTGAGGTCGTCGTGACAGGCGACCGTGTGCAGCGGCAGGCCCAGTCGCGCCGCCATGTGCGCGACGAAGCGGGTCTTGCCGCAGCCGGTCGGCCCCTTCAGCAGCACCGGCAGGCGATGTCGGAACGCATGCTCGAACAGCGCGCATTCATGGCCGGTCGGCGTGTACGAGGGGAACGACGGGGCGGTATGGATCGCGTGCAGCGCGGGCTTCATGACAACTCTCCGTATCAGGGGGATGCAGGCGGCGGCATCGAGGCCGCCGCCTGCGGGATTTCACTCCGCCGGCTGCAGCGCGCCGGGCAGCGCAGCCTCCTTGGTGCGGCCGGGCACCAGCACGGCCCAGACGAACATCAGCGCCGCGATCGCCACGAACACGCCGGAGCCGAGCCGCACCCAGTAGAACATCGCGAGCTGGTCCTGCACGTCCATGTAGCTCTGGCCGAGCACGCGCTGCAGATGCACCTGGATGATACCGGCGAAGGTCAGTGCAAAGGTCATCGTCATCATCGCCGTGCACATGATCCAGAAGCTCGCCATCGAGAGCCACTGGTTATACGGCGCACGCTGGCGCAGCTGCGGCACCGCATAGGCCATGACGGCGAGGTTGAGCATCACATAGGCGCCGAAGAAGGCGAGATGGCCGTGTGCCGCCGTGACCTGGGTGCCGTGGGTGTAGTAGTTCACGCTGGACAGCGTGTGCAGGAAGCCCCACACGCCGGCGCCGAGGAACGCCATCACGGAGCAGCCGACCGACCACAGCAGCGCGGAGCGGTTCGGATGCTTGCGGCCGGCCTTGAGCGTCATCTGCACCGTGAAGATCACCATGGTGAAGAACGGCGCGACCTCGAGGGTCGAGAACAGCGAGCCGATCCACTGCCAGTAGCCGGGGGCGCCGATCCAGTAGAAATGATGGCCGGTGCCGAGGATGCCGGAGAACAGCGCAAGGCCAATGATGACGTAGAGCCACTTCTCGACCACCTCGCGATCGATGCCGTTGAGCTTGATCATCAGGAAGGCCAGGATCGAGGCCATGATCAGCTCCCAGACGCCTTCGACCCAGAGATGGACGATGTACCACCAGTACATCTTGTCGACGGCGAGATTGGCCGGATTGTAGAAGGCGAACAGGAAGAAGATCGCCACGCCCCACAGCCCGAACAGCAGGATGTTGGTCACCGTGGTCTTGCGACCCTTAAGCGCCGTCATCGTGACGTTGAACAGGAACATCAGGCAGACGACGACGATGCCGACCTTGATGATGAAGGGCTGCTCGAGAAACTCTCGGCCCTCATGGTAGTGGAAGAGATAACCGACGACGGCAGCCCCCGCGGCGCCGAAGAACATCCAGAACTGGATCTTGGCGAGCAGCGGGCTGTAGAGCTCGGTCTCGGTCTCCTCGGGCAGCAGGAAGTAGGTGGCGCCCATGAAGCCGATCAGCGACCACACGATCAGCGCGTTGGTGTGGATCATGCGGACGATGTTGAAGGGCAGCAGGACCGACAGCGTGTTCGGCAGCACGTAGATCGTGCCGGCGAGCAGGCCGAAGATGACCTGAGCGAGGAAGAGCGTCAGCGCGCCGTAGAAATACAGCATCGCGACCTTCTGGGTCTCATATCTCATCGCGGATCTCTCTCATGACGGGGGGGCGGGATGCCGGCTCAGCCGGCCTTGTTCGGCGGCCAGTCCTGGCGCTTGATCGTGTCGGTCCATTGCAGGAAGTCCGCGAGATCGTTGAGCTCCTGGTCGGACAGGTTGAACTGCGGCATCTGCCGGCGGCCGGGCGCGCCGGAGGGTTGCGACTGCATCCAGGACTTCAGCATCTCGCGCGCGGCGGCCGGGTCCTGCCTGCCGCCCCAGCGGTCCCAGACATTGCCGACCTCTGGCGCGAAATAGGCGCCCTCGCCGAGCAGCGTGTGGCAGTTGATGCAGGAGTTTTTCTCCCAGACGTGCTTGCCGCGAGCGACGCCGTCGGACAGCGTCGACGCACTGGTCGAGGTCGTGACCATGTAGTAGTGGCTGTGCGCTGTGAGCCCGAGGAAGATCGCAAAGAAGAAGGCCGAACCGCCGTAGAAGACGTTCCGTGCGGCAGACTTGGTCAGGCGTTCCGCCATGACACGTCCTTTCCGTTTGGTGAAGGTCGATGGTGAAGGCAATCTACCGGCACTGCCGGGAGTCTCTTTGTCGCCGCGCAAGCAGCATGGCGATGGCGCGTCAGACCAGTGCGCGGATAGCCACCGCGAGCCCGGCGAGCGCGACCAGGCCTAGGAGCCACGATGTGAGCAGGCCCCGCCACAGCGCGGGCGCATGGCGCAGGCCGAGAAAATCCAGCACGATCACCCTGCCCTTGGCCAATGCGAGCACGAGCACGAGAGCATCGGCGAGCCAGCGATTCGGCAGCAGCAGCGAGGCCGCGAGCGTGGCGGTGGCGAGGCTCAGCAATTGAAGCCAGGCGAGCGTGAGGCGATCGCGGACCATGACTCATCCCACCAGATAGAGGATCGGGAACATCACGATCCAGACCAGGTCGACCATGTGCCAGAACGCCGTCCCGGTCTCGACGCTGTCGGGCGCGGCATGACGACCGACGCCTCCCAGGATGACCATCCCGAGCACGACGTGGAGCAGATGGAAGCCCGTGAGCAGAAAATAGAGCGTGAAAAACGGCGACGTCTCCAGGCCTGCGCCGGCGGCAATCTCCCTGCCATACTCGGTCAGCTTGACGGCAATGAAGGCCGCGCCGAGCAGGATCGCCAGCATGATCCAACGCCGTGCGGTGGGCGGCGATGCGCCTCTCGCCGCTGCCGCCGCGCGCGCCGCAGCCCACCCGCTCGTCACAAGCACGATTGTGTTCAATGCGGCGAGAGGTCCGTCCAGCATGGCCTGCCCGGCCGCGAACACGACTGGATTGACTGCGCGCGCCACGACGAAGGCGCCGAGCAGCAGGCCGAAAGCGACGAGCTCGCTGAGGATCAGGACCCACATCATGGGGTCGCCCGGCAACCCGTCGAGCACGCCCCAGCGCTCCGTCGGTTCCGGTTCGTATGTGAGTGCCGACACCACCACCTCCGATCAGATGTCGGCAAAGCTAATCGGGGCGGCAGACATGCTCTTTGTCGGCGCACAAACAGCACGGCGCCTGGATGCGCTACGGGATCGGCATCAGGAGCATGTCCATGACCGAAGCGCAGCTCGGCCTCGTCACCGCCACCCCGATCATCATCGTGTTTGCAGCGGCGCTGCGGCGCATGGGCGTGCTGTCGACCACCGGGACGGTGTCCGCGATCGCGCTCTCCGTTGCGATTGCGGTTGTCCTGTTCACCACGCAGTAACCGGGCCTGGAACCTTTGCCGCTCTCGGGCGTCAGATCGTCCGGAGGTGCCGCATGGACGACAACCGGTTCGCAGAGCTGCTCGGAAGCGCCGCCATCGGCGTCTGGGGCGACATGCCGCGCGACATCCAGGAGGCGCTGTTCGAGACGGCGATGCGCGGTCACGACGATCTGAGGCACGAACTCGCCAAGCTGCTTCACGACCGGCATCCGCGGACACAGCATCCGCCGCGCCCGGCGTGAGCGGTCTCAGTCGCGATGATCATCAGCCCCGAACTGTGATGGTTCGTCGTAGCCCTTGCGGCTGCTGTAGAACAACAGCACCATCAGCCCGATCCCCACGATGAGCGAAAACACCACGCCGAGCGTGAGCGCGATCCAGCCCTCGGCCGGCATCGGATCGCCAGGCAGGGTCATGCCCTGATAGGCGAAGATGACGGCGGCTGCGAGAATCAGCAGCAATGCAACGATGATAGTGATCGGTCCTGCCCGCATGGCGGTCGCACTCCTGACACGAGAACAGGACGGGACAACAATGGTTCCAGGACGGATGCGGCAACGGCGCACGGCGGCAGTTCCGAAATTCGAGGACGGAGTCCCCACCCTTCTCGCTGCGCCGCCGAAAGCATCGCGCTGCATCCCATCGCAGCATCATCTGCTCAAAGGATGACGCGCGCTCCTCCGCGCCTTGCCGCGGGCCGCATGGCTGCTCTCGCGGCGGATCGCTAGGCGTCGGGGAACTTAGCTGATAACCATACCGGCTTCCTATCGGCTAAAGAGGACAAGACCGGAGATGGACAACCGCAGCGAGATCTGGCGCGGCGTCGACGCGATCAAGACCCGTTTCATCGAGCTCAGCGACCGGGTGTGGAGCATGCCCGAGGTCTGCTACACCGAGGCCCGCTCATCTGCCGAACACCTCGCCGAGCTCAAGCACCAGGGTTTTCGCATCACTGAAAAGGTCGCGGGCATTCCGACGGCGCTGATGGGCGAATGGGGAGAAGGCGGTCCGGTCATCGCCTTCATGGGCGAATACGACGCCCTGCCCGGCCTCAGCCAGGAAGCGGGAGTTGCCGAGCATCGTCCGATCGAGACCGGCGGCCACGGCCATGGCTGCGGCCACAATCTCCTGGGCTCGGCGGCGCTGCTCGCGGCCACCGCCGTGAAGGACTGGCTCGCCGCCAACAAGGTCCCGGGACGCGTGCGCTACTACGGCTGCCCTGCCGAGGAAGGCGGCGCCGCAAAGGCCTTCATGGTGCGCTCAGGCGCGTTCGAGGATGCCGACATCGCGATCACCTGGCATCCGTCGAGCTTCTGGGAAGTGGTGATGACGCCCTCGCTCGCCAACACGCGCGCGGACTTCATCTTCACCGGACGCACCTCGCATGCGGCCGCCTCGCCGCATCTCGGCCGCAGCGCGCTCGACGCGGTGGAATTGATGAATGTCGGCGTCAACTACATGCGCGAGCACATGCCGAGCGACGCCCGCGTGCATTACGCACTGCTCGACACCGGCGGCATCGCACCCAACGTCGTGCAGGCGCATGCGCGCGTGCGCTACTCGATCCGCGCGCGCGACCTGCCCGGCATGAACGAGCTGGTCGGGCGCGTGCACAAGATCGCGCTAGGTGCCGCGATGATGACCGAGACCAAGGTCGAGATGAAGATCATCTCGGCGGTCTCCAACATCCTGCCCAACACGCCGCTCGAAGAGGCGCTGCACGGGATCATGGAAGAGCTCGGGCCGCCGCATTTCGACACGACCGACAAGGATTTCGCCGGGCAGATCCAGGCGACCCTGACCGACAAGGACATCGAATCCGTCTACTACAGCATCGGCATGGACCCGACCGACAAGCCGCTGGCCGACTTCCTGGTGCCGCTGAACGCCAAGCGCAATCCGCAGATCGGCTCGACCGATGTCGGAGACGTCAGCTGGGTGGTGCCAACGGTGCAGGTGCACGCGCCGACGGTGGCGATCGGCACGCCGTTCCATACCTGGCAGGTCGTCGCGCAAGGCAAGACGCCGGCCGCGCACAAGGCGATGGTGCAGGCCGCGAAGGCGATGGCCGGTCTCGGCATCAAGGCGCTCAATGAGCCGGCGCTGATCGCAGCCGCCAAGGCCGACCTGAAGAAGCGGACGCAGCGCACGCCCTATGTCAGCCCGCTGCCCGCCGAGGTCGAGCCGCCGCTGACGATGTCGGTCGTTTGAGAGATAGATAACTGGGGGAAACACGATGGCGAAGACAGCGACAAAGAAGAAGCCGGCGGCGAAGACCGCCAAGCCGGCTCCGAAGCGCGTGTCCGCGCGCGCCACGGCTGGCAGGAAGCCCGCAAAGACGAAGCCGCAGGCCAGACCACAGGCAAAGGCAGCCGCGCCAAAGCCGCGGCTGCCGAAAGGACCGGTCTGGCAGTGGTCGGCGCTCGACACCGCCGCTGCGATCCGCTCCGGCGCGGTCTCCTCGGTCGAGGTGACCGAGGCTCATCTCGCGCGCATGCATGAGGTCAATCCGAAGCTGAATGCGGTCGTCGTCGATCTGTCCGAAGAAGCCTTGAAAGCTGCGCGCGCCGCGGACAAGGCGCGCAACAAGGACGGCCTGCTGCATGGCGTGCCCGTCACGATCAAGGAGAACGTCGACTACGAGGGACGGCCAAACCCCAACGGCGTTCCGGCGCAGATGGGGATCATCGCGCCGTCGGACGCGCCCGTCGTGCGCAACCTCAAGAAGGCGGGCGCGATCGTGCTCGGCCTCACCAACACGCCGGAATTCTCATTCCGCGGCTTCACGGACAACCCGCTGCACGGGCTGACCTTGAACCCGTGGGATCCCGAGATCACCTGTGGCGGCTCGTCGGGCGGCGCCGGGGCTGCGGTCGCCGCCGGCATCGGCACCATCGCGCATGGCAACGACATCGGCGGCTCGCTGCGCTGGCCGGCGCATTGCAACGGCGTTGTCACGATCAAGCCGACGCAGGGGCGCATCCCGGCCTACAATGAAAGCGCCGCGGCCGAGCGGCCGATGCTGGCGCATCTGATGTCGTCGCAGGGGCCGCTGGCGCGCAGCGTCGCCGACGTCAGGCTGGCGCTGGAGGTGATGAGCCGGCGCGATCCGCGCGATCCCTGGTGGGTGCCGGCCCCGCTCGAGGGCGAGACGCCCAAGCGGCCGATCAAGGTCGCGCTCGCCAAGATTCCTGATGACATGGACGTCGATCCCTCGGTGCAGGCCGCGCTCCGGCAGGCCGCGGATCATCTGGAGCGCTCCGGCTACCGGGTCAGCGAGGTCGAGGTCCCCGACATCTCCGGCGTCTGGCAGACCTGGTGCGACGTCATCACCACCGAGGTGGTCGTGATGCAGGAAGCCAAGATGCTCGCCGTCACCTCCGAAGACTTCCACAAGGCGTGGGGCGGGATGCGGGCCAAGGCCGAGATCCTCGACCTCGCAGGCTGGATGAACGCGACGGCGCAGCGCTCCACCCATATCCGCGCCTGGCAGATGTTCTTCGAGGAGTATCCGGTGGTGCTGGCGCCAACGACGGTCAAGCCGACGCCGGGCCCGCGCGAGGACACGGTAAGCCCGGAGCGCGTGCGTGATATCTTCTTCAACGAGATCCGCTTCATCTCGGCCATCAACGTGCTCGGGCTGCCCGGCGCGGTGGTGCCGGTGGCGGTTCACAATGGCCAGCCGATCGGCGTGCAGCTGATCGCCGGCCGCTATCGCGAGGACCTCGCGCTCGATGCCGCCGCGGCGATCGAGAAGCGCGCGGGCATGCTGGTGCGGCAGCTCTGGGAGCGGATGGCTTAGTCTCGCGCCGGCCCGAAGACCCCTGGTTCTCGGGCCGTCACGTTTCCGACATCGCTTCAGCCTCGATTGTCGAAAGTCGAACACTGACGCCCATCGCGTTTGCCCGAGGGAGCCCCTCGGGTTGACGGGACGTCGCCGACCTGTCTATTTTGATGTATACGAATGAATATAGCACGGCATCGGTACGGGCCGCTGCGCCGGAACGAGACTTGCAATTCACCGAAGCGAACCCGTCTCTGTCGATATGAACGAGGACAATTGTGATGAGATCGATGCGCTTCGTCGCCGCTGCTCTGTGCGCGGCTGCCGCTCTCCTGACTGGGGCAAACGCGTTTGCCGGCAGCGCCAACATCGCCGTGGCCGCCAACTTCACCGAGCCGGCGAAGGAGATCGCCGGCCTGTTCAAGGCCAAGACGGGACACGAATTGGTGCTGAGCTTCGGCGCGTCCGGACAGTTCTACACCCAGATCAAGGAGAACGCGCCGTTCGCGATCCTGCTCTCCGCCGACGACGAACGGCCTAAGAAGCTGGTCGACGAGGGCCTCGGCGTCGCCGAGAGCCGCTTCACCTACGCCATCGGCAAGCTCGTGCTGTGGAGCAAGGATCCGAAGGCGGTGAAGGGCGAGGAAACGCTGAAGGCGAACGCGTTCAACAAGCTGTCGATCGCCAATCCCACCGCCGCGCCCTATGGCGCGGCCGCAGTGGAGACGCTGAAGGCGCTCAAGCTCTATGAAGCGATCCAGCCCAAGATCGTGCAGGGCAACACGATCTCGCAGGCGTTCCAGTTCGTCGATACCGGCAATGCCGAGGTGGGCTTCGTCGCGCTGTCGCAGCTGATGCCGAATGCCGGCGGGTCGCGCTGGCTGGTGCCGCAGACCCTCTACACCGAGATCCGCCAGGATGCCGTGCTGCTGAAGGCATCCGCCGGCAACGAGGCGGCGACTGCGTTCCTGACCTTCCTCAAGACTCCGGAAGCCCGTGCGGTCATCGAGAAGTTCGGCTATGCTCTGGACCCGAAGTCCGGCAGCTGAGCGCTCACGTCGATGAACTTCCAGGGATGAATTTGCACGTCTCGGCCGATATCTGGCAACCGGTCAGCCTGACCCTCGAATTGGCAGCGATCACGACCGTCATTCTGATGATCGTGGGAACACCGATCGCATGGTGGCTGGCGCGGTCGCAGGCGTGGTGGAAAGAGGCGGTCGCAGCCCTGGTGGCGATTCCACTGGTGCTGCCGCCGACCGTGCTCGGCTTCTATCTGCTGGTCGCGCTCGGCCCGAGCGGTCCGGGCGGGGCACTGGCTTCCTTGTGGGGCGCACGCACCCTCGCCTTCACTTTCCCGGGCCTCGTGATCGGCTCGGTGCTGTTCTCGATGCCGTTCGTGGTGCAGCCGATCCGCAACGCCTTCGAGGCCATGGGCGAGAAGCCCCTGGAAGCAGCCGCCACGCTGCGGGCCTCGCCCTGGCGCGCGTTCTGGACGATCGCCGTGCCGCTGGCGAGCCCCGGCTTCCTCACCGGCGCGATCCTCGGCTTTGCCCACACTGTCGGCGAGTTCGGCGTCGTGCTGATGATCGGCGGCAACATTCCCGGCAGGACGAAGGTGCTGTCGGTCGCGATCTACGACTACGTCGAGACCTCGCAATGGACCGAAGCCTCCGTGCTGGCGCTCGGCATGGTCGTGTTCTCGTTCGGCGTCATTCTGACGATGATGCTGATCGAGAAGAAGATGACGCGACGGGCGTCATGAGCACCGTCAAGGTCGATTTCCGCGGTACGCTCGGGCGCTTTGAGCTGAACGCGCGGTTCGAGGTTCCGGCGCGCGGCGTCACCGCGATCTTCGGCCCGTCCGGCTGTGGCAAGACCGCCGTCATGCGCAGCATCGCCGGCCTCAACCGCCTGGACGGACGATGCTCCGTCGCCGGCGACGTCTGGCAGGACGAGAAGACCTTCCGCCCGGTGCACCGGCGCCCGATCGGCTACGTGTTCCAGGAAGCCAATCTGTTTCCGCATCTCTCCGTCCGCCGCAACCTCATGTACGGCCATCCCGGCCCGTCCGGCCCCACCGCCATCGGCTTCGATGAGGTCGTGTCGCTGCTCGGCATCGCCAAGCTGCTGGAGCGCTCGCCGCGCCATCTGTCCGGCGGCGAGCGGCAGCGCGTGGCGATCGGCCGCGCTCTGCTCAGCCAGCCGAAGCTGCTGCTGATGGACGAGCCGCTGTCGGCGCTCGACCAGATGACCAAGGACGAGATCCTGCCCTATCTGGAGCGCCTGCATGCCGCGCTCGACCTGCCGATCCTCTACATCAGCCACGATATCGCGGAGGTCGAGCGGCTCGCCGATCAGCTGGTGCTGATGCGCAATGGCAGCGTCCTGGCTTCGGGCCCGCTGTCCGTGCTCCAAGCCGACCTGACACTGCCGCTCGCGCTCTCCCGCGATGCTGCGGTGAGTCTCGACGCCACCGTTCTGAAGCACGACGCCATCGACGGCATGGTGACGCTTGCGGTGCCCGGCGGGCATTTCGTGCTGCCGGCCGAGCCGCTTGCGTCCGGAACACGCCGCCGCCTGCGCGTGCTGGCCGATGACGTCAGCCTCGCCGTGGAAATGCCGAGCCGCAGCACCATCGTCAACGTGCTGCGCGCGAAGATCCTGGAAATCCGCAGCCAATCGGACCACCGCGTCACCGCCCTGCTCGGCCTCGGCGAGGACGGTGAGGGCGCGCGATTGCTGTCGCGGGTCACCCAACGCTCGTGGAACGAGCTCGGCCTGCAGGCGGGGCTTGCCGTCTACGCCCAGGTCAAGGGCGTCGCGCTGGTTCGGCGCGAAGAGCCCATCGTCTGATCGGCACGCGCCGACCCTCCCCCCACCATCGCAACACATGTTGTATAAGCGACAATATAGCGTCCGATGTTATATCCTAAACAATATAGCTTTGGATCGCAAAACCGAAGCCTGCCTGCTTTTCCTCAATGCAATGAACAAGTTGGTCGGCGCCTGACGAACTGGCCCGCGGCTTGCTCATTCGATCTCGCAACACGAGGTCATCAGCATGAAAGCCGCCGCCGTCACCTGGCATCCGAACGCGCCCAAGCCGCTCGCGCTGGTGCTGGGCACCAACGAGATCGCCTCCGCGATCGCGGCCAAGCTCAACCAGGCGTGCTTCGCGCTCGTCCTTTGTCACGACGCCTTTCCGCCGGTGATCCGACGCGGCATGGCGTTTCACGACGTCCTGTATGGTGAGACGTGCGACATCGACGGCGTGATCGGCTGCCGGGCCGAGGGCATCGCGGACGTCGTGCGCATTCATCGCGAGCCAGGCCGGGTCGCCGTCACCGGGATGCATCTTACCGACATCATCGCGTTCCGCTATCCCGCAGTCATCGTCGATGCACGGATGCAGAAGCATCTTGCGACGCCGGATCTGCGCGGCGTCGCCGGCATCGCCGTCGGCATTGGGCCGCGCTTTGCGGTCGGGCACAATTGCGACATCGCGGTCGAGACACATCCTTGCGAGACCGGCGCGATCGTGGCGCACGGCACGACGCGCGATGCGGACGGCAAGGCACGCGATCTCGGCGGCGCAGGCCGCGAGCGCTTCGTCTATTCCGATCAGGATGCCGTCTGGCATACGCCGCTCGACATCGGCACCCGCGTCTACAAAGGACTGCAGCTCGGATCGCTCGGCGGCACGCCGTTGCTGGCGCCGCTCGATGGCGCACTGCGCGGCATCGCGCGCGACGGTCTGCGCGTGCCGGCCAACGTCAAGCTGCTGGAGATCGATCCGCGCGGCCGCCACGCCGCATGGACCGGCATGGACGACCGCGGGCGATCGATCGCCGCGAGCGTCGTCTCGGCTGTCCAAGAGATCATGCGAACCGGTCGGAAGGCGGGCCGCGTCTCCGCCAATGCGTGAGGAGGACTGCCATGGGTGTCGCTGAGGTCGGGACATGTCAGATCGTGGCGCTGCAGGGCGCCGCGTCCACCGTCATCCAGGAGCTGCTCGACGAACTCGCCACGCGGCTCGCAGGCATGGGGCTGCGCGTCTCCGGCGTGATCGAGAGCAACGTCGACAAGACCAGGCCGTGCAAGGCCATGATGCTGCGCAGCCTCGACGACAACCGCATGTTCTCGATCTCGCGGGATCTCGGCCCGGGATCGCAGGCCTGCAACCTCGATCCCGAAGGATTGGTGCTGGCCTGCGCCGCCGTGCAGCAGTCGATCGCGCGTGGCACGGATGTCGTGATCCTCAGCAAGTTCGGCAAGCAGGAGGCGGCGGGAGGTGGCCTCGCCGACGCCTTCGGCTCGGCGATGTCAGCCGGGCTTCCGATCATCACGGCGGTATCGCCTGCGATGATGGAGGCGTGGACGCGCTTCGCCGGCGTGTTCGCCGAATGCGTCCCGGTCGAAGTCGCGCGCCGTGCCGGCTGGATCGAAGCGTGGTCCGGCCGCATGGTGACAGCGCAGAGCCCGCGTGACATGATCGGCTCACAACGCGAGCGGATCGGAATAGGATGAAGCGCGAAGCTCAGATCGCATTGACCATCACTTTCGGCAACGGCGGAAGTCTGTCGCCCGAGGATCTGCTGCTGATCGACTTCATCCGCCGGGAGCGCTCGATCCTGGGCGCCGCGCGCGCGAGCGGCATCTCCTACCGCAAATGCTGGCTGATGGTCGATGCGCTCAACCGCACCTTCGAGACGCCGGTGTTCGAGACCCATCCCGGCCGCCGCGGCGGCGGCGCCGAGATCACGCCGTTCGGCGAGCGGCTGATCGCGCTGTATCGCTCGATGGAGCGGCGCACCCGCACGGCCACCGCTGCGGCGCTCGTCGAGCTGCAGAAGGCTACCGATCCCCGCTATCAGAAGCGGGCCAGCGGCGCGGCCGAGGCAGCTCCGAAGGCCGAACCGCGCCGGGTCCGATCGCGACGCTCTTGATCATCGCCCAGGCCGATAGATCCGGCTCCAACGCCAGCCGCTCGACCGATTCCAAGGTCACGAGCGCGTGGAGCCTGGTCGCACCGAGATCGAACGTCACGCGCACATAGGGCGGATCGAGCGGCAGGATCTCCTCGATCCGGCCCGGCAGCCGGTTGGTGATCGACACATCCATCGGCCGCGACAGCGCGATCGAGACGTCGCGGGCCTCGATGGTCACGGAGACGCCGGCGTCAACAGCCGCATCGACCATCGGCACGCGCAGCTCGCCGTCGGCGAAGAACAATGTCGACATGCCGTATTGCGGATCATGGCGCAGCACGCGCGCCGGCACCGTCGTGCTGAGAACGACGGACGAGGCTGAAGACGATGCAGACGAGCCGGTCATCGCGCGGCAGCCTCCACAGCCTCAGGGCCGGTCGTGATCGTACAGGACGCGCACGCGGATCGTGCCCTCCACCGCGCGCAGCTCCGACAGCAGCGCCTCGCCCTCACCGCCGACCACGTCGGTCTCGAGCACGACATAGCCGACCTCGGGATCGGTCTGCAGATATTGCGCAAGGATGTTGATGTTGTGCCGCGACACCGCATCGTTGACCTGGCGCAGCACGCCCGGCACGTTCCGGTGGACATGGATGAAGCGCGTGCCGGTCGGGCGCGCCGGCAACTGCACCTGCGGGAAGTTCACGGCGCCGAAGGTCGAGCCGACATCGGAATAGTCGATCAGCTTGCGCGCAACCTCGCCGCCGATGCGGTCCTGCGCCTCCTCGGTGGAGCCGCCGACATGCGGGGTCAGGATCACGTTGGGCAGGCCCTGCAGCGGCGAGACGAACGGATCGGCGTTCGAGGCCGGCTCGACCGGAAACACGTCGACGGCGGCGCCTGAGAGCTTGCCCTCGCGCAACGCGCTGGCCAGCGCCTCGATGTCGACTACCGTGCCGCGCGAATTGTTGATCAGATAGGCGCCGTCCTTCATGTGACGGATCTGGCGCTCGCCGATCATGTTGGCGGTCGCCGGCGTCTCCGGGACATGCAGCGACACGACGTCGCTGATCGCCAGGAGCTCGTCGAGGCTCTCGACCGGCTCGGTGTTGCCGTGGCGGAGCTTGTCGGTGAGATCGAAGAAGATCACCCGCATGCCCATGGCCTCGGCGAGGTTCGACAGCTGCGAGCCGATGTTGCCGTAGCCGACAATGCCGAGCGTCTTTCCGCGCACCTCTCGGCTGCCATTGGCGGACTTGTCCCAGCCGCCCGCATGCGCCGACACCGAGCGCGGGAAGATGCGGCGCATCAGCATCACGACCTCGGCGATCGTCAGCTCGGCGACGCTGCGGGTGTTCGAATAGGGCGCATTGAACACGGGGATGCCGAGCCGCTTCGCGGCATCGAGATCAACCTGGTTGGTGCCGACGGAGAAACAGCCGACCACCATCAGCCGATCGGCGGCCTGCAGCACTTCCTCGGTCAGATGCGTGCGCGAGCGAATGCCAAGCATGTGCACGCCCGACAGCATACGTTTCAACTCCGCCGAACCGAGCGCCTTCGGCAGCCGTTCGATTTCCGTATAGCCGTTGGCCTCGAACATGCGGACGGCCGAGTCGTTCACGCCCTCGAGGAGCAGAACGCGGATCTTTTGCTTGGGCAGCGATAGCGGCATGGGCCTGGCCTGATTCAGTCGTGGAGGTGGCGTAGTGTAGCGGTTGTTACAGTCGCGATGCGTTGGAACTTGGTGAATGCGACGCGGCAGGGTGGCTTTCTGTCGCTTTCTCAGGGTCTTGTCCACTCCGTCGCGGCCTTTTGACCGGCGATGCAAAATCAGCGCCTGGCATACCTGCCGCGCTGCACGGTCCGCACTGCAACAACCGCAGATCGTTGTTTTGGCTGCTGACAAACCATGCGAGCAGAGCTAGCCTTTCCTCCAATCACAAAATCATCGGGAGGTCAGCATGTCAGACGGGATTGTCGAGACACGCGCGTCGGAGGCGTCGGGCGGTGAAACGCAGACGGTCGATGTCGCCGTCGTGGGGGCCGGATTTGCAGGGCTTTACCTGCTGCACCGTCTGCGCAAGGCGGGCTTCTCGACCGTCGCTCTGGATACGGCCAACGACGTCGGCGGCACCTGGTACTGGAACCGCTATCCCGGCGCGCGCTGCGACATCCAGACCGTCGACTACAGCTACACCTTCGATCCCGAGCTCGAAAAGGCCTGGCAGTGGTCGGAGAAATACGCCACCCAGCCGGAGATCCTGCGCTATCTCGGCTTCGTCGCCGATCGCTACGATTTGCGCCGCGACATCCGCTTCGGCACCCGCGTGCTCGGCGCCGCCTGGGATGAGGCCAGGGAGCGCTGGCTGCTGACGACCGACCACGGCCCTGCCGTGTCCTGCCGCCACTACATCATGGCGACCGGCTGCCTGTCGCAGCCGAAGCCGCCGGAGATCGACGGCGTGCACGACTTCAAGGGCGAGATCTACTTCACCAGCCGCTGGCCGCATGATGGCGTGGACCTCCGCGGCAAGCGCGTGGCCGTGATCGGCACCGGCTCGTCCGGCATCCAGTCGATCCCGATCATCGCCGAGCAGGCCGCGCAGCTCACGGTGTTCCAGCGCACGCCGAATTTCGCGCTGCCGGCGCATAACGGTCCGCTCCCGGCCGATCGCGCCGCGCAGCTCGCGGAGGATCGCAAGGGGCTGCGCGAGCAGGCACGCTGGTCGATGACCGGCGTGCCGATCCCGCCGGCCACCGAGTTCAGCTGGGCGCTGAGCGAGGCCGAGCGCCGCGAGCGCTTCGAGAAGATGTGGGCCTCCGGCGATCTCGTCGGCATGCTGACGCAGCTCTGGGCCGACCAGGGCGTCGATGCCGACGGCAACGCGCTGCTCGCTGACCTCATCCGCGAGAAGATCCGCGAGATCGTCAAGGACCCGGAGACGGCCGAGGCGCTCACGCCTCACGACCATCCGTTCGGCGCCAAGCGGCCGTGCCTGGACACCAACTACTACGCCACGTTCAACCGCCCGAACGTGACGCTGGTGAACCTGCGCAAGGAGCCGATCGCATCCATCACATCCAATGGCATCAAGACCGACAAGCGCAGCTTCGACATCGACGTCATCGTGTTCGCGACCGGCTTCGATGCCATGACCGGCGCGATCCGCGCGGTGCATCCGATCAAGGGCCGTGGCGGCAAGTCGCTCGACGACAGCTGGGCTGATGGCCCGGAGAGCTATCTTGGATTGACGGTCGCCGGCTTCCCCAACCTGTTCCTGATCACCGGTCCCGGTAGTCCATCGGTGCTGTCGAACATGGCGGTGTCGATCGAGCAGCACGTCGACTTCGTGGTCGATCGTCTCGCCGCGATGCGCGACGCCGGCTTCACCACCATCGAGCCGACCGAGACCGCGCAGGCCGGCTGGATGCGCCACATGGCGGACTGCTCGACGGTCACGCTGCACCGGCTCGCCAACACCTGGTACACAGGCGCCAACGTGCCGGGCAAGCCGCAGACGCTGATGCCATACACCGGCGGCGTCGGGCCCTATCGCGGCATCTGCAACGAGGTCGTCAGCCGCGGCATGCTCGGCTTCAAGCTCACGGGCCCGAACGGTGCGAGCCAGTGCAACGACGGCGAGATCGTGAAGCTGCAGCCGGATGTGCGGCTGGTGCTGAACATGCTCACCGAGATGAACCTGCCGCCGATCGAATCGATGGGCGCGCAAGGCGCACGCGACTTCGTCGCCGAATTCAACAAGGCCCGACCGCCGGGCCGCCCCGTGGGCGAGGTCAAGGACGGCACTCTGCAAGGCGCCGAGGGCCCTCTTGCCTACCGCCTCTACCGTCCGGCCACGCCCGGGCCGCATCCGATCGTCGTGTATTTCCATGGCGGCGGCTGGGTGCTCGGCGACGAGCAGTCGGACGATCCGTTCTGCCGCGACATGTGCCGCCGCTCCAACATGATCTTCGTCAGCGTGAATTACCGCCACGCGCCCGAGCACCGCTTCCCGGCGGCGGCCGAGGACGGCTATGCAGCGGCGCGCTGGGTCGCCGAGCACGCCGCCGAGCTCGGCGGACGCGACGGACCGGTGCTGGTGGCCGGCTGGAGCGCCGGCGGCAACATCGCAGCCGTCACCTGCCAGCTCGCTCGGGATCGCGGCGGGCCTGCGATCGGCGGTCAGCTGCTGGTGTGCCCGGTCACCGACTGCAGCTTCGATCGTCCCTCCTACACCGATAATGCGGCCGGCTACTTCCTGACGCGCGGCCTGATGTACTGGTTCTGGGACATCTACTGCTCGCCGGCGGATCGCACCGATCCGCGCGCGTCGCCGTTGCGGGGCAAGCTGCAGGGCCTGCCGCCGGCCTACATCGTCACCTGCGAGTTCGATCCGCTGCGCGACGAGGGTGTCGCCTATGCGGAAGCGCTCGCCGCCGCCGGCGTGCCGGTCGGGCAACTCAAGGCCCACGGCCACTTCCACTCGTCGTTCACGATGGTCGACGTCGTCATCACCGGCGTCGGCGGCCGCATGCAGATGGCGGAGGCGCTGCAGGCGTTCACGCAGTCTGCGGAGGAAGGCGAATCGCCCGAGATCAACGCCGCCGCGAGCTGACCAGCGGAGGCCGCCGCCGAGCGTTGTCGCAACGACCCGCAGCTTTGCGGGCCGTTGCCGTGACGCGCAGCTTGCGCCGGATCGTCCACGCTGTCACCGAGACAACGAGCCAGCCGGTCGTTGCGGTGACGAAGGCGGTCGCGACGCTCGTCCGACAACATCACGAGACCGTCATCGAGCGTGGACGCACTCAGCTCGCCGCTGCGATGGCCTCGTCATAGGCACGAACCGAAGCGGCCGCGGTCTGCCGTACATCACTCGCGCTCATGCCCGGCTTGTACAGGCTCGAGCCCAGTCCGAAGGCCCGCACGCCGACTGCAGCATAGGAGGCGAGATTGCTGTCCGATACGCCGCCGACGACGCCGACCACGACGCCCTTCGGCAGGACGGCAAGCTGCGCGGCAATTCCCGACGGACCGAGCACTGAGGCAGGAAAAAATTTCAGGGCCGAGGCGCCGCAGCGCAGCGCGAGAAACGCTTCGCTCGGCGTGAACACCCCGGGCATGGTCACCATGTCATAGGCCTGCGCGGTCGCCAGCACTTCGACGTCGACGTTGGGGCTGACCATCAGACGCCCGCCGGCCTCCGCGACCCGCACGCAATCTGCGGCATTGACGACCGTCCCTGCACCGATCATGCAGAGCTTGCCGAACCGGGTGGCGAGACGCTCGATCGAGACGAACGGTTCCGGCGAGTTGAGGGGAACCTCGATCAGCTCGAAACCGGCTTCGATCAGGACATCGACGACAGCCTCGGCCTCGTCGGGCTTGATGCCGCGCAGGATCGCGACGAGCGACCGCTTGACGTGCGGCCAGGTGACGGACTTTGTCATGGTCGGAAACGCGCTCCCCAGATCTGCCGCGCGGCCTTGACCAGGCCGCGCCGGGACGCCTGCTCGGCATCACATTCGTTCACGTCGAAATCAGCAGCCGCCAGCGCCGCGCAGTAGAGACGGCCGAGCCGGCCCGCTCCGATCAACCGCAGCGGAAGCTCGGCGCCGAACCGCACCCGCGCGTCGGCGATCTCGCTGCCGATCAGAAGCCCGGAGAGCCTCGCAGCCCCGTCGGACCGCTGCTCGAAATTGAGGAGCTGGGCTGCGCGGAGCCGGAATAGCGCATTGGTCAGTGACGTCGGCGCGGCAAGCGCCGCCGCAAGGCTCTCGCGGAATGCCGCGTCGTGCGCGACGGTCGAGGCTTCCGGTTCGACGGCGTGCATCAAAATGCTATGCTGAGAGACGACAGCGAACAGCTCGCCAGTCATGTAGGTGGCAAAATCGATCACAGCGCCGGCATCGATCCGGATCCATTTGCTGTGCGTGCCCGGAATACAGACGATCCCGGTGAAGTCAGGCTCGGTGACGCCGAGCAGCTGGGTTTCCTCGCCGCGCATCACGTCCGGCTGATCTGCACGGGCCTGCGCCAGCCCCGGCAGAATCCTGACGTCGCCCTCGGTGTCGACGCCGATCGCGCCGGCGTGCAACGCCTCCAGCCGGGTCGGCGTGTGCAGATACGGCGCCTCGACCCAGCCTTGCCGGGCGCCGGCCATGCCGCAGATCAGCACCGGAACATCGGCCGGCGCGCCGAGTTGCGCCAGATGATCGCGCAGCACCGGCGCAAAGCCCGATGTCGCGCAATGCAGCATGCCCTCGCCACCACGGCTCTCCGCCTGCTCCGTGCCGTCTCCTGCCATTAGCCAGGCACGGAAACTGGAGGTGCCCCAGTCGACGGCGACAAAGGCCGGCGTTGCTGACGAATCGACGGCGGTCACGTCCTGCTCCCGAACAGTTCGACATCTGGCAATGACATGCCCAGCTGGCCGCGCAAACAACAAATTGCATCGTGCACGATTATGCACGTTGTTATTCTTGTTCCTGCCTGATATGAGGAGGCATGTCAGACCTTCCACTGGCGCGTCGCGACCAGATCGCCGGCCGCCTCGCTACAGGGCACGCGGTCATCGCGGCCGCCCTGGCCCATGAATTCGGCGTCTCCGAGGATGCGATCCGGCGCGATCTTCGCGCGCTTGCCGCCGAAGGACGCTGCCGCCGGGTGTACGGCGGCGCATTGCCGATCGCCGGCGGCATGACCCCGATGGCGGCGCGGATCGGGCAGGATCGCGAACGCAAGCTGGCGCTCGCCCGGACAGCCGCCCGCGGCATCGCGCGTGGCGAATTTCTTTTCCTCGATAGTGGCAGCACCAACCTCGCGCTCGCTGAGGTCCTGCCCGATGATTTCGATCTCACCGTCGCAACGAACGCCATCGACATTGCCGCAACCGTGCTGCATCGGCAGGACCTGCAACTGATCATGATCGGCGGCTCCGTTCATCCCGCAGTCGGCGGCTGTGTCGACGCCGACGCCCTCATGCAGATGCAGCGCTTGAACATCGACCGCTGCTTCATCGGCGCCTGCGCCGTGTCGGCGCAAGGCGGCATCAGCGCGATTGATCCGACCGACGCAGCGTTCAAGCGGACGCTGCTGTCGCTGAGCCGCGTCAGCGTCGCAATGGTCACCAACGAGAAGCTCGAGACCCGAGCGCCTCACCGTGTCGCCGGCGCCAAGACGATCAGCCAGCTCACCGTCGAGCATGATGCGCCGGCGGCTCGACTTGCCCTGCTCAAACGGGCGGGAGCGACCATCGTGACGGCCGCTCCGCCGGTGTGACAGCGCCTTTCAGAAAGTCAGGAATCTTCCAAATGAGTTCTGATCACAGCGCGGCGCGGCTCGCGACCCGCCTGGCCTTTTTCGTCGCCGGCTTCGGCATCGCCTGCTGGGCACCGCTGGTGCCGTTTGCCAAGCAGCGGCTCGTCGTCGACGATGCGACGCTCGGCCTGCTGCTGCTCTCGCTCGGCGTGGGCTCGGTCGCATCGATGCTGGCCGCCGGACTGCTGAGCGCCCGCTATGGCAGCAAGCCTGTCGTCGTCGTCAGCGGCATCGCTCTCGCGCTGTTCCTGCCGCTGCTGGCGATCGCCGCAACGCCAGCGACGATTGCGCTCGCATTGTTCGCCTTCGGAGCGGCGCTGGGCTCGCTCGACGTCGCCGTGAACATCCAGGCGATCGACGTCGAGCGGCTGAGCGAGCGTCCGCTGATGTCGGGTTTCCATGCCCAGTTCAGCATCGGCGGCTTCGCGGGCTCCGGCGTCATGACCGCGCTGCTTGCGTTCGACGTCGCGCCGCTGCTCGGCACGCTGGCCTGCTGCGCACTCGCCTTGGCCGCGATGATCGTCGCTGCCCCACGACTGATGGCGAGCAAGCCCGCGCAAACGGGGCCTCTGCTCGTGCTTCCCCATGGCGCGGTGCTGCTGCTGGCGGCGCTCGCGGCGATCATGTTCCTGGTCGAAGGCGCGACGCTCGACTGGAGCGCGCTGCTGCTCGCCGGTTCCGGGCGCCTGCCGGCCGCACAGGCCGGACTGGGCTACATCATGTTCTCGATCGCAATGACCGCCGGGCGCCTCGTCGGGGATGCCGTGGTTGCCCGGATCGGTGATCGCGCAACGCTGTTGGGGGGCAGCGCGATCGCGATCGCCGGCTTCGTCCTGCTGCTCACGGCTCCCTTGGTTGCTGCTGCCATGGCGGGCTTTGCGCTGATCGGCCTGGGCGCGTCGAACCTCGTCCCGGTGCTGTTCCGCCGGGCCGGGGCGCAGACCGCGATGCCGGTCGGGCTGGCCGTCGCTGCCGTCACCACCGCAGGCTACTCCGGCGTGCTGCTCGGACCGGCCGGCATCGGGTTCGTCGCCGCGGCCACGAGCCTCCCGGCCGCGTTCTGGATGTTGGCCGCGCTGCTGGTGATCGTACTCTTGAGCGCACCGCTGGCCGCGCGGACACCGCCCTAGGAGCGCTGTGCGCGGCTCAGGCTCCAGCATCTCATGGCTCGACCATTCGCCTGCACGAAACGGCGACGTCTGACCGCTGAGCCGCCAATCTCACGCCGAAGCCGAACCATCTTGCAGCAGGCTCTCACGCATTTCCTGATAGCGGGCGCCGGTCTGCGGCTTGACGAACAGCGCCGCGACGATCGGATGCCGCGCCCTCAGCTCGCTTTCGATCGCCACGACGGCCCGCTCGATGTCGTCGGCGCGCTGATCGTCCGCAAACTCGATGCTCAGCGCGACGACGACCTGCTGCGGCGACAGCTGCACCGTGAGCAGCCCGTTGGCCGACTTGACGCTTTGCCTCCTGCGCGCGATGTCGAGGATCGAACGCGCCAGCTCGGGATCCGCGGGCTCGCCGATCAGGAGGCTCTTGCTCTCCCGCGCGAGCACCATCGAGGTCACCGCAAGCAGCACGCCGATCAGGATGGACCCGATGCCGTCCCATGCCGGCTGATCGAAGGCGACGGCCGCGGCCATGGCAGCAGCAGCGATGACGATGCCGATCAGGGCCGCGGTGTCTTCGAACACGACCATGAAGGCCGGCGGGTCCTTGCTGCGCCTGAACGCCTCGAGGTAGGAGAGACCCGGGGCAGCCGCACGAAAGCGTCGCACCGCCACCCACCAGGACCCAGCCTCGAAGACGAATGAGAGCGCGAGCACGATGTAGTTCACCGTCGGGTCTTCGATCGGCAGCGGATGCATCAGATGCGCGACGCCTTCGTACAGCGAGACGCCGGCGCCGAGCGCGAACAAGAGCAGCGCAACGATGAAGCTCCAGAAGTAGAGCTCACGACCATGCCCGAGCGGATGCCGTCGGTCGGGCGGACGGCTCGCGCGATGAAAGCCGTAGAGCAGCAGGAGCTCGTTCGAGGTGTCGACGACGGAGTGGATCGCCTCGCTCATCATGGCCGAGCTGCCGGTCCAGATCGCCGCGGCGATCTTGGTGCAGGCCACGAGCAGATTGCCGGCAAGCGCCGCATAGACGGCCACCCTGGAATCCGCGTTTGCCGCCATGTCGCCTGCCCGCTCTCCGCACTCGTGCGCCGGGAAACGCGAGCCGCGGGCCATCAGTTCCCGCGGTTGCGGACGTCTCCGCGCCGGCGCAGGATCCCCCGACCCGCAACGGAGCAGAGTGGCGATGGGACCGGCAGATCAGGCAAGAGACGGACAGAGGCAGGCCGACGCACAAGACCGGGACGCACATTTCCTGCGCCACAGCTTCGCCATCGCGCGCCGTGCGACGTCCAACGGCAATCATCCGTTCGGAGCCGTGCTCATCGCGGCCGACGGCCGCGTTCTGATCGAGGCCGAGAACGGCTATATGCCGGCACATGACGCCACGGCGCATGCCGAGCGGCTGGCCGCGACCCAGGCCTGCATTTCGATTGCGCCCGAAATCAGAGCGGCTGCCACCCTGTATTCGTCGGCCGAGCCATGCGCGATGTGCGCGGGCGCGATCTACTGGGCGGGCATCGGACGCGTGGTCTATGGGCTGAGCGAAGGGCGGCTGCGCGACCTCACCGGCAACCATCCGGAGAACCCGACCCTCGACCTGCCCTGCCGCGACGTGTTCGCGAGCGGCCAGCGTGCGACCGAAGTCGTCGGCCCCCTGCTGGAGGACGAAGCCGCGACGCTGCATGAGGGAGCCTGGGACAAATGAAGCAGGCGCCGCGACCGGAGGCGCGGCGCCTGCTTGCGTGGCTCGGTCGATATCAGAACTTCACGGTCACGCCTGAATACAGCGACGACTCGGTGCAGGCGCCCGTGGCGACGCGGGTGCCGCCGACTCCGGCGACGGAACAGCCGACCGCGTTGTTGTGGTCGAGGCCGAACTTGTTCTGCCAGTACCGATAGGCCACCCAGACGTCGATCATGTGGCTCTGCTTCTCGCCCCACATCGCCTTCGACGCGTCGAAGGTCAGGCGGATCGGCTCGGAGTTGAACTCGACCTTCGTCGGATAGACGCCGTTCGCGACGCTCGCCGGGAGCGGCTCGGTATCGGTGCCCTTCTTGCCGTACCAGCCGGCGCGGCCCGAGATCGAGAAGAACTGCATGCTCTCGGGCAGGAAACCGAGATCCATGTAGTAGTTGGTCTCGACCGCCCAGGTCGGCTTGAACGAGGTATTGCCGTCAGTAATGCAGGGGTTCGACCAGCCGGCGCCGCACTGTGAGAACGAGTTGTGGTTGGCGAACTCCCAATACATCAGGGGAGCGACGTTGAAATAGCCCTTGTAGGGCAGGTTGAACGCGAACTGCAGGCCGGCCACCACGTCGCGCTTGGCGGCGCCGAAATAGCGATTCTCCGTGTTGGCATCCATGCCCACCTCGAACGAGATGTTCTGCAGCGGGCCCATGGTGAAGGCCTTGGTGTTGAAGATCTGATTCCAGCCGAAGGTCGAGCGGAACAGGCCGTAGATCTCGGTCGCGCCGGCGCAGCTCGCCGGCGTGAACGCGAAGCCGGCGTTGGGCGAGACGATGCCGCCGGTCTGCGTGCACGGTCCGGCGGGATCGTTGTGGTCCGACTTGAACAGCGAGATCGTGAAGAAGTTGGTGCCGTAGCCCCAGACGTCGAAATGGGTGAACGAGTAGACCTGCTTGGCGGTCTTGGCGTTGAATGTGCCGTTGCCGTTCACGCTCCATGCACCAGGCTGGCTGGCATCGAAGATGTAGGAGTAGCTGACGCGATTGTCGACGACGAGGAAGAACGGCACCTCGGCCGGAGCCTTTTTCGCGACCGCCTTGGCGGGCAGATCAGCGGCCCCAGCGACACCGACTGACGTCAGTGCGACCGCGCCCAGCGCGACGGCCGCCGCAATTATTTGACGAAACGACATTCCGAACACCCCCAGTTGACAAGCGCAGATTCCCGACTTGCATGCACAGTTGCGCCGTTCCACCGGCCGGAGAAGCCTCAACTTTCTCCAGGACTTGCCCGCAGTTTGATCAAGGTTATGCCGTATTGCGGCGTCGACGGTGGCGGTCACGGGCGCAGCCATGGGACGATTGGCCGCGGCCGCGACGCTCCCGGATCACGATCTTGCTGCTTCACATTGCTGAAGTTTTTCCGAAAAGCGTCGCCTGGCCTCTCGCACGATTTCGCGATCACCCGTGAGCGCAAGCGCGCCATTGGACGCGCATTGCATGACGCTGCTCATCCAACGTGCAGCCTGCTGCGACCGGATCGATTTCCCGGCCAGTGTCGCAGAAGTGCCACAGAACTTCATGGGGCGCTGCGCTCGACTCGATTGCGGCCTGCGATGCCTGCAACCGACGGCGCGCTGCATTCGCCGGTCTCTGCGGATGAACCGTTGGACAAGAGTTGGGCAAAGGATGGCGCTTTTCGCCTCTTACGCGCCGCGGCAAATTAGATCACAATTGAGGCAGCTTCATTCCCCCTGCCCCATGACGCAGCAAATGCCTGACCCAGCGCCGGTCGATCCGAAATCTACGCCTCCGCTCCTGCAGACGGTCGGATTGACCAAGCGCTATGGCGACTTCGTTGCCAACGACAAGATCGACATCGAGATCCGGCCACGCGAGATTCACGCCCTGCTCGGCGAGAACGGTGCGGGGAAATCGACCCTGGTGAAGACGATCTATGGACTGGTACAGCCGAGCGCCGGCGAGTTGCGCTGGCAGGGTGAGCCGGTCCAGCTGTCCGGCCCGGCCGAAGCGCGATCCCTCGGCATCGGCATGGTGTTTCAGCATTTCTCTCTGTTCGACAACCTCACCGTGGCCGAGAACGTGGCGCTCGGGCTCGACGGCAAGGAGCCGTTCAAGGCCATGTCGGCGCGGCTCGCGGATGTCGCGCGCGATTATGGCCTGCCGCTGGATCCGAAGCGCGAGGTATGGCAATTGTCGGTCGGCGAGCGGCAGCGCATCGAGATCGTGCGCGCGCTGATGCAGAATCCGAAATTCCTGATCCTGGACGAGCCCACCGCCGTGCTGACGCCGCAGGAGGCCGACCAACTGTTCGTCGTCCTGGAGCGCCTGAAAGCGGAAGGCCGCGCTGTTCTCTACATCAGCCACAAGCTGGAAGAGGTGAAGCGGCTGTGCGACACCGCCACCATCCTTCGCGGCGGCAGGAAGGTCGCGACCTGCAATCCGAAGCTGGAGACGGCTGCCTCGCTGGCCCGCATGATGGTGGGCACCGAGATCAAGGAGGTGAAGCCGCCGGCCGAGCGGCACACCACCGTGCCGCGTCTGGTCGTCAATGATCTCACCCTCGCCCCGGGCGAGCTTCATGGCGTGGCTCTCAAGAACATTTCCTTCGAGCTGAAGGGCGGAGAGATCCTCGGCATCGCTGGTGTCGCCGGCAACGGCCAGGACGAGCTGTTTGCTGCGCTGTCCGGCGAACGCCTCGTCAAGGAGCCCGGCACGATCATCATCGACGGCCTCGCCTGCGGGAATCTCTCGATCACCCAACGGCGCAAGATGGGCGCGGCGTTCGTGCCGGAGGAGCGGCTGGGGCACGGCACCGCGCCGCGGATGCGGCTGTCCGAGAATGCGCTGCTGACCGGACACGCCGCGAGCGACATGGTCCGGCACGGCTTCATCAACGCGGCCGCGACGTTGCGGACGGTCGATCTGACGACCGAGACATTCGACGTCCGCAAGGCCAAGCGGGATCCGGAGGCGGCGAGCCTGTCCGGCGGCAACCTGCAGAAGTTCGTCGTCGGCCGCGAGATCCTGCGCACGCCGGCGGTGCTGGTCGTCAACCAGCCGACCTGGGGCGTCGACGCCGGCGCCGCCGCGATCATCCGCCAGGCGCTGATCGATCTCGCCAGCGCCGGCGCTGCCGTCCTCGTCACCAGCCAGGACCTCGACGAACTGATCGAGATCGCCGACCGCATCGCGGTGATGTTTCATGGACACTTGTCGGAGGCGCTGCCGCGCGCCGAGGCCACGCGGGAGAGGCTCGGCCTGTTGATGGGCGGCGCCAGCCTCGAGAAGGAGGCGGCGCATGCAGCTCGTGCTTGAGAAGCGCGCCGAGCGTTCGCGCACCATCGCGCTGGTTTCGCCGCTGATCGCGATCGGACTGACACTCGTCACGATGAGCGTGCTGTTCGCCGTGCTCGGCAAGAACCCGATCACCGCGCTCGGCGTCTACTTCGTCGCGCCGCTCACCGACGGCTATTCGCTGCAGGAGATCGCGGTGAAAGCGACGCCATTGGTGATGATCGCGATCGGTCTGTCGCTGTGCTACCTCGCCAACGCCTGGAACATCGGCGCCGAAGGCCAGTTCCTGATCGGCGCCGTTGCCGGCAGCTGGATCGCGGTCAAGACGCAAGGCACCGAGGCCGGACATTGGGTGCTGCCGGCGATGCTGGTCGCAGGCGCCGCAGCCGGCGCCCTCTACGCGCTGATCCCGGCGCTGTGCCGCGTCAAGTTCGGCGCCAGCGAGATCCTCACAAGCCTGATGCTGGTCTATGTCGCCGATCTCCTGCTCGACTATCTCGTCCGCGGCCCCTGGCGCGATCCCGCCGGCTTCAACTTCCCCACCACGGCGGAGTTCGACCCGGTCGCCACCGTGCCGGTGCTGATCGAGGGCGGACGCCTGCATCTCGGCAGCGTCATCGCGCTGCTCGTCGTTGCAGGCGCCTTCGTGCTGCTCGAGCGCACCATCAAGGGGTTCGAGATCCGCGTCGTCGGCGCGGCCCCCCGCGCGGCACGCTTCGGCGGCTTCAACGCCAACCAGCTCATCCTCCTGACATTCGCGGTGTCCGGCGCATTGGCCGGTCTCGCAGGGATCATCGAGGTGGCGGGCCCCATCGGACATCTGCAACCAGGCATCTCGCCGGGCTATGGCTTCACCGCGATCATCGTGGCCTTCCTGGGGCGGCTCAATCCAGTTGGAATATTCATTGCAGGGCTCTTCCTCGCATTGACATTCATTGGCGGCGAGCAGGCCCAGATCACGATGAAGATTCCACTCGATGTGACCAAGGTGTTCCAGGGCATCCTGCTGTTCTACGTGCTCGCCTGCGATTCCCTCATCCTCTACCGTTTCAAGCTCGTCTTCGCCGCGCGGCAGGTGCAAAGTGGTGCTGGTTGAAGCAATCATCCTGTCGGTGCTCGCCGCATCGACGCCGCTGCTGCTGGCGGCCACCGGTGAGCTGGTCACCGAGCGCTCGGGCGTGCTCAACCTCGGCGTCGAGGGCATGATGATCGTCGGCGCGGCCTGCGGCTTCGGCGGGGCCTGGCTGTCCGGCTCGATCGTCGTCGGCGCATTGTGCGGCATCGTCGCCGGCATGCTGATGTCACTGATCTTCGCGTTCATGACCCTTGGCCTCGCCGTCAATCAGGTGGCCACGGGCCTCGCGCTGACCATCCTCGGCATCGGTCTCTCCGGCCTGATCGGCGCGCGCTTCGTCGGCGAGCGCATCGGCACCGCGCCGCACCTCTCCATTCCCGGCCTCAGCGACATTCCGCTGGTCGGCCGCATCCTGTTCGGCGAGGACGCGTTCGTCTATCTGTCGCTCGCGCTGATCATCGCCGTCTGGTGGTTCCTGTACCGCACCCGTGCCGGCCTGGTGCTGCGCGCCTGCGGCGACAACCATGTCTCCGCCCACGCGCTCGGCTATCCCGTGCTGCGCATCCGTTTGCTCGCGGTGCTGTTCGGCGGCGGCTGCGCCGGGCTCGCCGGCGCCTATCTGCCGCTGGCCTATACGCCTTTCTTCATTCCCGGCATGACCGCGGGACGCGGCTGGATCGCGCTGGCGCTGGTCGTGTTTGCATCCTGGCGACCGGGCCGCCTTGTCGTCGGCGCCTATCTGTTCGGCGCGGTGACGATCCTGCAGCTCCATGCGCAGGGTGCGGGCGTGGGCATCCCCTCGCAGTTCATGTCGGCGCTGCCCTATCTCGCCACGGTGATCGTGCTGGTGCTGCTGTCGCGCGCCCGCACCGGCGGCTCCACTGCGCCGGCGGCGCTGGGGACGGTGTTCGTGCCGGATCGCTGAAGCAATCATCCGGAGCGCCAGCGATGGGGCGCGGCGCTCTGGCTCACGAGGTTTCCCCCGATTGTTTGGAGGCATGGACGATGATGAAAAGGCTTCTGGGGGCTGCCGTTGCGCTGGTACTGGCGGGAAGCATCGCCGGCGTGGCGCACGCCGCCGACAAGCTGAAGGTCGGCTTCATTTATCTCGGACCGATCGGCGACCTCGGCTGGACCTATCAGCATGAGCTCGCGCGCCAGGCGCTGGTGAAGGAGCTCGGCGACAAGATCGAGACGACCTATCTGGAGAACGTACCGGAAGGCCCGGACGCCGAGCGCGCCATCGAGCAGTTGGTCCGCGCCGGCAACAAGCTGATCTTCACGACCTCGTTCGGCTACATGGATCCGACCCTGAAGGTCGCCAAGAAGTATCCCAACGTGCATTTCGAGCATGCCACGGGCTACAAGCGCGACAAGAACATGTCGACCTATTCGGCGCGCTGGTATCAGGGCCGCTACATCCAGGGCATCATCGCCGGCAAGATGTCGAAGGCAGGCGTGCTCGGCTATATCGGCTCGTTCCCGATCCCCGAGGTCATCTCCGGCATCAACGCCACGATCATCGGCGCGCAGACGGTCAATCCGAACATCAAGGTCAAGATCATCTGGGCCAACACCTGGTTCGACCCGGGTAAGGAAGCCGACGCCGCCAAGGCGCTGATCGACCAGGGCGCCGACATCATCATGCAGCACACCGACAGCCCGGCTGCCATGCAGATCGCGGCCGAGCGCGGCAAGCTCGCCTTCGGCCAGGACTCAGAGATGATCAAGTTCGGCCCCAAGGCGCAGCTCACCTCGATCCTCGACACCTGGGGCCCCTACTACATCGCGCGCGTCAAGGCCGAGCTCGACGGCACCTGGAAATCGGAGGACACCTGGGGCGGCCTCGATTCCAAGATGTTCGAGATGGCGCCCTATACCAACATGCCTGACGACGTGAAGAAGCTGGCCGAGGAGACGCAGGCCGCGATCACCGCCGGCAAGCTGCACCCGTTCAAGTGCCCCGTGCTCGGCCAGGATGGCAAGGAGATCGAGTGCAAGGGCGGCGACCATCTCGCCGATGGACAGATTCTCGGCATGAACTTCTACGTCAAGGGCGTCGACGACAAGGTGCCGGGCAAGTAGACGCAGTACACCGCTAGAACTCTCCCCCACAAGTCGGGGAGAGTTCTCGAGCGAATATTTTCCAACGCTGCGCGCTTCACCCTCCCCGCATGGCCCTGGCTGCCGCGCTGTGCCGATCGATCAGCCCGCCGACGTCCAGTCCCGGAATTGCGCCGTCGACCACGGTCCAACGGCCGCCGACCATGACGCGATCGGCGCGGTGCGCGCCGCATAGCACCAGCGCCGCGATCGGATCGCCTGCACCCGAGAAGCGCAGCTCGTCGAGCTTGAACAGCGCGAGGTCGGCGGCCTTGCCCAGCGCGATCTCGCCGAGCTCTGGCCGGCCGACGCAGGCGGCCGAGCCCTTGGTCGCCCAGCGCAGCGCATCCTTGTGGCTGATCCGGCCAACGCCATAGCGCGCCCGCTGCAGCAGGAATGCGGCACGAACCTCCTGCATCAGGTTGGAGCCGTCGTTCGACGCCGAGCCGTCGACGCCGAGGCCGATCCCGACGCCCGCCTCCTCCATCTCGCACACCGGACAGCAGCCGGAGGCAAGCAACTGGTTCGAGCAGGCGCAATGGCTGATCGTGGTCCTGGCCTTGCCGAGCCGCTTCATCTCCTCGGCATTGAAGAAGATGCCGTGCGCCAGCCAGGTGCGCGGGCCGAGCCAGCCGTTCTTCTCGAGATAGTCCAGCGGACGGCAGCCGAACATCTGCTCGCAGAAGCGGTTCTCATCCTCCGTCTCGGCGAGATGCGTGTGCAGCCGCACGTCGAGCTTATCGGCAAGCGCAGCGGTCTTCTGCATCAGCGATCCCGTCACCGAGAACGGCGAGCACGGCGCCAGCGCGATCTGCACCATCGCATCGGGTCCGCGCTCGTGATAGGTCGTGACCACGCGCGCGCTGTCGGCGAGGATCGTGTCCTCGTCCTGCACCACGCTGTCCGGTGGCAGTCCGCCGTCGCGCTCCGACAGGTTCATCGAGCCGCGGGTCAGCAGCACACGGATGCCGAGCCGCTTCGCCACCGCGACCTCGATGCCGACGGCATCTTCGAGCCCGGCGGGGAAAACGTAGTGATGATCGGTCGTGGTCGTGCAGCCCGACAGCATCAGTTCGGCCATCGCGACCGTGACCGCCGCATCCAACGCCTCCGGCGTCAGCTTCGCCCAGATCGGATAGAGCGCCTTGAGCCAGGGGAACAGCTCGCGGTCCATCGCAGCCGGCAGCGCGCGCGTCAGCGTCTGGTAGAAGTGATGGTGCGTGTTGATCAGACCAGGGATGACGACATGCGCGCTCGCATCATAGGCCACCGCGCCCGCAGTCGCCGGCTCGGCACCGGCAGGCACCAGCTCGACGATGCGACCGTCCTTGACGACGACACCGCGCGTGGCGCCCTCGGCGAGAATGGCGAGCGGGTCCTTGATCCAGATCGGCGTCGTGCTCATGGCTGCCTCGTCTCGGTGATTGGGCGCTTGCATGTGCCGGTAGCTTGCAAGCGGAAGGCCAGCGTCATCCTATTGCCAGTTGGCGCTGGTCTTGCAAGGATTCCACCCGCGACAGGCTGCGCCCACGAGCTGGCATCACCATGGACCTGAACACCATCACGGAGGTCGTGCGCCCGAGAACGCGGGCCGAACTGCCCGCCTGGCAGGCAGGCGACGCCTGGCTGGCCGGCGGCACGTGGCTGTTCTCGGAACCGCAGGCGCGCCTGTCGCGGCTGATCGATCTCAGCGATCTCGCCTGGACGCCTCTCGGCATCAGCGATCAGGGCCTGTGCATCGCCGCGACCTGCAGCGTCGCCGCGCTGGACGGGCTGTCCTGCCCGGCCGAGTGGGTCGCGGCGCCGTTGATCGATCAATGCTGCCGCGCGTTCCTGGCTTCGTTCAAGATCTGGAAGACGGCGACCGTCGGCGGCAATCTCTGCATGTCGCTGCCGGCCGGGCCGATGATCTCGCTGCTCGCCGCGCTCGAGGGCATTTGCTTGATATGGAAGAATGACGGAGGCGAGCAGCGCGTCCCCGTCGCCGATTTCGTCACCGGCAACAACAGCAACGTGCTCGCGCCCGGAGATCTGCTGCGGCAGATCGACATTCCGCTGGCCGCGCTGAAGCGCCGCGGCGCTTTCCGCCAGATCGCGCTGACGCCGGTCGGGCGCTCCGGCGCACTGCTGATCGGCACGTCGGGCCGCGACGGCGACCTGCTGCTCACCGTGACCGGATCGACCATCAAGCCGCAGCAACTGCGCTTTGCCAGCATGCCCGACGCGACCACGTTGCGCGCCGGCCTGCTCGTCGAAATTCCAGATGCGTCGTACCACGACGATGTTCATGGCAAGCCTGCCTGGCGCAAGGCGATGACCCTGCGCCTCGCTGAGGAGATTCGCGCCGAGCTCGCGGACTTCAGGCCATGAGCGTGATCGTCAATGGCAGGGAAGTCGACACCGCGCCGCGCGCCGGACAATGCCTGCGGACCCTTCTGCGCGACACCGGCCATTTCGGCGTCAAGAAGGGCTGCGACGCCGGCGACTGCGGTGCCTGCACCGTGCTGCTCGACGGCGAACCGGTGCATAGCTGCCTGATCCCCGCCTTTCGCGCCGAGGGCAAGGCGGTCACGACCGTGGAAGGTCTCGCCGCCGATGACGACCTGCATCCGATGCAGCAGGCCTTCCTCGATGCGCAGGCGTTCCAATGCGGCTTCTGCACCGCCGGCATGATCGTCACCTGTGCCTCGCTGAATCAGGCGCAGAAGAAGGATCTCGGCGCGGCGCTGAAGGGCAATCTGTGCCGCTGCACCGGCTATCGCGCCATCGAGGACGCGCTGCTCGGCCACGTTCACGTCGAGCAGGTCGCGGCCGGCGAAGCCTTCGGGCGCAGCCTGCCCGCCCCTGCCGGCCCCGACGTGGTGCGCGGCCGGGCGCGCTATACTTTCGATACCACGATCGACGGCCTGCTGCACGTCAAGCTCGCGCGCTCGCCGCACGCGCATGCGCGCATCGTCGGCATCGACAAGAGGGCCGCGCTGGCAGTACCTGGCGTGCATGCCGTGCTGACGCACGAGGATGCGCCGGCGACGCTGTTCTCGACCGCGCGCCATGAGCAGGCCTGGATGGATCCGGCGGACACCCGCGTGCTCGACGACGTCGTCCGCTTCATCGGCCAGAAGGTCGCGGCCGTCGTCGCCAAGACCGAGGCCGCGGCCGAAGAGGCCTGCCGGCGCCTCGTCGTCGACTACGAGATCCTGCCTGCCGTGGTCGATCCCGCTGACGCGATTACGCCCGGTGCGCCGATCATTCACGCCGGCCGCGGCAGCGAACATCGCATCGCCGACGTCGGCCGCAACATCGTCGCCGAGACCCACGGCGAGTTCGGCGACGTCGCCGCCGCGCTGGCGTCGGCCGCCGCGAGCTATGAACGCACCTTCACCACGCAGCGCGTGCAGCACGCCGCGCTGGAAACGCATGGCGGTCTCGCTTGGCTCGACGACGACGGCGTGCTCACCCTGCGTTCCAGCACACAGGTGCCGTTTCTGACGAAGCGGGCGCTGTGCGAGATCTTCGACCTCAAGCCCGACAAGGTGCGCGTGTTCTGCGAGCGCGTCGGCGGCGGCTTCGGCGGCAAGCAGGAGATGTTCGTCGAGGATATCCTGGTGCTGGCGGCGCTGAAGACAAGGCGGCCGGTGAAGCTCGAATTCACCCGGGAGGAGCAGTTCATCGCCACCTCGACGCGGCATCCGATGCGCGTCACCGTCAAGGCCGGGGCCGACAAGGATGGCAAGCTGACGGCGCTGCAGCTCGACGTGCTCTCCAACACCGGCGCCTATGGCAATCACGCCGGGCCCGTGCTGTTCCATGCCTGCGCCGGGTCGATCTCGGTGTACAATTGTCCGAACAAGAAGGTCGACGGGATCGCCGTCTATACCAACACGGTGCCGGCCGGCGCCTATCGCGGCTACGGCCTGCCGCAAACCACCTTCGCGGTCGAAGCCGCGATCGACGAGCTTGCGCGGCAGCTCGGCATCGACGCGTTCGAGATGCGACGCCGCAACATCATCAGGCCCGGAGATCCCATGCTGGCGCCGCCGGCATCCGGGCATAGCGACGTGCTGTACGGCTCCTACGGGCTCGACCAGTGCCTCGATCTGGTCGAGCGCGCCATGGCCGAGGCCACGCCGACGCCGGAGCTGTCGGCCGAGTGGCTGAAGGGCGACGGCATCGCGCTGACGATGATCGACACCGTGCCGCCCGACGGCCACTTCGCCGACGCCGTGATCAGCCTGCGCGACGACGGCGGCTTCGTGCTCACCGTCGGCACCGCCGAGTTCGGCAACGGCACCAGCACGGTGCATCGCCAGATCGCCGCGACCGTGCTCGGTACCACCGTCGATCGCATCAGCCTCAGACAGTCCGACACCGCCCATGGCGGCCACGACACGGGCGCCTATGGCTCGACCGGCACCTTCGTCGCGGGACGCGCGACCCAGGCGGCGGCGGAGGCGTTGGCCGAGACGATCAAGCGGTTCGCCTCCGACAGGTGGAACGTCGCTCCCGGCGCCTGCGTGATCGCCGATGATGCAATCACCTGTGGCGCACATCGTCTCGCTTTCGCCGAACTCGCCAAGGCCAGCGGCGCGCCGCTCACCGCGAGCGGTAATTCGCAGGGCACGCCGCGCTCGGTCGCGTTCAACGTCCAGGGTTTTCGTGTCGCCGTGAACAAGGGGACCGGAGAGGTCAGGATCCTCAAGAGCGTCCAGGCCGCGGACGCCGGCCAGGTCGCCAACCCGATGCAGTGCCGCGGCCAGATCGAGGGCGGCGTGGCGCAAGCGCTCGGCGCCGCGCTGTACGAGGAGATCGTGATCGACGACACCGGCCGCGTGATCAATCCGCGCTTCCGCGACTATCATCTGCCGTCCTATGCCGACGTTCCGCGCACCGAGGTGCTGTTTGCCGATACCCACGACACGATCGGCCCGCTGGGGGCGAAGTCGATGAGCGAGAGCCCGTACAATCCGGTCGCCGCCGCGCTCGGTAACGCGATCCGCGCCGCGACCGGCATCCGCTTCACGGCCGCGCCGTTCAAGCCGGACCGGCTGTTTCCGCAGTTGCAGGAAAAGTTCGGCGAATGAGGCGGTCTGGGGAAACGGCTGCGCTATGGCTTGGGTCGGCGATCGTACGACCAGCCGAACAGCCCGCTCCGCTGGGTCTCGGGCTCTGGTTCCGCAGCCGGCTCCGACGGCTGGGCGGCCGCCTGTGGCGGGGCGGCGGGAGCGACCGGCTTCGGGATGCTCTCGCATTTCATCGCATAGACCAGCTTGCCGTCCTCGGTGCGTCCGATCGGCGCGCAGGCATCGGCGCGCTTGGCCGTGCTCTGCTTGGGGGCGGTCTGCGCCATCGCCAGAGGCACACCAGCGAACTGTCCCAGCACCAGCATGATCAGAACCAGTCTCGTCATCCCGCCCCGTCCCGCTTGTCAGACCGCCACATTGAACGCAATCGCGCCGCCGGAGTCCACTGCGTCACGCGCACATGGCAGCTAATCTGTTGTGCACCGACTGCCACAGCGACGTGCTGGAAATCAGATGCGATCGATGCCACAGATGAGACGCAGGCACTCGGCTCTGGACTTGCCCTGTCGAAGGAGATGAGCGCGCGATGTGGGCCTCGATCATATCGGAATGGCTGAGCCTGATCTTCCGCTGGCTGCACGTGATCGCCGCGGTCGCCTGGATCGGCAGCTCGTTCTACTTCATCGCGCTCGATCTCAGCCTGAAGCCGCGGCAAGGCCCGCCGACCGGCGTGATGGGCGAGGCCTGGCAGGTGCACGGCGGCGGCTTCTACCACATCGTCAAATATCTGGTGGCGCCGGCGCAGATGCCGGGCGAGCTGACCTGGTTCAAATGGGAGGCCTACACCACCTGGCTGTCCGGCTTCGTGCTGATGATCGTGGTGTACTATCTCAACGCCGACCTGTTCCTGGTCGACAAATCGATCCTCGACCTCACGCCCCTCCAGGCCGGCCTGTTCAGCTTCGGCTCGCTGGCGCTGGCGTGGCTGCTCTACGAGGCCGCCTGCCGCAGCGGCCTCGCCCGGCACGAGCTGCCGTTCGCGATCGGCGGCTACGTCTTTCTCGTCGCGCTCACCTACGCCTTCACCCATGTGCTGAGCGGCCGCGGCGCCTTCAACCAGATCGGCGCGATCATCGGTACCATCATGGTCGCCAACGTGTTTGCCGTGATCATCCCCAACCAGAAGAAGATCGTCGCCGCGCTGCTCGCAGGCCAAGCGCCGGACCCCAGGCTCGGCAAGGCCGGCAAGGAGCGTTCGGTCCACAACAACTATCTGACCCTGCCGGTGGTGGTGCTGATGATCAGCAACCACTATCCGCTCCTGTTCGGCACCCGCTACAACTGGGCGATCGTCGCCATCGTGCTCGCGCTCGGCCCGGTGATACGCCATTTCTTCAACGAGCGTCACAAGGGTCATCCGTCGCCATGGTGGGTGTGGGGCGTCGCAGCCGCGGGCATGATCGGCATCCTGCTGCTGTCCGCAGCGGGCCCTCGCGACGCCAAGGCGGCCACGAGCGCGCCGCCACGCTTCGCGCAGGTCGAGGAGATCGTGACCTCCCGCTGCAGCATGTGCCACGCCGCCGAGCCCGTATGGGACGGCATCGTCACGGCGCCCAGGGGCGTGCGGCTCGACACTGCCGACGACATCCAGCGCAACGCGCGGCTGATCGCACGCAACGCCGCGTGGTCGAGCGCCATGCCGCCCGGCAACATCACCGAGATCACCGGCGAGGAGCGCGCCGTGCTCGCGGCGTGGGCCGGTGCGCAATAGCGGTCGCAGTTGCCGCCGGCATGACGACCGCTGCTTTGCCTCCCCGAGGCAGTCTGTGGGGCGGGCAAAGGCGCGCCAGCGCGGTCCGCGCAATGCGCCGCCATGTCTCGATGGTAGCGCAGTTAGTTGCGCTGCGGCCCGCAAGCGCTTCGCTGTGCGGCTGACAGCTCCGCTCATCGCGCGCGCGGCAATGGATGCTCGCTCGGTTCCCCACGACGATTGCGTGAAGCCGGCACAAGGACAACCGGATTTTCGCAACGCGGAGTTGAACTGCGATGCATGCGACGACGATTGAGCTGGAGCACATCCGATTGTCGTCATGAGCTTGCGGCAAAATTTACCACCCGTTGGGACGCGGCTTGGCTGCAGAAAACATGGCGCTAGAGTGGCGCCCACAATCAGCTCTCAGCGAAACGCCCCATCATGTCGATCTCCGTCAAAGGCCGGCTGGCCATTGTCGCGCTCATCGCGCTTGCCTGCTTCGCAAGCTCGGTACTGAAGCTCTATCTGGGGCTGCTGTGCATCTCGCTGCTTTTGAGCTTTGCCGTGGTCGGCGTCGTGGCCCGGCTGGTCGAAGGGATCGTCATCAGGCGCGACCGGAGCAGCGAGCGACGGCTGGCACATCGCAGCGATCGCTCCGCTCGCGTCGACGAAACGCAGCCGCTGTCGATGACGACGATGGATCATGTCGACACGCCATCGCCGGCCGAACCCGCGCGATGAGCGGGATTCTCCGTCTGGCGATCGCGCGCTGACGAACAGGGATACCGCACATCGGAGAATGGCAATGGTGCTACGAGTTCGACCGCTGGAACGGCGACGACCAGATCATCCTTCCGAACCAGCCGATTGCGGACGCGACGACGCCGTGCTCGGTGGCGACACATCGGAAGAGCAGCACGTGGCCGTTCAAATCGCCGCGCTGATCGCCTCGATACGCCGGCTGTACCTCATCCCTTCGTCCGCTTCCGCTTCGCCTCGAGAGCGCTCAGATAGGTAGCCATCATCTCGGGCAGCGCTGCGACGACGACATCGCGGCTGCGCGGATCCTGCTCGCGCGTGAACAGCAGTGTCCCGAGCACGACGGCATCGAGCGTCGTGGCCGCCTGCCTGCCGAGTTCGTCGCCGAGCCTGGCGCGCATGACGCGGTCGATGACGACCCTGAACTCGGCGTGCATGGTCTGGTCGTGCAGATCGAGCGTCGCCAGCGCATCGGGGTGGCGAACGAAGTAGCGGATCGCCCAGCCAATCAACTGCTCGATGACCTGCGGCGGCGACATCGCCGCCCATTCCGCATCGCTTCGCTGCACCACGCGGTCGAACGCCGGCTGCAGCTCGGCATCGTGACGCTCGGCGAGTGCATCGAGCATCTGATCCTTGTCACGGAAGAAGTGATAGACCGAGCCGATCGACGCGCCGGCGCGCTGGGCCGCGGCATGCATGCTGACGGCACCGATCCCGGACTCGGCGATGATGGCGGCTGTCGCGTCGAGCAACTGCTCGCGGCGCTCACGGCCACGCGCCTGCCGCGGCGCACGTGATGTCGTGCGCACGGGGGCATTCAGGTCGGTCGCAGCTTTGCGTCGCACGTTCGCGTCATGCCTTGGCTCGCCGCGGCGGCAGCGCTGGCCGATGTCCCAACGGGAGCGCCCGGGCAACCCGCACAGGGGGAATTCGAAACCGCCACGAGAATGTTACTAGACGAATTATTCTAGATTTGATTGTCTAATTCACGCACTGTCAAGAGGACGGTGTTCAACTTTCGCGTGAACCTGCTTGCCTGCAACGGCGGGCGGGTTTTGCGGGCTGCTGACGACCAACAGGTGCTTTCCGGTCCCTGCGTGCTTGCGCGGCAGGACGGGAATGATCGCCACCACCCAACCGGACCGAAGATACGACCATGTCTCCATTCACAGGATCCTCTTTCCTTCGGGCACCGGGCTCACGCCTGCTGGCCGCGGCCGGCTGCGCTGCCGTCGGCCTGCTGCTGGCCGGCTGCGAGCAGAAGACGGCCGCAACCGCTCCGCCGTCCCGGATGGTGCGGACCGAGGTGGTCAAGCTGTCGGAGCGCCGGCAATCGATCACGCTGACCGGTGACGTGCAGGCGCGGGTGCTCGCAGACCTGTCGTTCAGGGTCAGCGGCCGCGTCACCGAGCGGCTCGTCGAGGTCGGCGCGCACGTCAAGGCCGGCCAGTTGCTCGCCAGGATCGATCCGGCCGAGCAGCAGGCCGATCTCGATTCCGCGGAGGCCGCCGTGGCGGCCGCGGAGTCGCAGGTAAAGGTCGCAACCTCCAATTTCAACCGCCAGCAGACGCTGATCACGAGCGGCTTCACGACGCGCGCGACCTTCGACCAGGCCCAGGAGACGCTGCGCACGGCGGAGGGATCGCTGGAGGCCGCCAAGGCCCAGCGCGACACCGCCAAGGACGCCCTGACCTACACCGAGCTCCGCGCCGACGCGGACGGCACCATCACCGCGCGCAACATCGAGGTCGGGCAGGTCGCCCAGGCCGCGCAGTCCGTGTTCACGCTCGCGCATGACGGCGACCGCGACGCGGTCATCGACGTCTACGAAGCCGCGCTGTCGCTCAAATTCGACGACAGCAAGGTCGCGCTGGCGCTGCTGTCGGATCCCTCGGTCACGGCCAAGGGCACCGTACGCGAGGTCTCGCCGACCATCGATCCGAAGTCGGGCACCGTCCGCGTCAAGATCGCGATCGAGAATCCGCCGCCAGAGATGACCCTCGGCAGCGCCGTCAGCGCCACCGGCTTCATCAAGCCGGAGCAGCGCATCGTGCTGCCGTGGAGCGCGCTGACCGCCGCCGGCAAGACGCCGGCGGTCTGGCTGGTCGACGGCGGCGACAAGACCGTGTCGCTGAAGCCGATCACGATCGAGGACTATGAGACCGGCGCGATCGTGGTGTCGGCCGGGCTTCGACCGGGGGATCGCGTCGTGACCGACGGCGGCAAGCTGCTCAGCGTCGGCCAACAGATCACATTCAACGAGGAGAAGCGGTCGTGATGACGCCGATGCGCTGTGTTCTTCCGCTCGGCGCGCTCGCTCTGCTCGCCGGCTGCAACGAGAAGGCCGCCGCTCCCGAGCCGGTCCGGCCGGTGCTGTCGATGAAGGTCGAACGGCAGACGGCCAATGTCTCGACGGTCACCGGCACGATCGAGCCGCGCTACAAGGCCGATCTCAGCTTCCGCGTGCTCGGACGCCTGATCGCGCGGCCCGTCTATGTCGGCGACATGGTCAAACAGGACCAGGTCGTGGCGGCGATCGATCCCGCCGCGCTCGAACTCGCCGTGCGCGCCTCGGCCGCCGAGGTCTCGCGCAGCCAGGCGCAACTCACCAACGCGACCGGCACCGAGGGCCGGCAGCGCACCCTGCTGGAAACCGACGCCACCACCAAGGCGACGCTGGAGAGCGCCGAGCAGTCGCGTGCGGCCGCCCAGGCCTCCGTGATCAAGGCGCAATCCAACCTCGCCAAGGCGCGCGAGCAGCTCGGCTACGCCCAGCTCAAGGCCGATTTCGCCGGCATCGTCACGGCCGTCGGCGCGGAAGTCGGACAGGTCGTCTCGCCCGGCCAAAGCGTGGTCACGGTGGCGCGGCCCGACATTCGCGAGGCGGTCATCGACGTCGGCGACGACATTGCGGGCGCGCTGCAGGTCGGTACGCCGTTCACGGTGCGGCTGCAGGTCGATCCGACCATCAGCACGACCGCGAAGGTCCGCGAGATCGCGCCGCGCGCCGACGCCACGACGCGCACGCGTCGCGTCCGCATCACGCTCGACAACCCGCCCGAAACCATGCGGCTCGGCACCACCGTCACCGCGACCGTGAACACCGAGCAACGGACCGTCATCCGATTGCCGTCGACGGCGATCCTGGAGCAGGACGGCAAGAGCTTCGTCTGGCTGGTGGATGACGCCAACAACTACGTCAAGCGCCAGGAGATCATGGTCGCCCGCAACGAGGACGGCAGCATCCGCGTCACCGGCGGCCTCGAACCCGGGCAGCGTGTCGTCACCGCCGGCGTGCACAGTCTCAAGGATGGCCAGTCCGTCCGCATCGATCAGGAATCTCAGCCGTGAAGTCCTTCAACCTCTCCGACTGGGCGCTCGAGCACCGCTCGCTCGTCTGGTATTTCATGATCGCCTTCATGGCTGCGGGCCTCTTCTCCTACGTGCATCTCGGCCGCGAGGAGGATCCGTCCTTCACCATCAAGACGATGCTGATCCAGGCCAAATGGCCCGGCGCCTCCGCCGAGGAGATGACGCGGCAGGTCACCGACCGCATCGAGAAGAAGCTCGAGGAGCTGCCGGCGCTCGACTACACCAAGAGCCTGACCGTGCCCGGCCAGACCACGGTGTTCGTCAACCTGCGCGACACGACCAAGGCGCGCGACGTCGTCCCGACCTGGCTGCAGGTGCGCAACCTGATCAACGACATCAAGGGCGACTTTCCGTCCGGCGTCGTCGGGCCAGGATTCAATGACCGCTTCGGTGATGTGTTCGGCAACATCTACGCCTTCACCAGCGATGGCCTCAGCCAGCGCCAGTTGCGCGACCGCGTCGAGGAGGTCCGCGCCAAGGTGCTGACCGTGCCCAATGTCGGCCGCGTCGACATCGTCGGCGCGCAGAACGAGGTGATCTATCTCGAATTCTCGCCACGCAAGGTCGCCGCGCTGGGCATCGACCAGCGCACCATCCTCAACGCGCTGCAAGCGCAGAATGCGGTGTCGCCGTCCGGCGTGCTGCAGGCCGGCCCCGAGCGGGTCGCGGTACGCGTCTCCGGCCAGTTCACCTCCGAGGAGAGCCTCAAGGCGATCAACCTGCGCATCAACGACCGTTTCTTCCCGCTCACCGACGTCGCCACCATCACCCGCGGCTACGAGGATCCGCCAACCTCGCTGTTCCGCTTCAACGGCCAGCCCGCGATCGGGCTTGCCATCGGCATGAAGGCCGGCGCCAACCTGCTCGATTTCGGCGAGGCGCTGAAAGAGGAGATGACCAAGGTCGTGGCCGATCTGCCGGTCGGCGTCGGCGTGCATCTGGTCTCGGACCAGCCCAAGATCGTCGAGGAAGCGGTCGGCGGCTTCACCAAGGCGCTGTACGAAGCCGTCATCATCGTGCTCGCGATCAGCTTCGTCAGCCTCGGCGTCCGCGCCGGCCTCGTGGTCGCGATCTCGATTCCGCTGGTGCTCGCGATCACCTTCCTGTTCATGGCCTACACCGGCATCTCGCTGCAGCGCATCTCGCTGGGCGCGCTGATCATCGCGCTCGGCCTGCTGGTCGACGACGCCATGATCGCGGTCGAGATGATGGTGGCGCGGCTCGAGGTGGGCGACTCCTTGCGCAAGGCCGCGACCTACGTCTACACCTCGACGGCGTTCCCGATGCTGACGGGCACGCTGGTGACGGTCGCCGGCTTCATTCCGATCGGCCTCAACAGCAGCGCCGCCGGCGAGTTCACCTTCACGCTGTTCGTGGTGATCGCCGTGTCGCTCGTCGTGTCCTGGATCGTGGCCGTGCTGTTTGCGCCGCTGCTCGGCGTCACCATCCTGCCCGCGACCTTGCCGAGTCACCATGCCGAAGGCGGCCGGCTGACGCGGATATTTCGCGCCATGCTCAATGCCTGCATGCGCAACCGCTGGACCACGATCGTCGCCACGGTCCTGATCTTCGGCCTGTCGGTGTTCGGCATGCGCTTCGTGCAGCAGCAGTTCTTCCCCTCCTCCGACCGCACCGAGCTGGTGATCGACTTCAACCTGCCGCAGAATTCCTCGATCGCCGAGACCAACGCGCAGATGGCGAAGTTCGAACAGGAGGCGCTGAAGGGCGATCCCGACATCGACCACTGGTCGACCTATGTCGGCTCCGGCGCGCAGCGCTTCGTGCTGTCGTTCGACGTGCAGCCCGCCGACGTCTCGTTCGGCCAGATCATCATCGTCACCAAGAGCCTCGAGGCGCGTGACCGCGCCCGCGCCAAGCTGCAGGCCTATCTCACCAAGACGTTCCCCGGCACCGACGCCTATGTGCACCTGCTCGACATCGGCCCGCCGGTCGGCCGCCCCGTGCAGTACCGTGTCAGCGGGCCTGATGTCGCCAAGGTGCGCGAGACTGCGCAGGAATTCGCCGGCGTCATGCGCGGCAACAGCCATCTCGGCGCCGTCATCTTCGACTGGATGGAGCCGGCGCGCGTCGTGAAGGTCGACGTCCTGCAGGACAAGGCCCGCCAGCTCGGCGTCACGTCCTCCGACATCGCCAACGCGTTGAACGGCGTGCTCGACGGCACCTCGATCACCCAGGTGCGCGACGACATCTATCTGATCGACGTGCGCGGCCGCGCCCAGGCCAAGGAGCGGCAATCGCTGGAGACCCTGCGCGACCTGCAGCTGTCGGGCTCGAACGGCCAGTCGATCCCGCTCGCGGCGCTGGCGACCTTGCGCTACCAGATCGAGCAGCCCGAGATCTGGCGCCGCTCGCGGCAGCCCACGCTGACCCTGAAGGCCAGCGTCATCGATCAGGTACAGCCGAACACGGTGGTCGATCAGCTCAAGCCCGCCCTTGCGGCGTTCAACGCCAGGCTTCCGGCCGGCTATCAGGTCGTCACCGGCGGCAGCGTCGAGGAGAGCGCCAAGAGCCAGGCGCCGATCATCGCGGTCGTTCCGATCATGCTGTTCACCATGGCCACGATCCTGATGCTGCAGTTGCAGAGCTTCCAGCGCCTGTTCCTGGTGTTCGCGGTCGCGCCGCTGGCCTTGATCGGCGTCGTCGCGGCGCTGCTGCCGAGCGGTGCGCCGCTCGGCTTCGTCGCCATCCTCGGCGTGCTCGCGCTGATCGGCATCCTGATCCGTAACTCGGTGATCCTGATCGTGCAGATCGAGCATCTGCGCGACGAAGGCCGCCCGCCATGGGAGGCCGTCATGGAGGCGACCGAGCACCGCATGCGGCCGATCATGCTGACAGCAGCCGCGGCCTCGCTGGCGCTGATCCCGATCGCGCGCGAAGTATTCTGGGGTCCGATGGCCTATGCGATGATGGGCGGCATCATCGTCGGCACCGTGCTGACCCTGCTGTTCCTGCCGGCGCTCTACGTCGCCTGGTTCCGGATCAAGACGCCGGACGCCACCGCGGCGGCCGAGACCGCCCCGCACGGGGCGTGAATCGCGGATAATTGCGTGGGATAAACCGCCCGCGTGGGTTAAAGCCCGCGCGGCGGCCGGGTAGATTCGGTCCTCATGGAAGAATGCGAATCATGACCGATCCCCAGATCGTCTGCCCCTCCTGCCGCACCGAGATCAAGCTGACCGAGCAGCTCGCAGCGCCCCTGATCGCGGAGACGCGCCGGCAGTTCGAGAAGCAGCTTCAGGCCAAGGAAGCCGATTTCGGCCGCCGCGAGGCACAGCTCAGGGCCGCGCAGGAGCAGATCGCGCAGGCCAAGGCTGCGATCGACCAGCAGGTCGCCGCCAAGCTGAAGGCCGAGCGCACCGCGATCGCGCAAGCCGAAGCCGAGAAGGCGCGGCGGGCGGTGGCCGATGAGATGGGCAATCGCGACCGCCAGCTCGCCGAGCTGCACGAAGCCATCGTCAGCAAGGACGCCAAGCTCGCCGACGCGCAGAAGGCCCAGGCCGAGATGATGCGCAAGCAGCGCGAGCTCGACGAGGCCCGCCGCGAGCTCGACCTCACCATCGAGACCAAGGTGCAGGAAAGCCTCGTCTCCGTCCGAGACAAGGCCCGCCTCGAAGCCGAGGACGCGCTGAAGGCCAAGGTCGCCGAGAAGGAGACCCAGATCGCCGGCATGCAGCGCCAGATCGAGGAACTCCGCCGCAAGGCCGAGCAGGGCTCGCAGCAGCTGCAGGGCGAGGCACTGGAAATCGAGCTGGAGTCACAGCTGCGCGCGCGCTTTCCCCGCGACCTGGTCGAGCCGGTGCCGAAGGGCGAGTTCGGTGGCGACGTGATCCATCGCGTGGTCGGCCCCGGTGGCCAGGCCTGCGGCGCGATCCTGTGGGAATCCAAGCGCACCAAGAACTGGAGCGACGGCTGGCTGGTGAAGCTGCGCGATGATCTGCGCGCGGCGAAGGCGGACATCGCGCTGATCGTCTCCACCGCGCTGCCCAAGGGGGTCGACGGCTTCGACCTGATCGACGGCGTCTGGGTCGCCGAGCCGCGCTTCGCGCTGCCGCTGTCGCAGGCGCTGCGCCAGTCGCTGATCGACGTCGCCTGCAGCAAGCTCGCGCAGGAGGGCCAGCAGACCAAGATGGAGATGGTCTACGCCTATCTCACCGGGCCGCGCTTCCGTCACCGCATCGACGCCATCGTCGAGCGCTTCACCGAGATGCAGTCGGATCTCGATCGCGAGCGCAAGACGATGATGCGTCTCTGGGCCAAGCGCGAGGAGCAACTGCGCGGCGTGCTGGATTCGACGGCGGGCCTCTACGGCGACCTCCAGGGCATCGCCGGCCGCGCGATGCAGGAAATCGAGAGCCTCGACGTGCTGCTGATCGAGGGCAAGAGCGAGGCGGCGGAGTAGCGCGCTCCGGCCGCGCCGATCCGAGGCGGGCCAGCGTCACATCGCGTCGGCGCTTTTCCGGTGCGGCCGCATCGGGCCGCGTCCTGCTTCGCCACGGAATGCGGATGCAGATGGCCGCTACTGCTTCGCCATCTGCGTGCTTGCCTGGGCGTCGCTCGGGACAGCCCCCTTGTCGACCCATTCCGGAGGTGCGCCCAGACGGTTGGCGACCATGCCGATGAGCCCGGGGTCCCTGCCGAACGCCTCACACGCCGCGTTCTTGGGCTTGCCGCCGAGTGCCGCGCCGATGCGTTCGATCGACGGCAGCCTCAGTGGCTTGCCGAACGGGGTCTCGCCGGTCACGAGCATCTGGCCGAAATCGGCGCTGAATGAGCCCGCCAGATCGTAGGCATCGCCGGCCTGCGACAGCACCGGCGAGTTGGTGAACGAGTTGGCGCCGCGCGCCCACACCATCGCGGCCTGCTGCCGGCCCTTGCGGTCGAGCGCTTCCGCCTCGATCGTGAGACTGCCGAGCCCGATCGGCAGCCGCGGCACCGGGACGGGAACGCCGAGCGCGCCGGGCACGGCCGATACGACCTTCGACGCGCCGGCGGCGACCGGATCGGTGGGCGTCGCCTGGGTGATGAAGGTGCGCGTCATCAGATCAGCCCTCTGATTGGGCGCCACGACCGTGAAGCGTTCGCTCAAATTGAGACACAGCGCGCGGTCGACCGCATTGGCGACGAGCTGCCGCTGCTGGTCCGTCAGCACCGCGCCGGCCTGCCCCGAGAAGGACGTCGGCATGATACGCACGGTCTGGGCCGCGAGCACATTGTCCTTGTCGACGTTGAGCTGCGACTTGGCGAGCAGGCCGTTCGATTCCGCCAGCGACTGATAGGATGCGAGCGCACCGCTCTGCGTCATCTGCGCCGTGGCGCAGCCCGACAGGCCGAGCGCCGCGCACAGCATCGTCAGGCGGATGGTGGCGGGGGCACAGGATCTCACGAAAGCCGCGACGTCGATCTCGACCATGCTTCTCCCGCCTCACGCCAACGATCATCGCCCTCTCGCGGGCGGCGCATCCTTCTCCGAGATTTCGGACGGCGTGGGGCGGAAGCATGGAGAGATGTTTCGAAACGGCACCAACCAAGGAGAGAGTGCGGCGAGCGTGTGCGTGGCACACGCCGCTGGTGATGGCGATGACGCCTGCTACGGCCAGCACGGCGCCCAGCCAGGCCGCCGGCGCGGGCCTTCGCCCGGTGTGCCACCACAGCAGCGGCAGGATCATGACGGGCGTCGTCGACGACAGGCTAGAAACGATTCCAACGGGCCGGCTCGTCAGAGCAAACAAGACGAGCGTCATGCCGATGCCCATCCCGAGCACACCGCTGAGCGCCGATCGGATGACGATTGATCTATCCACCGCGGCCGAGTTGCGGAAACCCGGAACGGCGGACAAAGTGAGCAAGGCTGCCAATCCGATCGCGGCACGAATGGACGTGGCCAACGCCGGGTCGAGGCCGGCAGCCATCACGGGACGCGCGATCAGGACAGCCGCCGCTGCGAACAGCGCCGCCGCGAGACCGAACACGAGCCCCACGCGCAGCGAGCCGTGTGTCTCCTGGGCGATGGTGCCAGGCTGCCTGAAGATGATTGCGACGGACACGCCGCCGACGATACACCCTACTCCCATGATCTTGATCGCCGACAGTGCTTCACCAAGCCACAAATAGCCGAGCACGGCCGCAAATGCAGCCCAGCTGGCATAGACGACGGCCGTCAGGCGTGGCCCCAGTCGCGCCAGTGCAGCATAGAAGCAGGAGTCGGCGACGACGACCCCGAGCAGGCTCGATGCAGCCAGCATCAGCAGCTGATCCCCCGGCGGCGCGGCCCAGCGGCCTTGCAGCGTCACCAGGGCCAGCATGGTGAGGAGCGCCGCTGCGAGACGGATCGCGTTGAACCTGACGGGACCGAGTTGGCGAACGGCCGACGGCGCAATGAGGTTGCTGACGGCGATGCTGAAAGCAGCCGCCAGTGCAGCCAGATCGGAGAGCATGATGAACGGCCACACTGCAGAGCGATCTGTTCTGATCGTCCAGCAATCTGGCCCTGGCAACGGCCGCGGTCAAGCAATCACATCGCCGACGACACACGCCATCGTCCCGCGGGAAGCCAGTACCCCACGGCATTGGTCACGACAGTGCCGCCGAGCCGGATGCCCGCCAGCGCGGGACACGACAATGGTCGTGACGCACATTCACTAACATTGGCCTCACAGTTGGAGCCGTTCTGGGATCTTCCCCGAGACCCCTGACAGCCGTCGGCTGTCGGGGGCGAGACCGGCTCACCCCACGACCTTGTCCAATGTGATCGGCAAATCCCGAATACGCTTGCCGGTGGCGTGATAGACCGCGTTGGCGATCGCCGCGGCGACGCCGACGATGCCGATCTCGCCGACGCCCTTGATGCCCATCTTGTTGATGATGCGATCCTCCTCGTCGACGAAGATCACCTTGATATCGTGAACGTCGGCATTCACCGGCATGTGATACTCGGCGATATTGGCGTTCATGATGCGCCCGAAGCGCTGGTCGATCTGGGCTTCCTCGTGCAACGCCATGCCGATGCCCATGACGACCCCGCCCATGATCTGGCTCGAAGCCGTCTTGGTGTTGAGGATGCGCCCGGCGGCGACGGCATTGACGATGCGCGTCACCCTGACGACGCCGAGCTCCTCGTCGATCTTCACCTCGGCGAAAACGGCCGAATGCGTGTTGTGCGCGTGCTTGTCGTCGTCCTCGAACTCCGAGCCGCGCTCCTTTTCGATCCGGTCCATGCCGCCATGGCGCATGACGTCGGCCATGGGCACCGAACGATTGCGATCCGCGATGGCAACGATCGCGCCATCCGCGAGCGTCACCTCGTCGGCCTCAAGCCCCTGCAACGGCGAGCCCGGGACGGTGTGCGCGATCTTCAAAAGCTCCGCCCGGATATCATCAGCGGCGTTGACGATCGCATGCGAGATCGAGGCTGCGGTCCATGAGCCGCCCTCCACCGGCGCCTTCGGCAGCGTGGAGTCGCCGAGCTTCACATTGATGCTGTCGAGCGGCACGCCGAGCATGTCGGCGGCAACCTGCGCCATGATCGTGTAGGTTCCGGTTCCGATATCGGAGGTCGCGCTCGACACCTCGACATGTCCGTTGGCCGTCATCACGATCCGCGTCGCGAACGGCATCTGCAAGGCCTCCCAGGCCCCGCTCGCCATCCCCCAGCCGACGAGTTCTCGGCCGTCACGCATCGAACTCGGTTCCGGGCTGCGCTTCGACCAGCCGAAGGCCCCGGCGCCCTGCTGATAGCACTCCTTCAGCCGCTTGCTGGAGAACGGCAGATCCTTGTCCTGATCCCGATCGGAATAGCAGCGCAGGCGCAATTCGAGCGGATCCATCTTGAGCGCGACGGCGAGCTCGTCCATCGCGCATTCGAGACCGTAGACGCCGCTGGCGGCGCCGGGCGCGCGCATGTCGCCCGGCGTCGGCACGTCGAGCCTGGCGAGCCGATGCGTCGCGCGCGAAGTGACGGAGGTGTAGAGCACCTCGCCCCAGCCGATGTCGTTGCGCGAGAACGCCTCGTGCTGCGAGGTCATTGCGATGGCTTCATGCGTCAGCGCCGCCAGCGTGCCGTCCTCACGGGCGCCGAGCGCCAGCCGCTCGATCGTCGCCGGACGATAGCACAAGCCATACATCTGGGCACGGCTGAGCACGACGCGCACCGCGCGCTTCAGCTTCAGCGCCGCCATGGCCGCGAGCACCACCTGGTATTGCGGGCGCAGGCCGGAGCCGAACGCGCCGCCGACGAATGGCGACATCACCTGGACGTCGTCCTCCTTCAATCGGAAAACGCTGCAGACATAGCGCTGCACGTTCTGGACGCCCTGGGTCTTGTCGTAGACCACGAGCTTGCCGCCCTCGCGCCAGAGCACGGTCGACGCATAGAGCTCCATCGGGTTGTGATATTCGATCGGCACGCCATAGTCGGCATGGTGACGCACGGCTGCGCCGGCGAGCGCCTTTGCCGCGTCGCCGCGCGGCTTGACCGGCTTGTCGACCTTGAACGCCTGCTCGCGCCGCGCATGCAGGTCCGTCGCGAATCTCTCGACCTCATAGTCGATCTCGACCAGCGTTGCGGCGAAGCGTGCGGTGTCCTCGTCCTCGGCCACGACCAGCGCGACCGGCTGGTAGTTGAAATGCACTCTGTCATCGTAGAGCGGGCGATAGGGCGAGCCGTCCTCCGGCGCGACCTCGTCGCGATAGTCGTCATCCTTGTCCGCCATGCTGACCCGGTTGGCGTGAGTCAGCACGTCGATGACGCCGTCAACCGCCAGCGCGCGGCTGGTATCGATGCGCATGATCCGCCCCCGCGGAATGGTGGAACTGACCACGACGCCGAAGGCGAGATCGGGCGCGGTGAACTCGGCGGCATATTTGGCGACACCGGTGACCTTGGCGCGGCCGTCGACGCGGGAGGTGGCAGTGCCGATGTGAGCTGTCATGACATCACCGGATGGTCTTGATGGCTTGAATCTGGGGCGTTGCGTTCGCGGCCTGGGTCAGGGTGCGGACGATGGCGCGGCGCGCGAGCGGGATCTTGAAGGCGTTGTGCCCGGAGCTTTGGGCCTCCTTGAGCAGAATGTCCGCGGCGCGGCCGAATGTCTGGGGATCCGGCGCCTGCCCGCGCAGCGCCTCCTCGGCAGCCTGGTTGCGCCACGGCTTGTGGGCGACACCACCGAGCGCCAATCGCGCTTCGCGGATCTGGCCGCCGTCGAGCGCGAGCGCAGCGGCAACTGAGACCAGCGCGAACGCATAGGACAGGCGGTCGCGGATCTTCAGATAGCTGTGATTCGAAGCAAAGCCCCGCGGCGGCAGCTCGATCGCGGTGATGATCTCGTCGGCACGCAGCGTGTTGTCGAGATCCGGACGGTCGCCAGGCAGCCGGTGGAAATCGGCGAAGGCGATGAGGCGCTCGCTGGAGGCGCCTGTAACATGCACCGTGGCGCCGAGCGCGGCCAGCGCGACGCACATGTCGGAGGGATGGGTCGCGATGCAGTCGGCGCTGGTGCCGAGGATGGCGTGGCCTCGGTTGAGGCCATCGATGGCCGAGCAGCCGGCGCCGGGCGTGCGCTTGTTGCAGGGCGTGGCGACGTCGTAGAAATAGGCGCAACGTGTCCGCTGCAGCAGGTTGCCGCCGGTCGAGGCCATGTTGCGCAGTTGCGCCGAGGCGCCGGCGAGGATCGCGCTCGCCAGCAGCGGATAGCGGCTCTCGATGACCGGGTGATAGGCCAGCGTGCTGTTCGGCACCAGCGCGCCGATCCTGACGCCGCCGGCGCTCGTCTCCTCCACCTTCGTCAACGGCAGGCGGCTGATGTCGATCAGCTGACGCGGCTGCTCGACGTGATACTTCATCAGGTCGATCAGGTTGGTGCCGCCGGCGATGAACCTGGCTTCCGGTACCGCCGCCTTGAGCTTGACGGCCTCGGCGACATCGCTCGCGCGGGCATAGTCGAAATTGTTCATCGTCCTCCTCCCATCGCCTGTTCGATGGCGCCGACGATGTTCGGATAGGCGCCGCAACGGCAGATGTTGCCGCTCATCAGCTCGCGGATCTCCTCCTTCGTCTTCGCCCTGCCCTCGGCGATCAGGCCGGCCGCCGAGCAGATCTGGCCCGGCGTGCAATAGCCGCATTGGAAGGCGTCGTGATCGATGAAGGCCTGCTGCAGCGGGTGCAGGTCATCGCCCTTGGCGAGTCCCTCGATGGTCGTGATCTCGGCGCCATCCTTCATGACCGCGAGCGTCAGGCAGGAGAGCACGCGGCGGCCGTCGATCAGCACGGTGCAGGCGCCGCACTGGCCGTGATCGCAGCCCTTCTTGGTGCCGGTGAGATCGAGGTGGTTGCGCAGGAGATCGAGCAGCGTGGTCCAGGGCGCCACCGGCAAAGTACGCAATTCGCCGTTGATCTGAAGCGTGACGGACAGAGGCGCAGGCCTGGAAAGGGGTAAGGCATTCTCGCGCGACGCGCTCATGCGGGGTCTCCATTGACGGACCCGCATCAACCCGCGATGGCGCCAATGGTTCGCAACAATTTTTCAGCAGCGGCCCGCGGGACTTGCCCAGGCCAGCACGTGCAAAGGGCGGACGGTACAACCGCCTGGTCGGTCGCGTCGCCGTCCGGCTCAAGCGGCGCGGCCGAGCCACGCCCGCATTTTCTCCGCCAGGCTGCGGCGGCGCGGTCCGTCCTGCGCCTCGTCATCGACGGCGGCCGCATCCTCAGGCGGCATGGCCTCAGCGCCGGGATCAAGCCCGTCCTCACTTTGGCGGCTCACATCGGCATCCGGCGCGACCGGGGTGGGCAGCAGCGACTTGATCGCGGCGGCGACCGCTTCGATGCGCTCGAGGTCGGCGGGCTCGCGTTCCATCGCTACGGGTTCGGCCGGCAGCGGGGCTAGGTCCGCCTCCACCGACATAGCCGTCGTCTCCAAGACGATCGGTTCGGATTGATCGAGGCCGGGCGCCGCAGCCGCAAGCACGGCTTCGGCGGGCTGCTCGCCCTGCACGTCGATCGCGAGGTCGGCGATCTCCGGCGCCGGGGCGGGCTGCTCTACGATCCGGCTGCGGCGCTTCCTGGCCGTTGCAGGCTTTGCCGCGAGCGCCGCCGTCTCCACCGCGGGCTTCTCGACCGGCTTCTTGTCAGCGGCGGTCTTCGCCGCCACCTCGGGCGCGGACTTCGCTTTGGTCTTGCGGATCAGGCCTGCCAGCGCGTAGGGCCCGACGGTCTCCAGGAAGGTCTTCTCATGGTCGCGCGACAGCCGCCCCACTGCCGCATCGAGCGGCAGCCAGTCGACGGCGCGGACATCGTCCATCAGCGGCTGCGACGGCTCGCCGGCCGCTTCCATGCGCCAGTAGTGCACGACCTTGGAGCGCGTGCCCGTGTCGTAGACCAGGGTGCCGAGGAATTCATGCACGGTGACCTTGTGGCCGGTCTCCTCCAGCACCTCGCGCTTGGCGGCGTCGCGGGGCGTCTCGCCATCGTCGAGCTTGCCTTTCGGCAGCACCCATTCGTCACGCTTGCGCAGGCGCACGACCGCGATGCGCGGCGGCTGTTCCCGCCGCAGCACGATGCCACCTGCCGCCATGATCGGCGCTCTCGCCATCGCCTCTCCCGAGCCGCAACGACCGCAACTCCCGCGGTCTGATTCGTCAGTTGAACGCTCCGATATAGGACTGCGCAACGACGAAATCGAGATTGCGCAGGCAGGGACCCGACATTCATCCGGCGGCGACGCGCCTGCGCCACAGTGGCTGGCCGGCGCGAATGCGGGCGCCCTCCGTGACATTGGGACAGAACGTGAAGTCGCCCGGCGCGAGCAGGATGATGGTCGAGCCGTGCTCGAACCAGCCGAGCTCGTCGCCCTTGCGCACATTGTTGTGACAGGGGTAGGCGAGCGGCCGCTCGGTCTGCGCGTTCAATACACGGTCGAGCGCATGCAGGCGGATGCTCGCGACCAGGATCGCCGCCACCGGCACGATCGTGAACGGCTCGCCCGAGGCGAGATGCGTGCGGATCACGGCGCGCTCGTTCTTGCAGAACAGCCGCTCGACCCGCTTCAGCGCGATCGGATTGACGTTCCAGACGTCGCCATGGATCAGGCTGACATGCTCGAGCGTCATGTCGTAAGGCGCATGGAAGCGGTGATACATGCTCGACGTGAGACGCAAGGTGACGAAGCAGCTGTTGCGGTGGGTCTCGACCACGGCGGGATCGACGACGAGCTCGCGCAATGAATAGGGTGCGCCCTTGATCTGATAGAGCTCGCCGTCGCGGATCAGACCGTGCGCGCCGATGATGCCGTCCGACGGGCTGGTGACGATGGCAGGATCGGGATCGAACGGCCGCAGGCCGGGCTTCAGCTCGCGCGTGAAGCAGGCGTGCAGGCTCTTGAAGCGGTTCTCCTTGGCCTCGGAGAGATCGAGGTCGGAGAACAGCTTCCACAGCGCGATCGAGGCGTCGCGGACCAGCGGATTCTCGATCTTGGAGAACCAGCCCATGAAACGGGTCAGCGCGGCGCGCGGCACGCGGTTGGTGAGCAGGAAGTTGAGGTCTTCCTGTTGGGTGACGGAGGCGATCAGGCTTTTGACTGTCATGAATCTGTCAGCAGGAGTGGTTAGCGCTTTTGGACATGATGGAAAACTCGATTCCTTATGTATCGCTCGCCGTTGGCGCTGCCGTGACGGCCGCCATGGCCCCGAAGGTCAAGGCCCGCATCGAGCTGTCGCGCGCCAAGCACCGCTCGCTGGCCGGCCATTCCAAGTTGTCGCGCCGGATCTCCAGGCTGATCCCGCGCTATGAGTTCGAGATCGACGACTTCTTCCGCTCTGACGGCGCGCCGCAGGCGGTCGCCACGAAGCGCCAGGACGGCTTCTTCCGGCTCGGCGCGCTGTTCCAGGAGAAGTTCGCCAAGAGTCGCGCGCTGACGGCGGAAGCCGCAAGCCGCATCTCCGACCTGCAGTTCACCCAGAGCTACCGCGTGCCTTTCCAGTACAGCCGTCTGGTCAAGGAGCAGCTCGGCGCCGGCTCGTTCATGCAGGCCTCCTCGGGCGTGACCCTGACCGATCTCGACGGCAACGTGTTCTACGACCTCACCGGCTCCTACGGCGTCAACATCTTCGGCTACGACTTCTACAAGGAGTGCATTGCGGCGGCCGAGCGGCGCGCGAGCGCGCTCGGCCCGGTGCTGGGACTCTATCACCCTGTCGTCGCCGACAATGTGAAGCGGCTGACCGAGCTGTCCGGCATGGACGAGGTCTCGTTCCACATGTCCGGCACCGAGGCGGTGATGCAGGCGGTGCGGCTCGCCCGCTACCACACCGGCCGCAGCCATCTCGTGCGGTTCGCCGGCGCCTATCACGGCTGGTGGGGCGACGTGCAGCCTGGCGTCGGCAATCCGATCGCCCCGCACGAGACCTACACCTTGGCCGAGATGTCCGAGCGGACGCTGCACGTCCTGCGCACGCGGCGCGACATCGCCTGCGTCCTGGTCAATCCGCTGCAGGCGCTGCATCCGAACGGCAACGCGCCCGGCGATTCGGCGCTGGTCGATTCGTCGCGCAAGGGCCGCTACGACCGCGAAGCCTATACCGTATGGCTGAAGCAGCTGCGCGAGGTATGCACCGAACGCGGCATCGTGCTGCTGTTCGACGAGGTCTTCCTCGGCTTCCGGCTCGCTCCGGGCGGCGCACAGGAGTATTTCGGCATCACAGCCGACATGGTCACCTACGGCAAGAGCCTCGGCGGCGGACTGCCGATCGGCGTCGTCTGCGGCAAGCGCGAATTGATGCGCCGCTTCCGCGACGACCGCCCGGCCGACATCTGCTTCGCCCGCGGCACCTTCAACTCGCATCCCTACGTGATGGCGGCGATGGACGAGTTCCTGAGCCGGCTCGACAGCCCCAACTTCCGCGCCATCTATGACGGCCTGGATGAAACCTGGAACGGCCGCGCCGCGCAGCTCAACGCCGCGCTGGCCGAGCATGATTTGCCGGTGCGCGTCTCCAACCTGCAGTCGATCTGGCTGGTCGAGTACACCGTGCCGTCGCGCTACAATTGGATGCTGCAATACTACCTGCGGGCCGAGGGCCTGGCGCTGAGCTGGGTCGGCACCGGTCGCTTGATCTTCAGCCTGAACTACACCGACGCCGATTTCGCCGAGGTGACCAAGCGCTTCGTCACGGCGGCCGACAAGATGAAGCAGGACGGCTGGTGGTGGAATGACGGCACGCTCACCAACAAGGCGATCAAGCGCCAGATCCTGAAGGAGATGCTCGGCGCCGCCTTCGGGCGGTGAGGCCAGCGCCTCCCCCGCTTGCGGGGGAGGTCGGCAGGCTCGCAGAGCCCGACGGGCGCGGGCCGCGGCACGACGCGCTCTCACGGTGAGCGGAGCAAGCCTGCCCCCTCCCCAGCCCTCCCCCGCAAGCGGGAGAGGGAGCGCACCGCGCGTGTCGCAATAGCTCACGTCCGACCTCAAGCGTTTCCTCACAAACACCGATGCCCGGGACCGGCCCGGGCATCGCGCAACTCTGACACCTCGGTCCGATCAGGCGTGCTGCTCTTCGAGGGTCTCACCCATGAGATGCAGGCCGGGATCGATCAGTTCGCCGCGCAGCAGCGCCAGCGGCGCCGAGCGGTACTGCATGAAATCGTTGAACGGGTCGGTGATGATCTTGGTCATCCAGACGAGGCCGGTCTCGACGTCGCGGATGAAGAACAAATGGATGGTGCGGAACAGCAGGCCGCCGATGCCGATCACCAGCCAGAGCTTGGCGGTCTCGCGCACGAACTCCATCGCCGAGGTCCAGGGCGGCAGCAGGCCGAACAGCGTCGGCTGCAGATAGAGCACCACGGGAGCCGCGGCCCAGATCGACATCAGCACGACCTTGCGCTGCAGATTGTAGCCGACCTTGATCTCTTCCTTGTGCTCGTGGGTCGCCTGGTTGACGTGATCGTAGCCCTTCGGCTCGAAGAAGAAGTGGCCCGCCTGGCGCGAGGTCATCGACACCAGCCAGCCGATCAGCGCCGAGACCAGCGGATCGAACACCATCATCACATAGGCGATCATGAAGCTGAGCGCGCTGACGAAATGGAGGCTCTGGTTGATGCGGCTGTGATGATAGTAGCGGTGGTCGTCCCAGCGCTGGATCCGCAGCTGCTCCAGGAAATGCTTGATCATGGTTGCTCCGAAGAATGAGTTGCAGGTCGTGTACAGGGATTCGGTGTAGATCGTGTGACATCATCAAGATGTCACACGATGGGACGCGGCGAAACGTTTCGGACTATGGAGAGCGCCGCAGCTGCGGAAGAGAGCCGGCCGCGGCCTCAGGCCGCGGCGGCACGCTCCAGCTTGCGGAAGCGGACCAGCGAGAAATGGCCGAGCGGCGGGATCAGGCGGCGCTCGACCAGCTCCATGCGCTGCGCGCCGGCGAGCCAGCGCATGTAGCGCGACCAGCCGAACTCGGCGGTGCGGAAGCCGAGCCGCCGCACGACCGGCTGCAACGCCTGCTCGATCACGCGGCGCATGCCGTCATCGGCGCTGACGCGGGTCAGGATGATCAATTCGCCGCCCGGGCGCAGGACGCGGGCAAACTCATCGAGCGCGACCTCCGGGTTCGGCACGGCGGTGACGACATATTGCGCCATCACGACGTCGAAGGAGTCGTCGGGGAAATCGAGCTGCTCGGCGTCCATCACCGCGAGACCCTCGACGTTCTTCAGCCGCTGGTCGGCGACGCGGCGCATCGCCTTGCCGAGCATCGCCTCGGAGATGTCGGTGCCGAACACGCGCACATTCGGCGCATAGAGCGGCAGCGAGATGCCGGTGCCGACACCGACCTCGAGCACGCGGCCGCCGAGCTTGTTGGTGGCTGATATCGCGGCCTTGCGGCCCTTCTCGAACACGCCGCCGAACACGAGGTCGTAGATCGGCGCCCAGCGATCATAGGCCTGCTCGACCTGCTCGCGATCGAAGTCGAGCTCCCGCGCGCCGTCGAGCTTCATGGTTTCTGCCATCGTTACATCTCACTTGGTTTGGAATTGATGGAGTGACGCAAGATCCGCCGTCAGCCGCGCACCGCGCTCTGGCCGGCCAGCACCGGGGTCGGACGCACGACGCGGGACGGCTGCAGCACGGCGAGATTGCCGATGAACTGGCGCGCACTGTTCTCCCAGGAGCGGTCGAGCGCGAACGCGCGGCAGCTCTCGCGCGACATCGTCAGCGCCTTCAGGCACGCCGCGCGCAGATCCCAGTCGATCGCCCCGATCGGATGATCGGCGATGACGTCGAGCGGACCGGTGACGGGGAAGGCCGCGACAGGCGTGCCGCAGGCCAGCGACTCCAACTGCACCACGCCGAACGTATCGGTCAGGCTCGGAAACACGAAGACGTCGGCAGCCGCCATGTGCGCGGTCAGGTCCTTGCCGGTCTTCTCGCCGAGGAAATGCGCTGTGGGGAAGCGACGCTCCAGCTCCGCCTTCTGCGGGCCGTTGCCGATCACGACCTTCGAGCCCGGCAGGTCGAGCGACAGGAACGCCTCGAGGTTCTTCTCGACCGCGACGCGGCCGACCGTCATGAACACCGGACGCGGCAGATCGAGCGCGACCGGCTCATCCGGATTGAACAGTTTCGTATCGACGCCGCGGGTCCAGAAGCCCAGTTTCTTGAAGCCGCGCGACGCGAGGTCCTGCTTCAGCGAATTGGTCGCGACCATGGTCATCGCGGCCGCGTCGTGGAAGCGGCGCATCACCCAGTAGCCGACGGCATCGGGAATGCCGGTGCGCACCGAGACATATTCCGGGAAGCGCGTCGTGTAGGACGTCGTGAACGGCAGGCCGTGGCGCAGGCAGTAGCGACGCACCGCCCAGCCGATCGTGCCTTCGGTGGCGATATGGATTGCATCCGGTGCTGCGGCCTCGATGCGCCGGGCAATCTCGCGGCCGTTGGTCACGGCGAGCCGCAGGCCCGGATAGGTCGGCACGCCGAACGACGGAAAGCCTTCCGGTGTGAGGAAGGTGATGTCGGCGCCGAGGCCTGTGGCCGCGCGCGCGAGCGAGGTGAGCGTGCGCACGACACCGTTGACCTGCGGGTGCCAGGCGTCGGTTGCGATTAAGATCCGCATAAGGCGATCCGGAAAGTTGCAGCGATTCTGAACCGCCGCAAATTCCGACATTGTTATTTCAGGCGTGTGACGTCATCGAACTGTCGAAGGGTCTTTTTGCCCGCCAACTGCTGTTTTCCCCGCGATCCGTGGCCGTCCGGCGCGGTCGTTGTCGTGAAACCGTCATGAAACAAACGGTTAAGCCGACGAAACCGTTTTGCGTGCAGTGCGCAAACGCAACGAAACTTTTCTCTCCTATGAGTTGCAGCATCGGGCGCGGTCAATGCGCCGAAAGGAATGATGACAGGCAACTGATTTTGACGACGCCGGCCGAGACGAGAGCGGCGCGCACCAAGCGATCAAACAAGGGGACGTCCATGTACACGTCGGGCACAGTCGGTTTCCAATCCCGCATCCTGTTCGCTGCACTGATCGTCGGCACGTTCGCTGCGGCAACGCCGACGCAAGCCGCACCTCCGGCCCCGCTTCCCTTCCCCTTCCTGCTGCCGCCGCCGATGGCAACCTATGAGCCGCCGGCGACGGCGCCGCAGCTGATCACGCCGCGCGAGGACGAGGCGACCGCCTATGAGTTGCCGGCGCGGCTGCGCCGCCAGGTCGTGAGCTATTCGACTCGCGAGGCGCCGGGCACGGTCGTGATCGATACGCCTAACAAGTACCTCTACTACGTGCTCGGCAGCGGCCAGGCAATGCGCTACGGCATCGGCGTCGGCCGCGACGGCTTCACCTGGTCGGGCGTGCAGTCGGTGACCAGGAAGGCGGAATGGCCGGACTGGACGCCGCCGCCGGAGATGATCGCACGCCAGCCATATCTGCCGCGTCACATGGCCGGCGGTCCCGGCAATCCGCTCGGCGCCCGCGCGATGTATCTCGGCGGCACCGTCTACCGCATCCACGGCACCAACGCGCCGGAGACGATCGGCACCCATGTGTCGTCGGGCTGCATCCGCCTGACCAACCAGGACGTGATCGACCTCTATTCCCGCGTCAGCGTCGGCGCCAAGGTGATCGTGCTGCCGATGGAGCGCCGCGCCGATCTCGGCCGCATGACACGCTAGCCCGCGCCGCTCGTTCCTTCCTCCGGATCCTCCCTGACTGGACCGCCGAGGCCCAAAAGCCGCGGCGGTCATTTCTTTGCGCGCATGTCGGCGTTCACCATCACGGCCGATTGATGATGATCCGCGTCACGGGCTGCCCTGGCGCGCCTCCGTCCGGCCCTGTAAGCTCGGCAATCTTGTATTAACCGCGATCTCGCCGCTTCCGGCATGGGCCGGCGTGGCAGCTGGAGTCCGTGGATCCGACATGAACCTTCCGACACCGCGACCGGATTGGCAGAGCAGGCCGCATCCGCTCGCCCCGAGAACGCAGCCTCCGCCGCGGCGCTCGCCGCCCCGGCTGCGGCTGATCTTGATCGGCGCCGCCGGCCTTGCCGCCATCGTGCTGGTCGGCATCATCATCGTGGAGGTGTTTCTGTTCTCGGGCAGCACGCCGGCGCCGCAGCTGACCCAACTGCCGCCGCTGCCGCCGGCCACGCGCAATTCGATCATCATGACGCCGGTCTCGATCTCGCTCGGCGCGATTCGCGACGCCGCCGAAAAGGCCACGCCGCGCAATTTCGCCGGCAAGGCCGACAATCCCGTCAACCAGATCCTGCAGAATGCCGACATCGGCTGGACCGTCACCCGCGGCGCCATCGCCGCCACCGGCACCCAGGACACTCTGTCGCTGGCGACGCCGCTCTCGGGCCGGCTGAACGTCACCGGATCGCTGTCCGCCAAAGCAACCGGCGCGCTCGGCGACGCCATCGGCGGCCTGCTAGGCTCGGATGCGGCCAAGCAGATCGGCGGCATCAACATCAAGAATCTGAACGCTACCGCCGACATCAAGGGCAACGTGCTGATCGCGATGCGGCCGCGGCTGGCCGCCGCCTGGTATGTCGAGCCGAACTTCACCGCCCAGGTCAATCTCGGCGACACCGCGCTGACCGTCGCCGGCGCCCGCGTCAACGTGCCCGCGCAGATGAAGCCGGTCATCGACAAGACCGTCAACGACCAGCTCAGCGCGCTCAGCGACAGGCTGCGCAAGGACCCGACCGTGCGGCGCGTGGCGCAGGCGCAGTGGGCCCGCGCCTGCCGCTCGGTGCCGCTTCAGGGCACCACGCCGGGACTGCCCGCGGTCTGGCTCGAGATCAAGCCGACACGGGCGCTGGCCGCGCAGCCCGCGATCGATGCCAACGCCGTCAGCGTCACCATGGGAATCGAAGCGGAGACCCGGGTCACGGCCGCCGAGACCAAGCCGGAGTGTCCGTTCCCGGACAAGATCACGATCATTCCACCCACCGCCGGCGCCATCAACGTCGCGGTTCCGATCGACGTCCCGTTCACCGAGCTCAGCAAGCTCGTCGACTCGCAGCTCGCCGGGCGGACGTTCCCCGAGGACGGCTCCGGCCCGGTCGCGGTCACGGTGAAGCACGCGACCGTCGTGCCCTCGGGCAACCGGCTGCTGATCTCGCTGCAGGTGAAGGGCAAGGAGAAGGAGAGCTTCTTCGGCCTCGGCGCCGACGCGACCGTGCACATCTGGGGACGCCCCATGGTCGATCAGGCGCAGCAGATCCTGCGGCTGTCGGACCTGCAGCTCGCCGTCGAATCCGACGCGGCGTTCGGCCTGCTCGGCGCCGCCGCGCGCGCCGTGGTGCCGCATCTGCAGCGCGCGCTGCTGGAACGTTCGGTGGTCGATCTCAAGCCTTTCGCCGACAACGTCCGCGACAAGATCGCGACCGCGGTCGCCGAGCTGCAGAAGAACGAGAACGGCATCCGCGTCGATACCGACATCAACAACCTCGCTTTGACCGACATCGCCTTCGACGCCACCGTGCTGCGCGTGATCGCCTCGGCGGAGGGCACGATGTCGGTTCGAGTCAATACGTTGCCGGGACTGTGACGGGCCGTTTCGGAATGTCGCATCCCGTCGCTGCGGGCGTTCGGATCGTGCAACGACCGGCAACGATTCAATCGGGCCTGACCTGGTCTGCGGCCACTCACGAATGTCCGCACCGTTTCCGGTAACCCGATGCAGCCGCATCGCGCGAGCGTGCTGCGGCCCCGAGGCCATACGTTTCGCGAGGCTTGACGCGCCCTCACGGAAGCCGCAACACGGCGCAGAGAGATGTTGTCGGGCCTTGTCCGCGCGCCCGTCGCAGGAAACATTCCGTAACAAAATTCTTCGCAAAACGCCGCGATTCTAGGTCACTTGTCGGTATGGCCCAGACACAACCACACATTCTTGTCGTCGAGGACGACCGCGAGACGCGGACGCTGATCGCGAAATATCTGCGCAACAATGCCTGCAACGTGACCACCGCGACCGACGGCCGCGAGATGACCCGCATCATGGGCGACCACCGTGTCGATCTCCTGATCCTCGACGTCATGCTGCCCGGCGAGGACGGCCTGACCTTGTGCCGCAAGCTGCGCGCGGAATCGCAAGTGCCGATCATCATGCTCACCGCGCGCGGCGAGGACGTCGACCGCATCCTCGGACTGGAGATGGGCGCCGACGACTATCTGCCAAAGCCGTTCAATCCGCGCGAGCTGCTCGCCCGCATCAACGCGGTGCTGCGCCGGCAGGCGGCCGCGATGACGGCGAGCGCAACCGAAGGCGCGACCGCGCTGAGCTTCCTCGGCTGGACGATCGACTTCCGGCTCCGCGAACTACGCAATCCCGAAGGCGCGCGCGTCGCGATGACGAGCGCGGAATTCGATCTGCTCCGCACCTTCTGCGAGCGGCCGGGCCGCGTGCTGTCGCGCGACAGCCTGCTCGACCTGACGCAGGGCCGCAACGCCGGCTCGTTCGAGCGCTCGATCGATGTGCTGGTCAGCCGCATCCGCCGCAAGATCGAGCCGGACCCGCAGGAGGCCACCATGATCAAGACCGTGCGCTCCGGCGGCTACATGTTCACGCCCGTCGTCGAGGTGGTGACCGGCCCGCAAAGCCATTGACCGGCCGGATCGAATGGCGATGTCATGATGTCGTTCGGCTTTCTCAACCTCAAGGGAATCCGCGGCCAGATCACGGCGCTGGTGGCCATTTCGATCGTGGCGCTCCATGCCATCATCACGGCGACGTTCCTGATCTATCGCGCCGAGCAGCCCGACCCCGAAAACGAAGTCGGGCCGTTTCAGCTCGCGACCGCCATCCGCATTCTTGGACGCGCGCCCGCTGCCGAACGGCCGCGACTGATCTCCGACATTGCCCGCGCCTATCCCGAGTTCGAGCTCAAGCCTCACGCGGGACCTCTGCCGGATGGCCGCCGGCGCGAGCCGGCCGGCCCCGACGTCGAGGCCGGGACCGGTGGCGACGAGCGCCACCCGGCGCCTCAGGAGATGGCCGACGGACGGCCTCACGGTCCAGGCGGCTTTCGCGGCCTTGGCCCCGGCTATCGCATCTTCATGCCGCCGCCCGGCTCCCAGACGCGCACCGTCGTCTTCGCCCTTCCCGACGGCAACATGGTCTCTGCGCGGATGGCCGACCGGCCACACCGGCCACCGTTCTGGGGCGCCCCCTGGCTGACGACGATCATGTTCGCGCTGATCAGCACGACACTGCTCGGCCTGTGGGCGGCCCGTGCGCTGACCTCACCGCTGTCGAGCTTCGCGAAGGCTGCCGAGAGCTTCAGCCTCGATGGCGATGCCACTGCCCTGCCCGAGCGCGGACCGGAAGAGATCCGGTCGCTGGCGCGCGCCCTGAACCGGATGCGCCAACGCATCACGGCGCTGATGAACGACCGGACCAAGATGCTGGCGGCCATCAGCCACGATCTGCGGACACCGCTGACCCGCATGCGGCTGCGCTGTGAGTTCGTCGAGGACGAACTGCAGCGCAATCGCATGCTGGCCGATCTCGATCAGATGCATGCGATGCTGGGCTCGGTGCTGTCATTCCTGCGCAACGGCCGCAAGCTCGAGCCGATGACGCTGGTCGATATCGCGAGCATCCTGCAGCTCGTCGCCGACCAGTTCGCCGATGTCGGCCACAGCGTCACCTATGTCGGCCCGGCGCACGCGATGGCAACGGTGCGGCCCGACGACCTGATGCGTTCGGTCACCAACCTGGTCGAGAACGCCGTGAAGTACGGCAAGGAAACCGTGATCAGACTGTCGGCGTCGGGGAAGTGCCTGACGATCGACGTGGAGGATGACGGACCGGGGATCGCCGATGCGCGCAAGCCCGACATGCTGGAGCCGTTCGTGCGCGGCGACGATGCCCGCAACATGGACGAGGCCACCGGGTTCGGCCTGGGCCTCTCGATCGCGAAGGCGATCGTCCAGGCGCATGGCGGCGAGCTGTCATTGCACGATCGCAAGCCGCGCGGGCTGATCGCCCGCATCGAGCTGCCGCTCGGCCAGACCACCTTGCGCCCCGCAGCATGACGCGCGAACGCGCCCGGACGGATCCGGGCGCGCCGCGATCGAGACGATCGACTAATCGTCTGTGACGCCGTTACTCCGAGTACTTGAACTCGGGCATCGCCTTGAGCTGGTCCTTGGTCGCGTTGATCATCGCATGGTCGGGATACCAGCGGTTCTTCGAGCTCATCGACGAGGACGACGTGCCGGTGGCGGCACCGGTCGTCGTGGTCGAAGCCGGCGGGTTGGTCGACGAGGTCGTGCCAGAAGCCGGAGCGTTGGAAGCCGTGGTCGACTGCACCGGCTGATCCGAGAACTTCACCTGGTCGAAAGTGACCGCGACGAGGTGCTCGCCCATGCCGAGGAAGCCGCCGACGCCGATCACGACGCCCTTGACCGCGCCGCTCTTGTCGACCAGCAGGTCGTCGATCGAGCCGACGTTCTCGTTGTTGTTGTTGTAGACCTTGACGCCGACGAGCTTCGAGCTGCGCCAGTCGCCCTGATAGGACGCAGCGGTGGTGTTGCTCTTGATCGTGGTGCTGGTCGTGGTGGTGGTGCTCTCCGCAGCGAAGGCGGCGGTCGCGAGCAGCAGGGAACCGGCGAGGCCGGCCGCAACAGTCTTCATCACCATGTGGTGTCTCCTCTCAGTGAATGGTGACGAGAGAACGGCAATGGACAGTCGGCGTTCCCAGGGAACCACGATTTCGTCACGCTGCGCGACAAGCGGTCTCACTGCGACGCGGAAGTGTTAGTTTGTGACGGTTCGGGTGGACATGGCTGACGTCGTCAGTACGGTATGACGCAGGTGCGTGGAGCTTGTTAGCTGCTGACCGCGGTGACGGTCGGCTCCCGCTCCCTGTTCTTACGGGGAGAGGGTTGGGGTGAGGGGCAGCCGCACCGGTGGTGGGCATGGTGAGACCTGTACCCCCCTCACCCGGATTGCATCTTCGATGCAATCCGACCTCTCCCCGCTTGCGGCAGGGCGATCGCATATGGTGAAAGAGGCTGGGCGCGCCGTCTTTTCGCGACCATCCTTCGAGACGCCCGCCTTCGGCGGGCTCCTCAGGATGAGGGCCTTTCTCCGCCGCAAAGCTGTTGAACCTCATGGTGAGGAGCGTCGCTCTTGCGACGCGTCTCGAACCATGAGGCCATGAAGGTTCCGCCCAGGAAAACCATATGCGATCGCCCAGCCGCAAGCGGGGAGAGGTCGAGCGGAGCAAGCCGCAATCGCCGTACTCACATCGGCATCAACCGATAGACCATCTGTTCAGCATTCCGTCCAAGCCAATTGAATTGCTCGGCTGCGGGACGCCTACCCCTACGCCGCCATCGCGCCGTCCTGATCGACGGACTCGGCATAGAAGGCGATGGTTTCGTACCGATAGTCGCAGAGGCGGCAGTACCAGAGATACGCGGTGCGGCGGCCGTCCTTTTCGACCCAGGACGGCAATGCGATCGCCTCGCCACATTGGGCGCAGGGATTGTTTCGCGGCAGATCCACGACGCGAACCGTGGATGGCGTCGCGTCGATGTCGAATGAACGGTCAATGCTGGGTGAATGATCGTCGGCTGCCTTCACGGCCATGACGCGCTCCCTCTCTGTTCAGTCTTCTTGAATGAGTCAGGTTGAATGAGTCAGGCATGCTGTCGAACTGACGGCCGCGATCTTACCCGCGCGGCGGCGGATTTGCACGCGCCGGGATGCCGCGCGACATCCAACCTCACGCGGATGGGATCGACGTCTTTGATTCAATTGCCGTCGGAGGTGACCGCCGGTTCCGCGACATGGCGGGCGCCCGCCTTGCGCAGATGGATGGTGGCGATGTCGTCGGCATAGACCTTCTGCCAGCCGTCGACGTGATCGAGCAGCTTGGTCGCAGCACTCTGGGTGCGCAGCAGGGTCGCCTCGATGTCGTAATCCTTGAGCAGGCGGAACAGATTGTCCGGCTCCATCAGGCCGGAGGCGGCATTGTGGTCGACGAAGAACTTCTCGCCATAGAGCTCGGTGCGGCCGTCGATGAACGGTGCGACACCGGCTGAGATCAGGTAGCCGCCGAAATCATAGTCGTTGAGCACCCGCGTGAGGTTGAGCTTCTTCAGCTCGGTCACGGCCGCGACGGGGGTGCCGCGCATGTTCGGCGCGTAGTTCAGGATCGCGGCCGACGCGATGGTGCCGGCGCCGAGCGCGAGCATCACTGCCGCCGTCAGCGCCGCGCCCGGCGCGCGCGCCTGCGGCGGCACGGGCGACGCGCCCGCCTGCCGCGCCAGAGGCGCGGCGAGCACCAGCGGGCCCACCAGCGCCAGGATCTCCGCCGCGCGCGCCTGCGCCAGCGCCATGTGCAGCAGGCCGAGCAGCATGAGGATGCGCACCGTCGGCAGCCTGAGGCCATTGAACAGCGCGAACCCGATGGCGATCAGCAGGCAGATCTCGAACGGACCGAGCCCCTGGAAATCGGTCGCCTTCCATTCCACGATCAGCGGCAGCGCCTGACCCAGCGAGAGGATCTTCTGCGACGCCAGCAGCGCATTCCAGCCATAGGGCGTGCAGCAGCTCGCCACCAGCGCGAGCGCTGCAAACCCGGCCCAGCGCAGCGCGAGGCTACGGCGGGCCGAGGCATCGGCATTGACCAGCGCGTCGAGCGCGGCGGGCGCGATGAAGAACAGGCCGAACACGAATCCGCCATGCAGATTGGCCCACAGCGCGATCAGCAGCACCAGCGGCCATGGCGGCGCGGCCTTGCGATCGGCGGCATCGACAAGTCCGGCGATCCAGGCCACCAGAATCGGAAACGCCAGCACATGCGGCCGCGCCAGCAGATGCGGCAGGCAGAGCAGGAACGCCGCGACCACGAACACCAATGTCGTGGCGTCGCGCAGATGCCGGCTGAGGGCGCGCGCCAACAGCGCGAAGGACAGCGCGGTCGCCGAGGCCGCCAGCACCACCGGCCCGGTCCAGCCGGCGAACCTGTAAGCGGCGGCATAGGCGACCTGCGCCAGCCACTGCGTGGAGATCCAGGGCGCGCCGCGCATGGTGAAGGAATAGACGTCGACCTCGGGCACCGCGCGGTGGTCGATGATCCACTGCCCCACCGTGATCTGCCACAGCGTGTCGGGATCGTTGAGCAGCCGGTTGCCGGAGATCAGCAGCAGCGCATAGACGCCGGCGCCGACCCATAGTGGCAGCAGCGCCTGCGTGCGCCCGGCGGTCGCTTCGGTGTGGGTGACGGACAGCGTCATCGCGGCAGGGCCCCGTTGGCGGAATTGCTCCGCCAGCCAAGCATGCACGGCATAATTCGCGGTAAACCGCCGGCGCATCCGCACTCGCCCGGCGTCTCCGCCCCATTATTGCCACATTATCGCCCGGCGTTCGCGCCAATTACGGTGTGCAAAGTGTAAAGCGCGTGCTGGGGGGCTGCTCGGCATGCGTGTGGTTCCCGGGGGATCCTGACACATGAGACGTCTTGTGCTGACGGCCTGCATTGCAGGCTTCGCGATGGCTGGTCCCGTGCCGTTCGCAATGGCTGCCGATGATGCGAGCACCGCATCGGACAATGCAGCCAAGCCGAAGGCCGGCAAGGTCAAGCTCGCCCATGTCCGCTCCGACGGCACCAGGGAGCTGGCCGCACGCAGCGCGGTGACCAAGGCCGCGCGCGAGGTCGAGGCGATCGAGGCCGTCAGCAGCGCCGACACCTCGCCGCCGATGGACGCCAATGCCTCAGCGCCCGCCGACACCGACGCCATCCCGGCCGCTGCGGCCGAGCCCCGCGAGGCCGAGCGCAGGGCGGCCGAGACCAAGCCGCGCCACATCGACACCGGCCATCCGCACATCGACGCGCTGGTGGCGGTGCACGCCGCCGCCAACAACATTCCGGAATCGCTGATCCACCGCGTCATCGTGCGCGAGAGCAAATACCAGAAGGACCTGGTCGGCCGCTGCGGCTGCATCGGCCTGATGCAGATCAAGCTCGGCACCGCGCGCGGCCTCGGCTACACCGGCGACGCGCAGGGCCTGCACGATCCGAACACCAATCTCACCTATGGCGTGCGCTATCTCGCCGGCGCCTACCGTGCCGCCCACGGCGACCACGACCGCGCCGTGCTCTACTTCGCCAGGGGCTACTACGAGGAGGCCAAGCGGCAGCGCCTCGCCGACGCGCGGCCCGCCGGCCGCTCCGAGCGCACGAGCGGCCCGCTCGACATCACCCCGAAAATCGCGACCGGCCGCCACGCGCGGGCGCACTGACGGCGCTTGGTTCCTCACCGCCCCAAACTGTCTTTCCGTGACACTCCGTTGACACGGGGCCGTATCGGTCTATTTTAAGCGCGTTCCGAGGGGAGCTCCGAGGGGGAGCTGAGATACCGCAGCGTGATGCGGTGACCCTTTGAACCTGATCCGGGTCATGCCGGCGAAGGGACAGGGATGCAGCAGACAACCACGCGCGGGGATGTCCCCGTATCCATCATCGGTGCAGGCATCGCGGGTGCCTGGCAGGCGCTTCTGCTCGCGCGCGCGGGCCGCGAGGTCACCCTGCACGAGCGCAGCGATTCCGACCTGGTGCTCTCCACCAGCCATTGGGCCGGCGGCATGCTGGCGCCCTATTGCGAGAGCGAGGTCGCCGAGCCGATCATCAGCCGCCTCGGCCTCGCCGCGCTCGACATCTGGCGGCGCGAGCTGCCGGACACGCCGTTCAACGGCTCGCTGGTGATCGCGCATGCCCGCGACCGCGCCGATTACGACCGCTTCGCCCGCCGCACCTCCGGCTATCAGCGGCTCGACGCGCAGCAGCTTGCCGCGCTGGAGCCGTCGCTGGAGGGCCGCTTCCGCGAGGGCCTGTTCTATCCGACCGAGGGCCATGTCGAGCCGCGCCGCGTGCTGCCGAAGCTGCATCAGCGCATCGTCGAGGCCGGCGGCCGGGTGCTATTCAACAGCGACGTCACGGCTGACGACCTCGACGGCCTCGTGATCGACTGCCGCGGGCTGGAGGCGCGCGACGCCGAGCCCGAGCTGCGCGGCGTCAAGGGCGAGATGATCCTGATCGAGACCGCCGAGGTGCAGCTCGCGCGGCCGGTGCGGCTGATGCATCCGCGCTTCCCGCTCTATCTGATCCCGCGCGAGGACAATTTGTTCATGCTGGGCGCGACCTCGCTCGAGGCCGAGGACACCGGCGTCAGCCTGCGCTCCGCTCTGGAGCTGCTCGGCGCCGCCTACTCGGTGCACCCGGCGTTCGGCGAGGCCCGCATCCTCGAATTCGGCTCGGGGCTGCGGCCGGCCTATCCCGACAATCTGCCGCGCATCACCATCAAGGGCGAGCGCGAGATCCGCGTCAACGGCCTCTACCGCCACGGCTTCCTGATCGCGCCGGCGCTGGCGCAGGCGACCTTGAACTATCTCGCGCACGGCCAGATCGACAACGAGGTGATGCGATGCGCGTGACCGTCAATGGCGAGGCCCGCGACATCAACGCGACCAGCGTGACTGCGCTGTTGTCCGAGCTGGACTACGAGGGCACCCATTTCGCCATCGCGCTGAACTACGACGTCGTGCCGAAGAGCCGCTGGTCAGAGACGGCATTGAAGGCAGGCGACGAGATCGAGATCATCACCCCCCGGCAGGGAGGGTGAGTGATGGCCGTGAGACGCGCGCTCGCCCGCCACTTGCAGCTGTCGTCCTTGCGAAAGCAGCGACCCATAGCCACCCGCCGCGGTGATAGCGCCGGGACGACCACCGTCCGCAACGACGGAGACAACTAATGCCCACCTTCTACGACAAGACCTTCGCCTCCCGCCTCCTCATCGGCACCGCGCTCTACCCCTCGCCCGCGATCATGCAGGACGCGATCCGCGCCTCGGGCGCCCAGATCGTCACGGTGTCGCTGCGGCGCGAGGCCGCCGGCGGCAAGACCGGCGACGCGTTCTGGAAGCTGATCAACGCGCTCGACGTCACCGTGCTGCCGAACACCGCCGGCTGCCGCAGCGTGCGCGAGGCGGTGACGACGGCGAAGCTCGCGCGCGAATTGTTCGGCACGAGCTGGATCAAGCTCGAAGTCATCGGCGACAACGACACCCTGCAGCCCGACGTGGTCGGTCTCGTCGAAGCCGCTGATATCCTGATCAAGGACGGTTTCGAGGTCTTCCCCTACTGCACCGAGGATCTCACGGTCGCGATGCGGCTGGTCGATGCCGGCTGCAAGGTCGTGATGCCCTGGGCGGCGCCGATCGGCTCGGCCAAGGGCATCACCAATCGCGATGCGCTGAAGCTTTTACGCGACCGCCTGCCCGACATCACCCTCGTGGTTGACGCCGGCCTGGGCGCGCCGAGCCACGCCGCGGAAGCGCTCGAGCTCGGCTACGACGCCGTGCTGCTCAACACCGCGGTGGCAAAAGCCGCCGATCCCGTCGCGATGGCCCGCGCCTTCCGGCTCGGGGTCGAGGCCGGCCGCACCGCCTACGAGGCCGGGCTGATGGACGCCCGCGATTTCGCCTCGCCCTCCACCCCTGTCGTTGGGACCCCGTTCTGGCATGCCGTATCCTGACCGCTTCTATCCCGTCGTCGACAGCCTCGCCTGGGTCGAGCGCCTGACCAAGCTCGGCGTCGGCACCGTCCAGTTGCGCGCCAAGGACCTGAACGACGGCGAGGCGCTGCAGATCGTGACCGACGCGCTCGCCATCACCAGGGGCACCGCGACGAAGCTGATCGTCAACGACTACTGGCGCGCCGCCGTCGTCGCCGGGGCGGAGCACGTCCATCTCGGCCAGGAGGATCTGGCGGAGGCCGACGTCGCCGCGATCAAGCAGGCCGGCCTGACGCTCGGCCTGTCGACGCATGACGATGCCGAGCTCGAGACCGCGCTCGCCGCCGAGCCCGACTACGTCGCGCTCGGCCCGATCTTCCCGACGACGTTGAAGGCGATGCGCTTCGCGCCGCAGGGCGTTGCGAAGATCAGCGAGTGGAAGAGGCGCGTCGGCAACATCCCGCTGGTCGCGATCGGCGGCATCAAGCTGGAGCAGGCCGCGGAGATCTTCGCCGCCGGCGCCGATTCGATCGCCGTCGTCAGCGACGTCACCCAGAACCCCGACCCCGACGCCCGCGTCCGCGCCTGGCTCGATGCGACCAGGGAGCCGGCCTGATGCGCGCAGCATTTGCGAATGCCTCTGACAGTGATTGGGCCCTGACGTCGCCCCGCTCTCCGTCGTTCCCTCCCCCCTTGTGGGAGAGGGCTAGGGAGGGGGGTAGCGCCGGGGTCACTGGGTGCGGCTCACCCCCCTCCCCAACCCTCCCCCACAAGGGGGGAGGGAGCCTGAACAGTCTGCGTCCCTCACAGCGCCAAATCATCTCCGCTCGGCATACGCGGCGAGCCAATGTGAGCCGCAACTCTCTCCATCGTCATTGCGAGCGGAGCGAAGCAATCCAGGGCCGCGCGTGCCGCCCTGGATTGCTTCGTCGCTCCCGCTCCTCGCAATGACGGCCCCCATTCACTCCGACAACAACAATTGAGAAGGAGGACCCCATGAACATCCGCTCCAATCCCGACACCACCCTGCCCGCCGTCACCACCGGCCCGCTGCCGTCCTCGCGCAAGATCTACGCCGTGCCCGACTCCGCGCCCGATTTGCGCGTGCCGCTGCGCGAGATCATTCTCTCCGAAGCGGCCTCCGAGCCCAACCTGCCGGTCTACGACACCTCCGGTCCCTACACCGATCCCTCCGTCACCATCGACGTCAATGCCGGCCTGGCGCGCGCCCGCTCCGCCTGGGTGCGCGAGCGCGGCGGCGTCGAGGAATATGTCGGCCGCGACATCAAGCCGGAGGACAATGGCAATGTCGGCGCCGACAAGGCGGCGAAGGCGTTCACCGCGCATCACAAGCCGCTGCGCGGCCTCGACGGCCACAAGATCACCCAACTCGAATTCGCCCGCGCCGGCATCGTCACCAAGGAGATGATCTACGTCGCCGAGCGCGAGAATCTCGGCCGCAAGACCCAGCTCGAGCGCGCCGAGGCCGCGCTCGCCGACGGCGAGAGCTTTGGCGCCGCCGTCCCCGCCTTCATCACCCCGGAATTCGTCCGCGACGAAATCGCGCGCGGCCGCGCCATCATCCCCTGCAACATCAACCACGCCGAGCTGGAGCCGATGATCATCGGCCGCAACTTCCTCACCAAGATCAACGCCAATATCGGCAACTCGGCGGTGACCTCGTCGGTCGAGGAGGAGGTGGACAAGATGGTGTGGGCGATCCGCTGGGGCGCCGACACCGTGATGGACCTCTCGACGGGCCGCAACATCCACACGACGCGGGAATGGATCCTGCGCAACTCGCCGGTGCCGATCGGCACCGTGCCGATCTACCAGGCGCTGGAGAAGTGCAACGGCGATCCGGTGGCGCTGACCTGGGAGCTCTACAAGGACACCCTGATCGAGCAGTGCGAGCAGGGCGTCGACTACTTCACCATCCATGCCGGCGTGCGCCTCGCCTACATCCACCTCACCGCGAGCCGCGTCACCGGCATCGTCTCGCGCGGCGGCTCGATCATGGCCAAGTGGTGCCTCGCGCATCACAAGGAGAGCTTCCTCTATACGCATTTCGAGGAGATCTGCGACATCATGCGCAAGTATGACGTCTCGTTCTCGCTCGGCGACGGCCTGCGCCCCGGCTCGATCGCGGACGCCAACGACCGCGCGCAGTTCGCCGAGCTGGAGACCTTGGGCGAGCTCACCAAGATCGCCTGGGACAAGGGCTGCCAGGTCATGATCGAGGGCCCCGGCCACGTGCCGATGCACAAGATCAAGATCAACATGGACAAGCAGCTCAAGGAATGCGGCGAGGCGCCGTTCTATACGCTCGGGCCGCTGACCACCGACATCGCGCCCGGCTACGACCACATCACCTCGGGCATCGGCGCCGCCATGATCGGCTGGTTCGGCTGCGCCATGCTGTGCTACGTGACGCCGAAGGAACATCTCGGCCTGCCCGATCGCAACGACGTCAAGACCGGCGTCATCACCTACAAGATCGCCGCCCACGCCGCCGACCTCGCCAAGGGCCACCCCGCCGCACAGCTCCGTGACGACGCCCTGTCGCGCGCCCGCTTCGAGTTCCGCTGGACCGACCAGTTCAACCTCGGCCTCGACCCGGACACCGCCAAGAGCTTCCACGACGAGACGCTGCCGAAGGAAGCCCACAAGGTCGCGCATTTCTGCTCGATGTGCGGCCCAAAGTTCTGCTCGATGAAGATCACCCAGGACGTCCGCGACTACGCGGCAACGCTGAATGATCCGGCGACGGTCGGCATGACCATCTCCGGCACCATCGCGGACGGCATGGCCCAGATGAGCGCCAAGTTCAAGGAGATGGGCGGCAGCGTATATCTGGACGCGGAGAAGGTGAAGGAGAGCAACAAGGCGTTGTCCTGACGCCCGCTCAGCTCTCTCCGTCGTCATGGCCGGGCTCGACCCGGCCATCCATCAAGCCGGGCGCAAGCCCGGCTTTTTGTTAGATGAACTCAAAGATATGCCGCAGAATTTTGGCCTTACTCTCCGCACACGAGGGAAGAATATCTTCATGCCCATCCACCACATCCCCGCCCCGCCGCACGTCAAAGCCCCGCCGCTGTCTTTCGGCACCCGCGTCGGCGATCTCCTCTTCATCTCCGGCATTCCCGGTTTCGACGCTGACGGCAACCTGCCCGATGAGTTCGACGCGCAGTTCGCCAATGTCGTGACCAACTTCACGCGCGTGCTGAGCGAGGGCGGCGCGAGCATCCGCGATCTCGTCAAAGTCAACGTGCTGCTGACCCGCGCGGCCGACGTGGCGGCGATGAACCGGCTCTATGCCGCGGCGTTCGGGCCGGCGCCGTATCCGGCGCGCACCACCTGCGTGGTGGTGGCGCTCCCCGATCCGAAGATGCTGATCGAGATTGAGGGTGTCGCGGCGTTGGCGACGGCGTAGCGATGTGGAGGACGCTGTTCAGGCGCCTCAACCACAGAGAACGGCGCGCGTGAATGCGTCCTCTCCCCTTGTGGGAGAGGACATGTAGGACAGAGCGGCAAGTGCGGTTCGGTGAGGGGTATGTCTCCGCGAGTCGAGTTCGCCGAGACATACCCCCATTGGCGCTAACTTACCATTTTGCTGCCGGAAATGGATGATTCCTCGGTCGAGTGACTGACGAATCGCTTTCGAACACCGAATGGCTGCGCACTATCGCTCGGTTGGGCGGCGCTGACCTGCTTGAGCATGAGGCTCGGGAATTTGGGGCTTTCAAACGAGCCCGCAAGGTCGAATGTGCCGTGGATCAGCTGCGGCTGGTGCTCGCGTATTGTTGGGGGACGCGCGGGCTGCGATTGACCGCCGCATGGGCTGAGGCGATGGGACTTGCCTCATTGTCGAATGTCGCGCTTCTCAAGCGGCTACGCAACTCGGCGGATTGGCTCGAACAACTGGTCAGCCGGCTGCTCGTTGGGAGCGCAGGTGAGACCTGCCTGGCCGCGGCGAAAGGCCGACCGGTCCGTCTTGTGGATGCCACGGCGGTGGCAAAAGCCGGCCGCAATGATCGAGAATCCGGCGGCGTATGGCGGATACATTCAGCTTTCGATCTGGCGAGCGAACGCTTTACCGCCTTCGAACTGACGGATGAGAGCGAGGGCGAGGTCATCGATCGCGCCGGTGTCGTGCCGGGCGAAATTCGCGTCGGCGATCGTGCCTATCTGCAGCCCGATCGGGTCGCCAAGGTGCTTGCTGAAAGCGCTGATATCGTAGTGCGCGCCAAATGGAATGGCGCTCGTTGGCTCGACGCCGACGCGAACCGTCTCGATCTCATTGCTCTGCTAAAAAAGTCGCGTGGCAAGGGACTGGTTGATCGGCCCGTCTGGATCAAGGCTTCGGCGAAAGAGCCTATCGCATTACGTCTGGTGGCGATCCGAAAGCCGAAGCAGGCGCGCGATGCCACGATCGAAAAGATCACGCGCCGGGCACGAGACATGGGCCGCAAGCTGCAGCCCGAGACGTTGGTCGCGGCCGAATGGGTCATCATCATCACCTCGCTCGATCGCGATGAATATCCACTTCCAGCAATCAGCAGCCTCTATCGATTGCGGTGGCGCATCGAGATCGCCTTCAAGCATCTCAAGAGCAGTATCGGCCTCGCGCGACCACCGGGCGAGGATCCCAGGAGTGCGAGAGCGCACATCCTCTGTCATCTTCTGCTGGCGCTGCTGACCGAGCCGCTCATCGCGGAACATCTCGGTGACTCTCCCCGCCGGGAGGCCGCGTGAAGAACGGCGTCTGGCGCCTATTGCGCTTGATCGTCGAGGCCCTCGTCGACGCCGTCATCCCCAAACCCGACGTGCAAACGTTGCGGGCCGCTGCGCGGAACATTCAACGCCATCTCCAAGAGCCGCCAAGAAAACGAGAATACCAAGCGTTAATTTGGTAAGTTAGCGCCAATGGACATACCCCTCACCCGACCGCATGGATGGATGGATGGGCCGTACATGCCCTCTCCCACAAGGGGCGAGGGCGCTGTATCTCGCGGCGCCATGCTCGGCCGCGTGACGCCAAAGCGTGGCTGTGGAACCGATGCCCCCCCCCCCGCACCCGGCCCTCGCCCTTCCTACGGCACGTTGATCTGCTTCCTGCTGGTGGCGCCGATCACTTCGATCCCCTTTTTGCCGCGCAAATGCGTGATGTCGAGGACAACGTGATACGGCGCGGTCTGCGGCAGGCCGATGCCGCTCTGGCAGCCGACCACCTCGATGCCCCAATATTCGGGTTGCCGGATATAGATCAGTGGATGCAATTCGACCTTCATCGTGACCCAGGGCTTGGTGCCGGTGACGATCAGGAAGTAGGTGTCCGGAACGATGCCAGGCACCACGGTCGCGCTGTCGAACGTGATGATCCTGCACGAGGTGGACTGAGGCAGAGCCTCGAATGCCTTGATATGGGCTTCTTCCATGACAAGCTCCGTTGAAATGACACTCAAAAATTGGCTGCACTCAAACAATCGACGATCTTAAACTTCAATTCCGCAACTCACAACCAATGATTGTTAATCTGCGCTGCACACCAACGACGTGGTTGACGCGCATTCGCCGTGTGGGCGCTCGCACTCCGGAAGATGCTGATCGAGGGCGTCGCGGCGATCGCGACACCGTCGGGCGGGCAGAGCGTTCGACGGCGCTCGCAGAGCGGCGGCGGAGGCGTGCCCGCCGCGGTGGACACGGTGGGTACGCTCCCGCCGGCGCGTGGTGATGCAGTGAGCAAGACGTCGCTTTGCTTTGCCCACCCTGCGGTTCTGCCGGTGAGGCGACAGTCAATGGCTACGATGGTCGTCCGGCGATGGTGATGCCGATTGCAGGCGGCGAAGACGAGACGCGCGGAATACGCCGACCGAGCTAAACGCGTCGCCTCCTCCGCATCCTCCGCATCGGCATCGCGAGTTCCCTCGCCTTCACCTGCCCTGACGCCGTCATCTGCCGCCGCATCCGGCGACTTGCCTCATTTCATCGCAACCCTGCGTCGTCATGACACCCGCCCTGCTATTTCGCTGCTTGCGGATTATTTAATTTTTAAATAGGATTTAATAGTCTGAAACATTATCTCCGAAAATCTAGCGATAAATGTTTTATCCATGGCCCTTTCATGCCCTGTTCCGCCTCGCGGCCGCCGCCACGGCGCCGTTGCGGGAGGCGATCCGGGAGGCCTTCCAGGCCCAGGTCTATCCGCTCGGCTACGTTCCCTCGCATGACGGCATGCGCGGGCTGATGACCCTGGGCGTCGTCACGGCGCACGTCTCGCATACGCTCGTGCCGGGCGCGGTGCTCTATATCGACCTGTTCTTCGTCGCCAGCGCCTATTACATCACCGGCCTGCTGCTGCGGGACATCGACAAGCACGGCCACATCAGGTTCCGGCAGTTCTATGCGCGGCGCTTCGCCCGGATCGTGCCGCCGCTGCTGCTGATGCTCGCCGCCTACCTGCTGTTCACCTGGCTGCTGCGGCCGCCGTTGCTGCCGGCGGTCGAGCGCGCCGCGATCGCGCTCTCCTACATGTCCAACTACTGGTACGTGTTCGATCCGAAGACGATCGAGGATATCGGCCACACCTGGACCTTGTCGACCGAGGAGCAGTTCTATCTGCTGTGGCCGCTGACATTTGTATTCCTGGTGAAGCGCTTCGGCGTCACCTGGCGGCTGGTCGGCGCCATCTGTGCCATTGCGGCCGCGATCTGGGCCTGGCGCGTCGCGCTGGTGCTCGATGGCGCCGAATGGCGGCGGCTCTACACCGCGTTCGACACCCGCGCCGACGCCCTGATGGCGGGATGCGCGATGGCCGTCGTGCTCAGGCTGGTGCCGCACGGCTCCTCGCCGGCGCTCGACCGGCTCTGGCCGAAGCTCGCATGGCCGCTGCTGATCTATTGGGGCACGGTCACCTTCCTGTTCTGGCCGGCGGACGGACCGAGCATGAACTACTATCTGTTCGGCAGCATGGTGTGCGGCGTGCTTCCCGGCATCCTCGCGCTGACCATGCTGGCGCGCAGCCACGGCACGATTGTCCACCGCATCTTCGAATGGCCGGTCGCGCTCTTCCTCGGCCGGATCTTCTACGGCATCTATCTCTGGCACCTGCCGATCCTGAATTTCCTGGACAGCTACGGCGTCTGGTGGCCGCTGCGGCTCGCGATCGGGCTGCCGCTGTCGGTCCTGGCGGCCACGCTGTCCTACGCCTATCTCGAGCGCCACTTCCTGCGCCGGCGCGCGCGGCCGGTGGCCCCGCAGCCGCCGCCCATCGGCGTGGTCCCGGCTTTCGTCCCGACAGCGAGCTTCGCGGCGGATCTCAGGTTCTCCTCCCGCCAAGGCACCGAGACCGTCCGCCCCTGACGCTCGCGCCGACGTCGCCGACGTGACGGCGTCGGATGGCGGCGGCCGCAATCCATGCGGCGCGCCGCGCATCCGGTGAGGCTCCGTTCGCTGCCATCCGCCTCGTCAGCCGTGATCGCGCGCTTTTGCCGCATGATTCCTGCGCGGCTGCCTTCAAAATGAACGAGACCGCTCCGACACAGGGCCGGCCGCGGGCTGGGGCCAGTTTGTTGCCGGAGTTTTCACGATGCCTCGTTTCACCACAGTCTGTTTGGCCGCAGGCCTCGCCGCGGCCACCCTGCTGGCCGCCGCGCCGGCGCAGGCCGGCTACTACATCATCCGCTGGGACAATACCGGCATCTGCCAGGTCTGGAGCGAGGCCTTCGCATTCAAGCCGGTCGCATGGCCGTCGAGCTATCAGGTCATCAGCCGGCCGGTGCCGACGTTCAACGACGCCGTGACCCGGCAGATCAGGCTGCGCCAGCAGGGCCGCTGCACGCTCTGAGCCCGCGCCCGCCTGATGGCATCATGTGACGGCGGCATGTCGTCGTTCACATCCCGGACATCGCTGTGAATGACGGCACGCGCAAGCTTGCGTTGCGCGCGCTTTTGTCGCACCACTTTCGCCTTGGTCCGGCCGCACGGCCGGTGGCCCGCGCGGGCGGGCGATTGTCGTTGTTTCGTTTGAGGAGATTGATGATGCGTCGCCTGACCACGCTCGCCGCCGCCGCGGCCATTGCTGCCGCCTCCATCGTGCCCACCGCATTCGCCGCGCCTGCGCCCAAGTCCGGCTACTACGTGATCCGCTGGGACAACACCGGCATCTGCCAGATCTGGAACACCGAGCTGCAGTCGAAGCCGGTGGAGTGGCCGTCGACCTACAAGATCGTCTCCAAGCCGGTGCCGACCTTCGTCGAGGCGACCAACATCCAGATCAAGCTGCGCGACGAGCGCCGCTGCTTCCTGTAAGCGGCGTCCGCACGCCGTCGTGCATGAGAGCATGATCCGGAACAGTGGAAACCAGTTTTCGGAAAAGATCATGCTCAAACAAGGAGATGAGATCATGATGCGATTCCGTTGAATCGCATCATGATCTAGCGCCGGTCAGGCTGCGCTGACCGCGCTGGCCTGCATCGGCACGAAGCCGGGCAGATCCCTGATCCGCGTCAGCCACGCCTGCACGTTCGGGAACGGCGTCAGCGACACGCCGCCTTCCGGCGCGTGCGCGGTGTAGCTGAACAGCGCGACGTCGGCGATGGTCGGTGCCGCGCCGGCGAGATATGGCCGCGCAGAGAGCTCGCCTTCCATCACCGTGAACAGGCCGTGGGCGAGCTGGTGCGCCTTCGCCATGTCCAGCGGCGCGCCGAACAGGGTCGCAACCCGCGCCGCCGCCGGACCGAACGCCAGCGGACCGGCCGCGGCCGACAGCCAGCGCTGCACCTGGGCCTGACCGAGCGGATCGCGCGGCAGCCATTTGCCAGCGTCGTCGTAGCGGCCGGCGAGATAGACCAGGATCGCGTTGGAATCGGGGATCACGGCATCGCCGTCGACCAGCACCGGCACCTGGCCGAACGGATTGAGCGCAAGAAAGTCCGGCCGCTTGTGCGCGCCGCCCTTGAGGTCGACCTCGATGAGCTCGCAAGGCAGGCCGAGCAGGCTCAGCATCAGCCGCGCGCGATGCGCGTGGCCGGAGAGGGCGAAATGATACAGACGACGTTGTGACATCAGGTGCTCCCGTGGCTTCCCGTCACATAGACCAGGGGCATCGCGGCAACAATGCAGCCCGCCGGCAACAGGCTGTTGCGGCGACCGCAACAATGCGACAACGACGCCATGGACCGCCTGCCCGATCAGCTCCAGCCCGGCCTGCGCCTCGTCTTCGTCGGCACCGCCGCGAGCGAACGGTCAGCCGCGACCGGACACTACTACGCTCATCCCGGCAACCGCTTCTGGCGCACGCTTCAGGCAATCGGCCTGACGCCGCGGCTGTACCAACCGCAGGAGTTTCCGGCGCTGCTGTCGCTCGGCATCGGCTTCACCGATCTGTGCAAGCAGGGCGCGGGCATGGACCATGTCGCGCTGAAGGCCGGCGTCGACGTCGCCGGCTTTGCCGCGAAGATCCGGCGCCATCGGCCGGCGACGGTCGCCTTCACCAGCAAGAAGGCCGCGAGCCTGTTCTACGCCCGGCCGACCAGTGCGATCGCGCTCGGGCGGCAGCCGGAGCAGCATCATTTCCCGACCACGTTCGTGCTCGCCTCCCCCTCCGGCGCGGCATCGGGCGCGTGGACGCTCGAACCGTGGTGGGAGTTGGCGGCGCATGTCGCCGGGGATCGCGTCTGAAGCAGCGCCTGTCACCGCTTTCGATGAGGATCGGTAGGGTGGGCAAAGCAGCCGCCCGCAGGGCGGTCGCGTGCCCACCGTCCATCCGCATGGGCGCAAGCAGGCGGTGGGCACGGCGCGCATCGCACACCGTATCGAGCAACGAGCAGCATGCGCGCGCCTTTGCCCACCCTACACACTCGCTGACGACGATCCGCGCATGCCGATGACTGCGCCCTCTCCCCTTGTGGGAGAGGGCATGTAGGACAGAGCGGCAAACGCGCTCGGGTGAGGGGTCTCTCTCTCTCCGAGTGTCGTTTACTGAGAGAGACCCCTCACCCAAGCGAGTGAGCTGATAGGCCGGAGATGCCCTCTCCCACAAGGGGAGAGGGCGCAGCATCGCAGAGCGCAGTGCTGGCGATCCGACGCGCGGTTATGGCTATCCACGTCACCGACGTGAAGCATCCCCTCCCTGCCCGACGGGCAATCCGCGCATCCGTGCCATGCGCAAACTGCCCGTCGTGTTAGTTTGCCGCAGGCATTAGAGCTTGTCATGTCGGGCAAATCAGGACGATGTTTTCGCTCAACCCGCCTCATGCAGAGGGACGTACGCGTCGTCACGATACGTGGAGGTGGGCCGCGGTGGACGTGATCGCTGCGCCGGACGAGCGCGAGTGGTCACGTACGGCGAAGTCGTGATGTCCTGATACCCCGACGCTGGTATCACGTGCGTGCTCATGCGGAAGCGTGGCGCGTGCAATGGCGGCCAACAAGCCGGCGCGCCAGGGAGACCACGTATAAGCCGTCAGACCATGCGCGCAGGGAAGGCCGGGATGTCTCCGCCGAACCTGTGGTTCTGCCGCGTGCTTTTTGTTGCACGCGGACCATGGGAGCGGCGAGCTCCCGGCCTTCCCTGCCCCCCTCGATATCAGACGGGGCTCGCACGATGCATTCCTCGCGCACGCGGTGCGGCGAGAACGCGGAGTCATGAGTCCGGAGAGATAGATGTTGGCGTCGCGCTCAGCACGGAAAACGCTGTCATCGCCGGCGCAGGCGGGCGACGACAGCTCGTTGCGTGGGGCTGACCGGGCGACGCGACAACTACCTGATCGTGATCGCGAGACCCGACAGGTCGACGTTCGCCAGCAGCCCGATCTGCTCACCCGACAGCTCCAGCACCGCGCCCTTCTGGTTGGTCAGCACGATGCCGCGCACGCCGCGGCCGACGGCGAGGCCCGCGCCGGCGGCACCGTAGACGCCCTCGACGTCGGACGGACGCCAGATGTTGCTGACGCGGCCGCGCAGCACCGTGCGCGAGCCGCCGAACACCAGGCCCCAATCGAGGCCGCCGGTCGACAGCGGATAGGCGCGGCCGTGGAAGTTCAACACGCCGCTGCCGCCGGAGCCGCCGATGATCCACCCCGCCTTGTAGATGGTCAGCGTGATGAAGCCGCCATCCGCATGCGCCGTAGCCGGAATGACGGCGCCGCAAGCAGCCGTCAGTGCCACCAGCAGACCACGGACGAAGGATGCAATTCTCATGGATGAAGTCTCCAGCGAAGTGAACTTGAGGTAATTCGATGGCCACGTGTGACGATCGCGCCCCATCAAGCGAATCGATCCGGCCGAATTTAGCCCTTTGCGCGGCACCGCGCATGCGCCGCCGCCGGTGTGTTCGAAATGACGCGCTCGCAGTGCAGGAACTGTGGCGGCGCGAATGTCAGCCGCCCGCATGGCGTGGGACGAAGGCCAGCCGACCGGGATGTGCCGCGGGCGCTGGCGAAATGGGTCGAGACCCGCGCAGAACCAAGGCGATTTCGGGGTATTTGGCGCGTGCAAGGCCGCCGGGCGCCGGCGTTAAGGCCCCATTAACCTTGTCCGACCACGGTGATTTACGGGCTGGATGTTTAGTTGGTCTCGATGTTTGCGCGTCGTTTCTGTCGGCGCGGGCGTTGATCGGGAGGTGTTATGTCGCAAGAGTTGTCATCCGAAGCCGCAAGTCCGTCACTCGTGCCGCTTGCCATGCCACCGTCGCGCTCCGCGGCGGAAGTCCTGCCGCTGTTGATCGGCACGCCCCTGTCAGAGATCGAGCGCGAGCTGATCGTGCAGACCCTGGCGCGCTGCAACGGCAACCGTACCCACGCCGCAAGGCTGCTCGGCATGCCCGTGCGCACCTTGCGCAACAAGATCCGCAGCTACACGGCCGACGGCATCGCGGTGCCGGCCTACTCGGCCTGATCCGACGGCGGCCACGCGATATCCCATCGCGTGGAACTCATCAGGATGCGGCGCCGATTGATGTTGATCAATCGGCCTCGCAGCCCTGCTGCAATTGCTGCCGTCGTCGCCGCTCTGTTAGGCTTCGCTGCGAATCAAAGACGTGTAGCGGAGTTGCGGTAGTGGCAAAGAATCCGGCCGGACGCGGCCTGCAGGGCCTGGTGGGTCCACGTGGCCCGCAAGGGCAGCCCGGGCGGCGCGGACCGGATGGTCAGCGCGGCAAGCCGGGTCCCGACGGCAAGGCGGGTCCGCAAGGCAGGCCCGGCCCGCAGGGGCCGCGCGGCGAGGCCGGTCCGCCCGGCAAGCCGGGACCTGCCGGACCGCAAGGTCCCCAGGGCGAGCCGGGGCCGCCGGGCACCTTGCCGACGATCGATCAGCTGATGCCCTGGCTGGAGCAGATCTTCGCCGCCTATGACGACTACAAACGCGCGCGGGATCGCGAGGCGCATGAGCGCGAGGCCGAGCTGGTCGCGGTGCGCGACATCTTCGCCGCCACCACGCATGACGATGCGCTGGACGAGGCCTTCGAGGACGACGATCCGCACGAGATCGACCTCCCGAAGAAGAAGAAAAAGAAGAAGGGCAAGAAAAAGAAGAAGCACGAGAAGCACGCCGAGGGCCGCGACGACCACGACGATGAGGGCTTCTGAGCTTCGGCTGCGTCCGGGTGCGGCGGGCCTCAGCGGGGGCCGAACCTGGCCGCCGAGCGCTCCCGCGCCTTGGCCGCCTCGATCTCGCGGTCGCGCGGCGGCGCCTGGGTGTGCAGCGAGGTCAGGAGCCGCCGCGCGGCGTCGGCCACCTCCTCGACCGCCCGGGTGAAGGCGGCCTCGTTAGCCTGCGACGGCGCATTGAAGCCGGACAGCTTGCGCACGAACTGCAGGGCCGAGGCCTGGATTTCAGCCTCGGTCGCCGGCGGCTCGAAATTGAACAGCGTCTTGATGTTGCGGCACATGATGGGTCCCATCAATCCGGTACTGAACCAGGTCGCGGACCGTGCTATCATGCCCCCGACGCAGCCGGAAGAGCTGCGCTTGATCAGGGGGAGTCCATGTTTCGACCGCTTGCCGCCGTTTTTGCCGCCGTCATCGTTTTTTGCGCGCCGGCCCGCGCCGCCGACTATCCCGCCCCGAAGCAGGGCGACTTCGTCGTCAAGGATTTCAAGTTTCACACCGGCGAAACGCTGCCGGAGCTGAAGCTGCACTATACGACGGTCGGCGAGCCGACCGGACAGCCGGTGCTGGTGCTGCATGGCACCGGCGGCTCCGGTGCAAGCATGCTGGGGCCGACCTTCGCCGGCGAATTGTTCGGCAAGGACCAGCCGCTCGACGCGAGCAAGTACTACATCATCATCCCCGACAGCATCGGCCACGGCAAATCGTCAAAGCCCTCCGACGGGCTGAAGACGAAATTTCCCGCCTATGACTATGCCGACATGGTCGACGCGCAGCACCGCCTGCTGACCGAGGGGCTCGGCATCAAGCACCTGCGGCTCGTGATCGGCAATTCGATGGGCGGCATGCATAGCTGGGTGTGGGCCACGCGCTATCCGGAGTTCATGGACGTGGCGGTGCCGATGGCCTCGCAGCCGACCGAAATGGCGGCCCGCAACTGGATGCTGCGCCGGCTGATGCTGGAGACGATCCGCAACGATCCCGACTACAACGGCGGCAACTACACCGCACAGCCGCGCATGATGAAATACGCCGTCACGGCCTACGCCACCGCCTCGGCCGGCGGCACCGTCGCCTATCAGCTCGCGGCGCCGACCGCCGCCAAGGCCGACAAGCTGGTCGAGGAGCGGCTCGCCACGCCGATCCCCGCCGACGCCAACGACTTCATCTATCAGTGGGATTCCTCGCACGACTACAATCCGTCCGCCGATCTCGACAAGATCAAGGCGACCGTGATGCTGATCAATTCGGCCGACGACGAGCGCAACCCGCCGGAGACCGGCGTGACCGTGGACGCGATGAAGCGCGTCGCCAACGGCAAGCTCTTCCTCATCCCGACCTCGGCCGCGACGCGCGGCCACCTGACCACCGGGAATGCGAAGTTCTACGCCGAGCCGCTGCGCGACCTGCTGGCGACGGCGCCGCAGCGCGGCATGTAGATCGACGAAAGGGAGCAGCGCATGCGCAGGATGGTGGTGGCTGCTCTCACGATCGGCTCGCTCGCCTGCGCGACCGTGGCGGCCGCTTTCGACAACGGGCAGTTCGACAATGTCCCGCCCGACATTCGCGCGTGGTTCAAGAGCGTGATCGCGCCCAACGGCGTGCCGTGCTGCGATATCTCCGACGGCCACCGCACGACCTATGACGTGCGCGACGGCACCTATTGGGTACCGATCGAGGGCCGATGGATGGCGGTACCGGAGCGCGCCATCATCCGCGACCGCGGCAACCCGATCGGCGAAGCCGTGGTGTGGTACGTCCATCACCGCGGCGACATCATCATCAGCTGTTTCGTTCCAGCCGATGCCGTGTGAGACGCTGGCGCGTGCGATGCCACCAATGCGACTCGTTGGCGGTACGAGAAGTAACCTCCCGGGTTCGTGACCAGCTCCGATTGACCCAAGTCAACAGTCGCGGAAATCTGCCGAAATAGTGTACAGAATGTGTCATGCATGCACCTGAAGATTCCTAGTCGAGATGCCCAAGCGATTCCTCCACCGGTCTGCGGCCCGTCTGTGCCGCGCAGCTCTCGCGCTGGCTCTCGTCGTCGGGCCTTGCGCCGCGTCAGGCGATGATGAGCTGAAGCTCACGCCGAGCCAGGCGCAGAACCTCGGCGTGCGCGTGACGCATCCGATCTCCAGCCGGATGGACAGGACGCTGCCTTATCCCGCGCAGATCGTCATTCCCACGCCTCAGCTGTGGGTCGTCAGCGCGCCCGTCGCGGGGATGATCACCAACCTCGCCGTTGCCCGCGGCGATCGCGTGGCCGTCGGACAGCCGCTGCTCACACTGGAGAGCCCGAGCTTCGTCTCGCTGCAGCGCGACTACCTGCATGCGCTGGCCCAGGAGGGCCTCGCGGCTCAGCAACTGAAGCGCAACGCCGACCTGTTCGAAGGCAAGGCCATCCCGCAACGCGTGCTGGAGTCGAGCCAGGCGGAAGCGCGCCAGGCCAGCATCGTCGTCGCCGAACGCCGGCAGATGCTGCACATCAGCGGTCTGTCCGACGAGGCGATCTCCCGGCTTAGCAGCGATGCGGCGATCAGCGCCACGCTTACCGTCACCGCGCCGCGTGCTGCGTCGGTGGTCGAGATCGCGGTATCGCCGGGCCAGCGCCTGGAGCAGGCCGCGTCCCTGGTGAAGCTCGCGCGGCTGTCGCCGCTCTGGGCCGAGATCGCGATTCCCGCGACCAACATCGGCGCGATCAAGACGGGCGCCAAGGTCGACATCGAAGGCTATGCGACACCGGGCCAGGTCATCCTGGTGTCCGAGACCACGGATGCCGCCACGCAGACCATTCTCGTCCGCGCCGAGATTCCCAACAATGGCGAGCTGCATTCCGGACAGATGGCGGCCGCTCGCATCGGCTTCATCTCAGCAGGCGAAAGCGCATGGGAGATTCCCTATAGCGGCCTCGTCCGTCGCGGCGAGCAGACCTCGGTGTTCGTCGCCACGGAAGGCGGTTTCCGGCTCGTCCCCGTGACGCTGCTCGCGGAGGATCAGGATCACGTCGTCATCGCCGGCCCCCTCACGGACAAGGACGAGATCGCCATCGGCGGCATCTCGGCGCTGCGCGGCATCCTCTCGCGACTGGGGCAGTAGATGCTGCAGCGGCTGGTCGCATTCGCGCTGTCGCAGCGGCTCTTCGTCATCCTGAGCACGCTGCTGGTGATCGGCGCGGGCGCTGTCGTCCTGCCGAGCCTGCCGATCGATGCCTTTCCGGACGTCTCGCCGGTCCAGGTGAAGATCATCATGAAGGCCCCCGGCCTGACGCCGGAAGAGGTCGAGCAGCGCATCACGGTCCCGATCGAGCTGGAGCTGCTCGGATTGCCGAACAAGAAGATCCTTCGGTCGGCGACCAAATATGCGCTGGCCGACATCACCGTCGACTTCGAGGACGGCACCGACATCTACTGGGCCCGCAATCAGGTGTCGGAGCGCCTCTCCAACATTTCGCGCGACTTCCCCGAGGGCGTGAGCGGCGGCCTTGCGCCGATCACCAGTCCGCTGGGCGAGATGTTCATGTTCACGATCGACAGTCCGGATCTGTCGCTGGCCGAGCGCCGGACCTTGCTCGACTGGGTCATCCGCCCGGCCCTGCGCACGGTGCCCGGGGTTGCCGACGTCAACGCGCTCGGCGGCTATGTTCGCGCCTTCGAAATCGTGCCGCGGAACGATGCGCTGGCGGCGCGCGGCATCTCGTCCGAGCTGTTTCGCAAGGCCATCGAGGCCAACAGCCGCAACGACGGTGCCGGGCGGGTCAACCAGGGCGAGGACAGCGCGCTGGTCCGCATCGAGGGCAGCATCCGCGGCATCGACGACATCCGCGCGATCATCGTCGACACCCGCGACGGAATCCCGATCCGGGTCAGCGACGTCGCGCGGGTCAAGATCGGCGCCCTCACCCGCTATGGCGCCGTCACGAAAGACGGCAAGGGCGAGACGGTCGAGGGGCTCGTGCTCGGCTTGCGCGGCGCCAACGCCGGACAATTGGTGCGCGACGTTCGGGCCCGGCTGGATGAGCTGAAGCCGTCGCTGCCGAGCAGCGTCACCATCAACGTGTTCTACGACCGCAGCCGGCTGGTCAACCGCGCCGTCGGCACGGTGGTCCGGGCGCTGGGCGAAGCCACGGTGCTCGTCGTCGTGCTGCTGCTGCTGTTCCTCGGCAATTGGCGCGCCTCGCTGGTGATTGCGCTCAGCCTGCCGCTCGCGATCGTAATGGCGCTGATCGTGATGCGGGCTGTCGGCATGTCCGCCAACCTGATGAGTCTCGGCGGCCTTGCGATCGCAATCGGCATGCTGATCGACGCGCTGGTCGTGGTGGTCGAGAACATCGTCGGCAATCTCGCCAAGCACGATCACGCAAGCACCACGCCGCTGATCCACATCGTCTACCGCTCCGTCTGCGAGGTCCTGCAGCCGGTCGCCTCGGGCGTCCTGATCATCATCATCGTGTTCGTTCCGCTGCTGACCTTGCAGGGGCTGGAGGGCAAGCTCTTCATTCCGGTCGCGCTGGCGATCATCTTCGCCCTGGCCGCGTCGCTGCTGCTGGCGCTGACGGTGCTTCCGGTCGCAACATCCTTCGTGCTCACATCCGCGTCGCATGACGATCCAGTGCTGATCCGCGCAGCGCAGCGCGTCTATGCACCCGCGCTCGACTGGGCGCTCGGGAACGAGCGCAAGGTGATCATAGCGGCGCTGGTCGGCCTCGTTGCCGCAGGATATGGCTACACCCAGCTGGGCAAGACCTTCATGCCGACGATGGACGAAGGCGACGTCATCGTCAGCGTGGAGACGCTGCCGTCCGTCAATCTCGACGAGTCCCTCGCCATCAATGCCCGGCTGCAGGCGGCCCTGATGAAGGTGCCCGACGTCGCCGGCATCATCGCGCGCACCGGCTCCGACGAGCTCGGGCTCGATCCGATGGGCCCCAATCAGACCGACACGTTCCTGGTGCTCAAGCCGGCGGACCAGAGGCAGACCAGCGATCGGGATGCCCTGCTCGAGAAGCTTCGCGAGGTCCTGACCGGCTTTCCCGGCGTCTCGCTCAGCTTCACGCAGCCGATCGACATGCGCGTGCAGGAGATGATCAGCGGCGTGCGCGGCGACGTCGCGGTGAAGATCTTCGGCCCGGACATCACCAAGCTCAACGAGATCGCAGCCAAGCTGTCGGCGATCATGTCCGACATCGACGGCGCCCAGGACGTCTACACGACGCTCAACGAAGGCGCGCAGTACTACACGATCGCCGTCAACCGCATGGAGGCGGGCCGCCTCGGGCTCACGGTGGACTCGATCTCGGCCTCCCTGCGCACGCAGATCGAAGGCCGGACGATCGGCACCGCGCTCGAGGAGGGACGCCGGACGCCGATCCTGGTCCGCGGCAGCGAGGCCACGCGGCAGGCGCCCACGATGCTGGCGGCATTGCCGCTGACGCTTGCGTCCGGCCAGCATGTCGCACTCTCTCAGGTCGCACGCATCCAGCGCGTCGACGGCCCGGTGAAGATCGACCGGGAGGACGGCAACCGCATGAGCGTGGTTCGCAGCAATGTCCGCGGCCGCGACATGGTCGGCTTCGTCCAGGCGGCCCAGCAAAGGGTCGCAACCGAGCTGCCGCTGCCGTCCGGCTATCGGCTGACATGGGGCGGGCAGTTCGAGAACCAGCAGCGTGCGGCCGCGCGTCTGTCCGTGGTGGTGCCGGTCGCGATCGGCTTGATCTTCGTGCTGCTCTTCACCACGTTCGGCTCGGTGCGCCAGGCCCTGCTCGTCCTCGTCAACATTCCGTTTGCGCTGATCGGCGGCGTGTTCGCGCTGGTCTCGAGCGGCGAATACCTCTCCGTTCCAGCCTCCGTCGGCTTCATCGCACTGCTCGGAATCGCCGTGCTCAACGGTGTCGTGCTGGTGTCTCATTTCAACCAGTTGCGCGCTCACGGGGTCCCCGAGCAGCGTATCGTGGTCGAAGGCGCCAAGCGCAGGCTGCGGCCTGTGCTGATGACGGCGAGCATCACGGCGCTCGGTTTGATCCCGCTGCTGTTTGCATCGGGGCCCGGATCGGAGGTCCAGCGGCCGCTCGCGATCGTCGTGATAGGCGGCCTGCTGTCGTCCACGCTGCTGACGCTGATCCTGTTGCCGATCCTGTATCGCCGCTACGGCGCCGCTGCGAAGGAAGCCACATGAGCAGCCAAGCCGTCTGCCTGACCCTGATCGTGCCGGATGCGCTTCACAGCGAGGTGCTCGACCATCTGAGCGAGCAGACCGATCTCGTGACGGGCTTCACCGCCTCGGAAGCGGCCGGACACGGCGCGCGCGTCCGGCTGCGGAGCGCCGCAGAGCGGGTGAAAGGACATGCCGACGAGGTCGTCGTGCGGATCGTGTTGCCGGAAGAGGATCTCGAGCGGCTACTGGAGCGGCTCAGGAGCGCGTTTGCGGGAACGCAGCTCGTCTATTGGGTCGTGCCCGTCACCGCCTTCGGCATCATCCAGTAGGCACGCCCGAGGTCGAAGGCGGTCGATTCAAGGCTTGAAACACCAGCCCTGAATCGCCCCGTTCCGAAGCGGACTGCCCCCTCGCCGCCGCCGTCAGTGCTCGCTCTCGAGGCCGCCGACGTGCTTCTGCGTGTAGAGCTCGAGCCCGATGCGGTTGATGAGGTCGAGCTGGGTCTCGAGGAAATCGATGTGATGCTCCTCGTCCTTCATCAGTTGCTCGAAAAGGTCGCGCGACACGTAGTCCTTGACGCCGTGGCAATAGGTGGCGGCCTCCTGATACAGCGTCCGCGCACCGATCTCGGCGGCGAGATCGCATTCGATGATCTCCTTGACGTTCTGGCCGATGCGCAGCGGATCGAGCACCTGCATGTTGGGGAAGCCGTCGAGGAAGAGAATGCGGTCGGTGAACTTGTCGGCGTGCTCCATCTCCTCGATGGATTCCTTGCGCCAGACCTTCGCCATGTCGAGAAGGCCCCAATTGTTCAACAGGCGATAGTGCAGCCAATATTGGTTGATGGCAGTCAGCTCGCTGCGCAATCCCTTGTTGAGATATTCGATGACCTTGGGGTCGCCCTGCATGGATAAGCTCCGAAAAAGTTAGAGGCCGCAGGCGCTCAATAACAGGTTCGAAGTGCGGAGACGACCCCCGTTCATGTGCATTTTTCGGGCGGAGAACGACGCGACCGAGTGCAATGCCTGTCAGCAGGCAGCAAGCGCGAAACGGCTCTGAAGGTCGTCATCGATCGCCTTCGCCGGCGTCGTCCCATGATGGTGGCCGTGCTGACAGCCGGCCTGGCAGGCGCGGGCACAGGGACCCAGCGCCTCGTCGATGATCGTCTTGATCGTGCGCGCACAGCGGCCGCATTCCGCGCTGCACCCCAGGCAACCGTAGACCTGCTTCGGGTTCCGCGGCAGTTCGTCCGCGGACTTTACCGCGTTGCGGATGTCGTGATCGCTGATGACGTTGCAGGAACAAACAATCATGAGAAACCGGCCAATCGTCCTTGGTCAGGTATCGATAGTCATCCGCAGCTACCCGCGCAAAGGGAAAACGGCGCTTTTGAAGCTATTCCAATTTCCCGATCAATCTAGAATGCCTCCAACTATACGAGCTTGCCGCAGATCAAAGTTGCCGCCGAATATGGGCGGGCGGCGATCAAGCCGCTGCAACTCAGTCGCCCCCACCACCGTCCCCTCCACCACCGTCGCCACTGTCACCTCCGCCGTCGATCGGGTTTCCCATCACGTCCGACGAGGTATTGGAAAACCAACTTGCGACACCGCTCCCCTGACTGGAGCTGGACGCCCCATCGGAATCGACGCTGGTGCTGTCCGCGGACGAGCGGCGGTGGTGGGGCCGGCGGCCGGCGCGAACCAGCAGCGCGTAGCAGGCGGCCGAGGTCAATCCGATGGCCACGACGATCGTCATCACGGGGGTCATGCCTGCTCCTGACCGGCGGCGATTTTTGTGCAATGCAGCATTGAACGTATCCCGGAGATGGGTCGTCCAATGGGACGCGCCCGTTCATTGATCATTCAAGCGGGATGTGTGAACCTGCCGTATCGCCTGATGCGCGATCCGCCGACCTGGAGTGAGAGAGGTTAAGGTCATGAAGAAGACTCTTGCGGCTCTGGCCGCCGTCGCGACGCTGTCGACCGCAGCGCTGGCCCCTGCTCCTGCTGAAGCGCGCAATGGTCGTGTCGCCGCTGGTGTCGCTGCCGGCCTGCTCGGCGGCGCCCTCATCGGTGGCGCCATCGCTGCGGGCAGCAATCCCTATTATTATGGGCCCGGATATTCTTACGGGCCGGGCTACTCCTATTACGGCGGGCCTGCCTACATCGCCGATCCTGGCTACGCCTGCTATTGGCAGCGCCAGCGCTTCTGGGACGGCTACGGCTGGCGGATTCGCCGCGTCCGGGTTTGCGAGTGATCGTTCACCTTCATTAATTCCATGACCTTGCACCGGAATTTCGAGAACGGCGGCTGACACGGCCAGAAAAAACCGTTTTTCCGTCGCATCAGGTCGGACAGAGTTTACGAAGGGTTGACGGATTGTCGTGTTTTCTCGCGACGCTGACGGCCCTGATCGTGCGTGAATCACCAACCCGGCGCTCGCGAGGGCGCCTTCCAGGAGATCTCGGAACATGAAGAAGATCCTGACCGCAGTGCTTGCGGTTGCGACCATCGCCGGTTCGCTGAGCATGACGGCACCGGCCGCCAAGGCCGGCGACGTCGGTGCCGGCGTGGCTGCCGGCCTGATCGGCGGCGCCCTGCTCGGCGGCGCGATCGCGTCCAGCCGTCCGGCCTATGGCGGTCCGGTCTACGTCGAAGCCCCTCCGCCGGGCCCGCCGCCGTGCGTGTGGCGTCGTGAGCGCTATTGGGACGGTTATGGCTGGGTGTCCCGCCCGGTTCGCGTCTGCTACTGATCCCGACGACGCATAGCTCGCAACAAGCCCGGCCCTGCGGCCGGGCTTTTTGCTGCCCGCCTGCTCGGCTGATTTCACTCGATCAGCGCGCGGCGTCGATCGCCTGCAGCACTGATTCGCTCGGCCAGCAGTCGACCTTCAGGCCCGCCTTCTTCTGAAATACGCCGAGTGCGGCACGGGTCTGCATGCCGGCCTTGCCGTCCAGCTTATCGCCGTAGAGACCGAGCCGCATCAGGCCCTTCTGCATCGCCTCGACGTCCTTGCTCCGAAGCTGCTTCGACGCCGACCATGGTGTCGCGAACGGGGCCGGGCTCGTCATGCGATCCGCGAGGTGACCGACGAACAGCACGTAGAGATCGGAGAAATTGTATTCCTTGATGACGAAGTAGTTCGCAGTCGTCAGGAACGCCGGACCATAGATGCCCTCGGGCTGCAGCAGCGACGCCGGCTGCTGCTGCTCGGCAGCACTCAACCGCTGGCCGCGCACCGGCACGAAGCCCGCGCGCAGCCATTCGCCGATCGGCTTCTTCACCTCCGGCACGCCGATCGCGCAGTCCACATTTGCCGGCGGCTTGACCTCGTAGGCCCAGCGCACGCCGCGCTGCCAGCCCTTGTTCGCAAGCTGCAGCGCCGCCGAGCCCAGCGCGTCCGGCACCGAATGCCAGAGATCGACCTTGCCGTCGCCATCGAGATCGACACCGTGCTTGTAGTACTCCGACGGCAGGAACTGTGTGAGCCCGACCGCCCCGCCCCATGACGCCCTGAGATCGCGGCGCGACACCACGCCGTCGCTCAGCATCTTCAGCGCCATGATGAATTCGGTGCGGTACTGGTCCTTGCGGCGACCGACATAGGCCTGGGTCGCCAGCACGCGCAGCGCATCGTAGGGCAGCGCGTAGCGGCCGAAATCGGTCTCGCGGCCCCAGATGGCGAGCACGACAGGTCCCGGAACGCCGAAGCGGCGCTCGATCTCGGCGAGCGCGGGACGATATTGCTGGATCAGCTTCTGGCCATACGCGGCGAGCCGCGCGATCGAGGCTTCCTTGATGTAGTCGGCCGGCACCTGCACGAACTCGGCCTGCGCCGGAGCGCCTGTTGCCGGACGGCCTGGCAGCAGCAGGTCGGGAAGCTTGTAGTCGGGCTCGAGCTCGCGCGTCTCGGCATCGAACGTCGCGCGCGAAACGCCCTGCTCCTTGGCCTCGGGCCAGAGCGAAGCCACGAATTGCGTGAAGTCGCCGTCGGCGGCGCTCGCCTGGCCATCGCCGAGGATGCAGAGCGCCACACCAATCAGGACGAGCCTGCGCAAACCGAAGAGCAACTGCCGAGCCATGCAATAGGGTTAGCATGGCTCGCGGCGGTTGTGAACGTCAGCAGCCCTGCGCCGGAACCCGACTCTTCCGCTCAATGCCCCGCCGCCTGCTTCGCCTCCTCGATCGCGGCATTCGACAATTTGTCGACGACGGCGATTCCGATGGCGGAGAGAATGAAGACCGTGTGAATGATGGTCTGCCACATCACGCCGGTCTCGGTGTAGTTCGACTTGCCTGACGACAGCGCGCCGGCTTCGATGAAGGTGCGCAGCAGATGGATCGACGAGATGCCGATGATCGCCATGGCGAGCTTGATCTTCAGCACGCTGGCATTGACGTGGCTGAGCCATTCCGGCTCGTCCGGATGGCCCTGCAGATTGAGCCGCGACACGAAGGTCTCGTAGCCGCCGACGATCACCATCACGAGCAGGTTCGAGATCATGACCACGTCGATCAGGCCGAGCACCGCGAGCATGATCTGCTGCTCTGAGAAATCGAAGGCGTGGGCGAACAGGTGCCAGAGCTCTTTGAGGAAGAGCACGACATAGACGCCCTGCGCGATGATCAGCCCGACATAGAGCGGCAGCTGCAGCCAGCGCGAGCCGAAGATCAGCATGGGTATGGGGCGCAGCGCTCCGCCCTTGGAGGACAGGGTCGCGTCGGGGGAAGACATGATGGGATTTTCTCGCGGCTGGATGGGATTGCGGAACGACTATCTACGCAATCACGTCGCACATGGAAGCGACAACTGGCCGCAGCCTGGGCGCGACGCTTTGTCCCGGAACGAAGACAGCGTCGCGCCTCGCGATGTCCTGAGATCAGCGCGTCAGCTTCTTGTACTTGACCCGGTGCGGGATCACGCTGTCCTGGCCGAGACGGCGCATCTTGTCCTTCTCGTAGTCCTGGAAGTTGCCTTCGAACCATTCGACGTGGCTGTCGCCCTCGAAGGCCAGCATGTGGGTCGCGATACGGTCGAGGAACCAGCGGTCGTGGCTGATGATGACGGCGCAGCCGGCGAAATCCTCCAAGGCCTCTTCGAGGGCGCGCAAGGTGTCGACGTCGAGATCGTTGGTCGGCTCGTCGAGCAGCAGCACGTTGGCGCCCGACTTCAGCATCTTGGCGAGATGCACGCGATTGCGCTCACCGCCCGAGAGTGCCCCGACCTTCTTCTGCTGGTCGGCGCCCTTGAAGTTGAAAGCCGAGCAATAGCCGCGCGAGTTGACTTCCTTCTTGCCGAGCAGGATCAGCTCGTTGCCGCCGGAGATCTCCTCCCATACCGTCTTGTTGCCGTCGAGAGCGTCGCGCGACTGGTCGACATAGCCGAGATGCACGGTCTCACCGATGGTGATGGTGCCGGCATCCGGCTTCTCTTGTCCCGTGATCATGCGGAACAACGTGGTCTTGCCGGCGCCGTTCGGACCGATCACGCCGACGATGCCGCCCGGCGGCAGCTTGAAGGTGAGGTTGTCGATCAGCACGCGATCGCCGAAGCTCTTGGACAGCCCGTCGAAATCGACCACATTCTGTCCGAGCCGCTCGGCGACGGGAATGATGATCTGCGCGGTCTGGGTCTGCTTCTCGCTGGCCTTCTTGAGCAGCTCCTCATAGCGCTGGTAGCGCGCCTTGGACTTCGCCTGGCGGGCCTTCGGCGACGCCGCGATCCACTCCTGCTCACGCGCCAAAGTGCGCTGATGCGCGGCATCCTCGCGGCCCTCCTGCTCCAGCCGCTTCTGCTTCTGCTGCAGCCAGGACGAATAGTTGCCCTCGTAGGGGATGCCCCTGCCGCGATCGAGCTCCAGGATCCAGCTGGTGACGTTGTCGAGGAAGTAGCGATCGTGGGTCACGATCAGGATCGCGCCCGGATAATTGCGCAGGTGACCTTCGAGCCAGGACACCGATTCAGCGTCGAGATGGTTGGTCGGTTCGTCCAGCAGCAGCAGCTCGGGCTGGTCGAGCAGCAGCTTGCACAAGGCGACGCGGCGACGCTCGCCGCCGGACAGCTTGGTGACGTCGGCATCGTCGGGCGGACAGCGCAGCGCATCCATCGCCTGGTCGACCTTGCTGTCGAGATCCCAAAGGCCCTGCGCCTCGATCTCGTCCTGCAGCTTGGTCATCTCGTCGGCGGTCTCTTCCGAGTAGTTCATCGCCAGCTCGTTGTAGCGATCGAGGATCGCCTTCTGCTTGCCGACGCCGAGCATGACGTTCTCGCGCACCGTGAGCTTCGGATCGAGCTGCGGCTCCTGCTCGAGATAGCCGACGCGGGCACCCTCGGCCACCCAGGCCTCGCCGGTATAGTCCTTGTCGATGCCGGCCATGATCTTGAGCAGGGTCGATTTGCCCGAGCCGTTGACGCCGAGCACACCGATCTTGGCGTCCGGATAGAACGACAAGTGAATGTTATCGAGCACCTTGCGGGTCGGGTAGGTCTTGGACAGACCCTGCATGAAGTAGACGAACTGGCGCGCCATCGCGTGTCCCTTGAAGCCTGCCGGAATTTTCGGAAAATGGTTGCCGCTGATGTAACCGCGCGGTCCCCAAAGGGCAACCGGCGAGCCGGTCTCGGCCGGAACAAATGCCGGGAGAATCCCGGTCAAACTTCGCGCCGGCCCGGCCTGCCGTCCACGGACGATTACGGGTCCGGCACCTTGTGTGCGGCCGATCACGACAATTGCAACCATCTTTTAATTAATTCGGCGGGACACTCGGTCTCGGCCCGCAAGACCCGCGTGCCCAAGCGGCAAAAGCCGCGACCGACAACAGCGAGAGCCCGTCATGGCAGCCTTCACGTCAGCCTCCCTGCCCGCTTCGGCGGCACACCGCAAAGACCGATCCGGGATCGCGGACGACATCCGCGGCTTCTGGCGCGAATTCGTCGCGCGCGCCTTCAACCCGTACCGGCCAGAATTGCACTACATGCGCGGCCCCGGCCCCGCCTGGCGCGCCAAGTACGGCCATGACGCCGCGTTCCGGCTGAAGTCCCGCCTCGATTGACGTCGCCTGGGTCCGCGTAAGAGCGTGACGATGCCTTGCGCAACCAGCCCGTTGCGCGCAAGCATGGCTCCATTCCTGACGGCATTCACCATTGCCGCCGTCCCCCGATGAATGGACCCTGCCGATGACACGGCTGCGCTGTGCGATCCTCGACGACTATTACGATACAGCCCTCTCATTGGCCGACTGGCCCCGGCTGGCCGACAGGGTGGATGTGACGGCTTTCACACAGCCGTTCGGCAACGAGGAAGCGGCCGCCAGCGCGCTCGCCGATGCCGACATCATCTGCGCGATGCGCGAGCGGACGCCATTGCCCCGCTCCCTGATCGAGCGATTGCCGAAGCTGAAGCTCCTGATCACCTCGGGCATGCGCAACGCCGCCATCGACATGGAGGCCGCCAAGGCACGCAGCGTCGTCGTCTGCGGCACGCAATATGGCCGTGACCCCACCGCACCGCTCACCATGGGCCTGATCCTGGAGCTGACGCGCAGGATCGGCCAGGAGAACGCGCGCATGCACGCCGGGGAGCCCTGGCAGGCGCTGGGCGGCGTGGAGATCGAGGGCAAGACGCTGGGCGTAATCGGGCTGGGCAAGCTCGGCACCAAGGTCGCAGAGCTCGGCAAGGCGTTCGGCATGAACGTGATCGCCTGGAGTCCCAATTTGACGCCCGAACGCTGCGAGGCGGCGGGAGTAGGCTACGCGACCAAGGAGAAGCTGTTCACCGCCGCCGATGTCATCACCGTCCACGTCGTGCTCAGCGATCGCTCACGCGGGCTGGTGGGCGCGGCCGACATCGCGCGCATGAAGCCGACCGCCTATCTCGTCAACACCTCGCGCGCGCCGATCGTCGACGAGGCCGCGCTGCTGCAGGCGCTCCGCGACCAGCGCATCGCCGGTGCCGGGCTCGACGTGTTCTCGGTGGAACCGCTGCCGGTCACCCATCCGCTGCGCGGGCTCGGCAACGTCGTGCTCACACCACATCTCGGCTACGTCACCGAGGAGAGTTTTCGCGCCCATTACGGCCAGATGGTCGATTGCATCGCCACCTGGCTCGCAGGGGCCGAGCCGCCGCGCCGGCTGGCTTAAAAGCAGACGAGAGCGGCCCTCATAGCAAAACACCCTCCGAGGAGGGTGTTTTCAACGTGATCAGCTCGCACGCGCCCGCCTCAGCGGATCGTCACCGGCGGCGGCAGCGGCTGCATGTTGGCGGGCTGGCCAGCCGCCGGCACGGTCGCCTGGGCCTGGACGGGCGCCTGGGCCGGGGCCGCGGCAGCAGCCATGTTCTTGCTGGAACCTGGAGGCGCACCGCCCGGCATCACGACCACACGGGTGCCGACCTTGACCCGGTCGAACAGGTCGGCGACGTCGTCGTTCAGCATGCCGATGCAGCCCGACGACACGAACTTGCCAATCGTCGACGGCTGGTTGGTGCCGTGGATGCGGTACACGGTCGAGCCGAGATACATCGCGCGGGCACCGAGCGGATTGCCGGGACCGCCGGCCATGAAGCGCGGCAGATAGGGCTGCCGCTCGATCATCTCGCTCGGCGGATACCAGTCCGGCCACTCGGTCTTCTTGGTGATCTTCTGCACGCCGGTCCAGGTGAAGCCTTCGCGGCCGACACGGACGCCGTAGCGCATCGCCCGGCCGTTGCCGAGCACCAGATAGAGGTAGGTGTTGGGCGTATCGACGACGATCGTTCCCGGCGGCTCCTTGGTGACGAAGTCGACCTCCTGGCGGCGCAGGTTCGGCGGCAGCGGCGCCGGCGCCGCATCGGGTTGTTCCTCGGGCGGCAGAGCTGCCACCGTCATCGGTCGATCTCCGGCGGCCGGGGCCTGTGCCGCGCCTGCGACGGCCGGAGCGCCACCGACGGCGCCGGGCGGCCGCGGCGCGCCTGCGTCGCCACCGGGCGCGCTGGCGCCACCATAGGCCTGCTGGCTGGAGGCGGGACGATCACCGTAGATCACCGGGGGCGGACCAGCCGGGCGGCCATAGCGCGGATCATCCGGGGACATCACCGGGCCGGTCGGAGCGGCTCCGTAGACCGTCGCACCGGCCGGACGTCCATAACGAGGATCGTCGGGAGAAAGGATGGGACCGGTCGGAGCCGCAGCACCATAAACCGGCGCATTGGCTGGACGACCGTAGCGCGGATCGTCCGGCGAGATCACCGGGCCGGGCGGCGGCAACGCCGCGGAATTGCCAGGCGCATTCTCATCGTCGAGCGCGTCAAAATCCTGCCCCTGCCCGCGCGCATCGGCCGGGTAAGGCGTCGGCGCCGGTGAGTACGCTCCAGGCGCGGTCTGATAGACCTGCTGTGCCTCGGCAAACGAAGTTGCCGTCACGCCCGCTGCCGCGACCGCGCAAACCGTCAGGATTTGTCTGATCATCATCGCCCTTGCAGTATCCCCAAGCCGCCGATTGGGACCTTTGCTGTGCCAGATGGCCGAAGATAGCGGCGCATTCAAGACAATTCCGGCCTGAGCGGCCCGACTTCGGCAATTTGTGATCATGTCTCCGTCGTTGCACGGAAGTCTCACGCCGCCGAAAAAGTGCGGCGGAGCCCCCGCAGGCCCCATGGATGCCGTGATTTGCCGAGCGGGCGGGAACACTTCCGGTATTCTGACCTGAGCCTGATTCGCGATGCACGGCAGAAGCCGGCCTCGTCGCGAACGCGGCATTCCCTGTGATCACCGCGTTCCCTACTGGCTCTAAGGTCTCGGCAGTCACGCTGCCGTGGCGAGAGTTACCGTCAATGCTTCCCGGCTTTCGTTTTCTGGTCGCCGCGATCGTCTGTTCCATCTCTCTCACCATCTTCGGCATGGGCGCTGCGGCCCTGTTGCGCGCGGCCCACGAGCAGTTCGCCAGCAACGCGTCCTGGCGCACGACTCAGGCCTCCGGCTTCACCACGTTCCTGCCGCCGGCCGAACCCACGCCGGTGCTCGCGGTGCTGCGGGTGGATTCGATTCCGACACCGCCGGTGACGCCGCCGCCGGTCGTGGCCGATGCTCCCCCGGCAGCGTCCGAGCCGCCGAGCGCGCCGTCGACGGCGGCGCCGGCCGCCGAGACGCCCGAGGCGACGCCCGTTGCGGTGGCCACCGATGTGCCGACGCCCTCGCTGCCGGCGGAGACGGTCGACACGTCCCGCACCTCCGCCATCGTCGAGACCGCGTCCGCGACGAACGACCGGTTCGAGAGCACCAAACCGGAGCGCCCCATTCCGGACACGTCCGCTTCGATCGTCGTTCCGGTCGAAAAAGTCTCCGACAGGCCGAGCATGGACAGTTCGCCCGCGACTGCAGCGCCGCCCCCGCCGCCGGCGTCGACCGAAGCTGCGGCCGCCGTGGTCTCACCGCCGCCGCCGGCTCCTCAGATTCTCGCCAGCGCCGATCCGATGATGACGACCGCAGCCGCCGCCGCGCCCGTTCCGGCGGTGCTCGACCCGATCGCGGCCAAGCTCGCCGCGCTGGCCGAGCAGCCGGCGCACCAGGAGCGGCCCGCGGCCGGCGAGCATCGTGCCTCGGTGAAGGTCGCGAGCGTTCAGTTGCGCCGGAGCATCCTCAAGAAGCGCCAGGCCCGGGAGAAGCAGGTTGCGGCGCGCCGCGCCAAGCAGCGGCGCATCGCCCAGCGCGTCAGGGCGGCGCGGCAGGCAGCGGCCCAACTGCAGCAACAGACCGCGTTCCCCGATCCATTCGGACAGCAGCCATTTGGTCAACCGCAGGCGGCCGTCCAGCAGGCTGCCGGGCCGCGCACGCGGTAGGCGGAGCTAGCGATCAGGCCGGCCCGGTCGCAACCGGCGGACCGTTCTCGACGCCCCATTCCGACCACGAGCCGTCGTAGAGCGCGGTGTCGCGGATGCCGAGACGATAGAGCGCCAGCGTCAGCACCGCCGCCGACACCCCGGAGCCGCAGGAGGTGACGATCGGCCTGGCGAGATCGACGCCAGCGGCGCCGAACGCCTTACGTAGCTCGTCTAGCGGCTTCATCACGCCGGTCGCCGCGTCGAACAGCTCCGCATAGGGCAGATTGCGGCTGCCGGGGATATGGCCGGATCGGAGACCGGGCCGCGGCTCGGCGACCTCGCCCGCGAAGCGCGGCGCCTGCCGCGCATCGATCACCTGCTCGGCATTGCCGGCGAGATTGGCAACCATCTGCTCGATCCGGCGCACGCGCGCGGCATCGAACGTCGCGCTGAACGTGCCAAGCGCCGGCGTGACCTGCCCGCTCTCGAGCCGGCGCCCCTCCGCCATCCACTTCTTCAGCCCGCCGTCGAGCACGCGCACATCCGTGTGGCCGAACGACAGGAACATCCACCAGGCGCGCGGCGCGGCGACCCAGCCGCCGGAATCATAGACCACCACCGTATCGCCATTGCTGACGCCGAGCCGGCCGGCGTCGCGGCCGAACTGCGCGGCGCTCGGATACATGTGCGGCAGCGGATTGGAATGGTCGGAGACCTCGTCGACGTCGAAAAACACGGCGCCGGGGATGTGCGCCTTCAGGTAATCGTCCTTCGGCAGCGGCAGCACACCCGGCATCTTGAAGGTCGCGTCGAGCACCTTCACCTTGGGATCGCCCAGATGCGCAGCGAGCCAGTCGGTGGAGACGAGAGGGTCGTCGTGGATGGTCATGCGCAAAAGCTCCGGGCTTCACATTCGATCGTCATCGCCGGACTTGATCCGGCGATCCACCTTGTCGAAGCGATGGACACGCGGGTCAAGCCCGCGTGCGACGGGCAGCGATCAATCCTTCTTCTTCGGCGCCCAGGCCTCGACCGGCCCGCCGCAGTCGCGCCACGCCGCGAAACCGCCACCGATATGGGCGACCGGCTTCAGGCCCATGTCCTGCGCGGTCTTGGCCGCGAGCGCCGAGCGCAGGCCGCCGGCGCAATGAAAGATGAACGTCTTGTCCTGCTGAAAGACCGGCTTGGCATAGGGGCTCTGCGGGTCGATCCAGAACTCCAGCATGCCGCGGGTGCACGAGAACGCGCCGGGAATCCTGCCCTCACGCTCGATCTCTCGGGGGTCCCTGATATCGACGATCACGACATCGTCGCGCTTCGCCGCCGCGATCGCCTCAGCCGCCGAGAGCGTCTCGATCTCGGCATTGGCTTCATCGAGCAGCGCCTTGATCCCGCGCGTGATGGTCTGGGGCATGTCTTCTTCCTTCGTCTTTTCCAGCCGCCGAGCGGCGTCGTTTCGCGTCTACATTCCGGGGTCGTCCGTCAGGACCGAACCCGGAATCCAGAGCCGATCGCACAAGCTCGATATTCCGGATTTGGTCGCTATCGCGACCGCCCGCAACGACGGCCTTGCATCGCGCGCCGCAGAACGAGCGCCTTACCTCACCAGCTCCTTCATCGCCGCTTCCAATCCCTCGATCGTGATCGGATACATGCGCTCGGAGAAGATGCGGCGAATGATGGTGGTGGACTCCGAATAGTCCCAATGCTTCTGCGCCACCGGATTGAGCCACACCGCGTGGGGATAGGTGCGGATGACGCGGTCGAGCCACACTGACCCCGGCTCCTCGTTGACGTGCTCGACCGAACCGCCGGGCACCATGATCTCATAAGGCGACATCGAGGCGTCGCCGACGAACACGACCTTGTAGTCGTGCGGGTACTTGTGCAGCACGTCCCAGGTCGGCGTGCGGTCGGTGAAGCGGCGCTTGTTCTGCTTCCACACGCCCTCATAGAGGCAGTTGTGGAAGTAGAAATATTCCATGTGCTTGAATTCGCTCTTGGCGGCCGAGAACAGCTCCTCGACCTGGGCGATGTGCGAATCCATCGAGCCGCCGATGTCGAAGAACACCAGCACCTTCACCGCATTGCGCCGCTCGGGCCGCATGTGCACGTCGAGATAGCCGTGATTGGCGGTCTCGCGGATCGTGGTGTCCAGATCGAGCTCGTCCGGCGCGCCGGTGCGGGCGAACTTGCGCAAGCGGCGCAGCGCCACCTTGATGTTGCGGATGCCGAGCTCGACATTGCCGTCGAGATCCTTGAACTCGCGCCGGTCCCACACCTTCACGGCGCGGTTGTTGCGGTTCTTCTCCTGGCCGATGCGGACGCCTTCGGGGTTGTAGCCATAGGCGCCGAACGGCGACGTGCCCGCCGTGCCGATCCACTTGTTGCCGCCCTGGTGACGGCCCTTCTGCTCTTCCAGGCGCTTCTTCAAGGTCTCCATGAGCTTGTCCCAGCCCATGGCCTCGATCTCTTTCTTCTCTTCCTCGGTGAGGTATTTCTCGGCCAGCTTCCTCAGCCATTCCTCGGGGATTTCGGCCTTCTCCATCGCGTCGAGCAGGCTCTCCAGCCCCTTGAACACGGAGCCGAACACGCGATCGAACTTGTCGAGATTGCGTTCGTCCTTCACCAGCGCGGTGCGCGACAGATAGTAGAAATTCTCGACCGAGTGCTCGGCGAGGTCGGCGTCGACCGCCTCCATCAGCGTGAGATATTCACGCAAGGAGACCGGGACCTGCGCGTCGCGCAGTGCTGTAAAGAATTGCAGGAACATACCCATTAGATCGCGCGGCTGGGAGGGCACGTCAAGGGCCGCTCCCCGCCCCGCGCTGGACCCGCCGGCATTTTGCTCTACAATCCCTGGAACAACAGGCGGAATGGGGGCTTTCATGGGTATCATTGCAGCACTGATCATCGGCGCCGTCGCGGGCTGGCTGGCGGGGCTGATCGTGCGCGGCGCAGGTTTCGGCCTGATCGGCAACATGGTCATCGGCATCATCGGCGCGCTGGTCGCAAGCTACGTGCTGCCGGCGCTGCACATTGCGCTTGCCAGCGGCACGCTGGGGGCGATCCTGGACGCCACGATCGGCGCCGTCATCGTGCTCGTGATCCTCTCATTGATCAGGCGCGCTTGATTATTTCTGCTTCCGATGGCAGCCATCATCTCAAAGCCGCAGCGGCGTTGCCGCTGCGTAGCCACTCAACACAAGTTCGAACGATGAGCGAGACGCGATGAAATTTACCGGCACCCAGGACTACGTCGCCACCGACGACCTCAAAGTGGCCGTCAATGCGGCGATCGTGCTCGAGCGCCCGCTGCTGGTGAAGGGCGAGCCGGGGACCGGCAAGACCGTGCTGGCCGAGGAAGTCGCCAAGGCCGTCAACGCGCCGCTGCTCACCTGGCACATCAAGTCGACCACCAAGGCGCAGCAGGGCCTTTACGAATACGACGCCGTCTCGCGACTGCGCGACAGCCAGCTCGGCGACTCCAGGGTGTCCGACATCAAGAACTACATCAAGCGCGGCAAGCTGTGGGAGGCCTTCACGGCCGAGCAGCGGCCGGTGCTCCTGATCGACGAGATCGACAAGGCCGACATCGAGTTTCCGAACGACCTGCTGCTCGAGCTCGACCGGATGGAATTCCACGTCTACGAGACCAACGAGACCATCAAGGCGAAGCTGCGCCCGATCGTCATCATCACGTCCAACAACGAGAAGGAGCTGCCGGATGCGTTCCTGCGCCGCTGCTTCTTCCACTACATCAAGTTCCCCGATCCGGATACGATGGGCCGGATCGTCGACGTGCACTTCCCGAACATCAAAAAGCGGCTGGTCGAGGAAGCGCTACGCATCTTCTTCGAGGTCCGCGACGTGCCCGGCCTGAAGAAGAAGCCGTCGACCTCCGAGCTGCTCGACTGGCTCAAGCTGCTGCTCAACGAGGACATCGGTCCCGAGCAGCTGCGCGAGCGCGATCCGCGCAAGCTGATCCCGCCGCTGCACGGTGCGCTGCTCAAGAACGAGCAGGACGTCCACCTGTTCGAGCGGCTCGCCTTCCTCAGCCGGCGCGAGGTGTGAGGGCGCCCGGCTCAATCCGACCGGCGTGTCATTGCGGCGCCGTCCTCTTGATCAGGCGTCCGAGCGCACGCATGATCCCATCGACGGCAATCGGCTTCTCGCAGCGGAGGATCTTCGAGAAGCGGTCCGGGATCACCGATTCGTCATAGCCGGTGGTGAAAACGAAGGGCACGCCGCGTTCGACCAGCAGATCGGCGACCGGAAACGCCATGTCGCCGCGCAGGTTCACGTCGAGAACGGCGCCTTCGATCCGCCCCTCGCGTTTGATCAAGGCGAGCGCGTCAGGGACGGTTCCGACCGGGCCCAGGATCGTGCCGCCGGCACTACCGAAGGCGCAGCGCAGCTCGTCGGCAAGCATATACTCGTCCTCGACGATGAGGATATGACGGTCGCGAAGCGAGCGTTCAGGCATGATCCTCAAGCTCCAGTGTGGTGAGCGAAACGGGAATCGATATCGTGCAACGGACACCGTCGGATGCGAAAGCGTACGAGGTCCTCGCGCTGAGCTGATAGGGCAAGGCCTGTTCGATCAGCTCGCGCCCTTGCCCCGTGCCGACGGGCATCGTGGCTGGCGGCGGCATGTCGACGCCGCTCTCGCGCCACTCGACATGCAGCCAGGGCTGGCCTTCCGCGCCTTCGCGATCGAGCGACCAGACCACGCAGAGCCGGCCCGAGGGCTGCGCCAGCGCGCCATACTTGACCGCGTTGGTGGCGAGCTCGTGCAGGGCCATGGCAAGGGTCTGAACGGTCGACGACCGCAGCCTGACGCCGGACGGTCCCGACAGCCCGATGCGCTCCGAACCGCCGGCGACAGCCGACAGCTCGCTACGGATCAGATCGTCGAAGGTGACGCGATCATTCTCCTTGAGGCGGGACAGCAGGCCCTGGGCTCGGGACAGCGTATCCAGCCGATCACGGAAGCGGGCGCGAAAATCGCCGAGATCGGCGCTGGCACGCGCCGTCTTGTCGGCCATCGAGCGCACCACGCCCAGCAGGTTGCGGGTGCGATGCTGCAGTTCGGCCACCAGCACCTTCTGCCGCTCCTCCCATTCACGCCGCTCGGTCACGTCGACCATGGCGCCGGTCATGCGGATCGGTCGTCCCGCGTCGTCATAGAAGAAGCGCCCACGGCCGTACAGGCAGCGAATTGCGCCGCCCGGATGCACCACGCGAAACTCGCTGACATATTCCTGGTGCGCCTCCATCGCGCGGTGAAGCGCGGCTTCGGCTGCGGGACGATCGTCGGGATGGATGCGCGCCGCCCAGGCCTCGTAGCTCGGGGTCAGCTCGCCAACAGCATAGCCTTCCATGCGAAAGTGCTCGTCCGACCAATAGACCTCGCCGGTCGCGACGTTCCAGTCCCACAGGCCGAGCCGCCCGACCTCGACCGCGCTGCGCAGGCGCTCCTCGCTCTTGCGCAATTCCCGTTCGGCCTTGTTCTGCTCGGAGATGTCGCGCGCCGTCCCGAACCACTCGATGATCTCGCCGTCACGCCCGAGAATGGGGATGGCGCGCGAATCGATCCAGCCGAGGCTGCCATCGATCCTGATCACGCGGTGCTCCAGCTCGAACATGCCCTTCGTCGCGACGGCCCTGCTGATCGCCGCAGTCACCTGCGCCTGATCGTCCGGATGAATGTATTTGGCGAGCCAGCCCTGGCTCGGTTTCATCGTATCGGCGATGAAGTCCTTGCCCTGCAACTGGCGCATCTCCCGCCAGTCCGGGCTCATGCGATAGACGACGTCGGAGCTCGCGGTTACGAAAGCGCGATAGCGCTCCTCGCTGGCGCGCAGTCGCTCCGTCGCTTCGGCACGCAGACGGGCCATCTTGAGATGCGCCTCGACACGCGCCAGCAGTTCACGCGCACTGAACGGCTTGATCAGATAATCATCCGCACCGGCCTCCATGCCTTCGACGCGGCTCTCTTCTCCGGCCCGGGCCGACAGCAGGATCACCGGGATGGTACCGACCCGTTCATCGGCGCGCAGCCGTGCCAGCAACTGCATGCCGTCGATGCGCGGCATCATTACATCGGACAGAACGAGGTCGGGCTTGTCGCGGGCGATGGCCGCGAGCGCGGCTTCACCATCGGCGACGGTCTCGACATCGTAGCGCGCGGCGAGCAGGCGGCGGACATAGTCGCGCATGTCGGCATTGTCGTCGGCCAGGAGGATGCGGGGGCGCGGCCCGGCCCTGTCGGCTGACGTGGTGGTGATGTCGATGTCCGGAACGGCATGCGCGTCGAGCGACGGCGGATCGGGCAGCCAGCGCAATGCCTCCGCGATGAACGGCCGCGCACCGCGAAGCATGGGTTCCTGCGCCGGCGCCGCATCGGACGGGAGATGACTTCGTCCCCTAGGGATTCTGACCGCGAACGTGCTCCCCTGCGACGCTTCGCTGGTCGCCACGACGGATCCGCCGTGCAGCTTGGCGAGCTCATGCACCAGTGCGAGCCCGATGCCCGAGCCTTCATGGGTGCGGCCGAACGCGCCGGCGACGCGATGGAAACGCTCGAAGAGCCGCGGCAGCTCGTGCTGCGGGATGCCGGTCCCGGTGTCCTTCACGCTCAGCTCGAAATGACGATCGCAGGTGACGAGCCGGACCTCGATGTCGCCCGTGAAGGTGAATTTGAACGCGTTGGAGAGCAGGTTGAGGACGATCTTCTCCCACATTTCGCAATCGACATAGGCCGGCTCCGGCAGCGTCGGGCAATCCACGATCAGCCTGAGGCCGGCGGCTTCGATCGCCGAGCGGAAGGTGCTGGCGATCTCCGCGGTCAGGCTCGCGAGGTCAACCGGCGCGTAGACCGCCTGCATCCTGCCGGCCTCGATCCGCGAGAAATCCAGCAGCGTGTTGACCAGCTTGAGCAGCCGCAAGGCATTGCGCTGGGCGATCTCCAACCGGTCGCGATCTGCCGGCGGCAAGCTCTGCGACCGCAGCACATCTTCGAGCGGACCGAGCATCAGCGTCAGCGGCGTACGGAACTCGTGGCTCACATTGGCGAAGAACGCGGTCTTGGCGCGATCGATCTCGGCGAGCGTCTCAGCGCGGCGCCGCTCCTGCTCATAGGCGAGCGTCTCGGAGAAGGCGCTGCCGAGCTGAGCGGCCATCAGATCGAAGAAGCCCTGATGCTCGGCGTCGAGGGCGCGGCGCGGATTGACGCCACAGATCAGGATCACCGTCGCCTGCTCCCGCCCCGTCGCAACCGGCAGCGCCAGTGCCAGCTGCGGCGGCTCGGGCCATGCGCCGGTCGGGACGCCGGCAAATTTCGCACGATCCAGCACGACGCGAATCGGCGCCACCGCGCGCGCCGCCGCCCGGACCGGCCACAGCCCGTCCCCATCGCTGTCGAGGGCAATCTGCGCCGGCGCGATTGCACTGTCCGGGTGTACCCCCGCGGCGCTCAGCAACCGTGCCGATCGCTGGTCCTCGCCGAGTTGGTAGATCAGCGCAAACGGGACATCATGCGGATTCTCGGCGAGGACGTCGGTGGCTTCGCGACAAGCATCCGCCAGACTGTCGGCACGGCCGCGCGCGGCGAGATCGCGCAAGGTCCGCATGCGGCGTTCGCCCACGACCCGGGCCGTCGTCTCGATGACGGGGGTGAAGACACCGCCGACACCGCCGGTCTCGTCGCGAATCGGCGAATAGGAGAACGAAAAATAGGTCTCTTCGAGGTAGCCATGGCGGTCGATGAACAGCGGCATGTCGCGCGAACGGGTCGCTTCGCCAAGCCCAATGACGTGCCGCAACATCGGGCCGATGACCTCCCAGATCTCGGACCATACCGCGTGCCCCGGCGCCCCGAGCGCGGCCGGATGCTTCTGCGAGCCGAGGATCGGGCGATATTCGTCATTGTAGAGCATGACGAGCTCCGGGCCCCACCAGATCAGGATCGGGAACGCGCAGTCCAGGCAGGTGCTGATCGACGTGCGCAACGACTGAGGCCAGCTCTCGGGCGGCCCCAACGGCGTCCGTGACCAATCATGGATGCGCATGAGCGCTCCCATCTCCCCGCCTCCCTGCAGGAAGTCGGCCGCGCGCGCGAACGCCTGAAACGTCGCGCGACCGGCATCCGAATGCTCGTTCACTCCTGGCCCCTTTTTCATCGCACAATATCGTGAAATGCGCGCGGGCGCCAAGCACTGGCCCGAACGGGCAACGAGCGCATCAACGAGGAACTCGGCGGCGCGGCGGGATCCATCCGTCCATCCACAGCCGATCTCGCAACTTGGGACAGTCCAACGCAAACGCTCGACGTGCGCGGCTGCGCTTGTTAAGCGCCAGCCTCTGCGTGAAGCGGGGTTGAGTCGGGGCACATGACGGTTGCGATCGAGATGGGGCAGACGGCGGCGGGATCGCCTGCCGCCCTGGACCTCGAGGAACTGCTGGCGACCCGGCTCCTGGTGCAGGGCAATTCCGGCTCCGGCAAGTCGCATCTCCTGCGCCGCCTGCTGGAGCAGAGCGCGCCCTGGGTGCAGCAGACGATCATCGACCCCGAGGGTGACTTCGTCACCTTGGCCGAGCGATTCGGCCATCTCGTGATCGAGGCCGAGGACCACACCGAGCGCGCCCTGCAGGTCGCCGGCGAGCGGGCCCGGATGCATCGCGTCTCGACGGTGCTCAACCTCGAAGGCCTCGATGCCGAGAATCAGATGCGGCGCGCGGCCGCCTTTCTCAACGGCCTGTTCGAGATCTCCCGCGACCATTGGTACCCGATGCTGGTCGTGGTCGACGAAGCCCAATTGTTCGCACCGGCCGTCGCGGGCGAAGTCTCCGACGAGGCCCGCAAGGCGTCGCTGGGCGCGATGACCAACCTGATGTGCCGCGGCCGCAAGCGCGGGCTGGCGGGCGTGATCGCGACGCAGCGGCTGGCGAAGCTCGCCAAGAACGTCGCGGCCGAGGCCTCGAACTTCCTCATGGGCCGCACCTTCCTCGACATCGACATGGCCCGCGCTGCCGACCTGCTCGGCATGGAGCGGCGCCAGGCCGAGGCGTTCCGCGACCTCGAGCGCGGCCAGTTCATGGCGCTGGGCCCCGCGCTGTCGCGCCGGCCGCTGGGCCTGCGCATCGGCCCGACCGACACCAAGCCGCGCAACGCGACGCCGCGGCTGATGCCGCTGCCGGAAGCGTCGCTCGAAGACGCCCGCGCGGTGATTCTCGCCGCACCGCCGCCCGAGACCAACGCGCGGCCGCAGCGCAAGCCGCAGCCCGAGCTGCTCGACCAGCTGATGGCGGCGAAGTCTGCTGCGCTCGAGCTGCGCCCCGAGCCGCCGGCGCCCGCCGTCAGCGAGGAGGAGCTCGCCGAGCGCAAAGCCCGCGTCGAGCGCGTCTTGCGCGCGGTGCTGGCCGAGCCCGACGCGGGCTTCCGCGCCGTCGGCGTGCTCTACCAGGAGTTCGTCGTCCGCTGCCGCATCGAGGGGCTCGGCACGGCCGTGCCCGACCTCAACGAGTTCCGCCGCATGCTGACCCGCGCCCGTGCCGGCCTCGGCGGCGATGACGCGGCCGACGACGCCGGCTGGCAGGACGTCACCTTGCGCGCCTCGCTGCTGCCCGAGGACATGCAGGGCGTGTTCATGATGATCGCCCGCGCCGCCAAGGACGGCCGCCCCTGCCCGAGCGATGCCGCGATCGCCCGCGCCTACGGCTCGCACTCGCTGCGCCGGGCGCAGCGCCTGCTGACCTATATCGAGGACCAGGGCCTCATCGTCTGCCAGCTCGACGGCGCCGGCCGCCGCATCGTCACCCTGGTCGAGCTCGCCTGGGCCACCGCGCCAGGCGATCCCAATGCCGACGATGCGACCAACGAAGGCCTCGTCGCTTCGTCGTCGTGAGAGGTGCCCGGTTTGCTCCGGGCGCCTCCCGCCGTCGTCTGCGATCAGGTCGCGGCGATCCTTCCCATCGCCGGATCGCTGATGCTGGGCCGACCGTTCTCGACGTGGCCTGCAAGCTGCCAGTTGAAGTTGGCGTCGCCGTCCGTCGTGACCGTCAGGTCGTACCAGCCATGGGTCTGCTGCAGGCGAACCCGCGTCTCCAGCCGCTGGCCGCGCTGCAGCCGGTGCCGCTCGCTGCGTCCGGTGTAGTTGTCGGCCAGAGTCACCACGCAGCTCGCGCCCTTGTTGGTGAGCGCGATCGCAAGGCTGCGGGCATCGTCGCCGTCGTCCCAATCGCAGAGATGGACGGTATCGACATCGACGAGCGCCGCGGTGGTGGCGACGCCGCCCTTGAAGTGGCGGAAGAAGCCGTTCGGCCCGTACACCGACAGATCGTACTGGCCGGCGCTGGCCGCGAGGTCCCACACGCCGTGCAGCGATTTCCCGGCTTCGACGGTGTAGCTCCACGGGCCGGCCGCGGTGTTGCCGGAACGAACGTGGAAGCAGACGCCGGCCTGCCCCGGATTGACGAAGCGGATTCCGAACGTCTTGTGCGCGGCATCGGCATCGCCGTCGACACGCAGATCGTAGGGCAGCGCGCGCGCCGGACGGATGCCCGGCTCCTGCTGCGGCAGGACCTGCTTGGCGGGCGGCACCGGATGATAGTCGTCGAAGCGCGCGCCCGAGGTGATGTCGGCGACCGGCGGCTTGTAGCCGGCCGTGCTCGGCAGCGGCGCCATGCCTTCGTTGGGCGATGTGAAGTTGAACGCCGAGGTGAGATCGCCGCACACCGCCCGCCGCCATGCCGGGATGTTGCTCTCGAACAGATCGGGCGCCTTGTGGTGGAAGCGGCGCTCGATGAAGCGGATCACAGAAGTGTGGTCGAACACTTCCGAGCACACGAAGCCGCCGCGCGACCACGGCGACACCACCAGCATCGGCACGCGGACGCCGAGGCCGTAGGGACCGGCCATGTGGCTGCCATCGCCGGCGAAGAGGTCCGTGCTCACATCGACGGTCGACTGTCCCCAGGCCTGCGACATCGCTGGGTACGGACCGACGACATGGTCGAAGAAGCCGCCGCCTTCGTCGTAGTTGATGATCAGCGCGGTCTTGCTCCACAGCTCCGGATTCGACGTCAGGATGTCGAGCACCTTGGAGATGTACCAGGCGCCCGGCCCCGGCAGCCAGTTCGGATGCTCGCTGAACGCCTCGGGAGCTGCGATCCACGAGACCTGCGGCAGGGTGCCGTTGCGGACGTCGTTGCGCAGCCCGTCGAACAGGTTCTCGAACGTGCCGCCATTGGCGATGTTGCTGCCGCGCAGCGCCTTCTCGTACAGCGGACTGCCTGCTTGCGAATTCTGGTACTGGTGGAAATACAGCAGCGAGTTGTCGCCGTAATTGCCGATCCACGGATTCTGGGTCCAGCCCCAGGAGCCGGCTGCATTCAGCCCGGTGCCGATGTCCTGATAGACCTTCCAGGAGATGCCCGCCTTCTCCAGCCGCTCCGGGAACGTGGTCCAGTCGTAGCCGGCTTCCGCATTGGTGATGACCGGTCCGCCGCCCTTGCCATCGTTGCCGTCCCAGCCGGTCCACAGGTAGTAGCGATTCGGATCGGTCGGTCCCATCACCGAGCAGAAATACTGATCGCACACCGTGAAGGCGTCGGCCAGCGCATAGTGCCAGGGCAGATCCTGCCGGTTCATGCAGGTCATGGTCGTGGTGCCCTTGTTGGCGATCCACTTGTCGTAGTTGCCGTTGTTCCAGGCCTTCTGACCGTCGTTCCAGCCATGGGCGACGTCCTCGACATAGACCTGGCCGGCATTGTCGACGCGGAACGGCATCACCGCCCCCGCGCCGTTCGGCTGCTGCCACACCGGGTTGCCGTTCGGCAGCTTCACCGCGCGGGGATCGTTGAAGCCGCGCACGCCGCGCATCGCACCGAAATAATGGTCGAAGGCGCGGTTCTCCTGCATCAGCACCACGATGTGCTTGACGTCCTCGATGCTGCCGTGGCGATTGAACGCCGGAATGGCATGCGCGCGCTCGATGCTCTGGCCGAGGGCGGCGGTCGCAGCCGACGCTCCGAGCAGCCGCAGGAACTCGCGCCGGTTGTGCGCGATCGTGTTCGACATCTCGTTCATTCCCCATGGTGATGACGGTGTCGAGCGGCTTAGGTCGGCGCGTTAACAACCGCGTGACCGGGCGGTAAAGGATGTGTGGCAGGCTTTTGACGCCGCGCGGCGGAGCGGCATTCGCGGCGAGGGCGCCCTGCCGCGATGCACGTCGAAGCCGCCATTGCCCTTGCACCCGAGACGAAAAGCTGAATGATCCGTTCGGGTTGCGACGACGACAGACCGGGCGAGCCCGGATTTGGCGGGTTGCGTTGTTGAGGATGGTTTGCATATGCCGACGTTGACGGTGCAAGCGGCGGGTCTGGAGGGCGCGGTGGCATGGACATGGCTGCAGGTCGTGTCCAACGGACTGATCGCCAGCGCCTTCTTCACCATCGCCTTCGTCGTCGGCACGTTCCTGCGGCGGCGCTGGCGCGACGTCATGTTCCGCGGCATCGTCGGGGCGCTTGCGACCTTCGTGGCCGTCGTCGGGGTCACCCGCCTGCTCGCGATCGTCGATCTCTGGGTGCCGACCTCGACCATCACGGACATCATCAACGTCTTTCTCGGCGTCACCTCGATCGGAATCATCGTCATCATGATCAAGATGCTGCCTCAGCTTCTGGTCCTGCCGACGCGCATCACCTTGCAGAAAGCCTATGCGCAGCTCGAGGAGGAGATCCGGCAGCGCCGCGCCGCGGAAGCGATGGTGCGGCGATTCCAGGAAATCGAGGCCAACGAGGCCCAGGTCCGTCAGGCGCAGAAGATGGAGGCGATCGGCCAGCTCACCGGCGGCGTCGCGCACGACTTCAACAACATCCTGACCGTCATCACCGGGACGATCGAGATCCTTGCCGACGCCGTCAAGGACAAGCCCCAGCTCGCCGGCATCGCCGGCATGATCAGCGCCGCCGCCGAGCGCGGCGCCGATCTGACCCGGCATCTGCTCGCCTTCTCGCGCCGCCAGCCGCTGCAGCCGCGCGCCACCGACATCAATGCACTCATCGTCGAGGCCGGCCGCCTGCTGCGGCCGACCCTCGGCGAGCAGATCGAGATCGAATCGATGCTGGCCCATGACAGCGCGCCGGCGCTGATCGATCCGAGCCAGCTCTCGACCGCGATCCTCAACCTCGCGCTCAACGCCCGCGACGCGATGCCGGACGGCGGCAAGCTGACCCTGGAGACCAAGAACGTCACGCTCGACGAGCACTATGCGCAGTTGAACCGCGACGCCAAGCCCGGCAGCTACGTCATGATCGCGGTCAGCGACACCGGCCAGGGCATTCCCGGCCCGCTGCTCGACAAGGTGTTCGAGCCGTTCTTCACCACCAAGGACGTCGGCAAGGGCTCGGGCCTCGGGCTCAGCATGGTCTATGGCTTCGTCAAGCAGTCGAACGGCCACGTCAAGATCTACAGCGAGGAAGGCCACGGCACCACCGTGAAGCTCTATCTGCCGCGGGCCGCGGGCGCGCCGGAGCTGCCTGCCGCCGACACGGCACGTCCGGCGGTGGCGCGCGGCGGCGAGACCATTCTGATCGTCGAGGACGATGCGCTGGTGCGGGACTACGTGGTCGCGCAGGTGCGGCGGCTCGGCTATCGCACGCTCGCCGCCAGCAACGCCGCCGAGGGCCTGGCGCTGATCGACAATCCGGAACGCATCGACCTGCTGTTCACCGACGTCATCATTCCAGGCGGCATGAACGGCCGCCAGCTCGCGATCGAGGCCGAGAAGCGCCGTCCCGGACTGAAGGTGCTCTACACATCGGGCTACACGGAGAACGCGATCGTGCATCATGGCCGGCTCGATGCCGACGTGCTGCTGCTGGCGAAGCCGTATATGAGCGCCGATCTCGCGCGCATGATCAGGACGGCGCTGGAAGCGTGAGGCGAACCGCGATGGTGGCGCCGGTCGGTCGATGTCTCGCTTGCCAGAGCTCGCGCGTCACAACCGGTGTCGTCCCGGCCCTGCGCCGGGACCCATAGCCACCGGCCATGGTGGTGAAGCGAGATCGATCCACCAGCGTGCCTCACACATCTTCCTGGGGTTATGGGTCCCTGTGCAAGGCCGGGACGACGGCTGAGATCGCGGTTGGCGCCTTCCATCACACTGTGCCCGAGACAACCCATAAAGACGCGACGCCGCCTTCCCGCCGCCCATGAGGCGCAGGTGATGCGGCAATCATGTCCCTCCTGAAAATCGAGAGGGCGCGAGGAAGGCCGGACCTCGGCTGAGGCCCGTGGCCCGCCTGCTCAAAAGAATGCAGGCGGCAGGTACCACAGGTACAGCCGGACAGACCCGGCCTTCCCCGCGCGATGGTTTTACGGTGTCCTTCGTGCTCTCCCTGGGGATCGGCGTTCTTGCCCCCATTTTGCAACAACGCGCCTTTGGCGCGTTGCGCAGACCTCAGCGTCGAGAGGCCAGGACCACACGACTTCGCCGTCCGTCACGACTGCACTCGTCTGGCACAGCCGTCACGTCCATCGCAGCCCGCCTCCACGTTCGTGACGACGCGTACGTCCCTCTGCTCGAGGCGGGATGGGCAAGACCATCGTCCTGATTTGCCCGACGACGCAAGCCGGCGCGGCTGCGGCAAACTAACTCGACGGGCATTTCGCGCATACGAAGCATGCGGAGATTGCCCGTCGGGCACATCTGGCCGGCGCTCCATCCAGATGTGAAGCCGTGAAGATCGGCTGACAATCAGCGGACGGACGGAGCAGCGGCGGCTTCCCCCCGCGCCGCAAGCGGCAATGACGCCTGCCTCAGACTTTCCGACGGCGTCTCACCGTAGATCTTTCGATACTCCCTGGCGAAATGCCCGGGATTGCTGAAGCCACATCGCAAGGCGATCGACGTCACCGTGTCACCTGCTTTCGCATCGTACAGCAAGCGGTGCGCATGTTGGATTCGCGTCAGCTTGATCTTCTCGGCCAAGGAGACGCCGCTCTTCGCGAAGTACTGATAGAGCGTGCGAGGGCTGACGCCGTAGCGAACCGCGAGCTGCTGGATCGATATCTTCTGATCCCAGTTCGTCTCAATGTGTTCCAGGATCCTGCGAATGGACTCCGGCACCTGGCGATCGCGATCGAGATGATCCGTGGTGACGTCGATCGTCGCACCGACGAGATGGGTTCGTCCGTCGGACGGGCTGTAGACAGAGGTCGCCATGCCACGGACCCAGCGCACCGTACCGGCTTTGCCAAGCACCCGGTAGTCGCGCGTATAGCCGGTTCGCTTCATGATCGCACGACGGATGACCTGCGCGAGCCCGTTCCGATCCTCGGGATGCACGTGGCACAACATGTCGCGCAGCGACGATGGCGACGCCGGCGGAAAATCTCCCTTGGAATCGTCTGCATCGACGATCAGATTGAACGTCGACAGCCCAGCGAGCTTCTCCGCGGCCGCAAGCTGTTCTTCCAGGATCCTGGTTGTCGTGATGTCCTCGACTACGGCGCAGAACCACTTCAGGCGACCCCTGGCGTCCCTGACCGGATTGACGGTCACGCGTCCCCACACGATGCTTCCGTCCGGCCGGAGATAGCGCTTGTCGAGCTGATAGGTCGCGATCTCGCCTGCAAGCAGCTTGTCGTGCTGCAGCCGATTGCGCTCCCGGTCCTCTGGATGCGTCAGATCCACAAAGGTCAGCCCACTGGTCTTGAGCTGCTCCAGCGTGTATCCGACGATCCGGCAGCATTCGGCGTTCGCAAACCGGATATGTCCCGTTGCACTGTCGACGATCGAGATGCCGATGCCGAGGCTGTCGAGAAACACCCTCGGCACCGCGATGACTTCGGCAATGTCCTTCCCTGGCATGTCGAAGCCGATACCATCCAATCCGGATGGAGCCTAGCGCCGAGGATCATGTCGATCTTGATCTAAGGCAATCCCGGCCCTGCGACACCTGAACACGCCCCGCAGATTCACGGCCATTCCTGCACAATCAGAACATCGCTGCAGATTGCTGCCTAACCGAATCTTACTGACGAGCTGTTAGATTGAATAAAGCCCCCGGGAATTTACGGGAATCATCGAGTTCAGGAATGATCGCAGTCAGCGCCGTCTCCGGATCGCGGCAACTGCCGCGTGATCACGAGCATGTGCACATCGCTGACGTGATCGCTTGCACAGGAGACCATCATGTTTGGCCGCAAGAACAACGCTGCATCCCTGGCCGCCCTGGCCGCAAACGCGATCACCGCGAAGGTGATGGTCGCTGACGACAAGCTCAACATCGTCTACATGAACGAGGCGGTAAGGGCGCTGATGCGTGAGGCGGAGGCCGATCTCAAGACGCAATTGCCGAACTTCCGCGTCGACGGACTCATCGGCACCAACATCGACGTGTTCCACAAGGACCCGACGCACCAGCGCCGCATGCTGCAGGCCCTTACCTCCGAGCACCGGGCCACCATCAAGATCGGCAAGTGGACGTTCGATCTGGTCGCGCAGCCCTTGAAACACCCGGATGGAACCCGCGCCGGAACGGTCGTCGAGTGGTCCGACGCGAGCGTGCGGCTGCAGAACCTCGACTACAGCGCCCAGGTCGCGGCAATCGGCCGATCACAGGCCGTGATCGAATTCAACCTGGACGGCACGATCGTCACCGCCAACGACAACTTTCTGCATGCGCTTGGCTACAGCCTGCCGGAGATCCAAGGCAAGCATCACAGCATCTTCGTTTCGCCGCAGGAGCGCGACAGTGCCGGCTATCGCGAGTTCTGGGCCGCCCTGAACCGCGGCGAATACCAGGCCGCAGAATACAAGCGGATCGGAAAGGGCGGCAAGGAGGTCTGGATTCAGGCGTCCTATAATCCGGTGTTCGATCAGAACGGAAAGCCCTTCAAGGTCGTCAAGTTCGCCACCGACGTGACCGCCCAGAAGCTTCGGAATGCCGATCTCGCCGGACAGATCGCCGCCATCAGCAAATCGCAGGCCGTGATCGAGTTCGAACTGGACGGCACCATCATCAACGCCAACGACAATTTCCTGCAGGCGCTCGGCTATACGCTGTCCGAGATCAAGGGCCGTCACCATTCGATGTTCGTCGATCCGTCGGAGCGCGACAGTCCGGCCTATCGCAACTTCTGGGCCGCCCTGAACCGCGGCGAATATCAGGCATCGGAATACAAGCGGATCGGCAAGGGCGGCCGCGAGGTCTGGATTCAGGCCTCCTACAATCCAATCCTCGACCTCAACGGCAAGCCGTTCAAGGTCGTGAAATACGCCACCGACGTCACCAAGCAGGTGCTGGTGCGGATGGGCAATGAGCGCGTTCGCGGCATGATGGAGTCCGTCGCAGCGGGTGCCGAGGAGTTGAACGCCTCGGTGCGCGAGATTTCCGAGGCCATGACCAAGTCGCGCGAGACCGCCATGGGGGCGGCTGACCGGGTCGCCTCAGCCGATTCGCAAGCCAAGCGGTTGAGCGAGGCGACACAGGCGATGAGCGGCATCGTCGAACTGATCGGCAACATCACCGGGCAGATCAACCTGCTGGCGCTCAATGCCACGATCGAATCGGCGCGCGCCGGCGATGCCGGCCGCGGCTTTGCCGTGGTCGCGTCGGAGGTCAAGAATCTCGCCACGCAGGCCAAGGCCGCCACCGACAAGATCGGCGCGGAGATCTCCGGACTGAACGGGATCTCCAGCGAGGTCGTGAATGCGCTGAACGCGATCAAGGTCGAGATCCAGAACGTCAGCGAATACGTCACCTCGACCGCCGCCGCCGTCGAGGAGCAGAGCACGGTCACCGGCGAGATGTCGTCCAGCATGCAGCGCGCAGCCGCAGAGGCGCAGGCGATCGCAGCAGGCAGGGCGTAGAGACCGCCCGAGCGCGGCGCTTCCCCGCGAGGGCCGCGGCCAGGATCAATCCCGCGTCGCGTCCCAGGTCACCGGCAGATTGAGCAGACCGCGAAACGCCCAGCCGCCGATGCGCACCGGCTCGGTGTCACGCAGGCGCAGGTCCTTGAGCCGCGCGAACAGCGTCGGCAGCGCGACGTCGGCGATCATCGCGCGCGAGGCCCAGGCGCCCGCGCAGAAATGCGGGCCTGCGCCGAAGGCGATGCTCTTGGAGACGTCGCGGCGGATGTCGAAGCGATCGGGATCGGTGAAATGCGCCTCGTCGCGGTTGGCCGAGCCGAACATCAGGAACACGCGCTCCTCCGGCTCGAAGGCGACGTCGCGGATGCTCCATGGCCTGGCGATCCGCCGCGGCGACATGCCGATCGGCGAGATCCAGCGGGCATATTCCTCGAACACCTGGAGCCAGCGCACCTCGCCAGTGATGGCCAGCGCGAGCTGCTCGGGATGCGTCAGCAGCGCCCACACCGTGCCAGCGATCGCGTCGCGCGGTTCGTTCTGGCCGCCCGAGATGGCGAGCTTGATGTTGGCGCGGATGCTCTCCATCGGCATTTGCGCGGCGAGCATCACGCCAAGCAGGCTCTGGTTCGGGGTCTTCTCCAGCACCGGCAGCATGTCGTCGATCGCGGCATCGATGCCGGCGGTCGCGGCGTTGCAACGCGCCTCGACCGCGGGATCGCCGGTGTAGTTGGCGATGCCGTCGATCATCGCCTGCGACCACGCATTCATGTCCTGGAAGCGCATGTTGGTGAGGCCGGTGATCAGCTTCAGGCACTCGGCCGAGAACGGCAGAGCGAAATCGCCGACGAGATCGACATCCGTGGCCGGATCGAGCGCATCGATCAGCCGGTCGGCGTGCGCCTGGAACTGCGCCAGCCAGTGCACGCGCACGGCGCGCGGCGACACCGCCGGCGCGATCGCCTGACGCTCCGCCATGTGCGCCGCGCCGTCCTTGCGCATCATGTTGTGGCCCATCAGCCGGTTCATCAGTCCCTGCGGCTGATGCGAGCTGAAGACGTCGATCTGTTTTTCGGAGACGAAGATGTCGTCGCGCCGGCACAGCAGCGTGCTGCCGAGCTGCGGCACGAACGCGATCGGCGCCTCCTGGCGCATGCGCGCCAGCGCCGGATAGGGATCTGCCCAGAACGCGGCGGGATCGATGTCGAAATGCGGTGCTGTGCTCACTCTCGGTCTCCGGTCTGACGGCGCAGGCTAGCCGCACGCTCCGGCAACGTCTGTCCCGGTGATGGGTGACAGCAGGCGGGCCCCGCTCAGTTCAGCGGATGCGCTGTCGCCATCAGCCGAAGGGCGATCGCGAAAAGCTCGTTTTGCGAGGCGATGCCGACCTTCTCATACGCGCGCTTGCGATAGGTGAAGACGGAGTTGAGGGCGATGCCGAGATCCCCGGCAATCGCCTCGGAGGTGAAGCCTTCAAGGATGCGACGGCAGACGTCCTTCTCCCGCGCGGTCAGCACCGACAGCGGACCGCCGGCGGCGAACAGCAAGGCAAATTTGTCGGCGGGATCCAGCGCGGCGGCGCGAGCCTGGCAGTGCCGGGCGACGATGGCAGCCACGACCGGGGCGACGGCGGTGATGCGCTCGCGCTCGTCCGGCGCGAAGCCGCCTTGCGCCGCCGTGCGATAGAAATTCACATAGGTGCAGTGATCGCCGACCCAGATCGCGGTGGCGGCCTTGTCGACGATCTCGGAATCCTCGAAGAACAGCTTGCGGTAGCCCTTCGGGTACATGCGGCGTGCGAAGTTCGGCAGCAGGATGTGGCGCGCGTCTCCGCGCGCGCGAAAGATCGCCTCCCGGTTCGGATCGGCGGTGTGGAAATGCTCCGAATAGGCCGCGCCGAGGTCGGGCCCGATCGCGATGTTGCCCGTGCTGAGCAGGCAGCGCGCCGAGCGCTGGTTCTCGAAGGTGAACACCATGCAGTGACCGACATCGGCAACGATGCGCAACGCCTCGATCAGGACTTGCGGAAACGCGGGCTGTCCGATCGCGAGCACCATCGCGCCGACGGCGCCGGCCGCCTCGATGCCAGGCTCCTGAGCCTCCATGCGTTCCTCCCGGATCTTTTTGTTCGCCGAAACCTAGCAGCAACCCGCCTCGGCTGGAAGCGCCGCGCCCCGCGTCACCAACCACGGGGACAGACACGGGGCTGCCGGTCCGGCTACGCTCATCGGCCAAGGTCTCGGCCAGTCAACGCGCCGAGCACGCTCAACGGGGGAGGATACGCGATGAGAGCCGCGCTCACGGCGATCGGAATTGCTGCAACGATGGCTTTCGGCTCGCCCGCGCGCGCCGACATCAAGGTCGGTATCGTGGTGTCCGCAACCGGGCCGGGCTCCGCGCTCGGCCAGCCGCAGATCAAGGCGGTGGCGGCGCTGCCGAAGGAGATCGGCGGCGAGAAGATCGTCTACATCGCGCTCGACGACGAATCCGACAGCGTGAAGGGATTGCAGAACGCGCGCCGGCTGGTGATCCAGGACGGAGTCGACGTCATCATCGGCTCGTCGCTGACGCCGGTGACCATGCCGATGCTCGACGTCGCGCTCGAAAGCAGGACGCCGCTGCTGTCGCTGGCGGCCTCGACCGCGATCGTGCAGCCGATGGACGACAAGCGCAAATGGGCGTTCAAGGTCGTGCCCAATGACGACATCATGGCGGCGGCCATGCTCAAATACATCGCCAAGAGCGGGGTGAAGACGCTCGGCTTCATCGGCGTGTCCGACGGCTATGGCGAGGGCTATTATCAGGAGGTGAGCAAGCTGGCGCCGAAGCTCGGCATCACCGTCACCACCCACGAGGTCTATGCGCGCGGCGACACCAGCGCGGCCGGCCAGGCGCTGAAGGTGATCGCAACCAATCCGGATGCGGTGTTCATCGCCTCGGCCGGCACGCCCGCGGTGCTGCCGCAGCAGGCGCTGCGCGAGCGCGGCTATGCCGGCAAGATCTTCCAGACCCACGGCGTGGCAACGCAGGAGTTCATCAAGCTCGGCAGGGAGACTGTCGAGGGCGCGATCTTCGCCGGCGAGGCGTTCTCGATCGCCGACGATCTGGCGCCCGAGGATCCGTTCCGCCGCGCCCACGATGCGTTCGTCTCCGCCTATCAGGCCGCCAATGGCGACAAGCCCAACATTTTTGCCGCGCATCTGTGGGACACCGCAACCCTGCTCAAGGGCGCCATTCCCGGCGCACTGAAGGCCGCCAAGCCCGGCACGCCGGAATTCCGCGCCGCGCTGCGCGACGAACTCGAGCGCGGCAAGGATATCTATCTCAACAACGGCCTTTCCAACATGAGCCCGACCGACCACAACGGCTACGACGAACGCTCGGCGTTCCTGATCAAGGTCGAGGGCGGGAGGTTCAGGCTGGTGAAGTAGTCGGGCTCGCGATCGGAAGCATAGTCTGCCGCGCAGGCGCTGCACGCCCCTCCCCCTTGCGGGGAGGGGGGCGCACTGGTCGTGCGGCACGACACTGGCTCGAACGATAAGCGGCGACGGCCCCAACTACGCCGACAAACTCTCCGGCACCGGCGCCTTGCCCAGAATCAGGTCCGCCGCCTTGTCGCCGATCATCAAGGTCGCGGCATTGAGGTTGGCGGAGATCATGCGCGGCATGATCGAGGCGTCGGCGACGCGCAGGCCCGAGAGGCCGTGGACGCGGAGCTGGTCGTCGACCGTGGCCCAGGTCGAGTCCGCCGGGCCCATCCGGCAGGAGCAGCCGGGATGGAAGGTGGTGGTGGCGCGCTGCGTCGCCGCGGCCAGGAACTCGTCGTCGCTGTTCACCTTCGGTCCCGGAAAATCCTCGTAGGCGTAATACGGCGCGAGCGGCGCCGAGGCCAGCAGCCGGCGCGCCAGCTTCATGCCGGCGACGACGACGCGGCGGTCGAGCTCGGCGGTGAGGTAGTTGGTCTGGATCAGCGGTGGCGCGAACGGATCGGCCGAGCGCAGCCGCACATGGCCGCGGCTCTCGGGGCGCTGCTGCCAGGACGCCACCGTCATGCCGGGCTCGTCCTCGAGCTGGCCCTGCACGCCCTCCTTGTAGCTCGCCGGCGTGAAGGTGAGCTGCAGGTCGGAGCTTTCGGCGGTCTCGCCGGAATGCCAGAAGCAGTAGACCATGGTCGGCGACAGCGACAGGATGCCGCGCCGCGTCACCGCCCATTTCAGCGCCTCGCCCCACAGATTGAGGCCGCGCGCGAGCTCGTTGACGGTCTTGATGTTCTTGACACGCGCCACCGTGCGGGGTGCGTAATGGTCCTGCAGGCCCTCGCCGACGCTTCGGAGTGCATGACGCACCTCGATGCCGTGCTCCTGCAGCAGCTCGGGCGCGCCGATGCCGGAGAGCTGCAAGAGCTGCGGCGAATTATAGGCACCACCGGACAGGATCACCTCTTTACGCGCGCGCACCTCGACCGGCACGCCGCCGCGCCCGCCGCGATGATAGCGCACGCCGACCGCGCGTTTGCCTTCCAGCACAACGCCGGTGGCATGGGCGTGGGTGCGAACCTCGACGTTCGGCCGCTTGCTGGCCGGACGCAGGAATGCGGTCGCCGACGACACGCGGCGGCCGTTCTGGATGGTGCGCTGGACGTAGGAGACGCCTTCCTGGATCGCGCCGTTGTAGTCCGGGTTGCGCGGGATGCCGAGCGAGACAGCGCCATCCATGAAGGCCTCGCACAGCGTGTCCTTCCACTCCATGGTGGTCACGATGAGGTTGCCGTCGCGGCCGCGATACTGGTCCTCGCCGGCGCCGATGCGCTTCTCCATGCGCTTGAAATTCGGCAGCACGTCGGAATAGCTCCAGCCGCGATTGCCCATCTGCGCCCAGGTGTCGAAGTCCTGGCGCTGGCCGCGATTGTAGACATGGCCGTTGATCGACGAGGAGCCGCCGAGCGTCTTGCCGCGCGGCGCGTAGATGCTGCGCCCGGCCGTGTAGGGCCCCGGCTCCTGCTGATAACCCCAGTTGATGCTCTTCATGTAGAAGGTCTTGATGAAGCCGGCCGGCAGATGGATGTAGGGATGCCAGTCGCGCGGCCCCGCCTCCAGCACGCACACCGTGACCTCAGGGTCCTCGCTGAGGCGGCTCGCCAGCACGCAGCCGGCGGAGCCGGCGCCCACGATCACATAGTCGAAGGTATCCATCTGGTCGTTCGTCCCGGTCTCATCGTCATCAGCCGCGCGAGGCGGCAAGCGGCCATAGCGCGGTCAGCGCGGCTTGTCATTCAATTGGTAGTCGAGATGCGCCTTCACGGTCGGCCATTCGGCTGCGGTGATGCTGTAGACGACGGTATCCCGCAGCGTGCCGTTCGGCGCGATCTGGTGGCTGCGCAAAATGCCGTCCTGCCTGGCGCCGAGCCGCTCGATGGCGCGGCGGCTCTGGTGGTTGAAGAAATGGGTGCGGAACTCGACCGCGATGCAGTCCATGGCCTCGAAAGCATGCGCCAGCAAGAGCCGCTTGCACTGGGTGTTGAGCGCACTGCGCTGCACCCGTTTCGCATACCAGGTCGAGCCGATCTCGACGCGACGGTTGGCGGCATCGACGTTCATGTAGGTGGTCATACCGGCAACGCGGCCGTCGGCATCGAGCACCGTGAACGGCAGCATGCTGCCGGCCGCGAGCAGGCCGAGCCGGCGCTCGATCTCCCTGGCCATGGTCTCGGGTTTCGGAACTGCGGTGTACCACAGCTTCCACAATTCGCCGTCACTGACGGCCTCGACCAGCGCATCGTGATGGTCCGCCGACAGCGGCAGAAGGCTCGCATGCGGGCCGCGAAGGGTGACTGGTTCAAGAAAGGGCATCAAAGACTCCTTCCCCTCATCCCGAGGAGCAGCGCGCAAGCGCTGCGTCTCGAAGGATGAGGCCACGATGGAGGCCTCATGGTTCGAGACGCGCCTGCGGCGCTCCTCACCATGAGGAGCAATTCCGACGACGTTCCAGCCAGCTGGTTATCACCGGCGCGCCGTGATGACGATGCCCAGCCGCATTCACTTGTTCAGAAAATTCAGCGGCAGGCCCTGCCGGGGCCAGTCCATCGCCACCAGCTCGCCCCGGCCCGACAGCGTGATGTAGGCCGTCTTCAGCTCGGGGCCGCCGAAGGCGATGTTCGTCGTGACGCGGTCGCCGGTCGGGACCTGCTCGACCAGCGTGCCGTCCGGCGCGATCACGCTGATGCAGCCGGAGATCAGCGTCGCGACGCAGACATTGCCGTTCGCTTCGACCGCGAGCGAGTCGAACATCTGGTAGCCGCCGAGGCCGCAGATCGGCCGGCCGCGCTCACCACGATAGATCACCTCGCGCGGCTTGACGGTGCCTGGCTCCGGAACGTCGTAGGCCCAGAGACGCGCGGTCGGCGTCTCCGCGATGTAGACGGTCTTCTCGTCCGGCGAGAGCCCGATGCCGTTGGCGGGCAGAATGCCGTGGACGGCCTCGACGATCTCGCTCATGCCGGGCTTGAGGTAATAGAACGCGCCGACATCCATGTCGCGGGCGCGGCGCTTGCCGAGGTCCGAGAACCACAGGCCACCGTGACGGTCGAACACCAGATCGTTCGGCCCGCGCAGCGCGTGCTCGCCGCAGCGGCTGACGACGGTCTCGATCCTGCCGCTCTGCAGATCGACGCGCTGGATCGAGCCGCCGAGATAGTCCTCGGGCTGCGGGCCCGGCATGATCATCTTGCCAGTCGGAATCCAGGAGAAACCGCCATTGTTGCAGATGTAGATCTTGCCGTCGGGCCCCAGCGCCGCGCCATTCGGCCCCCCCGGAATCTGCGCCACGATCTCCTTGCGGCCGTCGGGAAACACCCGCGTCAGGCGCTTTCCGCGGATCTCGACCAGCACCACCGAGCCGTCGGGCATCACCACGGGCCCTTCCGGAAATTCCAGATCGGTGGCGAGCACGCGCATGTCGGACATCGGACGACCTCCCGCTTTCGTCGCCGCGCCGCGGCGCATTGTTGTTAGGCGTGAGGTTATCGCAAACGTGCCGCTGCTTGCCAAGCAATCGGCAGGGTCCGGCGCCGCAGGGCTGGCCTGCAGCGTCTCGACACAATTCGGGACCGCCTCAGCGAATCACCGGAACCCAGATCTCGAAGCCGCCATCACCGGTCCTGGAATCGAAGCGCTGATCGTAGCGTTCGAAATTTGGTGCATCGGCGACCGTGCAGCCCGATTGCGGCAGCCAGTGATTCCAGATCGTGCTGACGGTGCGACGGATGGTCGAGACGTGGCCCGGATGGGCGAACACGGCAAAGGTGGCCGCGGGAATCCGAACCTTGGCGAAGCTGCGCGGCAGGTTGGAGAAGTCGGCTACCGCGACGCCTGCGATATAGCCGAAGTTTCCGGCGTCGTCACCGTTGCAGCAGACGCCGTAAGCGACGTCGCCGACGCGCGCCGGGATATCCTGCTCGACCAGGTGGAAGCGCTGCCAGAGCGCCGGAATGCCGGCCCCGTTGTCATGGCTGAAGCGCTCGGCCACACCGGCAACGAGCAGCGGCTTGGCCGTGACGAAACGTGGTGCGGCGAGATCGGCGAGCGGAGTCTGGTCCATCATGATCGGCTCCTGAAGCGACAGGCCATCGAGGCGTGAGCTGGCGCGCACCGATTCCGGCGTGACGCCGAACTGGTCGCGGAACGCGCGCGTGAACGCTTCGTGGGAGCCGTAGTCGGCCTCGAGCGCGAGACTGAGAATGTCCGGCGCTCCCGAGGCCAGAGCCCGTGCCGCCTCGCTGAGACGGCGCAGCCTGACATAGCGCATCACCGAGACGCCGGTCGCCGCCGCGAACGCGCGCACGATGTGGAAGCGCGACACGCCGGCAATGGCAGCGACATCATCCAACGTCAACGGCGCCGACAGATGGCTCTCGATGAACCAGAGCGCCCTCTCGGCCGGGTTGTTGGACACGCGCCTCTCCTTGTCGAAGCGGCCGATCATGCGCGCGGACGTCCTCGTGCGCTTGATCGTTATTGCGCTGCGGACCGTGCTATTTGCCGGCCGGCTTCGCCGGCGCCGCGTCCTTGGCGCCCGGCGCATCGGCCTTCTTCCTCAGTTCGTCCGCAAGCTTCGCCTGCGACGCCTTCAGTTCGTCGATCAGGCCCTGCTGCGAGATCAGCGCAGCCTTCAGCGCCTGGATCTGCCGATTCGCCGCATCGAGCTTCTGCTGCTGATCGAGCGCTTGCTTGGTCATCGTCTTCTGCAGGAAATCGATGTTGCTCTGCAGACATGATGTCCGACGATCCATCGCCTTTTCTGCAGTGCATATCTCGATGCCCGGAATATCCTGCGCATGTCCGGCAGAACTCACACACATCGCGAGCACACTCGCGGCAAAAATGATTCCCGCGGCAACGATTCTTCGCATCACAATTTTCTCATTGGCTTGCCCAACACATGATTTTGCGTGGAACTGACGGAGTTTCCTGATTGATACCATACTGAGACCTCAATCGCGCATTGAAGTTCCGGCCGGGACCCGTTTTTAGGGAGATGGACAGAATGGCTACGCGCGAAAAACGGCTGGCGCAATTCGACGGCAGCGGTGAGCCGCCGCCCGGACAGACGGTCGAGGTGCTGTGCGAGGATCACAGCGGCACCTACCAACTACCGTTCCCCTGTTTCTACATTGATGGCAAATGGCACAACAAGGAATCCGGCGGCGCGCTCGAAGCCACCGTCATCGGCTGGCGCTTCCCACGCTCGCGATTTGACGAGCGCAATGGACGCCGTCCGCAGCCGAGCTTCGTTGCCGATCGCGCTTCGTCTTATTGATCATGCCGGGCCCTGAGTTCTGCTCAGGGCCGGTCTTGCCGAAAATATGGTTTCGAACGCAGATTGAGCATCACGACCGGATAGGCCATCAGCAGCGCGCCGGCGACGACCGCGAGGACAGCCGTTCCAACGTCGAGCAGACCGTCGCCCCACGCCCGCCGCCACATTGCAATGGCAATCGGAAAGAACAGAATCAGCGCCGTCGCCAGCCCCGGCGAGAATCTGCCTCCGCTGCGCAGGAACGGCAGAATGTGAAAGAAGATGGCGTTGATGATCATCAGCGCCGCGTAGGTGAGCGCGGCCGGCGGCCATGTCTCGGCAAGCTCCGCCTGCACCGCGCCGAGCACGACAACCAGCGCGTTCGTCACGTAGAAGTCGCTCCACTCGACCGGCAGCTTCATCACCGTACGCGCCCAATTGCGCCAATCGAACGTGTATTCCTCGAGAATATGCGCGCCGTAGGCCGCGAGCGCGAGCCAAGCCAATGTGGTCAAGGTCATGATCGATGCTCCCCTTGCGGGTGATGGACCGGCACCAGACCGGTCGCAAGGGGCAATGTGGAGCACCAAGGCGCGAGACAGGCAGCGCGCGTGCCGTGTGTCAAAACGCGACGGCGCTGCCTTGCAGTCTTAATCCTTGGAACGCTGCCGGAACGAATCGCGTCCGAATCGGACGCCGCATCTGGTGCGCGATCCGTTCACGCTAGATGTCGGACACATCGGAGACGACCCACCACATCGTGAGGAGACGCCTCCGGCCGCTTGCCGCAACCGGATGCCAAAGACTAACGGAGAAGGCGCTCAGGTCCAGGGCGTGACCGGCGGCACGTTGTCGGTCGCCGGCGGCATCTCGACCGTCTTGAAGTCGGCCGGGCTGACGATCTCCATATATTCCATGTCAGGGGAATAATCGTAGAGGTAGTGCACGATGCCGGGCCGCTGGTGCACGACGTCGCCGGCCTTCACCAGGGTCGGCTTGTCCTCGTACATGAAGCGGGCCCAGCCCTTCATCATGATGACGATCTGGAAATCGCAATCGTGGCGATGCCAGCCTGTGCCATCCACCGGCGGACAATCCGGATTGGCCTTGACGAGGTGGCAGATCACCTGCCCGCCGGTGGCGTCGGCGATGCCGAGATCGCGATACAGAAAGAAGTCGCGCAACCCACCGCCCTTGTAGTCGGTATCCTCGGGCTTCACGTGCGAGAACTTGGTCACCACTGCATGCTGGTTCATGACGGCCTCCACCGGTTGATTGCGACATCGGCGACCGTTGCGGCCCATCGATCGGCCACAGCGGCCACCACGTCAGAAAGCGGATTGTGCCATGCGAAAACCACGCCACGCCCTGTTCGCAACGCAAAGATCGGCAGGCGGTGACGGCATCGCGCGCCGAACTGATTGCCAACAACCGGGTTTTGGCCGACGCCACACGGCAATGGTGACGTGCTGACAGCTCACGCCACGCGCCGAGAGGACGCAAATCCGGCTTCAAATTGAGCAGCACCTGCCCGCGACATGAGCCGTTCTCGCCGGGGCCGGCGGCTGCCAAGGGCCGCGGGCATGGACCGCTGACGGCAGGACACCTAGTACTCGACCTCCAGCTCCTCGATCTCCTCGGGCTCGGCCTTGGCGGCCTCGATCCATTGCTGCATCTCCGGCATCGCCATGATCAGGTCGGCATAGGCCCTGAGCTGCGGCTCCAGCTTCACGTCATAAGTCACGAAGCGCGTCACCACCGGCGCATACATCGCATCCGCCATGCCGCGCTGGCCGAACAGAAATGGACCGCCGGATCTCTCCAGGCAGTCGCGCCAGATCGCCCAGATGCGATCGATGTCGGCCTGCGCCCGCGTCCAGACCTTGAAGCCCGGAAAGTGGCCCTTGAGATTGACCGGCAGCGACGCCCGCAGAGTCGTGAAGCCGGAATGGATCTCGCCCGAAATCGAGCGGCAATGCGCGCGCTGGATGCGGTCGGCTGGCAGCAGGCCCGCCTCCGGAAAGGTCTCGTTGAGATACTCGCCGATCGCCAGCGTATCCCAGATCGTCGCACCATCGTGGCGCAGGCACGGCACCAGGATCGAGGACGACAGCAGCAGGATCTCGGCGCGAGCCGACGCGTCGTCCGGACCGACGATCACCTCGTCAAAATCCAGTCCGGCAAACCTGGCCAGCAGCCAGCCGCGCAGCGACCACGACGAGTAATTCTTGCTACTGATGGTCAACGTCGCTTTGGCCATGTCGCCCTACCCTGTTGCCGCATTGTCGATTGTCGTCCGCCCATCGTGCCGCTCGTGCAAGCGGCGCGATGGGCGGAGCCGGATATGTGAGAGATTTCATCGAGCAAGCGACATGCCAGTTTTTCAGGCAAGACTCGGCCGCTCTGGCTTCGATATTGCATACACCAATGCATGTAATGGATCGGACGCGATGGCGCTGCTGTACCAAGCCTATCAGAACCACATGGACCTGACCGAGCCGTGGCGCCAGAGCGCGGCAGCCGCCATGCGCTATCTCAACCTGATCCCATCAGGGCTATCCAGCCGCGCCATGCGGCGTCTGTCCGCCGCGCTCGAGCTGATCTCCCGCTCGGCCTTGACCTACGCCCGCCCGGCCTATGGCATCGACAGCGTGATGGTCGGCAACCGCGAGCTCGCCGTCACCGAAGAGGTCACGTTCAAGACGCCGTTCGGCTCTCTGCTGCACTTCAAGAAGGATGCCGCACCGGATCAGCCCAAGGTGCTGCTTGTCGCGCCGATGTCCGGCCATTTCGCCACCCTGCTGCGCGGTACCGTGAAGACGCTATTGCAGGATCACGACGTCTATATCACAGACTGGCACAATCCGCGCGACATCCCGCGCGATCATGGCCGCTTCGGCCTCGAAGATTACACCGATCATCTCATCACCTTCCTCGGCCAGCTCGGGCCGCGCCCTCACATGGTGGCGATCTGCCAGCCGTCGGTCTCCGCGCTCGCGGCCACCGCCGTGATGTGCGAGGACAACCATCCGTCGCGGCCGGCCACCTTGACCTTGATGGCCGGACCGATCGATACGCGGATCCAGCCGACCAAGGTCAACGAGTTCGCCAAGAGCAAGCCGATCGACTGGTTCGAGGACAACCTGATCCACTACGTGCCCTTTCAATGCAGGGGCGCCTTCCGCAAGGTCTATCCTGGCTTCGTGCAGCTCACGGCATTCGTCTCGATGAATCTCGAGCGCCACGTCAAGCAGCACATGGATCTCGCCAACCATCTCGCCAAAGGCGAGGTCGAGAAGGCCGAGACGATCAAGACCTTCTACGACGAGTACTTCGCGGTGATGGACCTGCCGGCGGAGTTCTACATCGAGACGGTGCGCGACGTCTTCCAGGACCATCTGCTGCCGCAGGGCAGACTGATGCACCGCGGCCGTCCCGTCGACCCGAAGGCAGTCCGGCGCATCGGCCTGATGACGGTCGAGGGCGAGCGTGACGACATCTGCTCGATCGGCCAGACGCTCTCGGCGCAGGACATCTGCACCAACGTGCGCGCCTATCGCCGCGTCCATCACATGCAGGCCGGCGTCGGCCATTACGGCGTGTTCAGCGGCAAGAAGTGGAACAACGAGATCTATCCGCTGCTGCGGGATTTCGTGCACGTCAATTCGTGAAGCGGCCGCGCTGTGCGCGTTGCAGCGTGGCCGACGGCGCCTCCCCGAACTTGTCGCGATAGGCCCCCGCCATCCGCCCGAGATGGGTGAAGCCGAGGTCGAAGGCGATGTCGATGATCCGCGCCTCCGGCGCAGCCGTCATCAATTGCGCATTGAGCCGCGCCAGCCGGATGTCGAGCAGCATGTCGGAGATCGACATGCCGAAATGGCGGCGGAAGCCGCCCTGCAGCGCCCGGATCCCCACGCCTGACGATGCCGCAAGCTGCGCCAGATCGAGCGGTTCGGCTGCGTGCGCTGCCAGGAGATCACGCGCCCGGCGGACGGCCTGCGGCAGCGTCTCGACCCGGCCGGAATGCAGCCTGATCGCCTCCGCCAGGCCATTTCCCGGCTGCGCGAACAGAATATCCAGCAGCGTCTCGCGCCAATTGGCGGCCGCGACCGCTGGCAGTCCGCGCCCACCGCCGAGACGCTCGGCGAGGTCGGCGAGCCCGAGCATGTGAGCCCGGAGCCGCGAGCCATGACATCCCGACAACGCGATTGCGGGATCGAATTCGATCGGTTGCACCGCGCGCCCGGACAGCGCTGCTGCGCGCTGTTCCACGAGACGGCGGTCGAGCAACAGGATCAACTGAGCGCACCCCTCCCAGACCATGCGCGTGGGCAATGTCGGCGACAGCAGCGACGCCGCATGATCCGGCGCCGTCGCGACCTCGCCGGTCCCGGCGAAGACCCGCGCGGTCCCCGCCAGCGGGAGCTGCAGCAGGAAGAAGCGGTCGAGACAGCCCGGATCAATGGTTACCGCACCGCCATAGGCGACGTAGTTGATGGAAAAGCCATCGAATGCCGCGCAATTATGCAGAGCGAGGAAATCGCGCGCAGTATCCGCCTCCGGTTGCAGCCCATGCGGACAGAAGATGCGGCCTATTTGTTCAGCGGCCTCATCGACATCGTGCGTTGCAACACGACCATAGGCGGTCAGCCGCGGCACCGCCGGTGACTTCCAACTACGATCAGCGGCTGCATCTGCATCTGCAGTCATGGCCTACATCGCCCGTCGAGATCGTTTGAAACCTATAATAATTAGCAACTGACGTCGAGGGATTCGTTTTCCGGATAGACTTGGGCAGGCCCCGGCTCGATCCTCCCATGCGTGCAGCAAGGAGATCCGCCATGATCACACTCGAAAAAGGCATCACGCGCGCAGGTACCGGCTATGCCGGCAAGACCTGGAATATCCTGGGTCAGCTCTATTATCCCAAAGCCATCACCGACTCCACGTTCGCGTTCGAGACCAACAGCGAGCCCGGGCAGTTCGTGCCGGTTCACGTTCATCCCACCCAGGACGAGTTCATCCTGGTGCAGGAAGGCGTACTCGACCTCAAGCTCGACGGCGTCTGGGTCAAAGCGAATGCCGGCGACCTCGTGCGCATGCCGCGCGGCATTCCGCATGGCTACTTCAACAAATCCGACAAGCCGGCGCGCGCGCTGTTCTGGGTCTCGCCGATGCAGAAGCTGGAGGCGCTGTTCAACATGCTGCACAATCTCGCCGACCCGGCCGAAGTGGTGCGAATCTCGGCGGAGCACGAGGTCGACTTCCTGCCGCCGGAGGCCAACGACTAGGCGACAGCGCGGGCCCCAGCGAGCGCCCCCCGATTGTTGCGGTACGAACGGCGCGCGATCATCGCTGTCGGCTCCGTGCGCCTGCAGCATGAGCAGCCGCTGCGCTCGGACGAGATGCGACCGGCGAGATCCTTCTCGCCCTGATTTCGATGCCGACCCATCCGTCGGCATCGCACGTCTCGGTCGCGCCGAGCGACCTTCGTCACCATCGAACTCTCGCGGGCTTCTGCAGCGCGGCGGGCGAATGCCGCCCGAACGCGGCTGCGCGCTCGACAACAAGGAGGTCCCATGATCAGCCGAAAGAATGTCTGTGTGATCGGCGCCGGCGTCTCCGGCCTGGCTGCAGCCAAAGCATTCACCGCCCGCGGGCACGACGTCACCATCGTCGAGCGGAGCGCCGATCTCGGTGGCGTCTGGGAGCCCGCGCGGTCCTATCCCGACGTGCAGACGCAGAGCCCCAAGGAGCTCTATCGCTACACCGACAAGGCGATGCCGGATCACTACCCCGAATGGCCGAAGGGACCGCAGGTCTATGCGTATCTTGCCGACTACGCGAAATCCCACGACCTCGTCCGCCTGATGCGGTTGAACACGACCGTGCTTGCGATGCAGCGCCGCAGTGACGGCAAGCCTGGATGGAGCCTCGACCTCAAAACCGGAGACCGAACGAGCCGGGAGGATTTCGATTTCGTCGCCGTCTGCACCGGTCAGTTCAACGAGCCGCAGACGTTGTCGCTTGGCGGCGAAGATCAGTTCGCGGCCGCCGGCGGCTTGATCCTGCATTCCTCGAAATACAACAATGCCGCGCTCACGAAGGGGCGCGACGTGGTGGTCCTCGGCGGCTCGAAATCGGCAACCGACATTGCAGTCAACGCCGTACGCGCCGGCGCGCGCTCGGTCACGATCGTGCTTCGCGAAGCGGTGTGGCGCATTCCCTACTTCGTCGGCGGTCTGATCAACTTCAAGCGCATCCTCTATATCCGTGCCCAGGAGCAGATGTTCGCAAGCTGGGGCATCGGCCCGCTCGCGCGCGTTGCCCATCTGCTGGCCAAGCCGCTCGTCTGGGCCAATTGGCGCGGCCTGGAGAGCGTGCTCAAGACGCAGTTGAAGCTCGCCAAATGCAACATGGTGCCGAAGGGCAGGATCGAGGACGGCGTGAACTGCTCCGTCCCGATCGCCACGCCCGACTTCTTCCCGATGGTCGCAGACGGCCGGATCAAGCCGGTCTACGGCACCTTCGACCACTACGAGCCGAACACCATCGTGACCAGCGGCGGTGAACGGATTCCGGCCGACGTCGCGATCCTCGCCATCGGCTACAAGCTCGGGGTCCCATTCCTGTCGGATGCCGACCGCGCCAGACTGGTCGATCCGGACGGGCAGTACCGGCTCTATCGGCTGATCGCCAATCCCGATCTGCCCGACATGGGATTCGTCGGCTTCAATTCGAGCTTCTGCACCGTGCTCTGTGCGGACATGGCCGCCAACTGGCTGGTGCGCTACGCCGACAAACAGCTGGCGCATCAACCGAGCGAGCGCGAGATGCGCGACAACATCGAGATGATGCTGCATTTCAAGCGGATCGAGCGCCCTGCCGCGGGCGTGTATGGCGGACTTTGCGTCGCGCCCTATCACTTCAAGCATTTCGACGAACTGCTTGCCGACATCGGCGCTCGGCGCCGACGGCGCAATCCATTGGCGGAGATGTTCACGCCGCCCGACGCCGACGCGTATAACGACTTTCTCGCATCCGCGCCGGCCTATCAGGCCGGCTGAGGTGGCGGCGAACAGTCTCGCCGCGCTGCAGACACAGTGACGCCGCGAGCGAGACGCATTGCGGAGGGATGGCCGGCCCCGCGGGGCGCTGGCCTTCCCGGCACAGTCGGGCTATCCAAAGCGCCCCCGGCCTCCAGCCGTTCGTCTCGGAGCCTGCCATGATCCTCTCGACCCATCTCCGCACCATCGGTCTCGCCGCTTCGGCCGCGTTCCTCCTGACCACCGCGGCCCAAGCCGCAGAAGTTCACGTCATGATCTCCGGCGGCATGACCGCTGCATTCAAATCCCTGGTGCCGGAGTTCGAGCGGCGCTCGGGTCACAAGGTCGCGATTGCGTACGGCCCGTCGATGGGAACAACCACGAATGCGATTCCGGTTCGCCTCGAGCGTGGCGAACCTGCCGATGTCCTCATCATGGTGGGCTACGCGCTCAGCGATCTCACCACCAAGGGCAAGGTGACGCCGGATAGCCGTGCGGACCTCGCCAACTCGCCGATCGGCGTCGCCGTCAAGTCGGGGACGCCGCATCCCGATATTTCGAACGCGGAAGCCGTGAAACGCATGCTGATCGCCGCCAAGACCATCGCCTATTCGGACAGCGCCAGCGGCGTCTATGTCTCCACCGAGATGTTCGACAGGCTTGGCATCAAGGACGAGATGAAAGGCAAGGCGCGGATGATTCCGGCCACTCCCGTCGGCGAGATCGTCGCCCAGGGCGAAGCGGAGATCGGCTTTCAGCAGATCAGCGAGCTCAAGCCGGTGAAGGGCATCGACATCGTCGGGCCGCTGCCGGCCGCACTGCAGAAGATCACCGTGTTCTCCGCCGGCATCGCCACGGCCGCCAAGGAGCCGGAGGCCGGCAAGGCGCTCATCAAGTTCCTGCAATCACCGGATGCGCGTCACGTGATCGCGGAAAGCGGCCTCGATCCGATCGTGAGGCGGGCGCCGAACTGACGCCGCAGGAGCCCGGCTGAGACGACGGCTCCCCCCCCCGTGGCGCGGGAGAGTCCGGCAGGCAGCGTCGGTGCGCTTACTGGGTGAGCAAAGTCGACTCGCTCAGATTGTTGGCGCCGTAGGCCTTCTTGAGCAGACCGTTCGCCTTGGACTCCGTCATGAACTTGGTGACGAAGGCCAAGGACTGCGGATGCTTCAGAGGCACCGCGACCGCCGTGTCCGTCTTCTTGAAGGTCTCGGCGAGCACCTTGGTGCCGGGAATCTGCTTGGCGATGAGATTCAGTTGATCGCGGGCCAAGGCCAGCGCGTCGATCTCGCCGGCACTCAGCAGCGCATAGACTTCCTCATAGGACTTGAAGCCGGTGACGGTCGCCTTCTTCAGGAAGGCCTTGGCGCCGCGCATCACGGTCGTATCGTTGATGGCCGCAACCTCGGTGCCGGCCTGGTCCAGCGCCGCGATGTTGGCGACGTCGAGACCGGCGCGGACGATGAAGGTGGTCTCGACCGAATCGTAGACCGGACCGAACGAGACCTTGGTTTCGCGCTCCGCGTCCTTCGGCATGAAGGCCACATCCCAGATGCCCCGCGCAGCATCTTCGGTGATCGCATTGGAATTCGGATGCTCGACGAATTCGACGGGCACACCGACCTGCGCGGCCATGGCCTTGCCCAGTTCGACCGGAACGCCTGAATAGCCGCTGTCCGACTTGACGCACCAGAACGCCCCGCCGGCGGCGCCGACGGCGATGGCGACGCGAAGCTTGCCGGTCGGCGCGATTTCTTCCTTCAAACCGGCTGCGCCGGCGGCGTTGCCGGCAAACGTGACTACCGCAGCTGCCAGGGCTGCGTCACGCAGCCAGCGCCAAAACGCCATGGCCCTCTCCCATCGAATTGCAAGTTGGATACGAGCCGCACCTTGCCGGGAGCACCGTTAAATACAGCTTACCTCGCTTGCGCAAAGCAGCATGCGACGCGCAAAACTTGCGCGTCGCAATTACGGTTTCAAATAACTCGATACCGAAAACCAATTAAGCGTCGCTTAAACGCAGCGCCGAACCGCGACGCCATTGACGATCACCGTGCGGCACGCCGCAGCCGCCACCGGCGGCTTGCGAACCACCACGGCGCCCGCCGCACCGGCGCAGCCGGCTCGCACGACGCCGCGTGCGCAGACCACGGCGTTGGCATCCGACATCGACACGAACGGCATTACCGCCAGGATGAACAATCCGCACAGCGTGGAAATAATGGCACGTGAAAGAATGGCGCTCATCTTCAAACTCCTGATCATGATCTGATTGGTCAAATATCCACCCTGTTGCGACCTTGCCTGGGACGTCCCCACCCGACAATTGGGACAATTTGGGTGGATTCGCTCTCCTGTGCATCCCCGCATGCGCTGCAGTGGTAACCGTGAACGGCGACAGCCACCCTGCATCAGCGATTGGCGGCAAACTGCGCGAGCATGCCCTTGCAGCCAGGTGTCAGCGCACCGGCATTGGCCGCGAGGCACTGCGCGATCCGGCCGCCGCCCGGCTCGATGCCGCTACACAACGCCCGCGCGTCCGCGCCGCACGCGGCCCTCACGATACGCAACTCCTCGAGCGGCCGCAGCGGTCGCAACACCAGCGCGGGCGCCGCCGGTGCAGCGGCGGTTGTCGCCGCGGGCCGGGCAATAGCCGCGGTCGCCGTCGATGCCCCGCTCGGCGTGACGCCGCCGCTCGAAGACGCCATCGCCTGAGCGCAGGGGCCGGACACTCTCACCTTGTTCTGCTCCAGGCACTGCAGCGCCGCCGCGCCGCCCGGCGGCACGCTGCTGCAGACCTTGCGGTAATCGGCGCCGCAGGCAGTTCGGATCGCGGCCACCTGGGCCTCGCTCGGCTTGCCCGCAGGCGCCGCCGCAGCCGGCTTGGCCGCAGCCGTGGCCAACTGGGCAGGCGCGGCCGGGACGGACGCGGCCGGCTGCGCCGCAGCCTTTAGAGGTTCGACGGAAGGCTTGCTCGCCTCGGCGGCGACCGGCCCGCTCGCGGCCGGTGGCGCCGAAGCCGGCTTGGCCTCCACGACAGGCTTGGCGTCTGCCGGAGGCCTTGCCTCTGACGCGGGCTCGAGCGCCTTGACCGCCGTCTGGCAAGCTGAGGACAGGCCCGCGATGTTCTTCTGCAGGCATTGGAACGCCGCCGCGCCGCCGGGCGGCACGCTGGCGCATTTCGACATGTAGTCCGACCGGCATGCCGACTTGATCGCGTTGCGCTGCGCATCGCTCTGCGCCAGCGCCTGCGTTGCTGCGAGGCCGGCCGCTGCGGCCATCCCGAGCACCAGCAGTCTCTTGAAGCAATTGATCATCGGCGGATCCTCAATGGTGTCGTGCTTCAATCTCTTGTCGCCACCGCAGTCGCCCGCAGGGTGGCCAATCGGGTCTCATCAGTATCAGCACGCGCATATCGGCCCAGGCTGCGCCGGCGGCGCAGGCCTGGCAATTGGGAAAATTTGGGTGGATCGCATTCTCACTCCGCCGGCGCCTGCCGCAGCGCCGGCTGCACCGCCGGAAGCTCCGGCGGCAGGATCAGCGCGGCGATGACCGCGACCAGGCAGAGCGCGGCGAAGGCCTGCAGCATGGTGACGAAGCCGCCGTGCTCATACAGCCAGGCGACCAGGCCGACCGAGGCGCCGGCCGCGGTGAAGCCGATGAAATAGCGCACCGCATAGGCGCGCGAGCGCCACTCCTCGGCGGTGTACTTGCCGACCATCGCGTCGTTCACCGTGACCTGCCCGAACGCGCCCATGACGATGCCGATCGAGGCCACGATCAGCGCCCAGTCGCGCGCATCGGCGGCGAGATACAACAGCGGCGCCAGCACCAGCGAGAGCGGCAGCGCGATCGTCTTCAGCGCGTGGCGATCGAGCAGCCGCCCGATCGTATACTGCGTCATGGCGCCGAACACGTAGACGCCGGCGGCGATCACGCCGAGCAGCGCCGGGCTCTGCGTCAAGCCCGCCAGCCGCTCCGCAAACAGCTTCGGCAGCGCCACGGTGATCGCGTTGAACGTCGTCGAGATCGCGATCACCACCAGCAGCAGCGCCAGCACCACGCGCCACATCTGGTCGCGCGCGACGCGGGCCTGCGCCGCCGCCTGCTTCGATCCGCGGCGATCCTCATGCGCGACCGCCAGCGCGAACACCGCGCCGATGCCGACCGTGATCACGCCGGGCACGATGAAGGCGAAGCGCCAGCCGAGATACTGCCCGACCACGCCGGTGACCAGCGCCGACGAGGCGACGCCGAGATTGCCGAACACGCCGTTCAGCCCCATGTCGCGGCCGAGCCGGTCGGCATAGGACACCAGCATCGCGGTTCCCACCGGATGGTAGATCGAGGCGAACAGGCCGATCGCGAGCAGCGCCGCGCCGAGTTGCCACGGCGTCTGCACCAGGCCGACCGAGATCATCGACAGGCCGATGCCGATGTAGAAGATCAGCATCATGTGCCGCCGGCTCCAGCGGTCGCCGAGCCAGCCGGTCAGCAGCGAGCCGGCGCCGAAGGCGATGAACCCGGGCGTCGCATAGGGCAGCAGGTCCGCATAGGCCATGCCGAGCGCGGGGCCCATGATGATGACCGCGGCTGCGAAGATCAGCATCGCATAATGGTCGATGAAATGGGCCGCGTTGACGAAGCCGATGACGCGGCGGGGACTGTTCATGGGAGCTGTCCTCGATTCCTGACAGATCGGTTATAGTCGACGCGACCAACGAGAAGCCGCCAATGACCATCGTGGACACGCCATTGAAGCCGCTCGGCGCCGACCGGGTGACGACCGAGCCCGGCGTCCACCTGATCGCGCGCCTCTATCACAAGGGCGCCCGGCTCGATCCGCACATGCACCGCGAATCCCAGTTGATCTACGCCTCGCGCGGCACGATGCAGGTGACGACGCCGCGTGGACGCTGGCTGGTGCCGCCGGACCGCGCCGTCTGGGTTCCGGCGCATCACGGCCATGCCATCGACATGCTGGCCGACAGCCAGATGCGGACCTTGTATTTCGAGCAGGACTGGCTGACGCGGGAGGCGCGAGGCGCGCGGCTCGACCGCGAGTTCGTGGTGCAGGTCTCGCCGCTGCTGCACCAGGCGATCCTGGCGCTGTTCGCCGCCGACGGCGACCGTGCGCGCACCGCGCTGCTGGTGCGGCTCGCGCTGCTCGAATTGCGCCGCGCCGAGGATTCCTCGACCTTCATCCCCCTGCCGCAGGATCCGCGCGCACGCCGCGCCGCCCAGCTCGTCCTCGCCTCTCCCGCGAGTGAGGAGGATCTGGCGACCCTGGCGGGCAAGGTCGGCAGCTCGGCCCGCACTCTGTCGCGGCTGTTCGCGGCGGAGACGCGGCTGAGCTTCAAGGCGTGGTGCCAGCGCGCCCGGATCGCCGCCGCGATCGAGCGGCTGTCCACCGACCGTCAGCTCTCCATCAAGCAGCTCGCCGCCGATCTCGGCTATGCCAGCGTGCCGGCGTTTTCGCATGCCTTCAGGCAGGTCACCGGCCGCACTCCGACCGAATTCGCGGAGCAGACAGGTGCATGACACGCCGGCCGCATATGCACGCCGCGACGGCGGCGTTGACGATTTGTTATGTTTGAATGTCGCCAGCTTTGCCATAAATCCATGTAACATCGCCCTCATCACGCTCCGGGATTCGACCGACATCAGATGGCCAACGCCTTTTTCACCGACCTGATCACCACAATTTCCGAGCGAGGCCGGACGCTGCTGCGCGGCGGCGGCGCCCCTACCGACAAGCATGATGCGAAAAGCCTGGCCGAGCTGTGCGAGGCGCTGGTGTCCGGCGCCGGCGAGGCCTCGGGCACGGCGATGGCCCGCGACGTGCTCGACGGCTATCACGATCTCGACCCCGAGGGCCGCAAGGCGTTCTTCACCGCGCTGGTGCATGATTTCGGGCCCGACAAGGCCAAGCTCGCCAAGGCGATCGACGATTGGCGCGCGGCACCGTCGGACGAAGGCGCGAGCGCGCTGCATTTCGCCTCCGAGCCGCGCCGGCAGGAATTGATCCGCCGGCTCAACCGCGCGCCGGGCGGCACGCCCGAGCTGGTCGCGATGCGCACCGATCTCCTGGATCTCATCAAGGGCAATCCGGAACTCGCCGCACTCGATCGCGACGTCGTGCATCTCTTGAGCTCATGGTTCAACAGGGGGTTTCTCGTGCTGCGTAAGATCGACTGGTCGACGCCGGCGAACATTCTGGAGCAGATCATCCGCTACGAGGCGGTGCACGAGATCCACGACTGGGACGACCTGCGCCGCCGCATCGATCCGGTCGATCGCCGCTGCTACGCCTTCTTCCATCCGGCGATGCCCGACGCGCCCTTGATCTTCGTCGAGATCGCGCTGACCGAGACCATCCCCGGCGCGATCGCGCCGCTGCTCGCCGTCGACCGCCCGCCGGTGCCCGCCGATCGCGCCCGCACCGCAGTGTTCTATTCGATCTCCAACACCCAGCGCGGCCTCGGCGGCATCTCGTTCGGCAACTTCCTGATCAAGCAGGTGGTCGAGGAGCTCCGGCGCGAGCTGCCGAAGCTCGACACCTTCGTCACGCTGTCGCCGGTGCCCGGCTTCATGAACTGGCTGAAGTCGACCCCCGATGCGACCGAAGAGGATCGCAACGTGCTGAAGCTGCTCAACGAGCCGCGCTGGGTCGAGGATGCCGAAATGACCGCCGAGCTGCGCCCGGTGATCGAGCCGCTCGCCGCGCACTACTTCCTCAAAGCGCGCACGTCGAAGGGCAAGGTGATCGATCCCGTCGCCCGCTTCCATCTCGGCAATGGCGCCAGACTCGAGCGCATCAACTGGCTCGGCGACCTCTCCTCCAAGGGCCAGCGCGAATCCGCGACCGTGATGGTGAACTACCTGTACCGCCTCGAGGACATCGAGAAGAACCACGAAGCCTATGCCAATGACGGCGAGGTCGTCGCCTCCAGCGCGGTGAAGAAGCTGCTGCGCGGCGAAGGCCGGCGGCTGCTGGATATGAGGTTGTCGTCGTAGTCTTGCGCTCACAAGGCTCATGAGACGGAACGCTCAAGCTACAAAGTCAGTGTCATCCCGGCGCACGCCGGGATCCATAACCACAGGCAGTCGTTTGAGGCAGGTCCGGTCGTTAGACCTCGCCAGGCCACATCCGCCGCGGCGTATGGGTCCCGGATCGGCGCCGCGACGCGCCTTGCGCGTCACGGCTTGTCCGGGACGACAGCGGAGGAAAACGGCTGCGTCGGTAGCTCTCAATGGCCTCCATGAGGCAGCGCGCTCCTGCAACAACCACCGCGTCATCCCGGCGAACGCCGGGATCCATAACCACAGGACCTCGTTTGAGGCAGGCTCGTCGTTGGACCTCGCCAAGCCACTTCCGCCGCGGCGTATGGGTCCCGGCGTTCGCCGGGACGACGATGGGGCTAGACCGGATTCACATCTCAAACAGCTCAAAGGACGTGCGACCGTAGCCTCGCGGCGCGTGGCGCCCGAGTGCTGCATCGACATGTCCCTCCGATCAAAACAGAGGGCGCAGGGAAGACCGGGTGCTGGCCACACCCATGGCCCCCGTGCGAGAAAAATGCACGGGGCAGGAACCACAGGTACGACCGGTGCATTCCGGCCTTCCCTGCGCGATGGTTTTCACGGTGTCCTTCGTGCTCTCCCTGGGGATCGGGCTCTTTTGCCCCCATCGCCCGCGCGCGCCGTCAAGCAACAACGCGGACTTGACCTCAGCGTCGAGAGGCCAGGACCACACGACTTCTCCGTCCGCAAGGACGCCGGTCGTCTGCCGACATCCTCACAGCCACCGCATCCCTGCCCCGACGTTCGTGACGACGCGTACGCCCCTCTGCGATGAGGCAGGATATCAGCAATATTGCTGATTTTCGGAATTTGTCAAGGGAGAAGATTCAGGCCGTTCACGACGCCCCCCATCGGGACGCCGTGCGCCCGGCACGCTCAGGACGCCTTCGCCTCCACGTGCCGTTTGAAATTGTCGAGAATGGCCTGCCAGCCTTGCTGTTGCATCTCGACCGGGTGCGTCGTTTCAGGATCGAAGACAACGCGAACGAGAACGCCGTTCGGACCGGTCTCGAAATGGACGTCCGCTTTCCGGTCGCCGAAGGCGTAGGCGATCAGCTTGTGCTCGACGATCTTCGTGTAGGTCCCGGCGAAGTCGAAGCCCATGCTGCCGTCCTTGGCCTCCATGCGAGAGGAGAAATCTCCGCCCTCCCGCAGATCGATCGTGGCCTTGGTCGTATGCCAGTCGTCCGAGGCAGCGTTCCACTTCACGATATCGGCCGGCGTCGTATAGGCGCGCCAGACCTGATCGATCGGGGCTGCGACGGTGGTTTCGACGGTGATCCGCATGACCATTGCTCCTTGGTTCGATTTGACGGCTCGCTGCAGACGTGCAGGAGTTTGTGCTCGAAGGACGATACAGACTGGCAGATGCCGACAGACCGTAGAACAATCTTGCCTCCAGGGATGCCGCAGGCTTGCGATGGGAAAAGCGATACGAGCGTCATTCGTTGCCGCCACCGCGCTGATTGGCGGCGCGCTTGGAGCGGTCGGTCTCGGCTACACGGCCTTGGCAGCCGGCTTCTTTGCTCTCAGTTTCGCGCCTAGGGGCATTCACAGCGACTGGAGCATGCTGGCGCTGTTGGGTGTCGTGGTTGGCATAGGTCTGGGCGGCCTCCTTGGAATTTGGGCGGGCGTGACAGCGGCAAAATTCTTGCTCCGGGAGAAGCAGACACCGGAACTCCGAGGACATTCCGACACCGAGAGATATTCATGAGCACCTCAGCGGAGATTTCGAAACGCATATCCGAATTGCTCTCGGAAGATGGCTTTCGGCAGCCTTCCCGCGGGATCTATGTGAAGCCATGGACCAACGCGTGGCGAGGATGGATCGGTGTGGACTCCGGACGTTACAGCCTGGGCCCGGTTGTCGGCGTGTTCAACGACGAGTTCCTGAAGGCCAGCAGCGAAGCGCTGAAGATGTCGGGTGCTCCATGGCGATACGGCAAGAATGGACCGCCACTGATCATGATCAACTTGCAGCAACTTGCCGAACAGGACGCTGACAATCGGGCTAGGATTTCTTGGACTTATCGCGGCAAAGCGTTGGAGCCAACCGTTGCGGACGACATCGTTCACTGCATCCGGACCTGCGGGTACCCATACATTCAGGCGCACACCAACATAGAGTCCTTGTGGCGCGAAGCCGTGGCTGAACGAAGGGCATCACCTGCCTTCGTGATGTATGTGCCGATCTTCCTCATCAAGCTCGGCCAGCTCGATACCCTTCGTCAATACGTCGCTGCCAACCGGGAGCGCCCTGTCAGCGCCGATCTCTCTGTCAGCTACCCGCAATATGTCGATGCGATGCTGAAAATCCATGGCATCGCACCGCTCGGATCGTAGCGTCGCGCCCAGGCGCCAACCGCTCGGGGCTCATGGTTCGAGACGCGCCGCGAGCGGCGCTCCTCACCATGAGGAACGAAGCCGTCTCAGCGGATACGGACCTCGTCCTGAGGAGCGCGCCGAAGGCGGGCGCCGCGAAGAAGGGCCGTAGCGCAGGCTTTAGGCCGCGGCTTGCTGCGGCCGCAGCCGCAGCACCGCTGCCGGCAGATTGGCCGTGAGCCACGCCGCAATCACCTGCTGCTTCCTATGATACGCCAAGCCCACCCCAACCACCGCGACGCCGATCAGCGACAGCGCGAACGGGAATAGCAGCGAGTTCTTGAACACGACGTCGGCGAGGTGGCCGAGATACATCGTGATGCCGATGGCGCCGAACACGGCGTAGGCGCGGCGGACGATGATGACGGCGATGGCGAGCAGGCCGACGTTGAGCAGACAGTAGACCGCCTTGCCGAGCTCGGTCGCGCCTTCGGTGGCGCTGATGCCGCCCCAGAAGGCCATCAGGCCGAACAGGTGCAGCCAGAAGCCGAAGTCGCGGCTGTGACTGTTGTAGTCGACGATCCAGGCGACGCTGAGAATGCCGAGGCCGAACCAGATCGAGACGATGCGGCGCATCTCCCAGTCGATGTGGCTGACGTTGAAGATCCAGGGCGTGAGGTCCATCGACATGAACCACAGCGCGACCGAGATGATCGCGACGATGAAGGGCACGCGATAGAAGCGTAGCGCGATCGCGCCGGCCGCGAGGGTGGCGAGCTCCATGAACAGCCAGCTGCCCTTGATCCAGACGTAGAAGTCCTGGACCGTGCCGGGCTTGCCGAACCTGCCCCACCAGCCGAGCTCCTCCTGCACGCCGTAGACGGCGAGCGGCGCCATCGACACGGCGATCGCGATCAGCAGGCCGCCGGGGACGCGCAGGTCGCGGCGCCAGAGGTGGTTGCCGGCGAGACCGAAAGCGGCGGCGTAAGCGAGCGCGCAGGCGGTCAGGGCGCGGCCGCCCAGCTGCGAGAACGCCACCGTCGAGAACAGGCCCATGGCGCCGATCACGATCAGCGCGCCGGCGTACCAGAGCAGATGCGCGGCATCGAACTTGGCGCGGGGGGCTGCCGTTGCGACGCGCTGGTGCAGGAAGGCGAGCAGGCGCTGCAGCTCGTCGGGACCGATCGCGCCGGCAGTTTCGGCGGCACGGAGGTCGTGGTCGGAATAGGACATGGTCGTCACCTCATGGGCGCGCCGGACATGCCCGTGGCGTTCGCGCGAACGCTATTGCGTTGCGCGTCGCGATACGCGGATGCCGGTGCGAACAGGGGGTAGTCTAACGGAACTTGAGCGACGTTCAAGAAAATTCTGAGCGTCGCTCATGTTTTTGAGTGAAGGGTTGCTGTTTGGCGCCGGGCGCCGTGCCCTCGTTGGCTCACGCTCTCTCCACTCGTCATGGCCGGGCTTGTCCCGGCCATCCACGTCCGAGCCCAGAAGGCCGACGTGGATGCCCGGGACGAGCCCGGGCATGACGATGGGGTTGGCAGGGTGCCCCATCCTGAGGGCGGACGATCGTTGAGGGGCCGATGCCTCAGACTTGAGGACGGGCGCAAGAGGCGGCGCTCGACCCTATCCTCAATCCTTGAAATACGGCTCGACCGGCCCATGCACCTTGATGGTCAGAGGGTTGCCGTGGCGGTCCTTGGCGTTCCCCGCGGCGACGCGGATCCAGCCTTCGCTGATGCAGTATTCCTCGACATTGGTCTTCTCGGCGCCCTTGAAGCGGATGCCGACGTCGCGCGACAGGATCTCCGCGTTGTAATAGGGGCTCTTCGGATCGACCGAGAGACGGTCGGGAAAGGTGAAGGTCTCGTTGTCGCTCACAGCAGTGCCTCGATCTCTTTCTTCAACGCCTCGGGCGTGGTGGTCGGCGCATGGCGCGACACCACGTGGCCGGTGCGATCGACCAGGAATTTGGTGAAATTCCATTTGATCGCCGAGCCCAACAGGCCGGTCTTCTCGCCCTTCAGGAACCTGTACAGCGGGTGCGCGTCGGCGCCGTTGACGTCGATCTTCGCAAACAGCGGGAAGGTGACGTCGTACTTGGCCGAGCAGAACGCGCCGATCTCCTCGGCCGTGCCGGGCTCCTGGGCGCCGAACTGGTTACAGGGAAATCCGAGCACGGCAAAGCCCCTGTCCGCATAGGCGCGGTGCAGCGCCTCGAGGCCGCGATATTGCGGCGTGAAGCCGCAGGCGCTCGCGGTGTTGACGATCAGCAGCACCTGCCCCTCGAAGCGCTTCAGCGGCACCGCCTCGCCGGTCAGCGAGGCGGCGGTGAAATCATAGATGCCGGCCATCAGCCCAGCACCGGATCGATCGGCGACGGCGGCGTGCCGCCGGCCTCGATCGCCTCGCCGGCGAGAAGGCACATGTCCTCACGAAAACGCTGGCCGACGAGTTGGACGCCGACGGGGACGCGGCCGACCATGCCGGTCGAGACCGTCAGGCCCGGCAGGCCGAAGAACGGAATCGCGATCTGCGTCAGCTGGGCGTGCCAGACCTGCTTGAACGATTCCTCGTCCTTGCGGTCGAGCTGGTCGGCGAACGGCAGCATGCCCGAGACCGGCATCAGCAGCAGCGGATGCTGCTCCATGAACAGCAGCCATTGCCGGGTCAGCGCGGCACGGCGCGCCAAGGTCGCGGACAGGTCGAACGGGTGCACCTTGTCACGGTTGCCGCGCAGACACGCGAGCGCGCCGGGATCGCCTTCCTTCTCGGCTGCGGCGAGTTGCGCCTCGTAGCCGTCGCCGAGCCAGAGCCGGGTCTGCAGCAGCGCGGCCTCCTGCAGCGGCGGCGTGTCCGCGATCTCCTCGACGGCCCAGCCGGCGGCTTCGAGCCGCCTGGCGGCATCGCGCAGCGCGGCGACGACTTCCGGCACCGGGTTGAGGCCGTCGGGGTTGACGCAGAGCGTAACGCGCTTCGGCAAGGGAGGGCCCTCGAGCGGCACCGGCATCCACCAGACGTCGCGGACGTCGCGCGCCGACATCGCCGCCAGCGCGATCCTGACATCGTTGACCGTGCGGGCGAGCGGGCCGGAAACGGCGCTGATCTGCGGACCGATCGGGCGCTCCGGCAGGCAGGTGTTGAAGGCGGGGATGCGGCCGACCGTCGGGCGCAGGCCGTGGATGCCGCAGGCGTAGGCGGGATAGCGCACCGAGCCGGCGATATCAGTGCCGTGGCCGATATGGCCGATGCCGGCGGCGGTCGCCGCGCCGGCGCCGCCGGAGGAGCCGCCCGGGGTGATGCCGGGGTCGCGGGGATTCCTGGTGTGGCCATGGATGAGGTTGCTGGTGAACCAGCGATACGACACCGCAGGCGTGTTGGTGCGGCCGAGCAGCACGGCGCCGGCCTTGACGAAGTTGTTGACGACCGGATTGTGGGCCGAGGCGATCGCGTCCTTCTGCAGATTGAGGCCGTTGGTGGTGGCGAAGCCTGTCTGGTCGACATTGACCTTGATCGTCACTGGCACGCCGGCGAGCGGCCCGGGGTCCTCGCCGTTCGCCAGCCGGGCGTCGATGGCGTCGGCCTGTTTCAGAACCTCGTCTGGACGGTGATCGATCACGGCGTTGATCGCGGGGTTCACCGCATCGAGCCGCGCCAGCGCGGATGTCGCGGCCTCGCGGGCGGAGACCTGTTTCGACTTGATGAGGGCGGCAAGATCGGCAGCCGGCAGGCGCCAGAGATCGGTCATGGGGAGCTCCGTGGTGGTCTCGCGTTCTTAGCGCGACGGAGAGCACGGAGAAAGCCGCGCCAGGCGAGGTGGCCATGCACAAGCGCGGTCCCGCTGGCCTGCGTCTCACGCTCATGTTGCAGAGCAGCCGTGCCCGCGGCCGTCCTTCGAGACGCCCGAACGATCGATACCCAACCTGCATCGATCGATCCGGAATCAGGCTTGGTCAAGCTTCACATTCGACTTTAAGAGCTGAAGCAACAACATCACAAAGGGGGAAACAGATGATCAGACCGGGCACCATCATGGCCGCAACCTTCGTTCTCGCCGCTGCAGCAACGCTGGCGCCGCGCGCCGGCCAGGCCGAGACCTACGCCTATGTCGGCAACGCCGACAGCAACGACATCAGCGTGTTCAAGTTCGACGCCGCCTCGGGCGAGATGACCCCGGTGCAGACGGCTGCCTTCGTGGGCGTGGAGAAGCCGGGCTCGTCGACCCCGCTCGCGGTCAGCCCGGACAAACGGGTGCTGATCGCCGGCGTCCGCTCGCAGCCATTCGTCGCCGAGAGCTTCGCCATCGACGCCAAGACCGGGCGGCTCAGCCACATCGGCAACGGGCCGCTCGCCGACAGCATGGCCAACATCGCCTTCGACCGCACCGGCAAGGTGCTGTTCAGCGCCTCCTATGGCGGCAACAAGGTGGCGGTGAACCCGGTGCAGACGAACGGCGTCGTCGCCGCACCTGGCCAGGTGATCCCGACCGGGCTGAACGCGCATGCCTTCCTGCCCTCGCCCGACAACCGCTTCGTGTTCGCGACCAATCTCGGCTCCGACCAGGTGCTCGGCTTCGCCTTCGACGCCGCGACGGGCACGCTGACGGCCAAGGAGGCGCTGACGGTGAAGACGCCGGAGAAGTCCGGGCCGCGGCACTTCATCTTCCACCCGAACGGCAAGTTCATCTACCTTCTGCACGAGCTCAACGCCGATCTCGCCGTCTACGCCTATGATGCCGAGAAAGGCACGTGGAGCGAGCAGCAGCGCACGACCGCCCTGCCCTCGGGCTTCACCGGCAAGCCCTGGGCGGCGGATCTTCATGCGACGCCCGATGGCAAGTTCCTCTACGCCTCGGAGCGCGGCTCGAACACGATTGCCGGCTTCAAGGTCGATGCGGCCAGCGGGCGCCTGACGGCGATCGGCAGCGTGCCGACCGAAACCCAGCCGCGCGGCTTTGCCATCGATCCCACCGGGCGCTACCTCGCCGCTGTCGGCGAAGTGTCGAATGGGATGACGGTGTATCGGATCGACCCGGCCAGCGGCGTGCTGGAGAAGACGAAGTCGTACGCGGTCGGCAAGAAGCCGAACTGGGTGGAGTTCGTCAGCCTGCCGTGACCGGCGGGCTGCAACACCGCTGTTGCGGCCATCCTTCGAGACGCCCGCCTCCGGCGGGCTCCTCAGGATGAGGGGCTGAGGGTGCGGCAGGAATTCTTCCGCGTTGTGATGCCTCCCCTCATGGTGAGGAGCCCGCCGGAGGCGGGCGTCTCGAACCATGAGGCCCGGATGGCTCCAGCGTTTCCATCGGCGCTGCGAGTGCCTATATGCAACGCCATGACCATGCCTGCCGCCAAGCCCGACCGCCATCCCCTCGCCGTTCAACATCCGGAACTCGACGACGCCTCGATCCGCCTGCTGGTCGAGACCTTCTACGGCCGCGCACGGGAGGACGAGCTGATCGGCCCGATCTTCAACCGTACGGTGGAGGATTGGGACGAACATATCGGCAGGATCAGTGATTTCTGGTCGTCGATGTTCCTGAAGACGGGCCGCTACAGCGGCGCGCCGATGCGGCCGCATCTGCTGCTGGAGTTGCAAGGCGGGCATTTCGACCGCTGGCTGCGGCTGTTCGAGACGACGGCGAAGGACCTGTTCGCGCCCGAGCTCGCGGAGCTCTTCATCGTCCGCGCCCGCCGCATCGCCGACAGTTTCGAGATGGGCATCGCCAGCACGCGCGGCGACATCGCGCGCCCGCGCCATTCGGTCTGACCGCGGCCGCAAGCAAGCCGGCGTTCGGGAAGCGGCGATGCGGCCGTCCTGCGCTCAATGGCGCGTCATCGACTGCGCCGGCATGTTGAAGATCGCTTCGGAGAACGGGAACTCGAGCACGATCTCGCCGTCCTCGTCGGTGACCTCGATGACGGCCGTCATCAGCGCCGCGTTGCCACCTTCGGTGCGCAGCAGTTCCTTGATCATGTCGCGCGCGACTTCCCAGGCGCGGTCGGGATTGCGCAGCACCTCGCCGTCGGTGTCGGAGACCAGTTCCTCGCCGATCCGTGTGTTGAAGAAATATCTAGGCATCATCAGCTTCCAATGGGGTCGCGCGCTGGGGTTTTGAAGTCTCGAACATCTCACGACTGCTTTATCCGGCCAGCTCAGCCCCTCAAGCTAGGGGCTGAATTGTACGGCGTTGCGAAGCCATCGATCACGAATTCGTTGTTTTCACGGCTCAATCCGACGAAAACGGCAGCAACTCGCATCTGCAACTTCGCACTGCAATAAACAGGCCTGAGAGGCTCAAACAAAAAGATTCCACTGGCGAACTTTTCGTAGCACGGTAGTTTATTATTGAGGACGATAACCGTCCCGTCTTGAAGGAGAGGACAATGGCCTGGAAAGCACCGAAGATCGTTGAAGTGCCGGTCGGCATGGAAATCAACATGTACGCCTGCGCGGCCCGCAAATAATTCGCGGGTGTGACGTCCAGGTCTCGGCGATCAGGACGTCGACGCTTGAGGGTGGGGATCAGCGACCGCGTATGTGCCAGCCCGTGCGCTGGTCGGATGTCCCACCCTCGTCACCTTCCCTGCGGGCGATCCTGACCGTCGGTCAGCCTGTCCGTCGGTGATCCTGCCGCTGGTAATCGCGTGCGCCACCACAGCTGAATTCCAGGAGACGGCTCATGCTTCGCCTCGTCGTCCTGGGCGCCGCCGCGGGCGGTGGAGTGCCGCAGTGGAATTGCGGCTGCGCCGTGTGTCGTGCCGCGCGCACCTCACATCCCGAGATCAGCAACAGTCAGGCCTCGGTCGCGGTCAGCGCAGACGGCGCCAACTGGTTCCTGATCAACGCCTCGCCCGATCTGCGTCAGCAGGTCACCCGCACGCCGCAGCTGCATCCGAAGCCAGGCGCCCTGCGCCACAGTCCGATCGCCGGCGTGATCCTGACCAATGGCGAGATCGATGCGGTGACCGGCCTGCTGTCGATGCGCGAGAGCTCGCCATTTTCGATCCATGCGCACCCCAAGGTGCTTGCGATCCTCCGCTCGAACAACATCTTCGATGTGCTGAAGGACGAGACCGTCAAGCGCGTGCCGATCGTGATCGACGTGCCGTTCCGGCCGCTGCTGCAGGACGGCAGGCCCTCGGGCCTGGAGATCACGGCCTTCGCCGTCTCGGGAACGAGCGCGTGGTATCTGCGCGACAAGCAGCATCCCGGCGGCAGCTCCTCGACCGGCGACACGCTGGGCCTGAAGATCGCCGATCTCGAGGGCGGGCAATATTGCTACGTCATCGCCGCCTGTGCGGCCGTGGACGATGATCTGAGAACGAGATTGAGGGGCGCGCCCTTGGTGCTGTTCGACGGCACGGTGTGGCGCGACGACGAGATGATCCAGGCCGGACTCGGCAACAAGACCGGGCAGAGCATGGGGCATATCGCGATGTCCGGAGAAAGCGGTGCGATCAAGCAGCTGGCGGACCTCGCGATCGGCAGGAAGGTCTTCCTGCACATCAACAACTCCAATCCGGCGTGGCTGCACGCCTCACCCGAGCGGCAAACGTTGGAACGCGAGGGATGGGAAATCCCCGCTGAAGGGATGGAGATCGTACTGTGAGTGAGGTCAATCTGAGCGGAATGACGGCGCTGTCGATCGGCAGCGGCGTGACGCTGAACAATGCGAGCGAATTGGAAGCGGCGCTGCGTCACATCGGGGCGACGCGCTATCACAACCATCATCCGTTCCACAAGCTGCTGCACGGCGGCAAGCTCAACAAGGGCCAGGTGCAGGCCTGGGCGCTGAACCGCTACTACTACCAGTCGACGATCCCGCTGAAGGATGCGATGGTGATGACGCGCTTCCGCGACCGCGCCACGCGGCTGGAATGGCGGCACCGCATCGAGGATCATGATGGCGATGTCGGCAGCGAGGGCGGCATTGAGCGCTGGATCAAGCTGACCGAAGGCCTCGGCCTCGACACCGCCTACGTGGAATCCACCGAAGGCATCCTGCCGGCCACGCGCTTTGCGGTCGAAGCCTATGTGCACTTCTGCCGCGACCGCTCGCCGCTGGAGGCGATCGCCTCGTCGCTGACCGAGCTGTTCGCACCGAGCATCCATGAAGAGCGCATCTCGGGCATGCTCGAGCACTACAATTTCGTCAACAACGACACCATGAGCTACTTCAAGCGCCGTCTCACCCAGGCGCCGCGCGATGCCAATTTCGCGCTGCATTACGTCAAGGAGCACGCCACCACGCCGGAGCAGCGCGCCGCGGTCTGCAACGCGCTGATCTTCAAGACCAACGTGCTCTGGGTGCAGCTCGACGCGCTGTATCATGCGTATGTCGAGGGCCACATCCCGCCGGGCGCGTTCGTGCCGAAGGAAGGATAGCATGCTCGGTTTGGACCACTGCTCTCACGCCGCGATTGGTGCGCTCCCCTCCCCCTTGCGGGGAGGGGAGTTGCACCCCGTGCTGTGCAGCCACTGTGCTCCGACAATATCAAACGCCCTAGAGACCCACCATGGCCCCGCGTCACATCCAAGTCACCGAGACCAGCCGCGTGGTGCTGCCGCGGCATACGAAGTTGAAGTTCGACGAGACGCGCCAGGTCTGGGTGATCCTCGCCCCCGAGCGGGTGCTGGCGCCGGATGAGATCGCGGTCGAGGTGCTCAAGCTGTGCGACGGTACGCGCAGCGTCGCCGGGATCATCGACGAGCTGGCGGCGAAATACGCCGCGCCGCGTGACGTGATCGCGATCGACGTCGTCGCCATGCTGCAGGATCTCGCCGACAAGGGATTCCTGACCGAGGTTCGGGAGACGACATCATGACCGAGCTGACCGACACCTCACCGCCCAGCGACAGCAATGACGGCCTCGCCGTGCTGGAGCGGCGCGGCTCCGTGGCCGAAACCTTCGGCATTCCGCTCGCCGTGCTGGCCGAGCTCACGCATCGCTGTCCGCTGCAATGCCCCTATTGCTCCAACCCGCTGGAGCTCGACCGCGCCGGCCAGGAATTGACCACGGCAGAGTGGAAGAAGGTGCTGTCCGAGCTCGCCGAGATCGGCGTGCTGCAGATCCACTTCTCCGGCGGCGAGCCGACGGCGCGCAAGGATCTGGTCGAACTGGTGCAGCATGCCAACGACGTCGGACTCTACACCAACCTGATCACCTCGGCCGTGCTGCTGACGCGCGAGCGGCTGAAGGAGCTGGCCGATGCCGGGCTGTCCCATGTCCAGATCAGCTTCCAGGGCAATGAGCCTGATGTCGCCGACCGCGTCGGCGGCTACAAGGGCGGCCACGCCAAGAAGCTCGAGGTGGCGCGCTGGACCCGCGAGCTCGACATGCCGCTGACGGTGAACGCCGTGATGCACCGGCAGAACCTGCATCAGCTGCCCGACATCATCCAGATGGCGGTCGATCTCGATGCCGACCGGCTCGAGGTCGCCAACGTGCAATATTACGGCTGGGCGCTGAAGAACCGCGCCAGCCTGATGCCGACCTACGCCCAGTTGGAGGAGACCGACCGCCTGGTCGAGGAGGCGCGCGAGCGGCTGAAGGGCACGCTGACCATCGACTACGTCGTCCCGGACTACTACGCGCTGCGGCCGAAGAAGTGCATGGGCGGCTGGGGCCGGCAGTTCTTCAACATCTCGCCGTCGGGCAAGATCCTGCCGTGCCACGCCGCCGAGAGCATCACCGGGCTCGACTTCATGTCGGTGCGCTCGAACCATTCGATCGCCTGGATCTGGCAGAACTCGGAGGCCTTCAACCGCTATCGCGGCACCGGCTGGATGAAGGAGCCGTGCAAATCCTGCGAGTTCCGCGAGATCGATTTCGGCGGCTGCCGCTGCCAGGCCTTTGCGCTGACCGGCGACGCCGCCAACACCGATCCGGCCTGCACGCTGTCGCCGCTGCACGAGAGCATCTTCAAGCAGGCCGAGCGCGATGCCGCCTCCGGCCAGGACCGCTTCCTGTATCGCAACTTCGCCGGCGGCACGCCCGAGAGCAATGATGCCTGACGCCGAAGCCGGCCGCGCCTCCGCGCGCCGCAGCGATCCGTTCGCGCCGCTGACGTCGGAATGGCTCGACGTCTCTGGCGGCCATCAGATCTATGTCGAGAGCGCCGGGCGAGTCGGCGGCCTACCCGCCGTCTACCTGCACGGTGGACCCGGCTCCGGCTGCCAGCCGGATCACCGCCGGCTGTTCGATCCCGAGCGCTTCCACGCCGTGTTGTTCGACCAGCGCGGCGCCGGCCGCTCGCGTCCCGCGCGCAGCCGCGACAACAACACTCTGCACGATTTGATCGCCGACATGGAGGCGATCCGCACGAAATTCGGCTTTGAGAAATGGATCGTCGCCGGCGGCTCCTGGGGCGCGACCTTGGCGCTGGCCTACGCCCAGGCGCATCCAGCGCGCGTGAGCGGCCTGGTGCTGCGCGCGACCTTTCTCGGCACGCGCGCGGAGGTGGAGACGGCGTTCGGCGAGACGCTGGCGCGCTTTCACCCTGCCCTGCATCGCGACTTCCTGGAGATGCTGCCGGAGAACGAGCGCGCCAACCCCTGCGAGGCCTATTTCCGCCGCATCCTCGATCCCGATCCGGCGATCCACGGTCCGGCCGCGCGCGCCTGGCACGACACCGAGCGGGCGCTGTCCGAGATCAAACCGGCGCGCGCCCATCTGGATCGGCTCGCCATCCGCTCCGGCAGCGCGCTGCCGGCGACGCCGTTCATGGAGGCGCATTACTTCTCTCAGGACAGCTTCATGGCGAAAGACCAGTTGCTGCGTGATGCGAGCAGGCTCAGCGGGATTCCCGGAATCATCGTGCAGGGCCGCTACGACCTGCTCTGTCCGCCCTCCACCTCGGCAAGGCTCGCGGACATCTGGCGCGACGCCGAAATCCGTGTCGTCGAAGCCGCAGGTCACAATCTTTATGACCCCGGCATCCGCGATGCGGTCATGAAAGCCATCTGCGATCTGGCGACGCGCACGACAGCGCCTTAAACACATCACTCATTCCCCTCATGCTGAGGAGGCGCGCCAGCGCCGTGTCGAAGCATGAGGCCCGCGACGCTTCGGGCCTCATGCTTCGACACGGCCGCCTTTGGCGGCCTCCTCAGCATGAGGATCAGCCACACGCACCAGGAGGCTCGAGATGCCCATCGCCGGGAAAGGCATGCTGTTGACGTCGATGAACATCGATGCCGCTCACGAGGCTGACTTCAACCACTGGTACGACAGCGAGCATCTCGAAGAGCGCGTCGCCATTCCCGGCTTCATCGAGGCGCGACGCTATGTCGCCGAGCAGGGCAGCCCGAAATATCTGTGCCTGTACTCCGCCGAGACGATCGGCGTGCTCGACAGTCCGGCCTATCGCGCCCGGCTGGAGTCGCCGACAGAATGGTCGAAGGCGGTGATGGCGCGGTTCAAGAACATGATCCGCAGCGTCGCACGCATCACGATCTCGAAAGGGGCCGGCCGCGGCGCCGTGCTCGGCATCATCCGGCTGCGCCCGAAGCCGGAGCAGGACAAGGCGTTGCGCGAGGCATTGCAGATCGAGCTTGACCCGTACGACCTCAAGGGCGTGATCTCGATGCACCTGCTCGAAGGCGATGCGGATCTGTCCGGCCCCGCCGCTGGCGTTCCAGCGAGCTCGCGCGACGCCGACTGGTTCATCCTGATCGACGGCACCGACGGCCACGCCATCGCGACCTTGATGACGACGCGTTTTGCGGCTGTCGACGGCCCGCTGGCGACGCAGATTTCCGCCGGGATCTATCGCCTGATGTGGGACCTCAGCCGCGCTGATATTGCGGCGCGTTAGTTGGCCAGTCTGATTCCCCGCCGTCATGGCCGGGCTTGACCCACGGCTGTCCGGTTCAGCTTCCGCATATTGCGAGGCTCAACTGTTGTGGGTTTTTGGCAAGTTGGGGTGGCCCCGTGAGCAATTGATCGATGGGGCGGCGATGCATGAGGTTGGTGCGGACCAATCTGGCAAAGACCAAGGGGCTTTGGATTGCCTTCTGAAGGTCTTGCGCGAGGCGAAGCAAGAGGAAGGCGATCAGGGCAACGGCGATCTGGATACGAACGGCGTTCTCAGAAGTCCCGAGGAACCTGGTGATCTTGAGGGTCTGCTTGACCCAACGAAAGAACAACTCGATGGCCCAGCGGCGACGATAGAGGTCGGCGATCTCTTGAGCGCTGGCATCGAGGTCGTTCGACAGGATGCGCAGGATCTTTCCCGTTTCCAAGGTGACGCGCACTTCGCGCACCGCAGTCTGCATTGGATTGCGGCGGCTGTAGGCTTGGCGTTGTGGAAGGAAGCCGATGCGGTCGGAGAGGATGTTGCCATCCGCGATGACAGGCAACTCCTCCACGACCCGCAGCGGCGTATTGGATTTGAACCGGGTCACGATTCGACAACCGGCGGCGTCCAGTTGAGCCCACCAAGCATATTCATAATAGCCGAGATCGAAGACGTAGGTTGCTCCCGGCTCGATGGGCATCTGATGCGCTGCAGTATTGTCGTTGACGTTGGCTCCGCTGATTGCCGCATAAATCGGCCGGTCGGCGTCGGCATCATAGATCACATGCACCTTGGCACCGCAGACACCGGTAGAGAACCGTGCCCAGCCAGCGCTGGCTTCTGTCAGCCGTACGCTGGTCGAATCAATCAAATACGTCGTCTCGGCAAGCTTGCGGCGTAACCGGCGATGGGCCTGCTTCATCATGATGGCCAACAGGGCGGCAAACATCTCCGCAGGCCGATTCATATTGGCGTCCGCGAAAGTCGAGCGGCGGACAGGGCCCCCACCCAGGTGATAAAGCCGCGCGGTGTGGCTCGACAGCCCGGTGACAATCTCACGCAGACTGGAAGCCCCCGAAAGCTGACCGTACAGCAGCGCCACAAATTGGTCTTTGGTGGAAAGCCGTCGAATCCGCGCGTCCGTGCCATGCTCGTCCACAAGCGCCTCGAAGCGATGCCAGGGGACCAACTTCAGAATGTCTCGGAATACTGTATTCTGATGCGGCATGGCGGGACCTTCCTGGTGTGTCTCGAACATTTGGCGATGCTCAAGACCGCAGAAGAATCCACGCCATGCACCATGTCCAGTCTGTCTTGAACCGGACAGCCGTGGGCTTGACCCGGCCATCCATCCTCTTCGGAGATCTTGGAAAGGTGGATGCCCCGGTCAAGCCCGGGCATGACGACCGAGTGCGGAGCAACTCGCGTGTCCGCTCATTCGTTCTGTAAAGGCCACCATCGTCACCAGTCCGTCATCGTTTGTCGCACCACCTCCCGCATCGCAGCACGCGACGGCATCGCGCCTGCAATGCGGCAGCGCACACTGTGCATGAGGGGCAGCGTTGCAAATTTGCCTTTGTGTGCGCCTTGGAATGGCTCTAGTCTGATAAGACTATTCAATTGAGCCATTCAAAAAGCAGAAGGGCGACGAACAGGACCTGCTCCGGACCCACATCGATCCCCAGCCGATCCTGAACAAACAGTCGTCCTCACGTCAGGAAGGCCGCGCGCTCATGGTTCGCCGCGCGGACAGGGTATGAATGAGAGCGACTGATATCTCGGCCCCCGACTACTTTCACAAAGTGGTCGATTGCCAATGGGCTTGTCCCGCACACACTCCGGTCCCTGAATACATCCGCCTGATCGCTGAGGGTCGCTACAGCGACGCCTACATGATCAATTGGAAATCGAATGTATTCCCGGGCATTCTCGGACGCACTTGCGATCGCCCCTGCGAGCCCGCCTGCCGACGCGGGCGTGTCGAGGAAAGCCCGGTCGCGATCTGCCGCCTGAAGCGCGTTGCGGCCGATTTCAAGGACGACGTGCACCAGCGCATGCCGCGCCCTGCCCCGAAGAACGGCCGGCGCATCGCGCTGGTGGGCGGCGGCCCGGCCTCGCTGACCGTCGCACGCGACCTCGCGCCGCTCGGCTATCACTGCACCGTGTTCGACGCCGATCCCAAGCCCGGCGGCATGATGCGCTCGCAGATTCCAAAGTTCCGTCTGCCCGACAGCGTCATCGACGAGGAGACGGGCTACGTGCTCAGCCTCGGCGTCGACTACAAGGCCGGCCATCGCGTCGACAGCCTCAAGACGCTGCTGGCCGAGAACTACGATGCCATCTTCATCGGCTCCGGCGCGCCGCGCGGCCGCGAGCTGAACATCCCCGGCCGCAAGGAAGCCGCCGCGAACATCCATCTCGGCATCGACTGGCTGTCCAGCGTGTCGTTCGGCCATACCGACAAGATCGGCAGGCGCGTGATCGTGCTCGGCGGCGGCAACACCGCGATGGACTGCTGCCGGACCGCTCGGCGGCTTGGCGGCGAGGACGTCAAGGTCATCGTGCGCTCCGGCTTCGAGGAGATGAAGGCCTCTCCCTGGGAGAAGGAGGACGCGCTGCACGAGGACATTCCGATCCTCAATTATCTCGTGCCGGTCGCGTTCACTCACGACAATGGCAGGCTGACCGGCGTCACCTTCCAGAAGGTGAAAGCCGAATATGACGACAAGGGCCGGCGCTCGCTGGTGCCCTCCGGCGAGCCCGACGTGACCTATGAGTGCGACGACGTGCTGGTCGCCGTCGGCCAGGAGAATGCCTTCCCCTGGATCGAGGCCGATTGCGGCGTGGAGTTCGACAAATGGCACATGCCGAAGGTCGACCCGGCCACCTTCGTTTCGACCAACCCGAAGGTGTTCTTCGGCGGCGATGCCGCATTCGGCCCCAAGAACATCATCTGGGCTGTCGCGCAAGGCCACGAGGCGGCGCTGTCGATCCACCGCCTGCTCTCCGGCGAGGACATCACCGAGCGGCCGCTGCCCGAGGTGCACGTCTCCTCGCAGAAGATGGGCATCCACGAATGGAGCTATGACAACGACGTCTCGCCGGAGAAGCGCTTCAAGGTGCCGCACCGCGACAAGGTGGTCGCGCTGAAGGACATCCGCGCCGAGGTCGAGCTCGGCTACGACGTCAAGCTCGCGCTCGGCGAGGCGCATCGCTGCCTGAACTGCGACGTGCAGACGGTGTTCTCCGACACGCTGTGCATCGAATGCGACGCCTGCGCCGACATCTGCCCGATGGACTGCATCACCTTCACCGACAATGGCGAGGAGGCCGATCTGCGCGCGCGGCTGAAGGCGCCGTCTGTTCATCCCGACCAGAGCCTCTACGTGTCGTCGGATCTGAAGACCGGGCGCGTGATGGTGAAGGACGAGGACGTCTGCCTCCATTGCGGCCTGTGCGCCGAGCGCTGTCCCACCGGTGCGTGGGACATGCAGAAATATTTCATCGAGACGACCCACGCAGGTAACGCATGTCCCAGCAAGCGCCGCTCAGCAGCGTAAACGACTTCGTCGTCCGCTTCGCCAACGTCAACGGCTCCGGCTCGGCCAGCGCCAACGAATTGTTCGCGCGCGCCGTGCTGCGTCACGGCGTGCCGGTCAGCCCCCGCAACATCTTCCCGTCGAACATCCAGGGCCTGCCGACCTGGTACGAGGTTCGCGTCACCGAGGCGGGCCATCTCGGCGCGCGAGGCGGCGGCACCGACCTGATGGTCGCGATGAATCCGCAGACCTGGGACAAGGACGTCGCCGGCATCGTGCCCGGTGGCTACCTGTTCTACGATTCGACGAAGCCGATGCCGTCGACCAAGTTCCGCGACGACATCACCGTGATCGGCGTGCCACTGACGGCGATCACCAACTCGACCTACTCGGATCCGCGCCAGCGCCAGCTCTTCAAGAACATCATCTATCTCGGCGCGCTCTCCGCCCTCCTCGACATGGACCCGAAGCTGATCGAGCAACTGATCGGCGAGCAGTACAAGGGCAAGGAGAAGCTGCTCTCCTCCAACGTCCATGCGCTGCATCTCGGGCGCGATTGGGCGCTGCAGAATTTGAAATGCCCGATCGGCCTGCGCATCAGGAAGGCCGACAAGGTCGGCGACCGCATCTTCATCGAGGGCAACAACGCCGCCGCGCTCGGCGCCGTCTATGGCGGCGCGACTGTCTGCGCCTGGTACCCGATCACGCCGTCGTCGTCGCTGGCCGAGGCGTTCAGCAACCACTGCAAGAAGCTGCGGCACGATCCGGAAACCGGGCAGGCCAAATACGCGATCGTGCAGGCCGAGGACGAGCTCGCCTCGATCGGCATCGTGGTGGGCGCCTCCTGGAACGGAGCCCGCGCCTTCACCACGACATCAGGCCCCGGCGTGTCGCTGATGACCGAGTTCATCGGCCTGTCCTACTTCGCCGAGATTCCGGCCGTGATCATGAACGTGCAGCGCGCCGGCCCTTCCACGGGCATGCCGACCCGCACCCAGCAATGCGACCTGATCGCCTGCGGATACGCCTCGCATGGTGATACCAAGCATGTGATGCTGTTCCCGGAGGATCCGGCGGAGGCGTTCGAATTCGCGGCGGCGGCGTTCGATCTGGCCGAGCGGCTGCAGACCACGATCTTCCTGATGCTCGACCTCGACATCGGCATGAACCAGCGGCTGTGCCGGCCGCTGAAGTGGGACGATGCCAAGCAGTATGACCGCGGCAAGGTGATGACGGCCGAGATGCTCGACGAAGGCCGCGACTTCGGCCGCTATCTCGACGTCGACGGCGACGGCATTCCGTTCCGCACCTACCCCGGCACGCATCCGACGAAGGGCTCCTACTTCACCCGCGGTACGTCACGTGATCGCTACGCGCGCTATTCCGAGGAAGGCGCCGTTTATGCCGACAACGTGCAGCGCCTGCTGCGCAAGTTCCAGACCGCGCAGGACATGGTGCCGCGGCCGCTGCAGGCCAACGCGGCCAAGCCGACCAAATACGGCGTGATCTATTTCGGCTCGACCGCGCCGGCGATGGACGAGGCGATCGAATTGCTGGAAGCCCGCGGCCACCAGCTCGACCGCCTGCGCATCCGCGCCTTCCCGTTCCATTCGAGCGTGGCGAGCTTCATCGCCGAGCACGACTTCGTCTATGTGGTCGAGCAGAACCGCGATGCCCAGCTGCGCCAGCTGATCGTCACCGAGAACGGCATCGATCCGGTCCGTCTCGTGCCGATCCTGCACTATGACGGCACCCCGATCACCGCGCGCTTCATCGCGGATGCGATCGGCACGCATCAGGACCAGATCAAGGTCACCCCGCTGCGAAAGGCCGTGTCGTGATGCGGCCTCGGCTCTCTCCTTCGTCATGCCCGGGCTTGACCCGCCTGCGCGGCCGTAGCCGCTTCGGCGCGGCGAAGGCCCGGGCATCCACGTCTTTCGTTTTCCGGGCTCCCACGTGGATGGCCGGGACATCTTGGCGAAGACGCGCCCCGCGCTTTAGCCCGGCCATGACGAATTCGAGATCCATGGTGCTCTCATGACCTACATCGCAAAGCCGAAATTCCAGCATCCCGGGATCAAGAAGAACGCGCTTGGCTACAGCCATCGCGACTACGAGGGCAAGATCTCGACCCTGTGCGCCGGCTGCGGCCACGATTCGATCACGGCCTCGATCATCGAAGCCTGCTTCGAGCTGTCGATCGAACCGCATCGGGTGGCAAAAATCTCCGGCATCGGCTGCTCGTCGAAGACGCCGGACTATTTCCTCGGCAATTCGCACGGCTTCAACACCGTGCATGGCCGCATGCCGTCGGTGCTGACCGGCGCCAACCTCGCCAACCGCGAGCTGATCTATCTCGGCGTCTCCGGCGACGGCGATTCCGCCTCGATCGGCTTCGGTCAGTTCGCCCATGCGATCCGGCGCGGCGTCAACATGACCTACATCGTCGAGAACAACGGCGTCTACGGCCTGACCAAGGGTCAGTTCTCGGCGACCGCCGACCGCGGCTCGAAGTCCAAGAAGGGCGTCACCAACACCGACAACCCGATCGACCTCGTCGGCATCGCGCTGCAGCTTGGGGCCACCTATGTCGCGCGCTCGTTCTCCGGCGACAAGAAGCAGCTGGTGCCGATCATCGCCGGCGCGATCCAGCACAAGGGCGCCGCCTTCATCGACGTGATCAGCCCGTGCATCGCCTTCAACAATCACGCAGGCTCGACCAAGAGCTTCGACTACGTCCGCGAGCACAATGACGCCGTGAACCGGCTCGACGTGCTGACCGGGCGCGACCCGATCGAGATCGACCAGGATCCGGGCACGGTGCAGATCGTCGAGCAGCACGACGGCTCGCGGCTGGCGCTACGCAAGATCGACGCCGACTACGACCCGCACGATCGGCTGGGCGCGATGACCTTCCTGCAGAAGCATGCGGCGCAGGGCCAGATCGTGACCGGGCTGCTCTATGTCGACCCTGAGGCCGACGATCTGCACAGCCATCTCAATACGGTGGAGCGGCCGCTGAACCGGCTGGAGGCGGCTGATCTGTGCCCGGGGCAGAGCGTGCTCGACAAGATCAATGCGAGCCTGCGCTAGGCTGATCGCTACGTTGACAGCTTCCCCCATAGCCGTCCTTCGAGACGCCCGCCTTCGGCGGGCTCCTCAGGACGAGGTCTGAATGTGTGGCGCCCCTCCTTCAAGGGCGCCTCGCCGTCCCCCCTCATGATGAGGAGCGCCGCGCCACCGGTCGCGCCATCGTCAACAGCCGGCCTGACGGCGCGTCTCGAACCATGAGGCCCCGATCTCATGACCGCAGCGCATTCGCCCACACCCGTTCGAGCTGCACAATCGCATCGGGCAACGGCAGCGCCGACAGCGCATCATCACCGCCGCTGATAAGGCCGAACTCGCGCAACCTGATCAGCGCCTCATCGATATTGAACGCCCGACCCAGCCCGAACATCTGCTGCAGCAACTCCTCGACATGACTGCCCAATGCAGCCCGCGAGAGCGGCACCGACGCCAGCAGCAGGCCGCCATAGGCCAGCACGGCCTCCTTCCAGTCCTGGTCCTCGGCCTCGCCGATCAGGTAGTTGAAGATGCCGGAATTGTTGTTGACGTTACGGAAGTAGATGTTGTCGGTGACCTGCTTCTGATGGATCAGCGACCGGCGATGGAAGTTGCCCCATTGCCTGAGAATGAAGGCGCCGAGCGCGAACAGGCCCGACAGCGCCGCCAGCGCCTGCTCGGTATCGTTGTCGTGCACGGTGCCGCTGAGGCCGAGATAGAAGCCGGCGACGATGAACAGCACGGTGAGCGTCGAGGCCAGCTTGAGCAGAATGGGCACGCCGCCGACCAGCGCCGGCACGCCCAGCGTCAGTTGCTCGCGCAGCCCCATGACGACACGGACGTTCGGCAGCAGCGCCTCGAGATCGAAGCGCGCGATGTGACGGAAATATTTGAACAGCACCGCCCCGCCGCGGATCTTGTTGCGGCCGCGCCAGGCGGCAGTCTTGCGCTTCGTCCGGGTCGGCTCGTCGGGCCTGGTCGCGACCATCAGGATGATGTCGTCATAGACCTCGATCTCATGCTTGCGCCGGCGCAGCCCATACAACATGGGGACCTCGATCGTCTCCTGATGCTGGCCGCGCCGGAACATGCGGACGGCGCGGTAGTCCGAGATCGACGCCTTCAGCTTGACCCTGACAAGCGCATGCTCGGCAAACGCGCGCTCGATCTCGGCATGGCTGATCTCGATGAAATTGGCCTCGCCGAGCACCTGCACGACTTCGTCGGCGAGGCTGCGATAGGCCGCGTCGAGCTCCTCGGGCGATCGATGGCGCCCGACCGGCACTTCGGGATCGAAGTCGAAATAGGCGTCGCGCAGGCGATCGAGCTCGTCGAAATACTCGTGATGCAGGATGGCACCGAGCATCTGGGCGAGCCGGCGCAGGTCGGCCGATTGCGTGTCGTCCAGTCCACCGTGCGAAATCACGGCGTCGAGGACCTCGGACTTGCGTATCGGAATGAACCGGTCCCGCCGGCTCGTCGTCTCCCCTGGTCCAACCACGCGTGTCACGCCCGACTTGCCACGTTCTCAACAGCCGATCCCGCTGCTGCTGCCGGGCGGCTCCCCCGTAACATAGCGAGCTCAGCCGACTTGCGCTACTCGCCGGGGACCGGATTGCGCGCGCTCCTCAGTGACGCAAGACGATGCCCGTATGCATAACGCCAAGTCGACGGCGGTTGCTGTTCTCGCGCTCGTCATGCCCGGGCTTGACCCGGGCATCCATGCACTTGGCGAAGAGATGGATGGCCGGGCCTTCGCCGCGCCGAAGCGGCTACGGCCGCGCAGGCGGGTCAAGCCCGGCCATGACGAAGCGAGGTTTGGACACGCACATCATCTTCATGGTCTAGAGTGGGCTGACAGAGAGGGAGAACCCGATGACCGGCCCCCCGGAGATCAAGTCCGCCTTCAACGCCATTCGCGCCATCGACTATACGATCATCCTCGTCCGAGATTCGACGGCGATGCGCGGCTTCTATGAGAACGTGCTGGGCTTCCCGATCGCGCGCGAGCTGTCGCAGGGCTGGATCGAATACCGGATCGGCGCCAATACATTGGCGCTGGCGCAACCGAAGCGGCTCGCATCGGACCAGCTGACGCCCCGAGGCGCCGCCTCGCTGCAGCTCGCGTTCAAGGCGGGCCGTAACGATGTCGACCGCTGCGCGGCAGAATTGACCAGCAAGGGCGTCGCTCTCATGGAGCCGCCGACGGACCAGCCCTTCGGGCACCGGACCCTGTTCTTCAGGGACCCGGACGGCAATCTGCTCGAAGTGTACGCGGAGATCTAACAGCTGATATCTAAGGCTTGGCGGCCGCGCTAGGCGGCCGCCGGTTGTATCCGGGGATTGAGCACGTACTCCTTCAGCACCTTGTCGGTGGCGGCATCGACTTCGACCAGCGACACGTCGTAGCTCCAGAGATCGGCGAGATGCTGCAGCACGCGCTTGGTGTCGGTCTCGTTGAGCTGGGCGCCCTTGACCACCGTATGCCGCAGCATCAGGCGGCGATCGCCGGCGAGATCGACATCGACCACCTCGATGTTGGGGTCGATGTAGCCGACGTCGTACTGCTTGGACAGCTCGCGGCGGATGCGGCGATAGCCGCGCTCGTCATGGATGGCATCGACGAGAATGCCGGCGCGCTCAGCCGGATCGTCATGCAGGTGGAACAGTCTGAGCTGCCGGATCAGGTTGGGGCTGAGGAACTGGCTGATGAAGCTCTCGTCGCGATAGTTCGCCCAGACGTCACGCAGCACCGCCATTTCGTCGCCGGTGCCGGCGATGTCCGGAAACCATTCGCGATCCTCGTCGGTCGGATCCTTCACGATGCGCTCGATGTCCTGCATCATCGCAAAGCCAAGGGCATAGGGGTTGAAGCCGGAGTAGCGCGGATCGTCGAACTCCGGCTGGAACACGACATTGGTGTGCGACTGCAGGAACTCCAGGAAATTGCCGTCGGTGAGTCGTCCTTCCTGGTGCAGACGGTTCATGATGCGATAATGCACGTAGGTCGCCGTGCCCTCGTTCATGACCTTGGTCTGGCCCTGCGGATAGAAATACTGCGCGATGTGGCGGACGATGCGCAGCAGCTCGCGCTGCCAGGGCGCCAGCCGCGGCGCGGTCTTCTCCAGGAAATAAAGCAGGTTCTCCTGCGGCAGGCCGAGCAGCGCGCGGCGCCGCTCGACGTTCAGCATCGCATTGGTCTTGACCGGGCCGGTCGGCACCGTGCGCCAGAGATCGTTGAACTGGCCCTCCTCATAGAGCCTGCGCTTGCCGGCGCGCTTCTCCTCCTCGCGGAAGTCGAGCTTCTTCTTGCCGGGATAGCGGTCGACGCCATGCGACATCAGCGCGTGGGCGGCATCGAGCGTATGCTCGACCGCGAGCCGGCCATAACGTTCCTCGCATTGCGCGATGTAGCCGCGGGCGAAGTCGAGATAGTCGAGGATGCCGTCGGCATCGGTCCACTGCTTGAACAGGTAGTTGTTCTTGAAGAAGTGATTGTGACCGAACGCGGCATGCGCGATCACCAGGGTCTGCATCGTCGCCGTGTTCTCCTCCATCAGATAGGAGATGCAGGGCGAGGAGTTGATCACGATCTCATAGGCGAGGCCCATCAGCCCTTTGCGGTACGAGGCCTCGTGATAGGCGAAGTGCTTGCCGAACGACCAGTGCTTGTAGAACAGGGGCATGCCGACCGAGGAATAGGCGTCGAGCATCTGCTCGGCCGTGATCACCTCGATCTGGTTGGGATAGGTGTCGAGCCCGAGCTCCTTGTGCGCCACCCTCTCGCAGGTATCGTGAATGCGCTGCAAGGTGAGGAAATTCCAGTCGGCGCCCTCGAACAGCAGTCCGCTCATGACGCCGCCCTCTCCTGCGTGGTGCCGCGACGCTGAAACAGGTCGTGGAACACCGGGAAGATCTCGCTCCGGTCGCGCACCTTGCGCATCGACAGCGGCTCGCCATTGGCGCGCAGCCGCTCATACAGCGACCACAGCGCGGAGTCCGGCATCTCGAACGAATAGGTGCCGGACTCGCCGACCTCGAGATAGGCGAAGAACTGTGACACCGGCAGGATGTTGTCGGTCAGGAGCCGCGCGACATTCTCGGAATCCGAGGTGGCGTTGTCGCCGTCGGAGGCCTGCGCCGCGTAGATGTTCCAGTCTGAGGGCCGGAAGCGCGAGCGGACGATGTCGTGCATGCATTGCAGCGCGCTCGACACCAGGGTGCCGCCGGATGCCGGTCCGTAGAAGAAGGTCTGCTCGTCGACCTCCTCGGCACGATCGGTATGGCGGATGAACACGATCTCGACATGGCGGTAGCGCCGGGTCAGGAACACGTAGAGCAGCATGTAGAACCGCTTGGCGAGGTCCTTCATGTGCTCTGACATCGAGCCGGACACGTCCATCAGGCAGAACATCACGGCCTGCGCGATCGGCTTCGGCACCGCTTCGAAGCGGCGGTAGCGGATGTCGATCGGATCGATGAAGGGGATGCGCTTGGCCTTGGCCTTCAGCGCCTCGAGCTCGGCCAGCAGCGCGGCGCGCTTGTCGTCGTCGGTCTCCTGCTCCAGCTGGGCTTCGAGCTCGGCAATCGCCTCCGGCCGCGGCCGGCGCAGCGCGACGCGGCGGGCCAAGGCGCGGGTGACGGTGCGGCTGATCGAGATATTGGCCGGCGAACCCGACGTCGAATAGCCCGCGCGCACCAACCCTTCGCTCTCGGCCTCGGCGAATTTGCGCTTGGCGAGATCGGGCAGCTCGAGATCGTCGAGGAACAGGTTGACGAACTCCTCCTTGCTCAGCACGAAGCGGAAGGCATCCTCGCTGTCGCCCTGCCCCGGCGCCGACTTGCGGCCGCTGCCGTCGCCGGAGCGCGGCAGGATATCGCCCTCGACGAACTTCTTGTTGCCGGGCAGCACCATGTCGCGGGTGCCGCCCTCGCGGCGGAAGCGCGGCTCGTCCATGCCATCGAGCGGGATGGAGACCTCACCACCCTCGAGCACGTCCTTGATGTCGCGGTCCTGCGACGTCTTCTTCACGGCTCCTTGAACCAACGCCTTGGCTCGGCGCAAAAATCGCTGACGGTTTTCGAGACTTTTGCCGCCCGGATTCAGGCGCCGATCAATGATATGCATGACCACGTTTCCATACGCCTCCTGCTGCAGCGGTTTCGACTCCTGCTCTCCCCCGCCGCGATGCCGCGGTGCAGTATCAGACCCGATACCGGACCCGCATCATTCGCTGCCCGACGCGTCCCATCAAAGTTCAGCGTCGAACGTTCCGCTCGCCTCGTTGTCCCGGCGCCAACATCCGCCGATGGCCTGCAGCACATGCAGTGAACATCGGCGCCGGACCGCGATCAACCTGCCTGCTTCACCCGCATGTACCACTCGACCAGCCGGCGGACCTGCCGCTCGGTGTAGCCGCGTTCGACCATGCGCGCGACGAAGTCGTCGTGCTTCTTCTCGGTCTCGCCGTCCTTCTTGGTCCCGAACGAGATCACCGGAAGCAGATCCTCGACCTGCGAGAATATCCTCTTTTCGATGACCTCGCGGATCTTTTCGTAGGAGGTCCAGGACGGATTTTTTCCGCCGTTCTGGGCCCGGGAGCGCAGCGAGAACTTGACAACCTCGTTGCGGAAGTCCTTCGGGTTGGCGATCCCGGCCGGCTTCTCGATCTTGGTCAGCTCCTGGTTCAACAGCTCGCGATTGAGCAGCTGTCCCGTATCGGGATCCTTGAAGTCCTGATCCTCGATCCAGGCGTCGGCGTAGTCGACGTAGCGGTCGAACAGGTTCTGGCCGTAATCGGAGTAGGATTCCAGATACGCCTTCTGGATCTCGTGACCGATGAACTCGGCGTAGCGCGGCGCGAGATCCGCCTTGATGAATTCGAGGTAGCGCTTCTCGACCTCCTCGGGCAGTTGCTCGCGCTTGATCGACTGCTCCAGCACATACATCAAGTGCACGGCATCGGCGGACACTTCCGACGTGTCGTGATTGTAGGTCGCGGCCAGGACCTTGAAGGCAAAGCGGGTGGAAATGCCGTCCATGCCCTCGTCGACGCCGGCGGCGTCGCGATATTCCTGCACGCTGCGCGCCTTCGGATCGGACTCCTTCAGGCTCTCGCCGTCATAGACCCGCATTTTGGCGTACAACGTCGAGTTCTCGTGCTTGCGCAAGCGCGACATCACCGAAAAACGAGCCAGCGTGTCCAAGGTCGCCGGCGCGCAGGGCGCGGTGGCGAGCTCGGAGCCCTGGATCAGCTTCTCGTAGATCTTGCGCTCCTCGGTGACGCGCAGGCAGTACGGCACCTTGATGACGCAGATGCGGTCGATGAAGGCTTCGTTGTTCTTGTTGGTCTTGAAGCTTTGCCACTCCGCCTCGTTGGAATGGGCGAGGATCACGCCATTATAGGGAATCGCGCCGATGTTCTCGGTGCCGATATAGTTGCCCTCCTGCGTCGCCGTCAGCAGCGGATGCAGCATCTTGATCGGCGCCTTGAACATCTCGACGAATTCGAGGATGCCCTGGTTGGCGCGGTTGAGGCCGCCCGAATAGGAGTAGGCGTCGGGATCGTTCTGGGCGTAGGTTTCGAGCTTGCGGATGTCGACCTTGCCGACCAGCGAGGAGATGTCCTGGTTGTTCTCGTCGCCCGGTTCGGTCTTGGCGATCGCGATCTGCCGCAGCCGCGACGGCTGGATCTTGGCGACGCGGAACTGCGAGATGTCGCCGCCGAAGGCCTCGAGTCGCTTGTAGCACCACGGGCTCATCAAACCGGATAGACGGCGGCGCGGAATGCCGTATTTCTCCTCGAGCATCGGGCCCAGCGTGTCGGGATCGAACAGGCCGAGCGGCGATTCGAAGACCGGGCTCAGCTCATCACCGGCCTTGAGCACGTAGATCGGATGAGCTTCCATCAACTGCTTCAGCCGTTCGGCGAGCGACGACTTGCCGCCGCCGACCGGTCCGAGCAGATAGAGGATCTGCTTGCGCTCTTCGAGACCTTGCGCGGCGTGGCGGAAGAAGCCGACGATGCGCTCGATCGTGTCTTCCATGCCATAGAAGCCGGCGAACGCGGGATACAGCCGAACCGTCCGGTTCAAAAAAATACGGCCAAGGCGTGGGTCCTTGGCCGTGTCGATCATCTGAGGCTCACCGATCGCAGCTAGTAGTCGTTCAGCGGCGTTCGCGTATCGCATCGGGTCGGTTCGACACGATTCTAGATATTCCTGCATCGACATGTCGGTCTGGCTGCGTGCCTCGAACGACCTTGCGAACGCGTTGAACAACGAATCGTTGTACATGATCCCTCTCCACGTAGGTTCCGCCGCACTGCTGCAACGGGCCGAGATCTAAGTACGTTCCTGCTGATCCCGAACCGACTCAGAGTGAAGCGCGCTAGCCCCCATTGGGCACCGTCTTCGTCCTTTTCCGCAACGCAAAGTGCATGCAGCATATGCCCTATCAACATGCACTTCGCTCAATAGTTCGGCAAAAGCCGGCCGACTCTCCCCATTTGTACCTCATTGTCTCTGCTTCGCAACATCCGCAATACCCCGGCACCGTAGTCTTCCTGCGCCGCACAAGGTGTTGTGAAGCCACGTGAACTGGTGGCGTGACAGCTCCGCAATCAGTCTCCCTTCCGGAAGTGAACCGCGAGTGAACGCCAATCGTCGCGCATCTGCGCCGGGCAGCGAATGTCTCATTCGTGGCGCGACGTGATGCGCGCCAGCCACGGCTGGTCAAACAGACACAGCCAAGCTGCAAGCGCGTCGGCCGGCGCTCATACGATGTCATCATGACCCGGCGAGCGATGAACGCGCGCATCTCACAGCGCCATCCGCACACATGTTCACCGCTAGAACCGAATGTCGTGACGCAACGCACCGCCGAAGCCGGACGGATCACTCGATGCTGATCATTGCCATGATCAGGGTGCGGCTCGCCACCGAATGTCTGCAAGCAGAAAGCATCATAGGTTATCCGCCAATCACGAGGCGCAGCCGAGGCGACAATCGCAACACGCTCGCCCTGATCTGTGACGTCAGGCACCATTACCCAGAACACATGTGGCCCCTTTCCAGCATTGCAAGGCGGAGAAGGTTTGATCGACGGCATTTGCTCGCCCACGATGGGAGACCTCCGGCGCGGGAGCCGCAGAGACCGACGCGAGCCGAACACCGGCCGCGCTTGGCGGGCCTTTCCCCCGCCTTGGTCGTACGGCCGGCCGCAGGCTTCAGACTGCCTGCTTCAGAGTACCTGCTTCAGAGTGCCTGCAAGTCTCCCGCCGAGCGCACGCCGCCGGCACGTCGCACCCGGCACGAAGCTCTTGGGATTCCAGAGGGATCAATCCATTATGAATGGCGTTCTCCTGTGGGCTGGCGCATAGTTATTCATGTGAGGTCCACGACTTGGCAGGCCGCCAGGCGGGAACCCGAAAAAGCAAGCCGACGCACATAGATAGGCATCATGAATCCGGTCAAAGCTCTCGAAGAACACGGCCAGGCGGTCTGGCTCGATTTCCTCGCACGCGGCTTCGTCGCCAGAGGCGACCTCAAGCGGCTGATCGATGAGGATGGCGTCAAGGGCGTCACCTCGAATCCCGCGATTTTCGAGAAGGCGATCGGCAGCTCCGATGAATATGACGCGCCGATCGCCGCGGCGCTGAAGAACGGCGATCGATCGCCGACGCAGCTGTTCGAGGCCGTCGCCGTCGAGGACATCCAGAATGCCGCCGACGTGTTGCGGCCCGTCTACGACCACTTCGATGGCAATGACGGCTTCGTCAGCCTCGAAGTCTCGCCCTATCTGGCGATGGACAGCAAGGGCACCATTTCCGAGGCAGAGCAGCTCTGGAAGGCGGTCGACCGCAGGAATCTGATGATCAAGGTGCCGGCGACCGACGCCTGCCTGCCGGCCATCCAGCACCTGATCGCCAAGGGCATCAGCGTCAACATCACCTTGCTGTTTTCGCAAGAAGTCTACCGGCAGGTCGCCGAAGCCTACATTGCCGGCCTCGAAGCCTATGTCGCCGCCGGCGGTGATCCGTCGCATGTCGCCAGCGTGGCGTCGTTCTTCGTCAGCCGCATCGACAGCGTGGTCGACAAGCAGCTCGACGCGAAGATCGCCCAGGCCAACGATCCCTCGGAGAAGGAGCGGCTGGCCGCGCTCAAGGGCAGGATCGCCATCGCCAACGCCAAGATGGCGTATCAGGACTACAAGCGGCTGTTCGCCGGCGCGCGCTGGGAGCGGCTGGCCGCGCACGGCGCCAAGCCGCAACGACTGCTCTGGGCCTCCACCGGCACCAAGAACAAGGATTACCGCGACGTCCTCTATGTCGAGGAGCTGATCGGACCGAACACCGTCAACACCGTGCCGCCGGCCACGCTGGATGCCTTCCGCGATCACGGAGAGGTGCGCGACAGTCTGGAGGAAGACGTCGACGCCGCCCGGGCCGCCCTGGAGGATCTGGCGAAGACCGGCATATCCCTCGACGACATCACCGCGGATCTCGTGGTCGACGGCGTCAAGCAGTTCGCGGACGCCGCCGACAAGCTCTACGGCGCGGTTGCGCACAAGCGCGCCGTCGTGCTGGGAGCAGGACTTGGGCAGCAGACGATCGCCATTGCTGCTGATCTGGAGAAGAAGGTCGCCTCCGCTACCGAGGACTGGCGCAAGGACGCCAGGATCCGCCGGCTCTGGCACAAGGATGCGACGGTCTGGACCGGCCATGACGAGCACAAATGGCTGGGCTGGCTGACCAGCGCTGACAAGGCCGATATCGCCGATTATGAGGACTATGCGCAGCGGGTGAAGGGACAGAAGTTTTCCGACGCCGTGGTCCTCGGCATGGGCGGCTCCAGCCTCGGGCCGGAGGTGCTGGCCGAGACCTTTCCGCGCAAGGCCGGCTTCCCCAGGCTGCACGTGCTCGACTCCACCGATCCCGCGCAGGTGCGCGCGATGGAGAAGGCGATCGACATCACCAGGACGGTGTTCATCGTCTCCTCGAAGTCGGGCGGCACCACCGAGCCGAACGCGATGAAGGACTATTTCTTCGCGCGTGTGTCCGAGGCGATCGGGCCGAACAAGGCCGGCCACCGCTTCATTGCCGTGACCGATCCCGGCTCGTCGCTGGAGAAGGCGGCCAAGGCGCAAGGCTTCGCCCGCATCTTCCATGGCGAGCCGAGCATCGGCGGCCGCTATTCAGTGCTGTCGCCGTTCGGCCTGGTGCCGGCCGCGACCGCGGGCATCGACGTGCGCAAGCTGATCACGCAGGCGCTGTCGATGGTGCGCTCCTGCGGGCCCGACGTGCCGCCGCTCCAGAACCCGGGCGTGCAGCTCGGTCTGGCAATGGGTCTTGCCGGCCTCGAAGGCCGCGACAAGGTGACGATCTTCGCCTCGCCCAAGATCGCCGATTTCGGCGCCTGGGCCGAGCAGTTGATCGCGGAGTCCACGGGCAAGGAGGGCAAGGGCCTGGTCCCGATCGAGGGCGAACCGGTGGCGTCGCCTGAGCTTTATGGCAGCGACCGCTTCTTCATCGATATCAAGATCGACGGCGACGACGTGACCGGCCATGATGCGAAGCTCGCCGCGCTCGAGGAGGCCGGCCATCCGGTCGTGCGCATCGTCATGACGTCGATCGACCAGCTCGGGCAGGAATTCTTCCGCTTCGAGATGGCGACCGCCGTCGCCGGCGCCGTGCTCGGCATCAACCCGTTCGACCAGCCCGACGTCGAAGCCGCCAAGATCAAGACCCGCGAGCTGACGGCGGCGTTCGAGCAGAGCGGCGCGCTGCCGGAGGAGCAGCCGGTTGCATCGATCAAGGGCTGCGAGCTCTACACCGATGCTCAGAACGCCGAGAGCCTGCGCGAGCATGGCGCCGACGGCACGCTCGCGTCCTGGCTGAAGGCGCATCTTGGCCGCGCCGGCGCCGGCGACTACATCGCCCTGCTCGGCTATGTCGACCGCAACGCCGGCAATATCGACACGCTACAGCGGATCCGGCTGAGGCTGCGCGATGCCAAGCACCTCGCCACCTGCGCCGAGTTCGGTCCGCGCTTCCTGCACTCGACCGGCCAGGCCTACAAGGGCGGTCCGGACAGCGGCGTGTTTCTCCAGATCACGGCTGACGACGCCGAGGATCTGCCCATCCCCGGGCAGAAGGCGAGCTTCGGCGTGATCAAGGCGGCGCAGGCGCGCGGCGATTTCGACGTGCTCACCGAGCGCGGGCGCCGGGCGCTTCGGGTCCATCTCAAGGGCAATCTGAAATCGGGCCTGAAGATGCTCGACAGCGCGATCAGTGAAGCGCTGAGCTAGGAAGGGCGTCGTCGATGCAATTGGGAATGATCGGTCTCGGGCGGATGGGCGGCAACATCGTGCGCCGCCTGACGCGCGCGGGACACGCCTGCGTGGTCTATGATCGCGACGCAAAGGCGGTCGCTGCGCTGGTCTCCGAGGGTGCGGTGGGCGCCGCGAGCCTTGAGGAATTCGTCGGCAAGCTCGCTCCCCCGCGGCACGCCTGGATCATGCTGCCGGCCGGCAAGATCACGGAAGCCACCGTCGAGCAGCTCACCAAGCTGATGAGCCAAGACGACGTCGTCATCGACGGCGGCAACAGTTTCTGGCAGGACGACGTCCGCCGCGGCAAGGCGCTGAGGGAGCGCGGTCTGCACTATGTCGACGTCGGCACCTCCGGCGGAGTCTGGGGCCTTGACCGGGGCTACTGCATGATGATCGGCGGCGACAAGCCGGTCGTCGACCGGCTCGATCCGATCTTCGCGACGCTGGCGCCAGGCATCGGCGACATCCCGCGCACACCGGGCCGGCACGGCCGCGACCCGCGCGTCGAGCAGGGCTACATCCATGCCGGGCCGACTGGCGCCGGCCACTTCGTCAAGATGATCCACAACGGCATCGAATATGGCCTGATGCAGGCCTATGCCGAGGGCTTCGACATCCTCAGGAACGCGAACAGCGAGGCGCTGCCCGAGGCACATCGCTTCGACTTCGATCTCGCTGACGTCGCCGAGGTGTGGCGCCGCGGCAGCGTCATTCCGTCCTGGCTGCTCGACCTCACCGCCAGCGCGCTGGCGCGGCAGCCCGGCCTGGAGAAATATTCCGGCTATGTCGAGGATTCCGGCGAAGGCCGCTGGACCGTGAACGCGGCGATCGACGAGGCCGTGCCGGCCGAGGTGCTGACGGCCGCTTTGTTCGCGCGTTTCCGCTCGCGCCAGGAGCACACCTTTGCTGAGAAGATTCTCTCGGCGATGCGCGAAGGCTTCGGCGGGCACAAGGAGCCCGAACAGCACCCAGATCCGGCGCGCCAGAGCGCGCCTGGGATCGTCAAGCCCAGGGACGACCGCGCGTGACCCCGCTGTATCCGCACCAGCCGCGACATCAGAAGCCTGACGCCTGCGCCTTCGTGGTCTTCGGTGTGACCGGCGATCTGACCCATCGGCTCGTTCTGCCATCGCTTTACAATCTCGCGGCCAATCATCTGCTGCCTGACAGGTTCTGCATCGTCGGCATTGCCCGCAAGGGCGTGTCGAGCGAGCAACTGCGCGACAATCTCATGGAGGGCCTGCGCAAATACGCCACACGCCCAATCGAGGATGAGATCGCGCAGCGCCTGTTGCAATGTGTGACTGCGATCGAGGCCGATCCGAAGGAGCCGGAAAGCTTCGATCAGTTGAAGGCGAGGCTGGAAAAGCTCGAAGCCGCGCGGGAGACCCACGGCAATCGGCTGTTCTATATGGCGACGCCGCCGAGCGCCTTTGCGCCGATCGCGCAACAGCTCGGGCGCGTCGGGCTGCTTCGCGAGGACGGCAAGGCTTGGCGCCGCCTTGTGGTGGAAAAGCCGTTCGGCACCGATCTCGCCTCGGCCAAAAAACTGAACGACACGCTGCTGCAACTCGTGACCGAGCACCAGATCTACCGGATCGATCATTACCTCGGCAAGGAGACGGTGCAGAACATCCTGGTGCTGCGCTTCGCCAACGGCATGTTCGAGCCGATCTGGAACAGGCATCACATCGACCACGTTCAGATCACCGTCGAGGAGAAGCTCGGCGTCGGCACGCGCGGCAGCTTCTACGACGCGACCGGCGCGCTGCGCGACATGGTCCCCAACCATCTCTTCCAGTTGCTCTCGCTGGTGGCGATGGAGCCGCCGGCGCGGTTCGATGCGCATACCGTCCGCTCCGAGAAGGCGGAGGTGCTGTCGGCGATCCAGCCATTGAGCGAACGGGAGGCGCTGCTCAACTCGGTGCGCGGCCAGTACACGGCCGGCATGATTGGCGACGCCGAGCTGCCGGATTATGTGAGGAGCAAGGACGTTCGCCCCGACAGCACCACCGAGACCTACGCGGCCTTCAAGCTCACCATCGATAATTGGCGCTGGGCCGGCGTACCGTTTTATCTGCGCACCGGCAAGGCGCTCGGCGCCAAGCGCACCGAGGTCGCGATCAAGTTCCGCCAGGCGCCGTTCGCGATGTTCAGCTGCACCCCGATCGAGACCCTGGCCGAGAACTATCTCGTCATCGGCATCGAGCCGACCCAGAGCATCACCTTGCAGTTCAACACCAAGATCCCGGGGCCGACCATCCGCACCGACGGCGTGCAGATGAAGTTCAACTACAAGGACTATTTCCAGGCCGAGCCCGCCACCGGCTACGAGACGCTGATCTATGACTGCATGATCGGCGACAACATCCTGTTTCAGCGCGCCGACAGCGTCGAGGCCGGCTGGAAGGCCGTCGAGCCATTCATCGAGGCCTGGAAGAAGGCCGGCCGCGATGGCCTGCATTCCTACGCGGCCGGCAGCGAGGGACCTGAGGCGGCGGCCGATCTGCTGGCCCGCGACGGCCGCAGCTGGCGCAAGCTGGTTTAGCCGTGGTCGGACCGCAGGACTGCAACCTCGTGCGCGTCGCCGACCGGGCGACGATGGCGAGGGTCGCGGCCGAACATCTCCTGGCCCGGATCGATGCCAATCCGGCGACGATAGCCGTTTGCCTCACCGGGGGATCGAGCCCGAAGCAGCTCTATCAGCTGCTGGCGACGGACGCGTATCGCGAGCGGATTCCCTGGACGCGCGTGCACTGGTTCATCGGTGACGAACGATATGTTCCGCCCGGCGATCCCCTGCACAACATGACCATGGCGTGCCACGCGTTCCTCGATGCCTGCGCGCCGGCCGCCAACATCCACCCGATAGCGACCGATAGATCGGACCCGGAGGCCAGTGCCTGCGACTATCAGCGCGCGCTGGAAGCGTTCTACGGCGCCGCGCGGCTCGACTCTGCGCGGCCGCTGTTCGACCTCGTGCTGCTCGGAATCGGTTCCGACGGCCATGTCGCGTCGCTATTCCCCGGCTTTCCCGCTGTTGATATCGCCGATCGCTGGGTTGTCGGCGTCGACAAGGCTCACGTCGCACCCTTCGTGCCGCGGATCAGCCTGACCTTGCCTGCGCTCGCCTCCTGCCGAACCATGCTGTTCGAGGTCGCCGGCGCCGACAAGCGCGCGATCATGACGCGCGTGCTGGCCGGCGAAGACCTGCCCGCCAATCGCGCCCGCTCGATTCGGGAGACGATCCTGCTGATCGACAGCGAGGCCTGGCCGGAGAGGCAAAGTGGCGACATCTGACCTGCCCCATGCGCTCATTATCATGGGCGTCTCCGGCTCCGGCAAGAGCACGATCGGGCAAGCATTGGGCCAACGCCTCGGCTGGCGCTTCGAGGATGGCGACAGCTTTCACCCGCCCGCGAACGTCGCCAAGATGAGCGCGGGCCACCCGCTCACCGACGAGGATCGCTGGCCCTGGCTGCATGCCATTGCCACGGAGATCGCGCAATGCCGCAGCGCGGGCCAGCACATCATCATCGCCTGCTCGGCGCTCAAGAAGGCCTATCGCGATATCCTGGTCGGCGGCCGCGACGATGTCCGCATGGTCTATCTCCAAGGCACTCAGGAGCTGATCGGCGAGCGGATGAAGCATCGCGCCGGGCACTTCATGCCGCCGGGCCTGCTCACCAGCCAGTTCGCCACCCTGGAACCGCCTGGCACCCCCGAGCATCCCATCACGGTCTCGGTCGACGCGCCGGTCGCGGCGATCGTGGACGACATCCTGCAACAGCTTCACAGCGGTCAGGGACGAGCCTGACCGCAAACAGGAAGGGCTCATGACCCGCATCGCTCTCGTCGTATCCGACGTCGACGGCACGCTGCTGACCAAGGACAAGGTTCTGACCGAACGGGCCGCGAAGGCGGCGCGGCGGCTGCACGAATCCGGCGTTGGCTTCACGCTCACCTCGAGCCGCCCCGCGATCGGAATGCGCTTTCTGATCGAGCCGCTGCAGATCAGCCTTCCGGTGGGGCCGTTCAACGGCAGCTCAATCGTCGACGCCGCCATGCGCCCGCTCGAGCAGAGCCTGATCCCGCCCGCGGCCGCCGCACGCTGCGTCGACCTGCTGCATCAAGCCGGCGTCGACATCTGGGTCTTCACCAACGACGCCTGGGTGACGCGCAATCCGGACGGTGAGTACGTCCCGAACGAGCGGCGCGCGATACGCGCGGAGCCGACGATCGTCGGCGATTTCTCGCCCTATCTGGCGAACGCCTGCAAGATCGTCGGCGCGAGCAGCGATTTCGCGCTGCTGGCGGGCTGCGAGAGCCAGATGCAGCAGGCATTGGGCGCGGAAGCGACAGCGGTGCGCTCGCAGAGCTACTATCTCGACATCACTCCGCCCGGACATGACAAGGGCACCTTCGTCAGCGCGATGGCTCAGCGGCTCGGTATCCCGCTCGACCAAGTCGCGACCATCGGCGACATGCACAATGATGTCGCGATGTTCGAGGTGAGCGGATTGTCGATCGCCATGGGCAATGCCAGTGACGAGGTGAAGAGCAAAGCCAAGCGCATCACCACGTCCAATCAGAACGAAGGCTTTGCCAATGCCATGGAGATGATCCTGGCGGAAAACGCGCAAGGCTGATCCGCAAGCTGACGTGCGGGAGCTCAGGCCTCCGACCGCTGCCTTGCGGGTTTGTCGCTGGCCTTCCTGGCGCTGCTCAGATTCTGCGCCGTGTTGATCAGCGCGATATGCGTCAGCGCCTGGGGAAAATTGCCGGTCTGCCGCCGGGCCTCGCTGTCGTACTCCTCGGCCAGCAGTCCGACATCGTTGGCGATGTTCACCACGCGGCGGAACAGCGTCTCGGCCTTTTCCGTATCGCCCGCCAGGACATGGGCGTCGGCCAGCCACAGCGTGCAGGCAAGGAACGCGCCTTCGATCGGCTGCTGCTCGTCCGGAGGGACATCGCGCGGATCGTGCCGGAGCACGAAGCCGTCCCGTAGTAAATGCTGTTCGATCGCGTCCACCGTGCCGCGAATGCGCGAATCGGAGCTGGGGAGGAAGCCGACCGCCGGCAACAGCAGCAGGCTGGCATCGAGCAACCGCGAGCCATAGGACTCGACGAAGCTGCCGAGGCTTTCGTCATAACCCTTGGCGCAGACGTCGCGATGAATGGTCTCGCGCAGCCGCCGCCAGCGCTCCAGCGGCGCCTTGAACCCGAATTTCTCCGCGCTCTTGATCGCGCGATCGAACGCCACCCAGGTCATCACCTTGGAAAACACGTAGTGACGGCCGTCGCCGCGGCGTTCCCATATGCCGTGGTCGGGCTGGTCCCAGACGTCGGTGAGATGATCGAGCACCGCGCATTCCAGGTCCCATGTGCCGTCTTCCAGTTTGAGCCTGGTCATGCGGGCCTGGTGGAAGGCGTCCATCAGCTCGCCGTAGACGTCGAGCTGGAGCTGGGCGTGCGCGGCGTTGCCGATCCGCACCGGCCGGGCGCCTTCGTAGCCGGGCAGCCACTCGGCCTCCCACTCCATCAGCCGCCGCTGGCCCATGATGCCGTACATGATCTGCATATAGGCCGGTGCGCCGGCGGCGGCGCGCAGCAGCCAGTTGTGCCAGGCCAGCGCTTCCTCGGTGTAGCCCGAGTTCATCAGCGCGAGCAGCGTGAACGTCGCGTCACGCAGCCAGCAGAAACGATAGTCCCAGTTGCGCCGGCCGCCGAGCTTCTCCGGCAGCGACGTGGTCGGCGCCGCGACGATGCCGCCGGTCGGCGCATAGGTGAGCGCCTTCAGGGTGATCAGCGAGCGCATCACGAGTTCGCGGTGCTCGCCCTGATAGGTGCAGCGGCGCGACCAGTCGGCCCAGAAGGTCTCGGTGTCATCAAGCGCCTGAAGCGGATCGATCGCCTTGGGCACCGGTAGATGCGAGGGACCGTAGGTCAGCACGAACGGCACGGTGTCGCCGGCCGCGACCTCGAACTCCGCAACCGTGGTCATGTCCTCGCCGCGGGTGGCGATCGGCGTATGCAGCACCGCCATGTCCTGGCCGCAGATGGCAAGCAGCGCGGAGCGATCCTCGGAGCGCTTGACCCAGGGAATCTCGATGCCGAAGCCGAAACGGATGATCAGCTCCATCCGCATGGCGACCCGGCCGGCGACGCCGCGGACCAGCCGGACGACGTCGGAGGCGCTGCCCCGCGGCGGCATGAAATCGACCAGCTCGACGGTGCCGGTCGCGGTTTCGTACCGCGTCTCGAGGATGAGGCTGTCGCCACGATAGCGGCGGGACGTCGAGCGGATATCGCCGCGTGGCGCGATCAGCCAGCGGCCATGGCTGCGATCGCCCAGCAGGGAAGCGAAACAGGCGTCGGAATCGAACGCCGGCCAGCACAGCCAGTCGATCGAACCGTTTCGGCTTACGAGGGCAGCCGTCTCACAATCACCGATCAGCGCGTAGTCTTCGATCCTGCAGGACATTCGGCATCCGCGTGCAATTGCCCCCTCGATCCCCGCATTCTAAACGCCGGCCGGGCTGATCCGTTCGGCGGTCGCCGCCTTCAACGCCGCGACGCTGGTCGCACCCGTGATGTCCTCGAGCTTGACCGGCATCTTGCGGCGCCAGTTCGGATGCTCGTCGATCGTGCCGGGAATATTGGGCTGATCGACCACCTGCAGCAGATCCTCCAGGGAAATCACCAGCAGCCGCGACCGTGTCCGCGACAGGAAGGCGATCGCCGAGTGGACGTCGTTGGCCTGAATGCCGTTGTGGCGGAGCACCTCGTCCCACAGCCCCAAGGCGTCCCAGCGATCCTGGTCGCTTTCGCCGGGATCGATACCGAGCCCGCGTTTGGTCTTGAGATCGCCGAACGAGCGCCAGCCGGCATAGGTCGAGAGGTCGTGGGTGTTCAGCGTCACCAGCGCATTCGGCGGATAGAAGTCGACGTCGCGAAAGCGGCCGTTGTCGTCGCGTTCGAAGATCATCACCTTGTAGGACCACAGTCCCCAATCGGCCATCTGCTCGCGAAAGCCTTCCGGCACGGTGCCGAGATCCTCGCCGATGACGATGCAGTCGTTGGCCACGCTCTCGATGACGGTCGCGGCGAGCAGCGCATCGAACGGCATCTGCACATACGCGCCCTGCTTGGCCGGAAATCCGTGCGGCACCAGATAGAGCCGCTTCAAACCGAGCACGTGGTCGAGCCGGATCGCGCCGGCATGGCGCATCGACGCCCTGATCATCTCCCGGAACGGCTCGAAATTCCTCAGCGCCAGCCCCGGCGCGTTGAAGCCGGCCAATCCCCAGTTCTGCCCGACCGTGTTCAATGGATCGGGCGGCGCTCCGACCGACAGCGTGCGCGAGATGGCGCCCTGCTCGTTCCAGGCATCGAAGCCGTCGGATTGAACGCCGACTGCGACGTCGAGATACAAGCCGACCTTCATTCCCAGCCGATGCGCGAGATCCCGGCAATGGCGCAATTGTCGCTCGGCGAGCCACTGCACATAGGCGATGAACTCGGCCTCCCTCCGGTCGGCGCCGCTGAGCAGCGCCGCGCAGCGCGCGGCATCGGGCCGCCGCCACTCCTCAGGCCAGTCCCACCAGGGCTTCTGGAAGCGATGCCGCAACACCTCGAAGCAGGAGAAGCGCGCCAGCAGCTCGCCGCGCTCGGCCCGATAGGCCTTGAACTCCGCAGCGGCCGCGGCGTCGGGCGCGGCCATGAAGGCGTCGAAGGCGGCGCGCAGGGCCGGCCATTTCAACGCCGCCACACCCTTGTAGTCCACCAGCTCGGCTTGTCGCAGCGGCTCCAGCGCCTTGCTGCCGGGCCCCTTCGCAAAGCCCGGCGCCTGCTCCACATCGACATAGAGCGCATTCAGGAACAGCCGGCTGTTCGGTGCATAGGGGCTGAAGTCACCCGGCCGGTCGTCGAACAACGCGTGCAGCGGATTGAGCCCGACACCATCGGCGCCGAGCTTGGCGCAAAGCGTGATGAGATTGGCAAGGTCGGTGAAGTCGCCCATGCCCCAGTTGCGGGCCGAGCGGATGCCATAGAGTTGGATCGCCAGCAGCCAGACGCGGTCGAAATCGCCGGCGAAGGCCTTCGCCGGCGCGACCAGCAGCGGCAGCTCCTCGCGGTAGGATGACGCATCCACCAGCTCGAGGCGGTAGCTGCCGACCGGCAGATCACCCGGCCACTCGACCAGGGCCTCGCCGGCGTCTCCCTTTGCGATCTCGGTGTCGCCACGCCTGATGGTCCACCTGACCGGCAGCTTCGCCGCCTCGTTCAGGCGGCTTCGCGCCGGCTGGCCGGACCGAATCACGATCGCACCGCTCAGCAGCCGGTGCGGCGTGGGCCTGGGAAAGGCCTCCACGATGATCTTGAGTGCCGCTTCGTCAGTGACGCGACGCTGCCCCTGACCATCGTAGAATTCTGTCAGGATTCCGAGACTATGGGCTTCGCTGTAGAGATCCATTCGGCACGCGATCTGGACGTAACGGCAAGTCGTACGTCGTAAAATTGTTGTGGGACAGCAAGAGGATAAGCCTCTAACGCCGCGCCAAGGCCGTCGTTCCCCGGGGAACAAAACGAGCCTTGCAGCTTTGTAAGGGGGTCGTCTCGGTTTCTAGCGAACCGGGACGCCGTTTTCTTGTCAATGGCATCACCGTGAACAAATTTGCGCACACGTTCGAGAGCGTCGCCCTCAAGGACGCTTTCTCCCCTATTCTGCCCTCTTTTGAGGAGAGCCGCATCTGTCGAGGCCGAGACATCTTTCGAGACGCCTCCGATCGCAGCCGCATCATCATCCTCTCTCCTAGGTGAGGGCCTCATGAACCTGATGTCATCCCTGGATACGCCGAGCCTGCAGACCGAGACCGACGGCGACGGTCTCTGGTACAAGGACGCGATCATCTACCAGCTGCACGTGAAGGCGTTCGCCGACAGCAACAATGACGGCGTCGGCGACTTCGCCGGCCTCACGGACAAGCTGGATTATCTGCAGGACCTCGGCGTCACCACACTGTGGCTGCTGCCGTTCTACCCCTCGCCCGGCCGCGACGACGGCTACGACATCGCCGACTACGGCAGCATCAATCCCGATTTCGGGACCATGAAGGAGTTCAAGCGCTTCATCCAGGAGGCCAAGCGGCGCGGCCTGCGGGTGATCACCGAGCTCGTGGTCAACCACACCTCCGACCAGCATCACTGGTTCAAGCGCGCCCGGCGCAGCCCGCCCGGCTCCAGCGCCCGCGACTGGTACGTCTGGAGCGACACCGACCAGAAATATCTCGGCACGCGAATCATCTTCACCGATACCGAGAAGTCCAACTGGACCTGGGATCCCGAGGCCGGCCAGTTCTACTGGCACCGCTTCTTCTCGCACCAGCCGGATCTCAACTTCGACAATCCGCGCGTGGTCAACGCGATCGTCCAGGTGATGAAGCGCTGGCTCGATGCCGGCGTCGACGGCTTCCGGCTCGACGCCATTCCCTATCTCTGCGAGCGCGACGGCACCAACAACGAGAACTTGCCGGAGACGCATGCGATCATCAAGCGCCTGCGTGTCGAGCTCGACAATTACGCCAAGGATAAGCTGCTGCTGGCCGAGGCCAACCAGTGGCCCGAGGATGTGCAGGAGTATTTCGGCCAGGGCGACGAGTGCCACATGGCCTATCACTTCCCGCTGATGCCGCGCTTCTACATGGCGATCGCCCAGGAAGACCGCTTCCCGATCACCGACATCCTGCGCCAGACGCCCGATATCCCCTCGACCTGCCAATGGGCGCTGTTCCTGCGCAACCATGACGAGCTGACGCTCGAAATGGTGACCGATGTCGAGCGCGACTATCTGTGGTCGACCTATGCCAACGATCCGCGCGCGCGCATCAATGTCGGCATTCGCCGCCGCCTCGCGCCGCTGATGGACAATGACCGGCGCAAGATCGAGCTGATGAACTCGCTGCTGATGTCGTTTCCGGGCACGCCGATCATCTATTACGGCGACGAGATCGGCATGGGCGACAACATCTATCTCGGCGATCGCAACGGCGTGCGTACGCCGATGCAATGGACGCCCGACCGCAATGGCGGCTTCTCGCGTGCCGACCCCGCACGGCTCTACGCACCGATGATCATGGACCCGGTCTACGGCTACGAGGCGGTCAACGTCGAAGCGCAGTCGCGCAGCCTGTCGTCGCTGCTGAATGCCACCAAGAAGCTGATCTCGGTGCGCAAGTCGACGCTGGCCTTCGGCAGGGGCACCATGAGCTTCATCCGCCCGGCCAACCGGTCGGTGCTGGCCTATGTGCGGCAATACAAGGACGAGGTGATCCTCTGCGTCGCCAACCTGTCGCGCTCGGCACAGGCGACCGAGCTCGATCTTTCGCCGTTCAAGGATCGCGTGCCGATCGAGATGCTCGGCCGGTCGCGCTTTCCCGCGATCGGCGAGCTGCCCTACATGATCACGCTCGCGCCCTACGGCTTCTACTGGTTCCAGCTCAAGGAGCGCGACAAGTCCGAGCCGGTCGTTCAGCGCGCCGTGCCGGAATTCGAGACGCTGGTCGTCCCGCTCGGCTCGACCTGGGTGTCGCTGGCGCGCACCCGCAGCCTGTTCGAGCGCGACGTGCTTCCCGGCCACCTCGCGCGCACGCGCTGGTATCCCGAACGCTCGCCTGAGGCGATCCATCCGACGTTGACCTCCGCGATCCCGTTCTGTGACATCGGCGACAACAGGCCGTGGCTGATCTTCTTCAAGTCGGCCGAGCGCAAGGACGAGCAGCGCTACCTGCTGCCGATGCAGATCGAGTGGGTCCGCTTCGACCGCGAGCGCTATAATCCGCAGGCATTCGCCGCCGTGCGCCAGGGCGCCCGCGAGGGCACCCTGCTGGATGCCGCCACCAATCCCATCTTTCTGGCGCTGCTGCTGCGCAACCTTGCACAGTCACTTGTGGTCGAAGAGAACGGGATACGACTGGAATTCCGTCCGACGTCGCGATTTCCCGACAAGCCGATCCGCGAGTCGGAACAGGTGCGCATCATCGAGACCGACCGTTGCAGCAGCAAGGCTGTCGTCAACAACGAGTTCTTCATCAAGCTCCATCGCGAGCTCGAGGCCGGATCGCATCCGGAGATCGACGTCGGTCGCTTCCTGACCGAGACCATCGGCTTCGCCAACGTGCCGCCGCTGCTCGGCAGCGTCGAAGTGATCCAGGACGGTGAGCGGCAGACGATCGGCTGCGTCCATGGCTTTGTCGAGAACCAGGGTGACGGCTGGACCGTGACCGCCGCCTATCTCGACCGCTACATCGACGATCAGCGCGTGTTCGCCGCGAGCGGCGACGCGCGCCAGAGCGAGGAGCTGCCGCCCTATCTGCGCTACATGACGCAAGCCGGACGGCGGGCCGGAGAGCTGCATGCGGCCCTGGCCTCACGCAACGACATCGCCGATTTTGCGCCGGAGCCGACCACCGCAGATCATCTCGATCACTGGATCGATCGGCTGCGCGCCCAGGCAAGCCGAGTCCTGACGGGCCTGAGCGAGCGCCGCGATCGCCTCAAGGACCCGGAACGAGGGCTGGCCGATCAGGTGCTCGCGAGGCGTGGTGAGATATCGGAGCGCCTGAGCAGCCTGATCCCGCACCAGATCGGCGGCTGCGACATCCGGCTGCATGGCGATTTCCATCTCGGCCAGATCCTCATCGTCAAGGACGATATCTTCATCATCGATTTCGACGGGGACGAGGAGCAGCCGCTCGCCGAGCGTCGGCGCAAGGCGCCGCCGGCGCGCGACATCGCAGGCTTCCTGCGCTCGATCGATTGCTCGGTCCGCGTCGCCCAGGAGCGCGCTCTGAGGGCGGGCCCGGACGATCACGGCCGTATCGCCGCGGCGCTGTCGGAATGGCGCGACCAGGCCGCGACGGCCTTTTTGGCCGGCTATCGCGAGATCAAGGCCAATCAGCGCCTCTGGCCGGACGATCCGCATACGGCGGAGGCGCTCCTTAACTTTTTCATGCTGGAAAAAGCGCTCGGAGCGCTCGAATATGATCTGGCTCACCGGCCGGACTGGTTGCGCATCGCTTTGAGCAACCTGCTTCGCGTCCTGTCCGAGCCAGCATCAGTCAGCGAGTCCTCATGACCCATCTTTCTCCCGAGGCGTTTGCGATCATCGAGGGCCGGCACGCCGACCCGTTTCGCTATCTCGGTCAGCACAATGTCGACGGGCGCGCTGTCGTGCGCGCCTTCCTGCCCGAGGCGTCCCGCGTCGAAGTGGTCGGCGAGCACGGCGACGTCGCCCCGCTGACGCGCATCCATGATGCCGGCCTGTTCACCGGGACCATGCCATCGCTGCAGCGCTATCGCTTTCGGGCAACATTCGGCGACCACGTCACCGACCTCGAGGACCCCTATCGCTTCCTGCCGATCCTGAGCGACTTCGACCTGCACCTGCTCGGCGAAGGCAACCACGAGCGGCTCTACGACAAGCTCGGCGCGCATCCCATGGTCATCGACAGCGTCGATGGCGTCGGCTTCGTCGTGCTCGCGCCGAACGCGCGCCGCGTCAGCGTGGTCGGCGACTTCAACTTCTGGAATGCGCGGCGCCACCCGATGCGCGTGCGCGGCAACGGCTATTGGGAGCTGTTCATTCCCCGCGCCAGGGCCGGCGACCACTACAAATTCGACATCATCGGTCCGCAGGGCGAGCACCTGCCGCTGAAATCCGACCCGATGGCCTTCGCGGCCGAGATGCGTCCCAAGACCGCGTCGATCGTGGTCGACGAGACCAGCCTGCCGCGACCTCGGCCGGCGCCGCATGACATCAACAAGCTGAACAGGCCCGTCTCGATCTATGAGGTGCATCTCGGCTCCTGGCGGCGCAAGGACAACAATCAATGGCTGACCTATCGCGAGCTCGCCGAGCAGCTGCCGGCCTATGCACGCGACATGGGCTTCACGCACATCGAATTCCTCCCCGTGAGCGAGCATCCGTTCGACGGCTCCTGGGGCTATCAGCCGACCGGCCTGTTCGCGCCGACCAGCCGCTTCGGCAGTCCTGAGGACTTCTGTGCGCTCGTCGATGCGTGCCACCGCGAGGGCCTCGCGGTATGGCTCGACTGGGTGCCCGGCCATTTCCCGGATGATCCGCACGGCCTCGGCCATTTCGACGGCACCGCGCTCTACGAGCACGCCAACCCGATGCAGGGCCGGCATCTCGACTGGGGCACGCTGATCTACAATTTCGGCCGCACCGAAGTCGCCAATTTCCTGCGCTCGAACGCGCTGTTCTGGCTGGAGCGCTACGGCGTCGACGGCCTGCGCGTCGATGCCGTCGCCTCGATGCTCTATCTCGACTACAGCCGTCCCTCCGGCGGCTGGATTCCGAACAAATATGGCGGGCGCGAGAACCTCGAGGCCATCGAGTTTCTGCGCCGGACCAATATCGAGGCGTTCGGCCATTTCCCGCAGGCGACCACGGCTGCCGAGGAATCCACGGCGTGGCCTCAGGTGTCCCGCCCGGTCGACATGGGCGGGCTCGGTTTCGGCTACAAGTGGAACATGGGCTGGATGCACGACACCTTGCGCTACATCAGCAAGGACCCGATCCACCGCAAATATCACCACGGCGAGATCCTGTTCGGCCTGCACTACGCCTTTTCGGAAAACTTCATCCTGCCGCTGTCGCATGACGAGGTGGTGCACGGCAAGCGCTCCATCCTCGGCCGGATGCCCGGCGACGACTGGCAGCGTTTTGCCAACCTGCGCGCGTATTACAGCTTCATGTTCGGGCATCCCGGCAAGAAGCTGCTGTTCATGGGCTGCGAGATCGCCCAGGAGCGCGAGTGGAATCACGACACCTCGCTCGACTGGCACCTCCTCAGCGACGCCCGATATGCCGGCATCCAGGCCCTGATCCGCGACCTCAACCACCTCTACCGCAACGTTCCGGCGCTGCACGAGCGGGACTGCGAACCGGACGGCTTCGAGTGGCTGATCACCGACGACTCCGACCGCAACGTCTTCGCCTGGGCGCGCAAGGGCTTCGATGAGCACGCGCGCTGCGTCGTGGTCGTGAACTTTTCGCCCAACGTGTATTACAATTATCGGGTCCGCGTGCCGTTCGGCGGCAGATGGAGGGAAGCTTTCAATTCCGACTCCCTGCATTATGGCGGCAGCAATGTCGGCAATGTCGGCCAGGTCCATGCCTCTGAAGAACACCAGCTCAACCTCATCCTCCCGCCCATGGCAGCGGTATTTCTCCTCCCGGAAGCCTGACGCAATGCGCCTGGCCGCTGGAAGCCACGCCCGTCTCGGAGCAACCTGGGACGGACGGGGGACCAACTTTGCGTTGTTCTCCGCCAATGCCGAGAAGGTCGAGCTCTGCCTGTTCGACAGCCAGGGCCGGCGCGAGATCGAGCGGATCGAATTGCCGGAGCGGACGGAGGATGTCTGGCACGGCTATCTCAACGACGTCTCGCCAGGGCAGCTCTATGGCTACCGCGTCTACGGCCCGTACGAGCCGGAGCGCGGCCACCGCTTCAATGCCAACAAGCTGCTGCTCGACCCCTATGCCAAGCGGCTCGCCGGCCGGCTGGTCTGGAGCGATGCCCATTTCGCCTACCGCGCCGGCTCGCCGCGCGAGGACCTCTCGTTCGACCGGCGCGACAACGCCCGCGGCATGCCCAAGGCGGTCGTCATCGACGAGACCTTCAACTGGGGCCGGCGCGAGATGCGGCCGCAGATCCCGTGGGAGGACACGATCATCTACGAGGCTCACGTCAAGGGCCTGACCAACAAGCGCGACGACGTGCCGCCCAACCTGCGCGGCACCTATGGCGGTCTGTCGTCGCCGGCGATGATCAAGCATCTGAAGCGGCTCGGCGTCACCACAATCGAGCTCTTGCCGATCCACGCCTTCATCGACGACCGCATGCTGGTCGAGAAGAAGCTGGTCAACTACTGGGGCTACAACACCATCTCGTTCTTCGCGCCGGAGCCGCGCTACGCGCAGGACAATCCGCTCGATGCCTTCCGGACGACGGTGGCAAGGCTGCACGATGCCGGCATCGAGGTCATGCTCGACGTCGTCTACAATCACACCGCCGAGGGCAATCATCTCGGCCCGACGCTGTGCTACCGCGGCATCGACAACGCATCCTACTACTGGCTGCAGCCGGACAATCCGCGCTTCTATGATGACTTCACCGGCTGCGGCTCGTCGGTGAACCTGACGCATCCGCGCGTGCTGCAGATGGTGATGGACTCGCTGCGTTACTGGGTCGAGGTCTGTCACGTCGACGGCTTCCGCTTCGATCTCGCCACCACGCTCGCGCGCGAGAAGCACGGCTTCGACCGGCGCAGCGGCTTCCTGACCGCGATCCGCCAGGACCCGGTGCTGGCGAGCGTCAAACTGGTCGCAGAGCCATGGGACGTCGGTCTCGGCGGCTACCAGGTCGGCGCATTCCCCTCGCAATGGTCCGAATGGAACGACCGCTATCGTAGCGCCATGCGTCGCTACTGGAGCGGCGAAGGCAGCCTGATCGGTGAGGTGTCGAGCCGCATGACCGGCTCTTCCGACATCTTCAACCATGACGGCCGCACCCAGCGCGCCAGCGTCAATCACGTCACCGTCCATGACGGGTTCACGCTGGCCGATCTCTTCAGCTACAACAGCAAGCACAATGAGGCGAACGGCGAGGACAATCGCGACGGCTCCAACGACAACCTCAGCAACAATTTCGGTCATGAGGGGCCGACCAACGACGTGGCGATCACAGCGCTGCGGCGGCAGTCGCGCAAGAACCAGCTCGCCTGTCTGTTGCTCGCGCAGGGCCTGCCGCTGCTGCTCGCAGGCGACGAGGTCGGCAACTCGCAGCATGGCAACAACAACGCCTATTGCCAGGACAACGAGGTCGGCTGGGTGGACTGGAGCGGCATGGGCCGCGAGGGCGATGATCTCATCGACTTCATCGCGCACATGACCGAGCTGCGCCGCCGCTTCGGCCAGATTCGCGCGCGCCGCTGGCTCGACGGCCGCCGGTCGGACGGAAGCTTCGGCGTGCTGTGGCTGACGCCTTCGGCGGAGGAGATGACGCAAACCGACTGGACCTTTCCTGACGGACGATTTCTCGCCTATGTGCTCGCTCCGGTGGAACAGGAGCAGGCTCCGATCCTTATCGTTCTGAACGCGGCTCCCGAAGAGATCGGATTCAAATTGCCCAAGCTCGCCGAATACAAGACGTGGCAACAGGTCCTGAACACCACCGAAGCCCAGCAGACGCCGATCGACTTCGCGTCGGGCACGGACCTCAAGGCCCCGCCCCGCTCCGTGCTGGCGTATGCGGGCCAGTCATGAACGGCCGTCAATTCGGACCTCGGCTCACGCAGGACGGCACGACGTTCCGGCTGTGGGCGCCCGCCGCCAAGCGCGTCGATCTGATCCTCGACGTCAAGCATGAGATGCAGCGCGGGGATGGTGGTTGGTATTCGCTCGACGTCGCCGGGGTCGGCGCCGGCACGCGGTACAAGTTTCGTATTGATGATGAGCTCGACGTTCCAGATCCCGGCTCGGATTTCCAGCCAGAGGATGTCTCCGGCCCGAGCGAAATCATCGACCACCGCGCCTACACCTGGCGCTCCGAAAAATGGCGCGGCCGTCCATGGCAGGACGCCGTGTTCCTCGAAAGCCATGTCGGCACCTTCACGACGGAAGGCACCTACCGCGCGATGATCGACAAGCTCGATCATCTCGTCGAAACCGGCATCACCGCGCTCGAGCTGATGCCGCTGGCGGACTTCGCCGGCTCCCGCAACTGGGGCTATGACGGCGTCCTGCTCTACGCGCCGGACAGCGTCTATGGGCGTCCCGATGATCTGCGCGCACTGATCGACGAGGCGCATCTGCGCGGGCTGATGGTCTTCCTCGACGTCGTCTACAACCATTTCGGCCCCGAAGGAAACTACATCGGCCTGTATGCACCGACCTTCTTCACGGACGCTCACACGCCGTGGGGCAGCGCGATCGACTTCCGGCACCCCGAAGTGCGCGCCTTCGCGATTCAGAACGCGCTGCATTGGCTGACGGACTATCGCTTCGACGGGCTGCGTTTCGATGCCGTCAACCACATCCTCGCCAACGAGGGTGAGATCCCGATGCTGCATGATCTCAGCGCCGCCGTCGGCAGGCTTGTCGAGCAGACAGGGCGTCACATCCATCTCGTGCTCGAGAACGGTGATAACCGGGCCAGCATGCTCGACGCGGCAGAAGATCCGCCGCGGGGCAAGTTTCGCGCGCAATGGAACGATGATTATCACCACGTCTGGCATGTGATGCTGACCGGCGAGACCGGCGGCTACTACGGCGACTACCAACAATCGCCGCGGCGCGGGCTTGCTCGCGCGCTCGCCTCGGGCTTTGTCTATCAAGGCGAGCAGGCCGCCTTTTGGGGTGGCATGGCCCGGGGTGAACCAAGCGGTCATCTGGCCCCCGCGGCGTTCGTCAACTTCCTGCAGAACCACGACCAGATCGGCAACCGCGTGTTCGGCGACCGGCTGGAATCGCTGGCGCCGCCGGAAGGGATCGCAGCTGCGCTGGCCGTCACCTTGCTCGCACCGACCGTGCCGATGCTGTACATGGGCGAGGAATGGGGCTCGAAGCAGCCCTTCCCGTTCTTCTGCGATTTCCAGGGCGATCTCGCGCACGCCGTGCGCAAGGGGCGCCGCAAGGAATATGAGTGGGCATACGCCAAGTATGGCGACGAGGTCCCGGACCCGCTGGACATCGAGACGTTCAGATCCGCGATCATCGATTGGGACGCCCGCAACGCATCGCCGGGACGCGAGCGATTGACGCTGGTGCGCGGGCTCCTCGCCGTGCGCCACAGGGAGGTGGCACCGCGGCTGCCGGGCGCATCCTTCGGCAAGGCCGACGTGACGGAGGATGGCTGCCTGACTGCGCACTGGACGATGGGCGACGGCGCGACGCTGCGGTTGCTCGCCAACGTTTCGGACAACGAGGTGCCCGCGCCGCGCAGCGGCTCGGCGGGCACGCCGATCTGGGGCGGCACGCCCGGCGATCGCCTGCCACCCTGGTCGGTGTTCTGGAGCATCGGAGGATAATCATGCCTCCTGCCATTCCGCTCGCGACCTACCGCCTGCAGCTCACCGCCGACTTCAATTTCGAAGCAGCGGCGCGCGTCGTGCCGTATCTGAAGGCGCTCGGTATCAGCCATGTCTACGCCTCGCCGTTCATGACGGCGCGCAAGGGCTCGACGCATGGCTACGACATCACGGATCACACCAAGCTCAATCCTGAGCTCGGCGGTCAGGACGGCTTCGCCAAGCTGAGCGCCGCGCTGAAGGCGCACGATCTCGGGCTCATCCTCGATTTCGTTCCGAACCATGTCGGCGTCCATTTCGACGACAATCCATGGTGGCTCGATGTGCTCGAATGGGGCCAGGCGTCGCCGCATGCAGCCTCGTTCGACATCGACTGGGACCAATTGCCGTATCGCGCCCGGGGCGGCGTGCTGCTGCCGATCATCGGGACGTCCTACGGCCATGCGCTCGAACATGGTGAGATCGAGCTGCGCTACGACCCGGACGAAGGCTCGTTCTCCTGCTGGTACTTCGAGCATCGCCTGCCGATCGCGCCGGAGCGCTATGGCGAGGTGCTGCGCATCATCGTCAAGGAGGCCGGTGAGGAGAGCAGCGAGGCCGGCAAGGCGATCCTCGACCTGGCGTCGCGCTATCGCGGCCTGCGCCATCCGAACCGCAAGGAAGCCCCGGCGTTCAAGGCTGCACTCAAGGCCATTCCCGGGGCTGGCGACATTATCGCGCGAGGCCTCTCGGCGTATCAGGCTGGCGATGGCCGACCGACGCAGACGCTGGCCCTGCACCATTTGCTTGAACGGCAGAACTACAAGCTCGGGCATTGGCGGCTTGCGTCCAGCGACATCAACTACCGCCGCTTCTTCGACGTCAACACCCTGGCCGGCCTGCGCGTCGAGGATGCTGGCACGTTCGAAGCGATCCACCGGCTGGTCAAGAAGCTGATCGCGGATGGCCAGCTGCAGGGTCTGCGGCTCGACCATATCGACGGCCTGCGCGATCCCGCACAATATTTCCAGCGCCTGCGGCGGCTGATCCGCGACGCTCGGGGGCCCGCAGCCGGGCCATTCTACGTCGTCATCGAGAAGATTCTCTGCGAGCACGAGAAGCTGCCGAGCTTTGCCGGCGTGCACGGCACCACCGGCTACGAGTGGATGAACGTCATCACCCAGCTGCTCATCGACGGCAACGGCCTGGAGCCCTTGGACGAGATCTGGCGCCAGATCAGCAACAAGCCGCCGAAGCTCGCGCCCGTCATCAAGGAGGCCAAGCGGCGCGTGCTGGAAACGCTGCTGACCAGCGAGTTCACCGTGCTGACGCGCCTCCTGGCGCGCATCGCCAACGGCCACTACTCCACGCGCGACTATTCGGAAGACAGCCTGCGCCAGGCGCTCGAACTGTATGTGCTGCACTTCCCGGTCTATCGCACCTACCTCACCGCGGCCGGGGCGACCGAGGCCGATCGCAAGCTGATCGACCACGCCATCGCTGGCGCCCGCGCCGAATGGTTCGCCTCCGACGGCTCGATCTTCGACTTCCTGCGCGATACGCTCACCATGGATCTGATCAAGCGCGACCGCAGCACCAGCCACAGCGTCCCACGTGTGCGCCGCTTCGCGCTGAAGGTGCAGCAGTTCACCGGCCCGATGATGGCGAAGTCGCTGGAGGATACCGGCTTCTATCGCTTCCACCGACTGCTCGCGCTCAACGAGGTCGGCGGCGATCCGGCGGCGCATGCTCTGACGATCGCCGACTTCCACAAGCTGATGCACGATCGCGCCAGGCATTGGCCGCACGGCATGACCGCCACCGCTACCCACGACACCAAGCGCGGGGAGGATGCCCGCACGCGGCTGGCCGCCATCACCGAGTTGCCCAACGATTGGACGTCCGCGATGGCGCGCTGGAAGACCTTGAACGCGCCGCACGTCATCACCGATGGCAAGATGCGCGCGCCCTCGGCGGCGTTCGAATACATGCTGTACCAGACGCTCGTTGGCATCTGGCCCGCAACTGGCGCCGACCCGAGCCTTGCGGAGCGGTTGCAGGCCTATGCGCTGAAGGCGGCGCGGGAGGGCAAGGAGGAGACCAGCTGGCTCAATCCAAACGAGGCCTATGAGAACGGCCTGCGCAGCTTCATCGACCGCATCCTGGATCGCGACCGCTCGCCCGAGTTCCTGCAGTCGTTGGAGACGCTTTCCAGGCGGACCGCTTTGCTCGGCGCGCTGAACTCGCTGACACAGCTCACGCTGAAGGCGACGATGCCCGGCGTGCCGGATATCTATCAGGGCACCGAGTTCTGGGACCTCTCGATGGTCGATCCCGACAATCGCCGCCCGGTGGACTTCGCCGCGCGCGAACGGGCGCTGCGCGAGTGCGAGCGTCCCGACTGGGCCCGCCTGGCGGACCACTGGCCGGATGGCCGCATCAAGCTCGCTTGGACACGGCGGCTGCTCCGGCTGCGCAACGAGATGCCCTCGGTCTTCACCGACGGTTCCCATGAGCCGCTCGAGGTGAGCGGACGTCATGCCGATCACATCATTGCCTTCGCACGGCGGCATGGGCGGGACGCCGTCGTCGTCGTCACTGTGCGCAACTTTGCGCCCTTCACCGACGGTGGCCGGGTGTGGCCCCACCCGGATGGTTTCGAAGCCGAGGTTCATGCCCGCGGCTACACATCTGCGGACATACAGGACGGCATCCTTGCGGTGTCCTCCGTCTTCATACATTTGCCTGCAGCAGTGATCCCAGCGCGGACCGATGCGGCAACCCACCCGGCTGGTCGACGTCAGACAGCATCGACGCCGGGCTGATCAGCTCTTTTTCGTCAACAGCAGCTGGCCGCGGCTGCGGATCGCGGACTGCGCCGCCTCGGCAAAGCGCTGCAACAGCCAGGGCAGCACGACCTCGACACGCACGTGATCGTCGGCGACGTCGACATGGCCCGACGCCGCTTGACCCAGAGCGCGAACGCGAAAGATCATCTTGTCGCCCTCCCAGCGCTCTTCGTCGACCTTCAGGACCGGAACGCTGGTCGCGGCGCGGCTGAGACCGGCCTGGAGCCGGCGCACGGCCTCGTCCTTGCCGAGGCGATGCGGAATGGAAACGACAAGCGGTCTTGACATCGCGATCTCCTGACTAACAACTGCCTTCAGGTAGTCATTGCTGGTTACGACCGCAAAGACACGCTCCGAATTTTACCTGTTTCCCGCACGGAACTTTCGAAGTTCCGACCAGTTTCCTCGGCGAAGGCAGAGCACGTTGTCGCCCCGCTGCCGGGCACTGGAGGAAGCACATGTCCATCGGAACTATCATCCTGATCATTCTCATCATCGCCCTGCTCGGCGGCTTTTCCGGCATCGGCGGCGGTCCGTTCTACGGCACCGGCTACTATGGCGGCGGCGGTCTCGGCCTGATCATCGTCATCGTGCTGATCCTCGTCCTGCTCGGACGTATCTGATCCTTCTGAGGCGATCGGCTCGGGCAGACACCACGTCTGCCCGAGCGACTACGACGTCTCTGCGAGCTTCTTGATGGCCGCCTTGATCGAGCCCGCGGCATCTTCATAACCATCCCACGCCCTGGTCTTGGCCAGCAGCGCCGGTACGGTGCGGATGGTGTAGCGCTTGGGTTCGAGCCCGTTCTTCACCTGCGTCCAGGTCAGCGGCATGGACACGGTGGCGCCTTCGCGGGCGCGCGGCGACAGCACGGCGACCGCCGTCGACATCCGGTCGTTGCGCAGATAGTCGAGGAAGATCTTCCCCCCGCGCAGCTTCTTCGACATGTTGAGCAGGTATTGCTCCGGGCTGTCGTTCGCCATCCATAGGCACACACCTTGCGCAAACGCCTTCGCTTCGGGCCAGCTCACTCTGTCGCGCGCGCCGTGCAGCAACGGCGTCACCACGTGCAGACCCTTGCCGCCCGTGGTCTTGCAGAAGCTCTCGAGTCCGAGGCTCTTCAGGCGCTGGCGCATCTCCTTGGCGGCCGCGATCACCTCCCCGAAGGCGACGTTCGGCGCCGGGTCGAGATCGAACACCAGCCGGCCCGGAACGTCATAGGCGTCGGGTGCGCAATTCCATGGATGCAGCTCGACGGCGGCGACCTGGGCGACCGCGATCAATCCCTCGACACGGTCGATCTGCAGATACGGTTTGCGGTCGCCCGACACCTTGACCAGCTCGAGCAGGTCCGACATGCCCTGCATGCCGTGCCGCTGGAAGAATTTTTCGCCACCGATGCCATCAGGCGCACGTACGATCGAGCACGGCCGTCCCTTCAGATGATCGATCATCCAGTTGCCGACGGCTTCCAGATAGTTGGCGAGATCGAGCTTGGTGACGGGCTCGCCATCGCCGGCGTCCGGCCACAGCGCCTTGTCGGGCTTGGAGATCGCAACGCCCATCACGGTCGCCGCGCCCTTCGTGCGTGACGGCGTCTTGTGCAGCGTGGTGCCGACGGTCGCGACGCTCGCCGCGGCCCGCGCCACCGGCCGGGCAACCTTCGTCGTCACCACCGGCGGCTCGGCAACGACCTCGCGGGCCGGCTTGTCCTGGCGCAGTCCCTTGAACGAGGCCTGCCTGACGTTGTTGTCCGCGGTCCAGCCGGCAAACTCGATCTCGGCGACCAGCTCCGGCTTCAGCCAATGCACCTCACGCGTCTTGCGCGGCGCGTTCTTGCCGCCGAACGGGCTCTCGTCGGAGGCCGCCGCCTTCAGCGCCGGCATGATCTCCTTCACCGTGTCCTGGCCGAAGCCGGTGCCGACGATCCCGACATAAGCGAGATGATCGTCCTTGTTGACGCCGACCATCAACGAGCGGAATTTGCCGTTGGTGGTCTTCCAGCCACCGATGACGACCTCGTGGCCGGGCCTGGTCTTGGCTTTGGTCCAGCTCTCCGTCCGTCCCGAATGATAGGCCGAGTCCAGCTTCTTGGAGACGATGCCCTCCAATGACAGCTTGCGCGCCGACTCCAGCACGGCCTCGCCGTCGCTCTCGAAGTGCTCGACATAGCGGATGCGCGGCGCCTTGCCCTTGATGTGCGCCTTCAGCAGCTTCGCCAGCCGCGCCTTGCGCTCGCGCAAAGGCTGGCGGCGCAGGTCGAACTCCTCCGCGAACATCAGGTCGAAGGCAAAGAAGATCAGCTCGTCGGTTTCGCCCGCCGAAATCGCCGCCTGCAGCGCCGAGAAATTCGGATTGCCGTCCTTGTCGAGCGCGACGATCTCGCCGTCGATGATCGCGTCCGGCAATTCAGCCGCTTCCTCGGCGATGGCACCGAACTTGGCCGTCCAGTCCAGGCCCTTGCGCGTCTTCAAAGTCGCCTTCCCGTCCTCCACCCTGATCTGCACGCGGTAGCCATCGAACTTGATCTCATGCGCCCAGCCCTCACCGCTCGGCGGCTGGGCGACCGAAGTACAGAGCTCGGGCGGCACGAAGTCCGGCAGCGACGACACGGTTCGCGGTGCGACCGTCTTCGGAGCAGCGGCCGCTTTCGCGGCCTTGGACTTCGGCGTCTTCTTGGGAGACGCCTTCTCTGGAGAGGCACTGCCGTCGCCGCGGTTGGAGTGCCACACCGCGTCGGCATTCATGCGCTGCGTCTTGGCGAGCATGAACGGCTTCGGCGCTTTGCCCTTGCCGGCCGCGATCTGCTCCATCGTGCGGCCCGAGGCGACCGACTTGTCCGCCTCCAGGATGTCGTTGGCCTCGCCTTCCCGGGCGAACTCGTCGCGGTGCTTGATCAGCAGCCAATTGGTGCGCTTGCCGCCCGTGCGATCATGACGCATCCGTACCAGCACCCAGCTGCCATGCAGCTTCTCGCCTTCAAGGGTGAACTTGAGGTCGCCCTTCTTGAAGCCGCGCTCCGGGTCCTCGCTGTCCCAATGGCCGCGATCCCACAGCATGACGGTGCCGCCGCCATACTCGCCTTCCGGGATCGTACCTTCGAAATCGCCATAGTCGAGCGGGTGGTCCTCGACCTCGACCGCGAGCCGCTTGTCGTGCGGATCGAGCGACGGGCCCTTGGTCACGGCCCACGACTTGAAGACGCCGCCGAACTCCAGCCTGAGATCGTAGTGCAGCCGCGTCGCGTCGTGCTTCTGGATGACGAAGCGCGGCCGCGCCGCACGCGCGACCTTGGCGTCGCCGGACGGCTCTGCCGTCTTGTCGAAATCGCGCTTCTTGCGATAGGTGGAAAGCTTCCTGAGCGCCACGGTGATCCCTCGTGTTGAGTGGTAGCGTAGCAAAGCCGGCAGGGTCGTGGAACCGGCTCCGCCGCTGGCGCCGGCGCGGCTCGCATCCACCTGATAACACCGGGCAAAGTTCCGCGTTCCCGCGGCTGAGGAAAGCCCGGGTCTCGCGATGGTCCACCCTCTGCCGATGAGAGGGCGCAGGGAAGGCCGGGAGCTCGCCGCCCCCATGGCCCGCCTGCGAAAGAAAAATGCAGGCGGCAGGTACCACAGGTGCAGCCGAGTCATCCCGGCCCTCCCTGCGCGACGGTTTTAACAGCTGCTTCGCGTTCTCCCCGGTGCGCCGGGCTTGTTGGCCACCGTCATCCGCGCGATGCACAAAGCATCCTCGCAAACTTGACCTCAGCGTCGGGAGGCCAGGACCGCGCGACTTGACCGTGCGTGCCAGATCGTTCGTCGGCGCAACGTCAATCACGCTGCAACCCGACACGCCCATCGCATTCCGCTGCCGACGTCCGTGACGACCGCGATACGTCCCCTCCGACGCAACGGAATGGGTCGGACCATAATGCTGATTTTACGAAGTCGTCAAGCGAATTAATTTTTCCCGAAGCGACCCTCGGCGGGGCCCATGGAACCCACACCGATGCTTGCCCGTTGCAGCCTCGTCCGGATTGTCCAAGGAGACCACGATGGCCCCCCGCGCCTACTGGAAAGGCTCGCTCAAACTCTCGCTCGTCAGTTGCCCCGTCGTCCTCTATCCGGCGTCGACCTCGGTCGAGAAGACGCGCTTCCATCTGATCAACCGCGAGACCGGCAACCGGCTCAAGCAGCAGATGGTCGACTCTGAGACCGGCGACATCGTCGAAGGCGAGCAGAAGGGCCGCGGCTACGAGCTCTCCAAGGGGCAGTATGTCGAGATCGAGCCGGAGGAGCTGGAGGCGGTCCAGATCGAGAGTAACCATACGATCGATATCGACAGCTTCGTGCCGCGCGAGGAGATCGACCAGCGCTATCTCAACCATCCCTATTACATCGCTCCCGACGGCAAGGCGGCGGTCGACGCCTTCGCGGTCATTCGCGACGCCATGAAGGAGCAGGATCGCGTCGCGCTGGCGCGGATCGTGCTGACCAACCGCGAGCACGTCATCGCCATTGAGCCGATGGGCAAGGGCATGCTCGGCACCACGCTGCGTTTTCCCTACGAGCTGCGCGACGAGGCCGAGTTCTTCGACGACATCAAGTCGCCCCGGATCACCAAGGACATGGTCGAGCTCGCCGGCCACATCCTGCAGACCAAGGCGGCGCATTTCGATCCCTCGGAGTTCAAGGACCAGTACGAGACCGCGCTGAAGGCGCTGGTGAAGCGCAAGGCCTCGGGCAAGCCGATCAAGCTGCCGGAGCCGGCGGAGCGGCCCGACAACGTCGTCAGCCTGATGGACGCGCTGAAGCAGAGCCTGGGCAAGGGCGGAAAAAAGACAGCGCGTGCGGCGTCACGGCGGACGAGCGCGCATCGACGCCCCGCGAAGAAGGCGCATCGGTCGGCGGCGCGGCAGAGGAAGGCGGGGTGAAGGCCGGCAGCTGCCTGCGTGGCGCAAGCGGCCTCCACACCACCGCCCCGTCGTCCCGGCGAACGCCGGGACCCATACTCTGCGGCGGGTATTGTAAGACAAGACTCGTCCAACATCCCGCGCAATAACATCTCCCTGGGGTTATGGGTCCCGGCGTTCGCCGGGACGACAGCGGAGAATTTTGCGACGGCTGCGGGTCATGGCGTGCGCGATGATCGTAGCCCGAATGATCGCCTCGTCAGCTCTTCTTCTTCGACTTCTTCTTCGTCGTTTTCTTGGTAGTCTTCTTCGTGCTTTTCTTGCTCGCCTTCTTGGCGGACTTCTTCGCCGATGACTTGGCGCTCTTCTTCGGCGGCACCTTCTTGCCTTCGCGGCGCGCCTCCGACAGACCGATCGCGATCGCCTGCTTGCGGCTCTTGACCTTGCGGCCCGAGCCGCCGCTCTTCAACGTTCCTGCCTTGCGCTTCTTCATCGCGCGCTCGACGTCCTTGGACGCGCCCTTGGAATATTTGCGTGTTTTGCGTGCCATCAACATGGTCTCCCTGTGATATCACAGAAATCACGAGGGTGAGCGATGGTTCCGCTTTGAGGGACTGGCTCACATGAAGAAGCGCTAATCCGGCGCACGCAAGCGATAGCCGATGCCGGTCTCGGTCAACACGAATTGCGGGCGCTCGGGATCGGCCTCGATCTTCTGCCTGAGCTGGCGCACATAGACGCGCAGATATTGCGCGTCGGTCAATTCGTCCCACAGCTCCTTGAGCAGGAAGCGATGCGTCAGCACCTTGCCGGCGTGCTGCACGAGCACGCGCAGCAGATCGTACTCCTTCGGCGACAGCTTGACCTCGCGCTCGCCGACCTTGACGATGCGGCGGACGAGATCGACCGAGAGGTCGCCGGTGCGAAACACCGGCCGCTCGCCCTGCACCTGCAGCTGGTGCCGCAGCGCCGCGCGCAGGCGCGCCAGCAATTCATCCATGCCGAACGGCTTGGTGATGTAGTCGTCGGCGCCGAGATCGAGCGCCTGGACCTTGCCCGCCTCGTCGCCGCGGCTGGACAGCACCACGACCGGCACGGCCTCGTTGCGGCCACGGATGGTTCGCAGCAGCTCGAGTCCGTCGATGTCGGGGAGGCCAAGGTCGAGAATGATCAGCGCCGGCTCCTGGCTCAGCAGCTCCAGCGCGTTCCTGCCGTTGGAGGCCTCGAGAATCTCGTAGCCCTGCGTGGTCAGGCCCATCCGCAGCAGCTTGCGGATCGGCGGCTCGTCGTCGATCACGAGCACCTTGATCGGAGCGCCGGTCATGCGGCCGTATCCAGCGGTCTGGCCTGCGCCGGCACCGGCAGGCGGATGGTGAGGACCGCACCGCGCCGATCGGTACGGTTGCCGGCGAAGATGCGGCCATGCATCGCCTCGATGAAGCCACGCGAGATCGCAAGCCCAAGTCCGGTGCCGGGCCGCACCTGGTCGCCCTTCTGCACGCGATAGAACTTGTCGAACACGTGCTCGACCTCCGCGGCGGGAATGCCGTCGCCTTCGTCACGGATCTCGAGCACGATCCAGTTGCTGTCGCGGGCCGCACGGATCGCAATCGAGGTCTCGGGAGGCGCATATTTGGCGGCGTTGTCGAGCAGATTGAACAGCACCTGCTCGAACAGCACCGCGTCGACCTCGACCATCGGCAGATCGGGCGCCAGTACCAGCGAGACATGATGACCGGCGAGGATCTTGCCGGCACGCCGCAGCGCGCTGCCGACGATCTCGCCGACGTCATGGAGGGCGGCGTTCGGCACGATCGCGCCGGATTCCAGCTTGGTCATGTCCAGGAGGTTGGCGATGAATCGATTCAGCCGTTCGGATTCGTCGATCACGGTGGCGAGCAGGTCGAGCTTCTCCTTGTCGGACAGCCTGGCCGCGAGATCGCGCATCGTCGAGGCCGCGCCGAGCACCGAGGCGAGCGGCGTCTTCAGATCGTGCGAGATCGAGGTGAGCAGCGCCGAACGCAGCCGGTCCTGCTCCATGGTGCGCTTGACCTTGTCCATGTCCTCGACCAGCAGAACGCGCTCGATCGCCAGGGCGCCCTGGTCGACCAGGGCGTCGAGCAGCCGGCGCTGGTCGGGGGTCAGCAGCGGCCCGGTGCGGTCGTCGTCGATGCCGATGACGCCGATCAGGCCGCGGCCGGTGCGCATCGGCAGGAACAGCCGCTTGGCTCCCGGCAGCGTGTCGGAGCCGCGGCCGGCGGCGCGGTCGTTGCTCCAGGCCCAGCTCGCGGCGGCGAGGTCGGCGTCGTCGAGCTGATCCTCCGGCGGGTAGCCGGTCATGACCGTGAGCTTGCCGTCCTGCGGCAACAGCAGCACGACCCGCACCTTCAGCATCAACGCCGCCTGATAGGCCGTGGCCCACAGCACGTCATCGAGGGTCGCGGTGCCCGCAAGCTTGCGGCTGAAGGCATAGAGCTGCTCGGTGGTCCGGACGCGGTGGGTGGCGGCGTCAGCCTGAACGCGAACGCGCGCGGCGACGTTGGACACCAGGATCGCGATCAGCATGAAGAAGAAGAACGCGCCGATGTTGGTCGGATCGGTGATCGTGAACGTATACAGCGGCGGGAGGAAGAAGAAGTTGTAGCAGAGCGAGGCGGCGAGGCTCGCCAGCAGCGACGGTCCCAGGCCGTAGCGTGCGGCGACGCCGACCACCGCCGTGAGGAACACGAGATCGACGTTCTCGATGCCGAAGACGGGCTGGATCAGCTCGGCGAGGCCAAGGCCGACAGCCGTGATCAGCAGCGCCATCACATAGGGCTTCGGCTGCAGCGGCTCGCTGCGCGGCCGCGTCTGCACCGAGCTGCCCGCGGTGTCGGGCGCCTCCTCGCCGGCGATGACGTGGATGCTGATGTTGCCGGCGCGCCTGACCAGGTCATGCACCACCGAGCCCCTGATGATCTCGAACAGGCGCGAGCGGCTCGACTTGCCGATGATGATCTGGGTGACGTTGTTGGCCTGCGCGAAGCCGATGAGGTCATCGGCGATACGCCGGCCGACGCCCGGAATCGTCAGCGCCTCGCCGCCGAGGGTCTCGGCCAACCGCAGCGTATCGGCGAGCCGGTCGCGCTGCCTGTCACTGAGCTGCAGATTGCGCCGGGTCTCGATGGTCACGGCGGTCCACGGCGCATGGACACGGTCGGCGAGCCGCTTGGTGTAGCGCACCAGCCCTGTCGCCCGCGGATCCTCCGACACGCAGACGAGGATCCGCTCGCCGGCCGCCCAGGGCCCCGCAATGGCGTTGGCCTGCATGTGAGTGAGCAGTTGCTCGTCGACGCGCTCGGCCGTCCGACGCAGCGCAAGTTCGCGCAGCGCGGTCAGGTTGCCGGGCGAGAAATAATGCTCCAGCGCGCGCTCCGCCTGCTTGGGCACATAGACCTTGCCCTCCTTCAGTCGCTGGATCAGGTCGTCGGGCGTAAGGTCGATCAGCTCGATGGCGTCGGCGCGGTCGAGGATCGAATCCGGCACGGTCTCGCGCACGCGCACATGGGTGATCTGGGCGACGACGTCGTTGAGGCTCTCGATGTGCTGGACGTTGACCGCCGTGTAGACATCGATGCCGTGCGACAGCAGCTCCTCGACGTCGAGATAGCGCTTGGGGTGGCGGCTGCCGACAGCATTGGTGTGCGCGAGCTCGTCGACGATGGCGAGCTTCGGGCGGCGCGCAATCACGGCATCCAGATCCATCTCCTCGACGATCTGGTCCTTGTAGGAAATACGTTTGCGCGGGACGACCTCCAGGCCGCGGACCAGCGCCTCGGTCTCGGCGCGGCCATGCGTCTCGACGAAGCCGATGACGACATCGACGCCGGCCTTCAGCTTGGCATGCGCGCTCGACAGCATTTCATAGGTCTTGCCGACGCCGGGGGCGGCGCCGACGAAGATCTTGAGCTTGCCGGCAGGACTGTCCTCCCGCCGGGCCGCTTCGAGCAGGGCTTCCGGCGAGGGACGTTGGTCAGGATCGCGGCGTTGACTGGCCATGCGGCATTATAGACGGAGGAACTTCGGCGCCAAGGCCGGGACCTCTAAGGCCTCACTACGGCTTGGCAGCGTCGAGCGCCAGATTGAGCGCAAGCACGTTAACGCGGGGTTCGCCGAGCAGTCCGAGCAGACGGCCCTTAGTCTGCTGGGCGATCAGGCCCTGAACGCTGGCCTCCGGCAAGCCGCGCGCCTTGGCCACCCGCGGCACCTGGAACAGCGCCGCCTCCGGCGAGATGTCCGGATCGAGCCCGCTCGCCGAGGTCGTCACCAGATCGACCGGCACGGCCTGCCCAGGATTCTCCGCCTTCAGCCTGTCAACATCCTCCTTGACGCGGTCGGCCAGCGCCTTGCTGGTCGGGCCGAGATTGGAGCCGGAGGAGTTGGCGGCGTTATAGGGCGCCGGCACCGTCTTGGTCGCATCGTTCGGATCGGCGGCCGAGGTCGCCGACGGACGGCCGTGGAAATATTTGTCGTCCTTGAATTCCTGCCCGATCAGCGCCGAGCCGATCACCTGGCCGTTGCGCGTGATCAGACTGCCTTCGGCCTGCGCCGGGAAGATGGTGCCGGCGACGACGGTCATGGCGAGCGGATACAGCAGCCCGGTGATCAAGGTCAGCGCGAGCAGGACCAGGATGGCGGGACGGATTTCTTTGAGCATGGGAGATCTCCTGTGTCGCGGCGTCATTGCGAGGAGCGAAGCGACGAAGCAATCCAGGGCTGTGTACGAGACTCTGGATTGCGTCGCTTCGCTCGCAATCACGCCGGTGGTGGTTCAAGCCAGGTGCAAGGCGGTCACGATCAGGTCGATTGCCTTGATGCCGATGAAGGGGATGATGATGCCGCCCAGGCCATAGATCATCAGGTTGCGGCCGAGCAGCGCGCCGGCGCCGATGGCGCGGTAGGCGACGCCCTTCAGCGCCAGCGGGATCAGCGCGATGATGACGAGCGCGTTGAAGATGATCGCCGACAGGATCGCGCTCTGCGGGCTCGCGAGGTTCATGACGTTCAGCACGTTCAGCTGCGGGTAGAACGCCAGGAACATCGCCGGGATGATCGCGAAATATTTGGCGACGTCGTTGGCGATCGAGAACGTCGTCAGCGCGCCGCGCGTCATCAAGAGCTGCTTGCCGATCTCCACCACCTCGATCAGCTTGGTCGGGTTGGAATCGAGATCGACCATGTTGCCGGCCTCGCGCGCGGCCTGCGTGCCGGTGTTCATGGCGACGCCGACATCGGCTTGCGCCAGCGCCGGCGCGTCGTTGGTGCCGTCGCCGCACATGGCGACCAGCTTGCCCTTGGCCTGCTCGTCTCGGATCAGCTTGAGCTTGTCCTCGGGGGTCGCCTGCGCCAGGAAATCGTCGACGCCGGCTTCGGCGGCGATCGCCGCCGCGGTCATCGGGTTGTCGCCGGTGATCATGATGGTGCGGATGCCCATCCGGCGCAGCTCGGCGAAACGTTCGCGGATGCCGCCCTTGACGATATCCTTGAGCTGGATGACGCCGAGCAGGCGCCCGTCCCTGGCGACCGCGAGCGGCGTGCCGCCGGATTTGGCGATGTCGTCGGAGATTGCACGGATCTCGCGGACAAGCTCGCTCTCGACCGGCTGGACCGCGCGCGCCGTGTTGCCGGAGACGGGCTGGGTCGGGCCGCCGCCGCCGATGGAGTTGAGGATGGCGTCGACCGCGCCCTTGCGCACCGAGGAACCGCCGGCATCGACGCCGCTCATGCGGGTCTGCGCCGTGAACGGCACGAAGGTGGCGCCGAGCTCGGCCATGTCGCGGCCGCGGATACCGTATTTGTCCTTCGCGAGCACCACGATGGAGCGGCCCTCCGGGGTCTCGTCGGCGAGCGAGGCGAGCTGCGCCGCGTCGGCCAGCTCCTGCTCGCTGACGCCCCGGACGGGACGGAACGCAGTCGCCTGCCGATTGCCGAGCGTGATGGTGCCGGTCTTGTCGAGCAGCAGCGTATCGACGTCGCCGGCGGCCTCGACCGCGCGGCCGGACATCGCCAGCACATTGAAGCGCACCAGGCGGTCCATGCCGGCGATGCCGATCGCCGACAGCAGCGCGCCGATCGTGGTCGGGATCAAGGTCACGAACAGCGCCACCAGCACCACCACCGAGATCGAGCCGCCGGCATAGGCCGCGTAGCTCGGGATCGTCACCGTCGCGAACACGAAGATGATGGTGAGGCCGGCGAGCAGGATGTTGAGCGCGATCTCGTTCGGCGTCTTCTGTCGCTCGGCTCCCTCGACCAGCTTGATCATGCGGTCGATGAAGGTCGAGCCCTGGGCCGCGGTGATCCTGACGCGGATCCAGTCCGACAGCACCTGCGTGCCGCCGGTTACCGCCGAGCGGTCGCCGCCGGACTCCCGGATGACCGGAGCGGACTCGCCGGTGATCGCAGCCTCGTTGACCGAGGCGACGCCCTCGATCACCTCGCCGTCGGAAGGGATCGTGTCGCCGGCCTCGACCAGCACGAGGTCGCCGACCTTCAGGCTGGTTCCGGGCACGAGCTTGTAGGTGTGGTCGGCCGGGTTCGTGCCCGTCAGCAGCTTGGCCTGGCTCTCGGTGCGCGTCTTGCGCAGCGAATCCGCCTGCGCCTTGCCGCGGCCTTCGGCGACGGCTTCGGCGAAATTGGCGAACAGCACGGTGAACCACAGCCAGAGAATGATCTGGAAGGTGAAGCCGAGATTCGCGCCGCCGGTCGCGACGTCGCGCAGGAAGATCACCGTGGTGAGCGCCGCGACGACCTCGACCACGAACATCACGGGGTTCCTGATCATCAGCCGCGGGTCGAGCTTGACCACCGCGGCCTTGATGGCCGGCAGCACGATCTTCGGGTCGAGCATCGTCGACATCGACGAGCGCTTCTGCAGTTTGATGGTGTCCATGGAGGTCGCTCCGAAATCAGAACACGGTGCCGGCGGCCATCGCGAGATGCTCGACGATCGGACCGAGGGCGAGAGCCGGGAAGAAGGTGAGGCCGCCGATGATCAGGATGACGCCGACGACGAGGCCGACGAACAGGCCGCCGGTGGTCGGGAACGTGCCGGCCGAGGGCGGGATCGACTTCTTCTGCGCGAGCGAGCCCGCGATCGCCATCGCCGGGATGATCATGAAGAAGCGGCCGACGAACATCGAGGAGGCGAGCGTCAGATTGTAGAAGAAGGTGTTGCCGGTGAGGCCCGCGAACGCCGAGCCGTTGTTGGCCGTCGCCGAGGTGTAGGCGTAGAGCACCTCGGTGAAGCCGTGCGGTCCGGCATTGGCCATCGAGGCGACGGCCGGTGGCAGCACCACCGCGACCGCGGTCCAGCCGAGATACATCAAGGGCAGCACCAGGATTGCCAGCATCGCCATCTTGACCTCGCGGGCCTCGATCTTCTTGCCGACATATTCCGGCGTACGCCCGACCATCAGGCCGGCAACGAAGATCGCGAGCACGACGAACAGCAGCATGCCGTAGAGGCCGGCGCCGACGCCGCCGACGATGATCTCGCCGAGCTGCATGTTGATCAGCGGAATCATGCCGCCGAGCGCGGTGAAGCTGTCGTGCATGGCGTTGACCGCGCCGCAGGAGGCGGCCGTGGTGATGACGGCGAACAGCGACGACGCGACGACGCCGAAGCGGACCTCCTTGCCCTCCATGTTACCGCCGGTCAGTCCCAGCGCGTTCAGCGTGGTCGTACCGTTGGCCTCGGCCCAGTAGGTGATGGCGACGCCGGCGATGAACAGCACGCCCATCACGGCGAGGAGCGCCCAGCCCTGGCGCTGATTGCCGACCATGCGGCCGAACACGTTGGTCAGGGCAGCACCGAGCGCGAAGATCGAGAGCATCTGGATGAAGTTCGACAGCGCGGTCGGGTTCTCGAACGGATGCGCGGCGTTGGCATTGAAGAAGCCGCCGCCATTGGTGCCGAGCATCTTGATCGCGACCTGCGAGGCGACCGGGCCGAGCGCGATGGTCTGCTTGGCGCCTTCCAGGGTCGTCGCCTCGACATAGGGCCCGAGCGTCTGCGGGATGCCCTGCCAGACCAGAAACAGCGTGTAGATGATGCAGAGCGGCAGCAGCACATAGAGCGTGCAGCGTGTGATATCCACCCAGAAATTGCCGACGGTCCGCGCCGAGGCGCGCGAGAAGCCGCGGATCAGCGCGATCGCGAGCACGATGCCCGTCGCGGCCGACAGGAAGTTCTGGTGGGTGAGCCCGAGCATCTGGACGAGATAAGAGAGCGTGCTCTCGCCACCGTAGTTCTGCCAGTTGGTGTTGGTCAGGAAGCTGATCGCGGTGTTGAAGGAGAGATCCTCGGCGACCGCGGACTGTCCGGCGGGATTGAACGGCAGCACGGCCTGCAGCCGCATCACGCCGTAGATGATCAGGAAGCCGCCGACATGGAACAGCAGCATTGCGACCGTGTAGGTCAGCCAATGCTGCTCGCGGCGCTCGTCGACGCCGCCGATCCAGTAGATCGCGACCTCCACCGGCCGCAGCACCGGCGACAGCAAGGTGCGCTCGCCATTGAAGACGCGCGTCATGTACCAGCCGAGCGGCTTGGCGAGCGCGACGATGACGGCGCAGTAGAGCAGGATCTGGATCCAGCCGATCACGGTCATGGGGATGTTGTCCTTGAAGGTGCGACGGTGGCGGTCAGAACCGCTCGGGCCGCAACAGCGCGTAGGTGAGGTAGATCAGAAGGCCGAGCGACACCGCGCCGGCGAGCGAATAGTCGAAGATCATGGCTCGTCTCCTAGAGCCGCTCGCAGGCGTAGGTGTAGCCGATCGCCAGGGCGAATAAGCCGGCGGCCAGCGCCAGCATCAGGATGTCCAGCATGGTGTGCTCCTCATGCGCGCGAGGCGCGCAAAGCGTAGGGTCTGCGGGAGCGCGCAACTTGTGATGGATCAAACCCCCATCCGCGCCCCGCGGTCCGTTGCATCGGCACAGATGGCATTCGGAACCATAGGTTTTCGAGACCGCGCCGCCGGCAAAGTTATAGGAATCTCATAAAGATCGCGGCATTCCGCGGCCGAAGCCGGCCGACGATGAGCGCCGCTGCATAGGGAGCGCCCACGGTGGCGCCGCACGCTTATGCGCCGCTTATTTCTTCCTGGCCTCGCCCGTCTCGCATTCCTACGGCCGCTGCCGCCAGATTGTTGGCACGGCCCGGTGCGGGCCGTCGCTCAATCACGACGGAGCATCATCATGCCGGTCACGACACCCCGAGATTTCGCCGAGCCACGGCAGGCCGCGCAGGAAACAGCCGCGCTGCTGACCGACCTTCTCGGCGAGGACGATGGCGTCTCGCCGCTGTCGGCGCGCGGACGGCGCCGGATCCGGATCGGCCGGATGATGCAGGCGGAGGCCCGGATCGATGCCGCGCTGGAGCTGATCGCGCTGCAATTGCCGCGATGGTCGCTCCGCCGCCTCGCCTATGATGACGGCGAATGGCACTGCGCGCTCTCACAACGACGCGAGTTGCCGGACTGGCTCGACCATTGCGCCGAGGCCAGACACACCGATCTCGCCCTCGCCATTCTCCACGCAGCCGCCGAGGCGCGTCGCCTCGAGCCGACGCTGCCCGTCTCCGGAGAACGCTCCGCCGAGCCCGTGCTCGCAACCCTGCTCTGCTGCGACAATTTCTGAGAGGACGAGAGCGCGGCGATGATCCTCCCGGCCGGCGAGCCCGTGGAGCTGTCCCCGGCCAGAGTATTGCTTCGCTTCGGGCTGCGAACCGCGATCCTCGTTCTGTTCGCGACGTTCGGCAGCATCGGCTTCGGGCGCAGCCTCGCTGCCCTGCTCTGGATGACCGTCATCCTATGTGCCGTGCTCGCCACGCTGCGCCGTGAGCGCGTCTTCAACGCAAGCCTCAATCATTGGGACGAGATGGTCGGCTATCTCTCGCTCTACTGCGGCGTCATGGCACTCAACCAGCTCTCGGAATCCTGACCGGCGCGTGCCTACGCGGCGCCTATGACGTCGACCGCTCCGCCGCCTCGAATTCCTATCCGTACACCGCGATATTCGATGAACCAACGCAACGTCATCTCACGAGATGCGCGCTTGAACCAGAAGGACCACGTCCATGAAGCTCGTCGAACCTCCGTCGTGTCACAAGCCTGCTGCCGCCCTCGTCCTCATCGGTCGGAATAGCTGCGGCCAATGGGTTGCCCAGGAGCAGAACGGCCTCTATGGCGGCCTGTTCGTCAGCCGCGCCGAAGCGATGAAATATGCACTGTTCGAGAATGGCCATCATCCGGAGACGATCGTCGAGCTGTCGCGCACGATCGAGCTCGACACCAACGGACGCTTCGCGCCCGTCGGACTGTTGTTTGGCAGCAGCCGGCGGCCGATCGCATGAGTGCCGCCCCGACGCCGCCGCGTGGACCTGCCGCACGATGGCTGACCGGCACGATCGCAGACATTCCGACGCCGTTCGATGCGACCGGCGCAGTCGACATCGCCGCACTCGCCCGATTGTGCGAGCGGCAGATCGAAGCCGGCGCCAGTGCGATCCTGGTCTGCGAGACCGCGGGTGAAGCGTCCACGCTGACGGCAGCGGAGCGCGAAGCGGTCATTCGCGCGGCTGTGACCGCGGCCTGCAATCGGGTTCGCGTCATTGCCGGCGCGGGCTCCAACGCGACGCTCCAGGCCGTGCAAAACACCCGGCAGGCGGCGGCCGCGGGCGCCGATGCGATCATGTCGGTGGTCCCCTACTACAACCGGCCTACGGCAGAGGGCATCTACGCGCACTTCCGCGCGGTCGGAGACTCAACCACACTGCCGGTCATCCTGCATGATTGCCCCTCGCGCACGGGGCGCGCGCTGCCGGACGAGACGCTGATCCGCCTGTCGCGATGGGCGCAATTCGTCGGCTTGCGCGACAGCACCGGTGATACCGCGCGCGCCGTTCATCTGCGATCACTGACGCCACCCGGCTTTCGCCTGTTGTCGGGCGACGATATGGCGGCGGTGCCGTTCGCGGCCGCTGGTGGCGATGGCTGCTTCTCGCTGGCGGCCAACGTCGCGCCGGAGCTCTGCAACGTGCTGTTCGCCACCTGCCAGCGCGCGCGCTGGCGCGCGGCACGACGGCTGCACGGCAGGTTGCTGCCGCTGATCGAGGCGTTCAATCGCGATGCGCCGGCGGCATTGAAATATGCCCTGAGCCTGCAGGGCCTTGTTGCGGCCGGTGTGCGCTTGCCGTTGACCGAGCTTGACGGGGCGGCGAAGACAATGATCGGACAAGCGATGGCGCGGCTGAGCGCCTCGTCTGCCGCGACGTCTCCGAAGCACGCAGCACAGCTTTGAGAGGGCGATCCGCAGGCCGAAGGCCTCAGAAGTCCCATTTGTCGCCGAGAAGCAAAGGCGCTTGCGGCCGATGCCTGGCGTCGAGTTCGATCGTCGCTCCAGAGCCGCGCCGGAAGAGCAACTCGTTGCGCAGGCGCCGGAGCTTGGCTACGGCAATCGCCGCACGGATGGCCCTGACAGTCTTGCGCAGCGTCTTGATCAGGCGCGAAGGCCGCAGGGCCCAGGCGACGTAAGCGCCACGGACGTCGCGAAACGGTTCGACCGAGCTCATGTTCATTCTCCGCCAAGGCCGGCGCGACATCCGGCCGGCAAAGCGGAAGATGGAGCCCCTCGCCGTAGGAATGCGAGACGGGCTGACTTCATCTCTCATAGGAAAAGCATAAGTCGCCCAAAAAAACGGGGCGGCCGAACCGGCCGCCCCGCACGCTCCGATCCGGTTCGGATCAGAAGATCTTGACCGCGCTTTCCAGCGTCTTCCAGACACCCCATGCCAGCGGCACGCCGACGAAGGCCCAGAACAAGCCGGCCTTGACGTCGAGGCCACCCTTGCCGATGCCGAACGACCCGTGCTGGATCGCCGACTCGTTCTTGGCGAGCTCCGCCTGGTACTTCGCGACGTCGTCCGCGCTCATGTTCCACTTGTCATCGACGGGCTTGATCAGGAAGTTGCAGATCAGGCCGGCCAGGAGCATGGCGCAGAGAATATACATCGTCGTGTTGTACAGCTGGTCGCGCGGCACGCCGGCGGCGAGCTGGAACTCGCGGATGTAGTTGACGACCACCGGACCGATGATGCCGGCCGTGGCCCAGGCCGTCAGCAGACGGCCGTGGATGGCGCCCACGAACTGGGTGCCGAACAGGTCGGCCAGATAGGCCGGGACCGTCGCGAAGCCGCCACCATACATCGAGAGGATGATGGCGAAGGCCGCCACGAACAGCAGCTTCGAACCCATCGCTGCGAAGGTCGGCGCCAGCGCATAGAGCACGATGCCGATCAGGAAGAAGCAGTAATAGGTGTTCTTGCGGCCGATGTGGTCCGACAGCGACGCCCAGAAGAACCTGCCGCCAATGTTGAACAGCGACAGCAGGCCGGCAAAGCCTGCCGCGATGCCCGCAATCGCCGCCTTCTGGGTGGCGTCGAGCTGGTTGAAGCTGACGTCGGGCAAACCGATCAGCTTGCCGGCGAAGATCTCCTGCAGCATCGGCGAGGCCATGCCGATCACGCCGATGCCTGCCGACACGTTCAAGCAGAGCACCCACCAGACCAGCCAGAACTGCGGAGTCTTGTGCGCGTTGTCGAGATGCACATGGTGCTCCGAGATCATCGCCTTCTTCACTGCCGGCGGCGTCCAGCCCTCGGGCTGCCAGCCGACCGGAGCGACGCGATAGGCGAAGGCGCCGATCATCATGAACACGAAATAGATCACGCCCATCGTGACGAAGGTCTCCCAGACACCGACCGAGGTCGGGGTCTTGAAGTAGTTCATCAGCAGGTTGGCGAGCGGGGCGCCGATCATCGCGCCGCCGCCGAAGCCCATGATCGCCATGCCGGTCGCCATGCCGCGCCGGTCCGGGAACCATTTCACCAGGGTTGACACCGGCGAGATGTAGCCGAGGCCGAGGCCGATGCCGCCGATGACGCCGGCACCGAGCCACATCATCCAGAGCTGATGCACGTAGATGCCGAGCGCTGCGAACAGCAGGCCGCCGCCCCAGCAGCAGGCCGCGACGGCGCCCGCCTTGCGCGGTCCGGCCCGTTCGAGCCAGCCGCCCCAGATCGCCGCGGAGGCGCCGAGCAGCACGAAGAACAGGGTGTACATCCAGCCGAGGCTCGCGACCTTCCAGTCGCAGCTCGTCGTGAACAGCTCCTGCACCAGGGACATGTCCGGACAGGCCTGGGTCTTGGTCACGCCGATCGCGCGTGACAGCGGCAGCCAGAACACCGAGAAGCCATAGGCCATGCCGATGCACAGATGGATGCACAGCGCAGCCGGAGGAACCAGCCAGCGGTTGAACCCGGCCTTGGCGACCGTGTGCTCACGATCGAAGATTCCCGCCTGCGCGCCCGGGAGCGTGCCCGCGCTTTCAATGGTAGCCATGCATTCCTCCCCTACGGACTCTCGCCCAACGCAACAACGTCATGTTCTGTCCCCTTGATCAGAATCAATACGCCCACTCACCCCGCCCGCTATCGCGTACCAGAGCAGTCTTGCAACGCACAAACGCTCATCACTGCCTCGATGCGCATAACACCCCACCCGAGACGTTATGCCGTCACCATTCTTGCTTGTGCCGCTGTTCTGCCTGGCCCGCTCCCCAGCGGGCATGACTCGCCCCCCGCAACCTCCGCGGAAGCGCCCCAATTGGTGCAGAACCGAGGCAAATTGTCGATAGTAAAATGGTAATAATCGGTCAATCTTGGTGGATTGATCGCACTGCAGCGCGAATGTGTTGCTAACAAACACACAAATTCACGTGCAACCAACGCGACCGCCACTCACGGCTGTAGTCATGTTGCTCTCGATTACTTTCCCGACGCGTCACTGCCATCCCTGATGGAATCAACTAATGAGATGTGCGGACCATCAGCGACGGACACGGCTCGACGCCGCATGCGCGCGCTCGCGGAAACGTGAAGAAGGAACAACTTGTCCTTGCCTGGCAACAGCATCGCAAGCCTGGACTGAGAACGCGGCATTGTTGTGAGCTCGGGTTGGCGCCCCTGCGACGATAGGAAGCAGCACGATCCCTTGACACATCGATGCGCCGAGACATCGCGCGAACTACGTAGTTCGAGCAGCCAGCAGCAGAGGATGTCGTCGCCGCGCGGATCATCCGGCCGGTTCCGCGGCCTTCTCGATCCGAAACAGAATGCCGCGCTCGGTGCGATCGACGCTCTCGACCCGATCCCCGGTCTGCCGCACCAGATTCGGGATGTCGATCACTGCGAGCGGATCGGTACAGCACACTTCGAGCCGCTCTCCCGCCTTGAGCGTCTGCAGCGCCTTCCGGGTCTTCAGCACCGGCAATGGGCACTTCAGGCCCGTCAGATCCAGCCTCGTCATCATCATGCGCGCGACCATGGAGAAGCGGTTCCGGCACGTCAACCCGGGTCGCATCATCCCATGGAACCCGGAACGGGGTTCCATGAATGCCAGAAGATGCGGGTGCGAACTCGCGAGTTCCATCATGGAACACCAGGTTTGTCGCCCAGCGCGAGAACGTCCGCCCGCGGCATCGCCAGATATTGGACGAGTGCCGCGACCGCCGGGATATCGTCGAGATGAGCGCGCGGCAACGCCGTCTCGGCATCGCCGTCGCTGACGAGCCCGACAATGCCCGGATCGTCGGGAAACATCAGCGGCTTGCCATTGGCTGCGCGATGCACCTCGATGCGGCGATGCGGGCCGGCCTTGTAGCCTTCGATGACGACCAGATCGACGGGAGACAATCTCGCCAGCAGCTCCGCGAGGGCCGGCTCCCTTGCGCCTCGCAGCTCGTGCATCAGCGCCCAGCGCGTGCCCGACGCGACGAGAACCTCCTCGGCCCCGGCCTCGCGATGCCGCCACGAATCCTTGCCCGGGACGTCGACGTCGAACTTGTGATGGGCGTGCTTGATCACCGAGACGCGCAGTCCCTGCCCCCTGAGATGAGGAATCAGCCGCGTCAGCAGCGTGGTCTTGCCGGCGCCGCTCCAGCCGGCGAGGCCGATGACTTTCATCGCAGTCTCCAGAAAGGCCCCGGCGCTTTTGCACAGCCAGGAGCGCGGGATCGATCGATGGCCCGAAGGCCCCGTGGAACGCCATATCCAGTCTTGGCGATGTCATGCCAGCAGCCGCGCGGACCAGGCAAGGGCTCGTCAGGGAGGGGCATGCCGGTACGGCCGCCGCGCAGGCGCAAATGGTGGATCGCGCGCGGGCCGACGCTGACGCCCTGGCAGCAGTCGTGGTAACGAGCCCGCGATGACAGCCATGACCTCGACTTCGATCCCCGGCGTGCTGCTCGCCGGCGGTCGCGCGCAGCGGATGGGCGGCGGCGACAAGCCGTTGCGCATGGTCGACGGCCGCACCATCCTGGAGCGCGTGATCGCGCGGCTGGCGCCGCAGTGCAGCCGGCTGATCCTCAATGCCAACGGCGACCCCGCGCGCTTCGCGGGCAACGGCCTGGCCGTCGTGCCGGATGGCGTCACCGGCTTCCCGGGCCCGCTCGCCGGCATTCTCGCCGGGCTCGACTGGGTTGCGGCGCATATGCCGGAGGCACGTTGGATGCTGAGCGCCGCCGGCGACTGCCCCTTCCTGCCGCGCGATCTGGTCGCGCGGCTGGCGACAGCGCGGGCGGCGGAGCAGGCCGAACTGGCGGTGGCGGCGTCCGGCGGACAGACCCATCCGGTGATCGGGCTGTGGCCGGTCGGGCTGCGCGAGGATCTCCGGCACGCCCTGGTCGCGGAGGACATCCGGAAGGTCACCCGCTTCACGGCGCGCTACAAGGTCGCGACCGTGAGCTGGCCGTCGGTTCCGCTGGATCCGTTCTTCAATGCCAATACCGCGCTCGACCTCGCCGAGGCGGAGCGGCTCGCGGCTCTCGATGATTGAGGACGCCTGATGGACGCGACAACCATCGTTCGCCGCGCCGTGCTTGTCGTTGCCGCGCTCAATCTCGGCTATTTCGGCATCGAGTTCGCCGTGGCGCTGGCGATCGGCTCGGTGTCGCTGTTTGCCGACAGCGTCGACTTTCTGGAGGATGCCTCGGTCAACATCCTGATTGCGCTGGCGCTGCGCTGGAGCGCGCCGCAGCGGGCGCTGCTCGGCAAGGCGCTGGCGCTGATCCTGCTGGCGCCCGCGGTCGCCGGACTGTGGACCGCCGGCGAGAAGTTCTTCACGCCGATCGCACCCGCACCGCTGCCGCTCACCGTGACCGGCCTCGGCGCGCTGATCGTCAATCTCGGCTGCGCGTTGATCCTGGCGCGGGTCAGGGACCACCAGGGCAGCCTCACCCGCGCCGCCTTCCTGTCCGCACGCAACGACGCCTTCGCCAACATCGCGATCATCGCGGTCGGTCTCGTGACCGCCTTTGTGTGGCCCTCGATCTGGCCGGACCTGATCGTGGGTGTCGGTATCGCGCTCATGAATGCGGACGCCGCGCGCGAGGTGTGGGAGGCTGCGCACGAGGAGCAAAAGACCGCCAAGGCCTGAACGGCCGAGCATCCCGCGCGCGTGCGCGACGACCTCACTCCTTGCGGCATTGCAGCGCACAGGACCGCTCCACCGCTCCGCCGTCCGGCATGATTGACGGCCGCCCTGGATTGATTGCAGATAGGCGGACCGGCCGGCAGAGCCGGAACAAACAACGGCGTCACGCCGGTACCGGTGGAGGACTGATTGCAACTCAGCTGTTTGAAGCGGGCGGCGTGGGCCGCAGCCGCGCTGCTGGTCACGACCGCCGCGCAGGCCGAGATCTCCGACAACGTCGTCAAGATCGGCGTGCTCAGCGACATGAACGGCCCGGCCTCGACGCCGACCGGACAAGGATCCGTCACCGCGGCGCAGATGGCGGTCGATGATTTCGGCGGCAAGGTGCTGGACAAGCCGATCAGCGTCATCGTCGGCGATCATCAGCTCAAGCCCGACATCGGCGCTGCGATCGCGCGCCGCTGGTACGACACCGAGCAGGTCGATCTCATCGTCGACGTGCCGGTCTCCGCGGTGGGCCTCGCCGTGCAGACCATCGCCACCGAGAAGAAGAAGCTGTTCATCACCCAGTCGACCGGTGCCGCCGATTTCCACGGCAAGTTCTGCTCGCCCTACGCGATGCAATGGGTGTTCGACACCCGCGCGCTCGCCACCGGCACGGCGAAGGAGGTCGTCAAGCGCGGCGGCGACAGCTGGTTCTTCATCACCGACGACTACGCCTTCGGCCATTCGCTGGAGCGCGACGCCTCGAGCGTCGTCACCGCCAATGGCGGCAAGGTCGTGGGCGCGGTGCGGCCGCCATTCGCGACGCCCGATCTGTCGTCCTTCATCCTGCAGGCGCAGGCCTCCAAGGCCAAGATCATCGGCATTGCCGCCGGCCCGCCCAACAACATGAACGAGATCAAGACCGCATCCGAGTTCGGCCTGCTCAAGGGCGGACAGCAGATGGCGGCGCTGCTCGCGCTGGTCACCGACATCCATTCACTCGGCCTGCCGGCCGCGCAAGGGCTCCTGCTCACCACCTCGTTCTACTGGGACATGGACGACAAGACGCGCGAATGGTCGAAGCGCTATTTCGCCAAGATGAACCGGATGCCGACGATGTGGCAGGCCGGCGTCTATTCCGCCGTCATGCACTATCTCAACGCCATCAAGGCGGCGGGCAGCGACGATCCGCTCGCGGTCGCCGCGAAGATGCGTGAGACGCCGGTCGAGGACTTCTTCGCCCGCAACGGCAAGCTGCGCGCCGACAATCTGATGGTGCATGATCTCGTGCTGGCGCAGGTCAAATCGCCGGAGGAGAGCAAATATCCGTGGGACTACTACAAGATCCTCGCGACCATCAAAGGCGATGACGCGTTCGGCCCGCCCGATCCCGCGTGCCCGCTGATCAAGAAGTGACGGCGCACTGAACGATCGGCGGCCGGGGCGACCGGGCCGCCGCATGCGAGCTGAACGACAACAATCAATGGGGGAAGACGGGCATGAAGCTGGCGCGCGCGCTGCTGTTCGGGCTGATCGTCGCGGCGGGACTCGCCGCCAAACCGGGACCGGCGCTCGCCGCCTATCCGGACCGTCCCATCCGCTGGCTGATCGGCTTTGCCCCCGGCGGGCCGGTCGACATCGTCGCCCGCATCATGGCGCAGTGGCTGTCCGACCACCTGGGCCAGCAGGTCGTGGTCGAGAACCGCACCGGCTCGGGCGGCAACATCGCGGCCGCGGCCGCGATCAACTCCCCGCCCGACGGCTACACGCTGCTGTTCGTCGCGCCCAACAACGCGATCAGCACCTCGCTCTACAAGAAGCTGCCTTATGACTTCATCCGCGACACCGTGCCGGTCGCCAGCATCATGCAGCTCACCAACATGCTGGTGGTGAGCAACGACGTGCCGGCCAAGACCGTCAAGGAGTTCATCGACTACTGCAAGGCCAACCCGGGCAAGATCGCCTTCGCGTCCTCCGGCAACGGCACCTCGGTGCACATGGCGGCCGAGTTGTTCAAGGCGATGACCAAATGCGACATGCTGCATGTGCCCTATCGCGGCTCGGCGCTGGCCTTTCCCGACATCATCTCCAACAAGGTGCAGTTGATCTTCGACAACCTGCCGACGGCGCTGGAACAGTCGCGCGGCGGCAGCGTCCGCGCGCTCGGCGTCACCTCGCCGCAGCGCTGGCCGACGGTGCCGGACGTGCCCGCGATCGCCGAGACCGTGCCCGGCTACGAATCGGTCGGCTTCTACGGCATCTCGGCGCCCAAGGGCACGCCGCCCGAGATCATCGAGATCCTCAACAAGGCCGTCGGCGAGGCGCTGAAGGACCCCAAGCTGGTGGCGCGGCTCACCGAGACCGGCGGCATCCCGCGCGCGATGACACCGGCGGAGTTCGGCAAGCTGGTCGTCGACGAGACCGAGAAGTGGCGCAAGGTGGTGGAATTCGCCGGGGTTTCGGTGGACTAGCGTCGCGGCGGGCCTGGACGGGACCGTGCGACGGAGCCGCGCCAAAACAATCGGGCAGCGGCATTGCCGGATTGCTGGCCAGGCTGTAAACGGAGCCCGAGCCGTCGTTGGGGTTCCGATGCCGCGCCGGACAGGCCCGCTCCTGCCCGCCGTCGGCAAGACCTCAGCGTCGCGGGGGCCTGTAGCTCAATGGTTAGAGCCGACCGCTCATAACGGTCTGGTTGCAGGTTCGAGTCCTGCCGGGCCCACCAATGAGCTCAAGAGTTACGGCTTACGCGCCAAGTGTTTTTCGAAGTGAGCCACCGTTTCGACCACCGATAGGTTCTGCTTGCGATCCTTCGAGGCATTCGCGGCCGCGGCCTCGCGCACGTAATCCGCGCGATGATGGCCGAAGGTGTCGAGCAGCACCTTGACCGACATTCCGAGAAAGCCTGCGGCCTGCCACGAACCCCGCGCCGCTGCATAAGCCACGTCGCCGCCGTGTGGCGCGGCGCGAGCGCCAAGAGCGGGCTCTGCGCCCAATCCCCACCTGCATCTGCGAGCCGCGTAGCATCTCGACACGTCGAACAGGACGCAGTTGTGGGCGGCACCCGGCGGCGCACCTGGCCCAAGACCGCCTCGTATGTTCCCGCACCTTGACCTGCGATCCACTGAACGATCAGCGTAGCGAATACTGCACTGTTGCCTCAAGAAGCTGGCACAGCGGGATTCTTGTTACCGGCAACAGGAACACCGTGCAGCGGCGCGTAATTGGCGGCGAAATCCGAGCAGAGCTTGTTTTGATACTCGGCAGGTAAGGACGCAAGCACTGATGCGGCCGCTACCGCCCTTGCATCGTCCTTTGACTTCACGGTGAAGTAGGAGATCATTCGATGAAGTGTCAGAAAAATCGAGAAAAAGTTCCGTGTGTTGACGTAGAAGCAACGATTGCTTTTGAGCTTTGTGCCCGGCCGGTCCTGCCAGTGCCGCTGCACGATTGCGGTCCCCGCATCGAAATCGGTAACGGCAAAATTGCCGTAGCCGAGCCGAGTAAATAGCGGACGATTGCTGAGAAACTTGGTGAGGTCGAGCTGCTGTCCGCGCACAGCCCCGATCAACAACATCTGATCCGCGACAGGAATGTTCTCACGGATCTGAAATCCCTTCGACAGTTCGAGCGCGCAGACTACGTAGCGCGGAAGGCGGGTCGTTTCCATCGCCCTTCCCTGTGCGGCCGGGGTGCACAGATCCTGCCTGACGAGTTGGGAGAGATGAGCAAGCGCGCCGGATAGCCCGACCGCCTTTCCCTTCAGAAGCAAAGGAGCCGGGTCCTTCTCACGCAACGAGACTCCAATATCCAGCAGGCCGTCAAACTCATCGTCTGCGGGAAGGTCGATCTCGAGCATGGAAGACCAGCCGAACGGCCAAAGCCACATCGTTGACCGCACTTTCCCTGCGGTGTGCCACACGGCCTCGTTGAGCGTTAAATCGAGATTCCGGGGCCTGCAGCGCAGAGGCCACACAAGATCGCAGGCATCTCCAAACGAGGTTATGGTCCCCGCGATATTGCTGGCGACCGCCTGATAGCGCGGCCAGAAGTGATTCCGGCGCAGGTCGAATTCATCGTTCAGTGGAAGAAGGACAAGGTTCGCGAGCTCAATCTTGGCCCCCTGCCTGCGCATCTCACGATATTCACGAGCGGACCAAAGGAAGTGAACCCGTGGATCAAAATCGGCCGCAACGAACGGCTGCGACCAGAGGTGGACGTCAAAAACACAATAGACAACGCGCGCCATTGTCGATTTCCTCACAAGATCGATTACCTCACAAGCGCAGCATCCCCGGCATCTCGCTTCACCGGTCATCCGCAAACCATTGTCTTCTCGCGCTATGCGCGCTAGTCTCACCGCGCTGTACAGCTGGGCGACTGCCCAAATATGCCGCCAGTGCTTACCGACCAGGCGAGCAAGGCGGCAGCGATCTCCCGGGACCGGCCGCAAGGCCGGTCCTGGCTGGCTGTTCAGGTCAAGGTGAGCGGTTTCATTTGTGCAAGATCCTCGCGCCCGGCGGGCAACCGCGCAGCCTTTTCGTCAAAGTACATCCAGAGAAATTCGGTCGGCTCCAGATTGCCGGCCTTTGATTCCTTGATCGGATCGAACATGGTCGGTTCGACTCCCCATCGGGCTGCTGCTTCAATCGGTTTGACGAACTCATCCTTATCAAACCATTCTTTCAGTTCCGATCGGCACTTCGCATCAGGGGCCTTCAGCTGAAACCAGCCGAGCAGAATCCTGCCACCATTGCTCGCAGGCACGACAAGCGAGCCGAAGTATTGCCTGCCATCCGCGATCATCATAACCGGATCGAATTTGCCCCCGGCCGCACGCACAGCTTTCTGAATTATCGGGCCGACCCCATCGTTTTCTTGGACAATGCGCGCATTGCGCTCCCGAGCGCCGATCCTCGAAATACCTTGCAGGACGGCAGCCAAGACTCCGCCAAGCACAATTGCAGTGCCACACAGCGCGAGAAACGCGATCGCGCTCACGGTTGATCCGATCCCCGCAAAACGCAGCTGCAAGGAAGGAATGAGATACGCCGTCCCAAGGAACAAAAGAGTCGAGATAAAAATGCTGAGTGTAACGGACTCGGTCGCGCCGAGTTCGATTTTTGACTCCTTGGGTGCGAATAGCCGCAAAATCATCAAGAAGAACGTGCCGGGAATGACGTACGACGCGAGGCGGAGCGAAACACCGCCGACGCTCTCAGTCCCAAAAAGGCCGATGCTCATCTTCTTTTCCGCTACCAATGCGCCGGCGGTCGTTCTGCTGTCCTTCACGTTTTGGAGCGAATAACTGACACTGAACGCCAGGTTCTCGTCGCGCTCTTCGATGCTGGAATCGGCTTTGAGGCACATTCTGCTGCGCACCAAAGTCGAACCGGGCTCAACAGTGCCGAGACCGATGGTGTCTTTTACGGCGCATGTGCCGTCTGGCCCGAGGCTTCCGATCCTCAAAAACGGAGGACCAAACAAGCTAAGACCCGCGTCAATGATCCTGGCTTCGGTCGCATTCTCAATCCATATGCCGAAGCTCATCGTCTGGCCGGCGAGGATTTCATTGCGCTCGAGAACAACCGTCAACGCCGGCTTGCTGGGAGCGTCGCCCCACGCCAGGCCGGGAAGCAAGCATGTCGCCAGTTGAAGGACGATGGTCCAAAAAGGCCCATTGAGCCGAGGAATTGGAATAGAGCGCACGTCCCGCTCCCAATGAATTTCGCAGCGAGAGCTGCGCGGCGCGTTGCCGCAGCAAAGCTGATTTCTACCAAGGCTTGCAACAAGCTAGGCTTGCTCTGGGGGCAATGCAAGGCTGCTCGGCGTCCAGCCGGCCAGCCGCTCCCAGGCCTAGGCTTGATCAGGATCAAGCGTTCAAAACGGCGTCACTTCTATTTTGGTCTGATGAAAGCCGTCCTTCTGAGGAGCGATTGATGCCTCACAAGCAGGTGCTGTTTCATTCCGCGGCCCGCGAGAAGATCCTGCGCGGAGCCTCGCTGCTTGCGGACGCAGTGCGGGTGACGCTCGGCCCGAAATCAAAATCAGTACTGATCCAGAAGAGCTGGGGCACCCCGATCGTATGCAACGATGGCGTCACGATCGCCAAGGAATTCGACCTCAAGGATCCGGAGGAGAATCTCGGAGCGCAGGTGCTGCGTCAGGCCGCGGAGAAGACCGGCGATCTCGTTGGCGACGGAACAAGCACCTCCACGATCCTGGCACATGCGATTCTTGCCGACGGCGTCAGGAACGTCGTCGCCGGCGCCAGTGCCATCGATCTGAAACGGGGCCTCGACCGCGCTGCCCGCGCGACGATAGCGGCCCTCCATGCAATGGCGCGACCCGTCAGGACAAAGGCGGAAAGAGCTCAGGTCGCCACCATCTCGGCTCATAATGATCCGTCCATTGGCGCGCTGGTCGCCGATGCGCTCGAGAAAGTCGGAAGCGATGGAGTGATCTCGGTGGAGGAATCCAAGACCATCGAAACGTCGCTCGACGTGGTCGAAGGGATGAAATTCGACCGCGGCTTCCTGTCGCCCTACTTCGTGACCGATGCCGATCGCATGGAAGCGGTTCTCGAAGAGCCGCTCATCCTGTTGTGCGACCACAAGATCAGCGCTCTGCGCGACATTATCCCGCTGCTCGAACAGATCGCAAAATCGGCACAACCGCTCCTGATCATCGCCGAAGACATCGAAGGCGAGGCGTTGGCCACGCTCATCGTTAATCAACTTCGCGGCGTGCTGAAAGGCTGCGCCGTCAAGGCGCCCGGCTTTGGTGAGCGACGCAAGGCCATGTTGCAGGATATTGCAATCCTCACTGGCGCCCAGGTCGTCTCCGACGATCTTGGTTCGAAGCTTGAAAACGCTACTTTGCAGCAGCTGGGGCATGTCGCCCGTGTGGTTGCCGACAAGGAAAACACCACGCTGATCGGCAGCAAAGGCGAACGCAGCCAGATCGATGCGCGGACGCAACAACTTCGCCGCGAGATCGAGAAAACGACCAGCGAGTACGACAAGGAGAAGCTTGAGGAGCGGCTCGCCAAGCTGTCGGGCGGGGTTGCCGTTATCCGTGTCGGAGCGCCGACTGAAGCCGAGATGAAATCACGAAAAGAGGCGCTCGACGACGCCATCAGTTCGACAAAGGCGGCCGTTGCAGAAGGTATCGTGCCAGGCGGCGGGCTTGCCTTGCTTCGATGCGTCGAAGCCGTCGGCAAGGAGGAAGCACTCTGCGATGGCGACGAAAGGACCGGTGTACAGATCTTGAAGCGCGCGCTCGAGGCCCCCGCTCGCCAAATTGCTGAGAACTCGGCAACGGATGGCGGCGTGGTCGTCGCGCGCATGCTGAGTGGCGTCGGCAATTTCGGGTTTGACGCCGCGCGCAAGCAATATGTCGACCTGGTCGAGGCCGGCATTGTCGATCCCGCGAAGGTCGTTCGGACAGCCCTCGAGAACGCGGTGTCGGTTGCCGGCATCCTCCTGCTCACCGAGGCGACGATGACCGAAATCGCGGAGCCAAAGCGCGAACGGCTAGCGGAATCGGAAATGCCGGCGTGACGCTGAACCATGAAGACGGGGCTGTGCCCCCGAGCGGAGCAACAACTTTGCGGGGGCCCGCTGGGTGACGGCCGGTCATTGACTGTTGATTCAAGTCAACATGCCGCTTCATCCGACTGAGAGTATGGATTTGGTCCCGGAGTGAGGTCGTCATGATCAAGATCAACGACATTCTCGTCTACATTCCGACCGAGCAGCCACCGCAGCCTGTCGTTTCTGCCGCAGTCTCGTTGGCTGCCCGGTTCGACGCCCATCTCGATGCGATTGCAGTCGGATACATCCCGCCCAGTAGCGCGTATGTGGTCGATGGAGGCGCGGGCGCAGCGGTCGTCTCTTCAGAGATCTTCGAAATGGAGCGGCAACGCGCCGCCCAACGCAGCGCGGCCGCACTCGCCATTTTCGAGACGGAAGCCCGGAATGCAAACATCTCTCACGCAAGCCGCTCGGTCGAGGACCTGCCCGGTGAAGCCGCGTCCGCGCTCGGCGCTGCGGCCAGGCTCTATGAGCTGACGGTGGTCCTGCAGACGGACGCAACACAGGACAGTCACGACAATAGGACTGCGACCGAGATCCTGCTCCAGGCGGGCGGACCCGTCCTGTTCGTGCCGCATATTTTCCGCGGCACTTTCAAGGCCAACCGTATCGGCATCTGCTGGGATGGAAGCCGCCTTGCCGCCCGTGCTTTCAAGGACGCAACACCGTTTCTCTCTCGGGCAGAAGCGCTGGTCACGATTTCGATCAATGAGGCGCAGGTTGCTCCCACCGAGGCTTCAGCGCGAAAATTGACCGAACACATGGCTCGTGCCGGACTTACGACAACGCTGCTTGAGCTGACGGCGGAGCATTCCGAGGTTCAGCCGTCCATCCTGTCCCTGGCCGCCGACGAAAGTCTCGACATGCTGGTGATGGGGGCATATGGGCATTCCCGCCTGCAGGAAGGCATTTTCGGCGGCGTCACCCGTGAAATGCTGAAGACAATGACGATCCCGACCCTGCTGTCGCATTGAATCGAGGCCGGCATCCGTGCTCACCGGATCATGACAATGGACGTGATTTCGATGACGCCGTCGATCCGGGATGCCGCTATTCTGATGTGCCAATCTAGGAGAACGCATCATGGGCGTAACAGGTGTTACCGCGCTGGATCACACCATTCAGGAGACGAATCTCTGGCTCAAGGCGATCGAGGAGCAGCTGGAACTCGGTAGCCGTCAACAGGCCTACAACGCGCTCCGGGCTGTTCTGCATGCGTTGCGCGATCGCGTACCTCCGGAGGTGGCGACCAAGCTTGGCGCCCAGCTGCCGATCCTCCTGCGCGGGATTTACTACGAGAACTGGCATGCGGCGGGAACGCCGACCAAGGAGCGACATGCCAGCGACTTTGCTGATCACGTCGCAATGGAGCTGCCCCAGCAATTTCCCATCGAGCCGCTGAGCGTCATTCGCGGGGTGTTCGAGATCGCGTGGGAGAAGCTCGATCCCGGTGAATTTGAGAAACTGATGCACCATCTGCCGGCGCAGATCCGCGAATTGAAATCATAATCCGGGCATCTGGCCACGTCCGCCGAGCGCCCACCGACGGGAAGCCTTCATACCGGTCCAGCTGCGTGCCGCCAGACCAGTGGCGATGCCGTCAGACCGTCGAATGGACCCACGCAGCCCGACCACGTGAACTTCGATGTGCAGGGATCAACACTTTCCTGGGCAACGAGCATTCATTTCCTGACTGCAAGAACGTAGAGGTAGCTCATGATCGCGTAAACGTCCTCGTCGGAAAATTCAATTTGCGGCAGATCCCTGTGCCTCGACACCATGCCTTCCGACAGCTCCGCCTGCAACTCGCGCCGATTGAACCGGGCGTAGATATCGCGCATCGGCGGAGCATTCTCGAGCGGGCTTTCGCCAACCGATCTGATCGCATGACAGCGCCCGCATTTTTCCTGCAGGATGGCCCTGCCTCGTTGCGCTGCCTTGCTGAGGTTCGCGGCGCCCACGTTTGTCGGCCAACACGAGAGCAGCCCGACCAGGAGGCCCAGAGCCCGAACCTTGAAACGCCCTGACATGCGTCCGACTCTCCGCAAGTGATCGGCACCGGCCCGGCTTGACCGATCCGCATACCGTCGCCCGTTGCACGTCATCCAGCACGCGACAGCCAATCACGTGTCCTTCGTCCGCATGAGACGCAGCAACATGACAGCCCTGCACGTTGCTCGAGTGCAAGCGAATTCAATAGCAGACCCGCACGTAGTGCACGTGCCGCCTGTGCCGGACCGCCCGGACATGGCAGTCGCCGTATCCGTACGGTCCCCAAAACGGACCTGGCCCCCAATACGGCGCCGGTGGATAGTAATAGACTGGCCCCGGATAGCCGTAATAGGGATACGGGCCCCAGTAGCCGCCGCCGAGGGCCGCGCCGAACAGCGCGCCGGCAGCCAGGCCGCCGACGATTCCCGCGGCAACGCGGCCGTTGCGGGCGTCGGCGCCCGTGGGCACAAGCAACGCGAGGGTCAGGACAGCCGCGGTCGCAATCGCGCCAATCTTCTTCTCGAGGCTCATTTCGTCCCTCCTGTGCTGTTACGTAACAGAACGCAACATCGCGTGCGCAACGTTGCGAAGGATCAAACAATGCGGCTAGCGCTTCAGCATCTTCTTCGCCCGCGACAAGGGTTGGGTGTTGATGACGTCCGCGGCTTCGAGCCAGCCTCGGCGCGCCTGATCGACGCCGAAACGCATGTTGGCGAATCCAGCCGTCGAATGTGCGTCCGTCGAGATTGCCAGCTTGACGCCCGCGGACTTGGCGGCATGAGCATGGATATCGTTGAGATCGAGCCGGTCCGGGTCGGCGTTGAGTTCGAGATGACAGCCGCGCTCGCGCGCCGCCGCAATGACGGCTTCCATGTCGATCTCGTAAGGCTCGCGGTCCCCGATCAACCGTCCGGTCGGATGACCGATAATCGAGACATGGCGATTGTCCATCGCCCGGATGATGCGCTCGGTCTGCATCTTGCGCGAGAGCTCGAATTTGTAGTGAACGGAAGCAACGACCAGATCGAGCCGCGACAGGATCTTGTCGGGCAGATCAAGCCGTCCATCCGCCAGAATATCGACTTCAGCACCTTTCAGCACCGTAAAGCCATCCAGCCGGTCGTTCAAACGATCGATCTCATCGATCTGACGCGACAGACGTCCGGCATCGAGACCATGGGCGACAGTGACGTGTTGGCTATGGTCGGTCAGAGCCATATAGGCATAGCCCCTTGCCTTGGCGGCAGCCGCCATCTCGGCGATCGCGGCGGTGCCGTCGGTCCATTTGGAATGGACGTGCAGGTCGCCTCGAATATCGGACAGCGTAATCAGTTTCGGGAGCTTCTTTGCCTTTGCGAGCGCGATCTCGCCGCGATCCTCGCGCATCTCGGGCGGAATCAGGGGCAGCCGGAGCTTGCCGTAGATCTCCTCCTCGGTTGCTCCGGCGATGCGCCGTTTACCGGCGAAAAGGCCGTATTCGTTCAGCTTCCAGCCGTGGTCGTTAGCGAGTCCGCGCAAGGAGATGTTGTGCGCCTTGGATCCGGTGAAATACATCAGCGCGGCGCCGTAGCTTGCCTCAGGAACAACCCGCAGGTCGACGTGCAGCCCGGAGCGCAGCACCACCGCCGTCCGCGTATCGCCATGAGCAAGCACATCAGCGACATTGTCATATCGAGAGAGTCTCTCGCCGGCGGCGTGGCCGTCACGCGCCACCATCAGGATATCAAGATCGCCGACGGTGTCGCGCCTGCGGCGGTAGCTTCCGGCGACGATCACCCGTCCGTTGCTCGCGTTCGGCCTCAGATGGCTGAGGAGTGCTTCCGCTTCGGCTTCGGCCTCGGATAATCTGAAGCGCCTCTCGGCGCGAGGCTTGGCCAGCGCCGCGGCGAGCTTTTCCTCGCTCTTGGCACCGAAGCCTCGAAGCTCTCTCAGCCGACCCGACTTCACCGCGCGCCTGAGGTCCTCAAGTGACCGCACGCCCAGCTTGTCGTAGAGCAGTTTGACGCGCTTCGGACCCAGGCCCGGGAGCGCCGCGATCTCACCGAGATCGCCGGGCAGTTCACGCTTGAGTTTGTCCAGCACATCGAAATGATGGGTCGCGACGATCGTTTCGATCTTTCCTGCCAGATCCTTGCCGATACCTGGCAGCTCGGAAAGATCCTCGCCCGCCTTCAAGAGGTTGGTGATGCTCTTGGGAAGGCGCTCGATCACCCGCGCAGCATTGCGATAGGCCCGCGAACGAAACGGATTGCCGCCCTTGATCTCGAGAAGTTCGGCGGTCTGGTCGAACATCTCTGCAATTTCGGCATTCTGTACCGGCATCGATGCACCTCCGTCGCTCGACAGGCTAGAGACGGATCGAGCTGTTTCCCTTGATGCAGATCAGAATTCAGGGACGCGAGCCTATCCGGTCGGCGACAGCTGCCAGCTGTTCAAGACGGCTTGAAATCTGCACCGGATAGTGCGCAGCCGACTTGGCGGTTCTCAGCTCCGGCGGCAGTTGATCCAGTTGCCGGCGCGCGTGAGCCCGGATGTCGTGAAGTGAAGGTCGAGAGGCGACAGGGCGTCCGCCGAGCATCACAACTTGGATCAGCGTTTCCCCCTCCTGTTGGTCCTCTTCGGTCGAAAGAATGTCGGCGAGCATACGGCCATCGCTGTCATACCGGCGCCAAACCTGCTTGCGGCCGGGCCAGGTGGCCTTTCCCGGCGAGCGCTTGCGGCGCGGCAAGCCCGCATACTCCTGCAGCTTATAGGCACAGTCGAGTGCTGGCGCATCGGACGACGTGACGAGGCCCGTGCCGATGCCGATACCGTCGATCGGCGCCGCGTCCCGAGCGAAGGCAATCAGGGTGCCCTCCTCTATTCCGCCACTGACAAAGATGCCGGTGTCGTGGAGTCCGCCGGCATCCAGAATGCAGCGCACGTTCCTGGCGAGCGCAGACAGATCCCCGCTGTCAATCCGCACGGCGCTGACGGCAATTCCAAGCTCCTTCAATCGGGGCGCCAGCATGACGACCTTCCTCGCGGCCGCCTCGGTGTCATAAGTGTCGATCAGCAGGACGAGATTCTTCGGCCGGGCGCGCGCAAACGCTTCGAATGCTGCAGCTTCGTCATCAAAGGATTGAACGAACGAATGCGCCATGGTTCCATAGGTCGGAATGCCGAATGACTTCTCGGCCAGGAGGGTTGCCGTGCCGGAAAATCCCGCGACATAGCTCGCGCGGGCAGCCAGCAGCCCTGCCTCGGCGCCATGGGCGCGACGCAAGCCGAAGTCGACCAGGAGCTTGTCTGGCGCGAGCAAGACCATGCGCGCGGCCTTGGAGGCAATCAGTGTCTGAAAATGCAGGATGTTGATCAGGCGCGTCTCGACAAGCTGCGCCTCTGGCAAAGGAGCTGTAACCCTAAGGATCGGCTCGTTGCCAAAGAACACGGTGCCTTCCGGCATCGCGTGGACCTCGCCGGTGAAGCGGAAATTGGCCAGATAATCGACCAACGACTTGCTGAACTTTTCCGTTCGCTCAAGCCAGCCAAGTTCGTCTTGCGAGAACCGTATGTTTTGCAGGAAGTCGAGCGCCTGCTCCAGTCCGGCCGCCATCAGGAAGCTGCGCTGAGGCGGCAGCTTGCGCACAAAGAACTCAAATACGGCTGTATCAGTCTGACCCGATTCAAGATACGCTTCGACCATGGTCATCTGATACAGATCGGTTAGCAGCGCGCTCGGTAACGGGTCCATCGATGTTCCTCGGCGCTCACATGACGTCGGTCATCCTGTCGATTTATGCGCATTTCCTGTTTGACGCCGGTCAAGAGGCGGCAGCAAGCTGCGTCTATCCTTTCTGGTGGAAACGCCGCGGCGTCCCGAGCAAGGCGCGGCAGTTTACGTCCGAGGCACGAGCCATGCCGTATCGCACAAATATCGATCTTCCCCCTCCTGTTCGCGCGCACCTCCCATCACACGCGCAGGACATTTATCGCGAAGCGTTCAACCACGCCTTTGCCTCCCATGCGGAAGACGAACGGCAGGAGGAGATTGCTCACCGCATAGCCTGGGCGGCGGTGAAGCGATCCTACGTGAAGGTCGGCGACCGCTGGGAACCGCTGCCCCACGATCATTAGACCGCCGGCTCGTCAGGAAGCGGGCATGGATCTGTTTGATGGAAACTGTCTCAAAGTGGCAATCACCTCGTCGTCGCCGACCTGATGAAAGTCGCGATAGAAATAGCCGATCGCGCCAAACTCCTGAGGCTCATGCAGACAGACGACGGCATCGACTTCCGCATGCAATTTCCTGATGGTGTCCAGCGGCGCGACCGGGACCGCAAGCACGAGCTCTTTCGGTTCCTGCTTCCGAACAGCCTTGATGGCAGCAAGCGTGGTTGCGCCTGTCGCAACGCCGTCATCGACGATGATCGCGACCTGCCCCTTGACTTCGGCACGAGCCCGATCGCCCAGATAGCGCTCGCGACGCCGTTCGATCTCAGCACGTTCCTTTTTGCAGACGACCTCAAACTCTTCTGAAGTGACGCCGGACAGCTCGATCACGTCCTGGTTACGAATGGTGGTCATGCCCTCCCCATCCGCGATGGCACCCATTGCGAGCTCCGGCTGCCCCGGCAGCCCGATCTTGCGGACCAGCAGCAGATCGAGTGGCGCATTGAGGGCTGCTGCGACTTCCGCCGCAACCGGCACGCCGCCCCGCGGCAGCGCAAGAACGACCGGGTGCCGCCCCTTGTATTTGAGCAGAGCCTCGGCGAGTTGCCGGCCGGCATCGGTTCGGTTCTGGAACAGCATGGCAGACCTCACGCGGAAGAGGCGCAGGATATGAGCCGGACAGCCACTGCTATTGATCCGTATCAAGCTGCCGACAGCCGCGATTGGCGATAGGCATCATATGCCCGGATGGCAGAATGAACCCTGGGACGATGACGCTGAGAATAGCAGCGCGACAGCTCTTGCTCGCAAGGTGGCGTTTCTCAGCCGGCCGGACAGCTATGTCCCGACGCCCGACGCCGTGATCACGCGGGAGACCCACATGTCCTGGGTCTTCATGGTTGACGAGCGCGTCTACAAGCTCAAGAAGCCGGTTCATTTTCCATATCTCGATTTCTCCAGCCTTGAGCGCCGCGCAGACGCCTGCCGCGCTGAGGTTTCGCTGAACCGAAGGCTGGCGCCCGATGTCTATCACGGCGTGGTGCCGCTGACGGCTGCGCCGGGTGGCTACGCCATCGGAGGCGGCGGACACATCGTTGATTGGCTCGTCGTCATGCGCCGGCTCGACGAAGGCCAGACGCTCGAAGCCGGGCTTCGCGATCGCAAGGTCTCCCAGGCCCAGATCGATGGCCTGGCCAGTCGTTTGAGCCGCTTCTATTCGCATGCGCGCCGGATCATGATCAATCCGGAGAGCTACATGGTGACCCTGCAACAGGCAGTTCTTGCGGATCGGCGAGGTTTGCTCGAGCCGGCCTTCGACCTCCCCTGCGGCACCATCGAGCGCATTGCCGACCTGCAATGCCGTTTCCTGCGGCAGCGGACCGAGCTGCTGGCGCAGCGGGTGCATCACCGGCACGTCCTTGACGGCCATGGCGATCTGCGGCCGGAACATATCTGGTTGAGCCCTCCCTTCCCCATCATCGACTGCCTGGAGTTCAATGCCCGCTTGCGGACATCCGATGCTCTGGACGAAATTGCCTTCCTGCACTTGGAATGCGCCCGACTGGGAGGACTGTGGGTCGCTGAGAGGCTTCGGCGGCATCTGGCCGTCCAGCTCAATGATGACCCGGCCAGCGGACTGTTCTTATTCTATCGGATTGGCCGGGCCATGCTGCGCGCCAGGCTATCCATCGCTCATCTCGCCGACGCCCATCCACGGACGCCGGAAAAATGGCCGCGGCTGACGCGCACCTATCTCAAACTTGCCAAGGCGGACGCAGCGCAGCTCGAGCGGCAACTTACGGCGAGAGCCAGAATTTGAATTGTAGGGATCAATCCTGATACGGAAGCAGCTCCGTCAGCGGCTCGTTGTGGTGCAGCCGACGAATGGTCTCTCCGAGAAGGGGCGCCGCCGAGACGATCTCGAGCTTGTCGCGAACCGCGCCCGGCGGAAGCCTGAACGGCGGCACGCTGTCGGTCGCAATGATGCGGTCGATCGCAGGATCGGCGAGCGTCGTTGCCGCGCCCGGCATGAACAGGCCGTGCGCGACGCAAGCTATCACCTCTTCGGCTCCATGGGCACGGGCCGCCTTCGCCGCCCGCACCAGGGTTCCACCGCTGCTGATGAGATCGTCCACGATCACGCACAGCGAGTTCGCCACCTCCCCGGCGAACAAATCGCCCGAGACGACACCGGAGCTGCGATGCTTCTCCACGAACGCCTTGCCGATCGGACGGCCGAGCGCCTTCCCAAGAACCTCGCGAAGCAGGTCCGCTCGCTTGCCGCCTCCGAGATCCGGCGAAACCACGGCAATCGGCCGATCAGCTGCGATCGCCCTGATCCTGCCGATCAAGAGCGGCGCCGTGCTCAACGCGACCGATGGGCAACGGAACGCGTTCTCGAACGCGGCCTCGTTGTGAACTTCGAGGGTCACCACCGCGTCAACACCGATCGCCTCGAACATGGTCGCAAGATAACGGATCGTGACCGGGTCATTGGCCTTGGTGCGACGATCTTTTCGCGCATAGCACAGATACGGTGTGACCGCCGTCACCCGCGCGGCACCGGCATCCTTCAATGCCCCGACGAGGAACAGCAGCCGGCACAGCTTGTCGTTCGGACTCTCGTCAGGACCGCCATGGAGGCTATGCAGAACGTAGACGTCGCAGCCGGCGACAACCTCCAGCGGCCGCACCTTGTGTTCGCCGTCCTCGAAGCTGCGTTCTTCGACAGCGGCGAGACGGCATCCAAGCGCATGAGCAACTTTTTTGCCAAGCACCTCCGTGCCATGAAGACAGAACAAGCGCAGGCGATCACCAATCATCGGTTACCTCCAACGTCAAACCTGCCCGTCGTCCGCGTCCCCACTCAGCCGCCGAGCTAAGCCCGCAGCCCATGTTTCCCGAGCATTCTGACCGTGCTCGCCTGCGGTCCCTTCTCTCCGATCTCTTCGACGTAGCTGACGCGGGCGCCGGGCACGATGCTTGATCCACCCTCAACGACGCTATTGCAGTTGAAATAGACTTCGTGGCCGTCCGCGGCTTCCAGAAAGCCGAACTGGCCGCTTGGATCGATACGCGCAACGGTTCCGATGGGTTGAGGCTCATGCGTCTTGACGTCGCCCCGCATCAGTCGCGCCCGGTCCTGCAGTTGTCGACGCGCGCGTTTGAATGCGTTGTCCACGGCGAAGGTCAAGTCGTCGTACCGTTCATCCAGCTTCGGGGTACGTCCAACGTGGACCTCCCGACCGTCAGGCAGCGCCAGCCGAACGCTCACCAGATATTGACCGCCGGTTTGGTGATGACCGCCCGGACCTTTGACCATGATGCGAGCCGCAGTGATCCGGCCAAAGCGACTCTCCAGTTCCGCGACATGTTGCTCGACGGCAGCCCGGATTTCGGCGGACACGCGGATCCCTTCAAATTCAATTTGAACTGATGTTTGCATTTCCGGCTCCTCTCCCGTGTCAAACTTATTGGACCACGGGCGCGAGGAACAGCTTTGAGCAAGATCAACCTGCCTTAAGCAAGAATGTTGCGGCCACAGAACCGCTCAAGCGTGACCACCTGTATTGGCAGGGCCGTGTCACCGTCCAAGCTTCCGCCAACGATCGCACTTCTTCCGGATCCGCCAGTGTTTCGCGCAGCACACCGCGGCCAGATGCAATGACGCGCGCCTGGCCGAGGTGATGGCTGCCGATCATGCGGTCCGACGATTGGCTTCGCCGGAGTCCCTCACGCGGACTTGTTCAAGCCGCAGACGCTGTCGGCTCCGCAAAGCCAACCCTCGGGCTCCTCGTCGACCGAGATCGCATCGGCTGCCCCGGCTTCCGGTCGCTTGAAGCCGAGCATCTCGAGAAGCTGGCCGACCGTCAGCTTCTCGTATTTCAGGTTCGCTCCCTTCTGGTTCAGAACCTTGATGTGCTGGGTCGTCATCAGCTTGAAGACGTCCAGCTTGTCTTCGGGCATCTTGATGTCAGACATGACTTGATCCTCTCTCCACCTTGCTACGCACATACGACCAGTTTACGAATCTCGTCGCCAACCTTGGCCACCGAAACGGCATATCGCTTGTCGAAATTGTCGCAGTATTTATCGTTCATGCTTCCAATCTGCTGGTGAGCATGCTGGGCGCACCCGCCGCTACAGATGAGCGCAAAACGGCATGACTGGCATTTTGCCATGCCTTCAAGTTGGCGCCCCTTCCACTGATCGTCTCTGCCATTGAGCACCACCGGCCGCTCTCGATAGCTGCCGACCAGCGAGCGAGCTGCGCCAATGTCTTCCCAACATTTGTAGAGGCCGCCGTCGGGTGCGAAGATGTACATTCCCGCATTGGCCGCACAATAAGAACCGGAGAACCGGAATTCTTCCCGCTTCCGGATCGCGCTCACGATCCGGCCCGCGACGCCCGCATTGAAGCAATCCAGCGACACATTCGTTTTCGGCGCCTGCGCCAGCACGATATCCAATAGCTCGCGATCGGACCGCAGTGTCTTCCGACCATTAGCCTTGTCGTAGATGATGTTTGCATTGAGATCGAAATTCGGATTCTGCAGGAAGCCGCGCGAACCGAACAATTCGTGCAACGGTCTGAGCTCGTGGAAATTGGCGCGGCTGAAATTGAAGCGCACAACGACGCGAACGCCGGGCCGCTCCCTCAGGACCAGATCGATATTGTCCACGATCCTGTCAAAGGTCCCTCCGCCATTGGTCAGGAATCGTTGCTTGTCATGGATCGCCCGCGTGCCATCGACCGAGATGTTGAGTGAATGGATTGCGTCGACCCCGATGACGTCCATGAACCGATCGACGTCATAGCCGTTGGTAACCGCCGAGAAGCGGAAGCCTCGCGAGCTGCCGAGCTCGACGGCGCGTTGGATGACCGGAAGATTGGAAACCCACAACGGCTCTCCGCCGAACAAGGTGATGTTCCTGGACCATTGTTTGGTCTCCGACTGCTCGATCAGATCATCGATGCCGGCAAACACCGCATCGACATCGTCTCGCGACATGCTCACCTTGTCGCCGTGGCCCATGAAACAAGCGCCCGAGTCGGCACCAGGTCGATCGCTGGTCGCACGATCGATCTGCGAAAGCGGGTTTGGTCGGCGATCGATGTCGTTCTGCAGCTCCCGCTCAAAACAGTAACTGCAGCGGAAATTGCAGTCAAAGGTTGGCGCGATAACGAAATGTAGTTGCCGGCGACGTGCCTGCAGGGATCTGGAGATCTCCACCACCGCCTCTCGCTCCTCCAAGGGGGTAAGGCTCGTGATGAAGCCGCGCAGCCATAAGGCATCAAACTCGTCCTGATATCTCTGACGTATCAGGTCGAGCGAGCCTCTCTCGGTCAACGACTCGAACAGATCCTGCGAAACGAGGACCATGCCCCCGGTGTAGCCATGCAGGCCGAATACCGCGCCGTCCACAGGCGTCCAGATGCAGTACTTGCTCACGCGCAAATCCGGACACGGCATCATGTGCCTCCCATTCGGCTGAAGCTGATCGCATTGGCGTAGTTGTGATTCTTGAGGTTCTCCCAGCGAATGCTGCCCTCGCCCACGGGATATGGATCATTGATCAGAAAATAGTGCTCAGTTCCCGTCACATTTCCGGTGAGAGACGATACGAAGGAATATTGCTTCCAGCCGCGGCAGACACGCGCATGGCCCGGGAGACCGCTCTTGAACGGAATGAATTTCTGCAACGCGTCGAGGGCGTGATCGAAACTCGGAGCTTGATCAAAGGTCGGCGCCAATCGCCCTCCCGCAAAAAACTGATACGCCGAGACTTGGGCTTTGTTGGTGGCGCCCTTGGGGCCAGGCTTCATCTGTTCGGCAATTTGCTCGGGTGTCGCCGTGAATCCGAAATACGCCAGGATCATCTGCGCGGATGCGACCGCGCAATAGACAGGCGTAATCTGCGCAAAGAGAGGAACCGGCAGGATCGAGGATGCGATCGCCGGCGGCGTCGCAGCAAAGTAGGCCTGCAGCGTCTTATAGTCGGAATCGTCAAACTTGATGTCCGGCAGATCACCGCTTTCCGGCAGAATCCCAGACACGATGCTGCGAATCATTTCTCGCTCGCTCTGGCCACGTAGCGGCTCTGGCTCCGACACGTCGAGAAAACCGAGCTTCTGAGAGTCCAAGATCGAGTGGGGAATGAGCCCGTCGATGCTATCCAGCAAATCGACCGGCGGCGGACTCGGAGCGAGATCGGTCTGCGTGAGAACCGATCGATCATAGTAGTCGACGATGAACGATGCGGGGTGACCATCCTTGACGTAGGAAACGCGAACGCCGATCTTTGCGTACGAATATGCGACGAAGGAATGGCTGACGAGGGTTGCGTCCGGCGCGATCTTGTTCATCGCTTCCGTCGCGATCTTGAGTGCGTTCGTGTCGGACAGCTGCCGCGACGGCGGCTCGAACGCCCAGGCTGCGGATTGCAGCCTCGTGTCCGCCGTGCACCTGATGACGCCGACGAGTAGAGCCTGTTGATAGAAGCTGAAATCATAGAATGCCGGCGTGCCGGTCAGATCAAAAATAATGATCGGGTTTGGATCGAGGTCCGAGCCGAAAAACCGCGCCATTTGTCGATCGGCGATATCCGGAGCGCTTTTCGAAGCGGCGTGGAACATCGCAACCGAGCGTGCCTGCTCAACTGGAATGGTCGCCATCTCGCCTCCCCCGCCGTCCAACCGCTCGGGTATTTGAAATCACAAGTAGAATGTATGATTTGATTCAAATCAAAATAGAGTCGTCATTTCCTTGCGCTCTCGATGGCCGTTTCAGATTCGCCTCATGGCGGACGCGACCGGATGGGTCGACAATCCATCATGCCACGCAGATCCTCCGGCGAGACACGATCTCACGCTCCCGTGGCGCGCAACGCCCAGGTGATGCATTCGTCATGTCGCCCTGAAACGAGAGGGCGCGGGGAAGGCCGGACCTCGGCTGAGGCCCGTGGCCCGCCTGCTCAAAAGAATGCAGGCGGCAGGTACCACAGGTACAGCC